>JBFWUN010000035.1:4710-6972 GCA_050247235.1 Gammaproteobacteria bacterium
TCTCGGCGTACTCGCGCGTGAACCACGGACGTCCGGTCGCATCGGTGACCTTGATCTCGAGTTCGAGCCGCGTGCCGTCGGAGTGCAGGATGCGACCGTCGACCCACAAGTCCATCTCGGTCTGCTTGCTCGGGATTACGCGCACCGCGCCCCAGTCGCCGCGTCGGGTCAGCGTATCCGCAAGGATTCGCGGCATGTAATGCGCCTCGGCGCGGCGCACGCTGGGGGTCGTGATGCGCTGATCGGCAGCGAGCGATTCGATCCCCGGATCGAAGACGTCAATCCCGACGTCGAGTCTCACTGTCGGGATCGATGGACCGGTCGCCGGCGCGGCGGACGGGGGTGCCGTCGGCGCGGCGGCCTGCGGCACGGGAGCGAGCCGCGCGTTCTCGCGGTTAGGCGAGGCATGACGCGCGGACTGGCCGGCGCAGCCGGCGAGTACGGCGAGGCCCACCAGCAGGAACAGGGTGCGCAGGATGCCCGGGCCGGTCACGTTCACAGTCCTCCCTTGTAGTTCCGGTACTCTTCCCAGAGCTTCTTCTTGAGCACCGGATCCGTCTCGCGCTCGGCGGCCTCGCGCAGCTGCCGCGCGACGATGTCATCGTCGCTCCCTTCGGGCAGCGCGACTTCGGTGCGCCCGGCGCGCTGGCGCGGGGCCGCGCCTGTCTCGCCGCTCAGGTCCGGTGTGCTGCCGAGCCCGGTCGCACGTCCGGCGCGACCGCCGGCGCCGCCGTCCGGAGGTTCTTCCAGCAGTCCGCCACGGCCGTCGGTCGCGGTCTCACCCGCGGCCGACGCGGCGGCCCGCTCGCGCGCCGCGTTCTCCTGCGCCTTGCGCATCATCGCGTCGAATTCCTGCAGCTTGCGCTGCAGATCCTGGTTCAGCGCCGCCGCCTGCTCCGCGCTCGTGCGGGGTGCGGTGGCGGTCAGGCCGTTCTCCACGCTGCCGGCCGGCGCAGCCTGTCCTGCCGAGGATGCGGCCGCCGCCGGGGCCTGACCGTCGGCGCCCGCCGCGGTGCCCGCGCCGCCACCGGCCGGCACTCGCCCGCCGGTCCCGCCCGACCCGGCGGCGGGTGGTGACGCGGATCCCTGTCCCGCGGTGCCCGCCGAACCCGCGTCCGGTGCCGGGGACGCCGCTGCGCCGCCGACGGGTGTTTCGGTCACGCGCACGTCTGCGCCCTGTTCGCTCGGGGGCAGGTAGCCGGGAGACGGCGCGGCGGCGGGTGCGGCCGGGGTTCCGGATTCGCCGGCGGGCGCCTGTGTGCCCGCCGCCTGTTCCGCGGCGGCGCGCGCCGCGTCCTCGCGGGCGGCCTGCTGTTCGGCTTCCCAGCGCTGGCGCTCCGCCTGCTGAACCGCCTTCACGCGGCTCGGCACCTGCGCCTGCTGCTGGTACGTCGGGCGGTTCTCCTCGGTCTTGCAGCCGGGGAGCAACGCGCCCAGCGCGAGCGCGCACAGTCCGAGCGTGGTGCGGGTCAGAAGTCTCATGCAGCGGGGCCAGCCGGTCGTGTTCGAAGGGTCCATGGAGCCGGGAACTCTACACCCATTTAGACGCGGACAAGCTGAGTCGGCGCTGAATCGGCGCGCCGGCGCCGGGGGTCTCAGAGCGCGGAAGCGGGCAGGCAGGCAGCGATGCGCGCGCGGAGCGTGTCGTCGAACGGCACCGCGCGCCGCGTCTCCAGCGACATCTGGACGACGGTGGTGTGCGCGCGCGCGCAGAGGTCTTCCCCGTGCCACCCCTCGACCACGTAATCGAGCGAGCTCGCGCCGAGTCGTGTGACCTGCAGTTCACAGCGGAGCACCTCTCCGAGATAGACCTGCCGGGTGAATTCCGCGGCGGTCTTGACTGCCGGCACCCCGAGGCGCCGGAGGCGGACGTATTCGCCGTACGGCGTATGCAATGCGTGGGTGAACCATTCTTCCAGCACTTCGTGGAACAGCACGAAATATTGCGGGTAGAAGATGATCCCCGCCGGGTCGCAGTGCTGGAAGTGCAGCGTCTTTTCGCGCACGAACAGCATGCTCACCCCGCGCGGTCGGTACTGGCGCTGGCGGAGACGAGGGCGCCGGTGCGCGCGCCGAGGCAGCGCGGACACAGGCAGTCGGCGTCGGGCCGCAGCTGCTCCGCGGGCAGCAGGGGATACTCCTGGCACCAGCAGCGATCGCTCTGCGCCCCGCACGAGAACGCTGCGCCACACGCGGTGCAGCGCTTGGAGACGGGCGCGCCCAGGGTCACGCCGGTCACGCCGCGACCTCGGGCAGTGCCTG
>JBFWUN010000035.1:7072-43095 GCA_050247235.1 Gammaproteobacteria bacterium
TACTCCTGGCACCAGCAGCGATCGCTCTGCGCCCCGCACGAGAACGCTGCGCCACACGCGGTGCAGCGCTTGGAGACGGGCGCGCCCAGGGTCACGCCGGTCACGCCGCGACCTCGGGCAGTGCCTGCGACGCATCGTCCAGCATGAAGCTCGCTTCCGCCTCCGCCACCGTCACGCCGTCGTGCTGGCGACGCAATTCGGCGGTCAGCGCCACCAGCCGGCGCTTGCGCAGTTTCAGCCGCGCCGACACGTCCACCGGCGTGCCGATCGGCAGCGGTTCGCGGTAGCGGATCTCGCACTTGGCGGTGAACGCGCGCGCGCCCTGCAGGATGAGCCAGTTCGCCATCGCGTCGTCCAGCACGCTGAACACGATGCCGCCGTGGGTCACCGCGTCGTAACCGCACAGGTGCGCGGCTGGCGTGAACTCCCCGCGACACACGCCGTCCACGAGGCGGAAGCGGATGCGCAGGCCCTGCGGGTTGTGCTGCCCGCAGACGAAGCAGTGATGGATGTCGTCGCCGGGATGGGATTGCGTCACGTCACACCATGTCGGGGTAGCGGTTGGGCAGCGCGAGGTCAACCGGGCGCGGCAGCCCCGGCAGGGTCAGCGCCGCGGGCGTGATCTCGATCTTCTCTTCGTCGATCTGCCCATCGCCGAATACGTAGATCGGGGTCATCGGACCGCGGCAGCACGCCTCGTCGTACGCCGCCGCGGTGCGTTCGGTGGCGGCGCGTCGCGCGGCGTACGCTGCCATCCGCGCGGCGCCGTGGCGCTTTTCGAGCATCGCGAGCGCAAGCCGCGGCGCGACGATCGCGCCGGTCGCGTTGTTGCCGCCGAACCCCTTCGAGTTCAGGAATGCGATCTCGGCGCGGTCGCGCAGGTCGAGATCCTGCAGCGCGATGTGCAGGTGCTCGCGGTGCACGTCGCCGGCAATCGCCGGCGTGGTCTTGATGCCGGGCAGGAGTTCGTGCGCGAACACGCCGAGCGTACTGACCAGCTGATCGGCACTCGCGGGCGCGAGCGAGTGCCCGAGGAATGCCTTCACCGCGGTGACCGGCCAGTCGCGGATGCCGAACGCGCGTGCCACCGTGTCGAAGATGTGGGACTCGGTCACCCGGTTCTGCGGCGTGCTCGATCCGTGCGCCTGCACGAAGCTCCGCGTGCGCACCGCCGCGTCGCCGAACATCGCGCGCATCGCCGCGACGGCCTTGGCGAGCGTGATGTAGTTGCCGGGTCCGGGGGACGAGATGGATTTCTTGTAACCGTCGGCGTTCACGAACACCTCGGGCACGGCACCGTGCACCACGGCGCCCAGTTCGAGTGCGAGCTCGTCGTCACACAGCACGAAGTACTGCGCGGACTCGCCGAGCACGAACCCGCAGTTCTCGCCGAACGGCCGGCTTGCGCGCCGGTAATCGGGGGTGCCAGTGCCATCGAGCTTGCAGAGCTGCTCATCGGTCGCGAGCGCGCTCATCGCGTGGTAACCCTCGATGACTTCCGGCACCAGCGGCGCTTCCGCGTTGCCCACGACCACCAGGCGGCGGCGTCCGGACTGGATGTCCTCCACCGCGAGCCGCAGGTTGTACAGGAAGCTCGCACAGGCGCCGGCAATCGCACCCGTGCAGCCGACGTTGCCGAGCACGTAGGCGTTCACGAAGTCCGCCGGCATCGTGTTCAGCCCGAGCGGCAGCTGCTTGGAACTGACCCGCCCGCCGCGCAACCGGGCCTGCAGCATGCCGCCGGTGCCGTGCTGGTCCAGTTGCGCCATCGCGCTCGACGCGTACACGGCAACCTGGTCGGGCGGCACCTGCGCGAGGATGTCCGGCCACGCGATACCCATCGACTTCACCGCGTCCGAGGCCGCGACGATCGTCATCACCAGGCCGCGCGGGTGGAAGCGCGAAGGGTAGAGGCGGGCGGGATCGAAGCCGGTGGGCAGCTGCCCGGCGGATTGCACCGCGATCCGGCGATGGGTCTCGATGCGGAAGGCGGTGCGGTGCGCGAGTTCGATGTGGGTGACGCCGTTCTGCTGCGCGATCACCCGCCAGCCGTCCGGCAGCGGCGAGGGCAGTTCGTCGCTGTGCGTGGCGAAGACCACGGGGCCGTTCGCGGGCTCCACGTCGAAGTTGAGCTGGACGGGCATCCGGTCGCCGTCGAAGTACTGCGGTTCGAGTCGCCGGATCAGCGTGTGTTCGCGGATGTAGGGTTCGAAGCGGGCGGGAATGTCATCCACGGCGATCGGCGCCCCGTCGGCCGTGCGGTATTCGCCGTCCTTGAACAGCACCAGGCCCATCATCGCGGCGAGCGCCCGCAAAGTGTGGAGCCGTGCGGCGGGGGGAAGGCTGTCGAGCACCGTCCGGCGATAGGCGTGGTGGAAGGACGAACGGCCCGCGGCGCTGATGCCCCCGAATCCGATGATGACTGGCAGACGTGTCATGGGTTTCCCGTTGGGTCCGGAACTGCCCGCGGAGGGCGGAGGTCCGCATTCTAGACGCCAGGAGTCCGAAAGAATCCGCTGATCCGGTCAAGCTCTTGGCGAATTGCGCCAAAGGACTTAAATAGTCACCGGGTGTCGCGGCCGGGTGCGGCGGCCGCCGCCCGTGGTCCCGGCCGCGCATGTCCGACAGGAGAATCCCGATGCGCCTCGCGCTGCTGCTTGCCGACCGGATGCTCGCCGCGAGCGCGCTGCTGCCGCTGGAGATGTGGCAGGCCGCCGCCGGCACCGCGCACGGGCGCGACCGCGCCGCGCCGCCGCTCGCCGTCGACCTGCTCGGAGCCCACCCGGCGGCGCACTTCGCGACACATGCCGGTGTGCCGCTTGCACCGACCGCGGCACTGGATGACACGACGCTCTACGACGTGGTCTACCTGCCCGCGCTGTGGCGCAATCCGCGTCCGGTCCTGCAGCGTGCCGGGGCGCTGAACGGCTGGCTTGCACGCCAGTTCGCGCACGGCGCGCTGATTGCCGCGGTCGGTACCGGGTGCTGCTTCCTCGCCGAAGCCGGCCTGCTTGACGGCAAGTCGGCGACCACCCACTGGCATTACTTCGATCGGTTCGCGCAGGACTACCCGCGCGTGGTCCTGAAGCGCCAGTACTTCATCACGCAGGCCGGTGCGCTGTTCTGCGCGGCCAGCGTGAACGCGATGGCGGACGTCACCGTCCACCTCATCGAACGTTTCTACGGCCGTGGGATCGCGAGCCACGTGGAGCGCAACTTCTCGCACGAGATCCGGCGGCCGTTCGAGAAGTACCGCTTCCTCGAAGGCGATGACCTGCAGCACACGGACGAGCTGATCGTCGAGGTGCAGCTCGCGATGCAGCGGCGCCTCGCGAGCCCGCTCCGGATGACCGCGCTGGCACGCGAATTCGGCGTGAGTCCCCGCAGCCTCGATCGGCGCTTCCGCGCGGCGATCGGCGTGTCGCCGCTCGCGTACGTCCAGCAGCAGCGGATGAAGGTGGCGCAGGAACTGCTGGCGTCCACCAATCTCGGGGTCGGCGAGATCGCGTTTCGCGTGGGCTACAGCGACGTCGGCCATTTCACGCGACTGTTCACCCGGCTGCTCGCGGTCAGTCCGCGCAACTACCGGCGCACCGTGCGCGCCAGGGTTTTCGCGGTGCCGCCGCCATGACACATGCCGATCGCATACGATAGCGCCTCGTTCAATCCAGGGAGCGACGCATGAGCGGACCGCGCCATCTCGGCTTCGACACGCTGGCCCTGCACGCCGGCCAGCGACCTGATCCCACCACCGGCAGCCGCGCGGCGCCGATCTACCAGACCACCTCGTTCGTGTTCCAGGACACCGCGCAGGCGGCGGGCCTGTTCACCGCGGGACGCGCCGGTTATGTCTATTCACGGATCGCGAACCCGACGGTCTCGGTGCTGGAAGAACGGCTCGCCGCGCTCGAAGGCGGGGTCGGCGCGGTGGCCACCGCGAGTGGCATGGCGGCCATCCATCTCGCGATCACCACCCTGGTGGACGCGGGATCGCACATCGTGTCGTCGCGTGCGCTCTACGGCGGCACGCACAACCTGTTCAACTACACGCTGCCGCGCTTCGGCGTCACGACCACGCTGGTGGATCCGCGCAGCCCCGCGGCGTTCGCCGCGGCGATCCGGCCCGAAACCCGCCTGCTGTATGCGGAGACCGTGGGCAACCCGCGCTGCGAGGTGCTCGACATCCCGGCGGTCGCCGCGATCGCTCACGCCGCCGGACTGCCGCTCGTGATCGATGCGACCTTGACGACGCCGGTGCTGCTGAAGCCGTTCGATCATGGCGCGGACGTGGTGGTGCACTCGCTGACCAAGTTCATCGGGGGGCACGGCGTGGCGGTGGGCGGCTGCGTGGTGGACGCCGGCCGCTTCGACTGGGAAGGCTCCGGCCGTTTCCCGCGGCTGACCGAACCCGATCCCGGGCTGCACGGGATCGATTTCGCCGAGGAGTTCGGACCCACCGCGTACATCATGCGCGCGCGGCTGGAGGGACTGCGCGACTTCGGCGCGGTGCTCGCCCCGACCATCGCGTTCCAGTTCCTGCAGGGGCTGGAGACCCTGCCGTTGCGAATGCCGCGCCACGTCGCGAATGCCCAGGCCATCGCCGGGTTCCTTGCTGGCCAGGAGGCCGTCGAGCACGTCACGTACCCGGGCTTGCCGGGCCACGCGGACCACGCGCTCGCTGCGCGGCTGCTGCCGCACGGCGCCGGCGCCGTGTTCAGCTTCGAACTGAAGGGCGGGCGCACCGCGGGCCGCCGGTTCATCGAGGCGCTGCAGGTGTTCTCCCATCTCGCCAACGTGGGCGACGCCAAGTCGCTCGTGATCCATCCGCCCAGCACCACGCATGCCCGCCTGGACGCTGCCGCACTCGCGCAGGCCGGGATCCCGGAAGGACTGGTCCGGTTGTCGATCGGCCTCGAGGATCCGCAGGACCTGATCGAGGATCTCGCGCGGGCGCTTCAGCGTTCGCAGCAATGAGGGGCAGTGCGATGGAATTCACCTACGACGGTCACCAGGTCTTCTACGCGAACGGCGGTATGCCGTTCGATTCCGCGCAACCGAACGTCGCGTTCGTGCACGGCGCCGGAATGGATCACACGGTGTGGACCTTGTTCACGCGCTGGTTCTCCCGTCACGGCTGCAACGTGTTCGCATTCGATCTGCCCGGACACGGGCGCTCCGGCGGTGCACCGCTGACGTCCATCGAGGCGCTGGCCGACTGGCTGGCCGGCGTGCTCGCCGCGCTCGGCGTCACGCAGGCCACGCTCGCCGGGCACAGCATGGGCTCGCTGGTGTCGCTGCACGCCGCAGGCAGCCGGCCGGGCCTCGCGCGCAGCGTTGCGCTGCTCGGCTTTTCCTACCCGATGCTGGTCGGCAAACCGCTGCTGGAGGCCGCGCGCGCGAACGAGCACGCGGCGATCGACATGCTGATGATCTGGGGCCACGACATGCTGGCGCAGATCGGCGGGAACGCGGTGCCGGGGGTCGGCATCATCACGCCGATCCAGCGGCTGGTGGAGCGCGCGGCGCCAGGCGTGCTGTTCGCCGACCTCAACGCGTGTCACACGTACAAGGAGGGCGAGGCGCAGGCGGCGCGGATCGACTGCCCCGTGACCTTGATCCTGGGGGATCGCGATCGGATGACGCCGCTGAAAGGCGCGCGTGCATTCCTGCAGCGTTTTGCGCAGCCGGAGCTCGTGGTGCTGAAGGAATGCGGTCACGGCATGCTGGAGGAACGCCCCGAGGAGACGTTCCGCGCGCTCGACCACGCGTTGCGGCGCTGAACGCCGCGGCGCGGAAGCGTCGCCTCCGCGACATGGCGCGCTGGACGAGACCGGCGCGGGCTCAGCGCGGCGCGCGCCGGCGACGGGCCTTGCGCGCGGACAGCGTGCTGCGCTCCGCGGCGAAGTGGCGCAGGTCGCCGGCCGGGCGCGGCCGTACGCACCCCCAGTCGAGCTCCTCGTCCTGGTCGTAACGCTTGCCGAGCTGCCACGCGATCTGCGCGCGGGCGAGTTCCAGGCCCAGGTAGAACGCGTGGCTGCCGTCGTCGGTGACGTCGAGGTGCGGAAAGAGATCGTAGGGATCCGTGGCGACGTGGTGACCGGCGCGGTTGTAGACGTGGATCCCGTCGTCCGCCACCTGCACGCGGAAATTCGTGTCCCTGACCTCGGCAGCCAGCTCGGCGATCTCGGGCGGCGCGTACGGAAACGGCTTGCGCGCGTGCAGCGCGAGCAGGCCCTCGTCGATGTGCCGCGGGGGTGAGTCCTCCGCGTGTGCGGCGTACATCACGCGGCGCGCGTGCGCGAGTTCGCGCACCACCGTCCGGCAATGCCCGCTGACCTCGGTGGTCAGCACTGCGCCAATGCGAAGCTCGGAGACGATCCCCATCAGCAGCGTGTTCAGGCCGAGCGTGTCGGCGTGCGTCAGCTCGCTCAGGTTGCCGATGCCCATCAGGATCCCGATGTCCGGGAAGCGCGCGCGCAGCGCGTGGTAGCGCAGCAGGGAATCCGTGAACCCGTGATGGACGGGATCCAGGATCGCGTCCGCGTAGAACGCGCGGCCGGTGGAGAGGAAGCGGTCCACGCTGCGGCAGAGGGCGTCGAGGTCCTGCGGCTCGCGGCCGATCAGGATGGGTGTCGATGGCACCTCGTCCGCGATCCACAGGGTGTCTTCGTGGAGGCTGAACAGGTAGTCGGCGCCCGCGCGGCCGCCGGTGAGCAGGTCGTCCGTGTTCAGGGAATCCACGCTGACCTGGTAGCCCGCGTCCTTCAGCGCGCGGACGCAATCGGCGAGGTGCGGGAACGCGGTGTCGGGCAGGCAGCCCACGTCGATCACGTCGGCGCCGTCCGCGCGGTAGCGCGCCGCGCGCGCGACGCAGCCGTCCGGCGTGAGATGGGGCGCGTCGACGATCTCCGCGAAGATCAGGCAGGCGTGGCGCGAGAGGTCGCGCGCCTGGCGCACCGCGCCGAAGAACGCCGGCAGATCCTTCAGCTCCTCCGGGCCACGCTCGAACGGGATGCCAAATTGCGCGACCAGCGCGGCGAGATCGCCGCGGCAGCGTCCGGGCACGATCACGCGGGTGGCGGCGCCGGGATCGCCCAGCCGGCGCGCGATCATCTCCACCGTCAGCAGCGCGGCGACCGCGACACCGAGCACGCGGATCTCGTACGTGAACGACGGCGACGGGAGCTCGGCGAGCACGCGCGCGAGGCTGCGTTCCGCGAGCCGTCCCGTGACGAACAACAGGTGCTCCTGTCCGGTGCGCTGCGCGGTGGCCGCCGGGCCGGATGTCGTCGTCGATGGGGGGTGCGTCATGAGGAACCGGCAACCGCGGAGCTGCGTTGCCGATGCATGGTACGTTGAATTAACCTCGACCGACCAGCCTCGGTAAGCAATCCATGCGCGACCTCTATCCGCCGCTCGAGCCCTTCGACACGGGCTTCCTCGCCGTCGAACCGCCGCACCGGGTGTACTACGAACAGAGCGGCAATCCGCGCGGCAAACCCGTGGTGTTCGTGCACGGCGGCCCCGGAGGCGGCACCAGTCCCAAGATGCGCCGGTTCTTCGATCCGGAGGCGTACCGGATCGTGCTGTTCGACCAGCGCGGCTGCGGGCAGTCCACCCCGCATGCGTGCCTGGAGCGCAACACCACGTGGGCGCTCGTCGCGGACATGGAGCGGCTGCGTCATCACCTCGGCATCACGCGCTGGCAGCTGTTCGGCGGCTCGTGGGGATCGGCGCTCGCGCTCGCCTACGCGCAGACCCATCCGGAGCGCGTGACGGAACTCGTGCTGCGCGGGATCTTCACGTTGCGCCGCTGGGAACTCGAGTGGTTCTACCAGTCCGGCGCGGGCGCACTCTTCCCGGAGGCATGGGCCAAGTACGAGGCGCAGATCCCGCCGGCCGAGCGCGGCGACATGATCGCGGCCTACCATCGCCGGCTGACGAGTGCGGACCGCACGGTGCAGCTGGAAGCTGCGCGCGCGTGGAGCATCTGGGAAGCGTCCACCAGCCACCTGCTGATCGACGACGCGCAGATCGCGGCGTTCGGCCTCGATGAGTTTGCGCTCGCGTTCGCGCGCATCGAGGCGCACTACTTCGTCAACCGCGGCTTCTTCCACTCGGACACCGAGCTGCTGGATGGCGTGCCGCGGATCCGGCATCTCCCCGGCGTGATCGTGCAGGGACGCTACGACGTGGTGTGCCCGATGGCCACCGCCTGGGAACTGCATCGGCGCTGGCCCGAAGCACGACTGGTGGTGGTGCCCGACGCCGGGCACGCCGCCTTCGAACCCGGGACTGCCGCGGCCCTCGTGGAGGCCACGGACGGATTCAGAGAAATCTGACAGACCCGGACGGAAAACCCGCCGGACAGCCGCGGGAACGACGGGTCAAACGACTTGAAAGAGGTCAATTCAAATCAAAACAAAGGGTTAAAAATTCACGTCAAATCAGGGGTTTCCTTGCCGGCGCGCGGTGCCTGGACTAGCTTTAGAAGTGGCTGATGTCAATCCTTTATCGCCTAAAGGGGGCCGCATGTTCGAATTCGATCAAGATGCCGTTGACGCCCTGATGCTCGACAGTGCACAGTTCCGCCGGCTGTACGACAAGTACGCGTCGCTGAAGACCCAGGTCCGAAGCGTCAACGAGAAGCTGCACGTCATGGACTCGTTCGAGCTGGAGCACCTCAAGAAGGAGAAGCTGCTGCTCAAGGACCGCATGGCGGAGATGATCAAGGATTATCGACAGGTTCACGTATAGCCCTCCAACAATAACTAGCACTCAATGCAACGCCCGCGCCGGTTGGGCCCCTTCCCCACCGGCGTATTTTTTTCCCCCTCCCCCTCCCGCACCCGTCCGTCCCTGCACACCACGCACCCGCGGCGATCGCCGATTGCGACCGCGCGCGCGAATGCGAACAATGACGCGGAACCGTCCAACCCGGGCATCGCGTCATGAGTTACGAATTCCTCCGAACCGCCGTCCACGACGGCGTGCTGAACGTGCTGATCGATCGCCCGGCCAAGCGGAACGCGCTCAGCCAGGCGGTGCTCGGCGAACTCGGCGCGTGCTTCCGTGCGCACGCCGCCGACGCGGACCTTGTCGCCGCCACGATCACCGGTGCCGGTGAGCGCTGCTTCGCCGCCGGCGGCGACCTGCAGGAGTTTGACGGGCTGCGCGCGCGCGACGCGACCGTCGAGATGGGCCGTCATTCGCAGACCTCGCTGGATGCCATCCGCGACTTCCCGGTCCCCGTCATCGCGCTGATGAACGGGGACGCGATCGGGGGTGGCGCCGAGCTCGCGGTGGCCTGCGACCTGCGCGTGTTCGCCTCCCACAGCCGCATCGCGTTCGTGCAGGGCACCTTGTGCATCTCGCCCGCCTGGGGCGGGGGGGCAGACCTGGTGCGCCTGGTGGGCGGCGGGCGCGCGCTGCGCCTGCTCGCGCGCGCCGAATTCCTGGATGCCCGGCAGGCGTTCGAGTTCGGACTCGCCGACGCGGTGGCGCCGTCGGGCCAGGCGTTCGCGGACTTCGTGGACTCTTTCATGTCGCCGATCAAGGCGCGCCGGCCGCACGTCATGCGAGCCTTCAAATCGATCGTGCTTGCCGCACGCCGCAGCCCGGAGGCGCAGCGCGTGCGCGACATCGAATCCGAGCTGCTGGTGTCGACGTGGCTGCATCCGGATCACTGGGCCGCGCACGACGTGGTGCTCGCACGCATCTCCGGGGAGGGCCGATGACCACCGACACCCTGCAGGAACCTCGCGCGACGGACACGCATACGGGCTCCGGCATCGAGGTGCCGGCCGTGGTAACGCCGGAGATGACGGATCCGGCGCGGGTGGGCGCACCGGGCGAATTCCCGTTCACGCGCGGCATCTTCGACAACGGCTATCGCGGCCGCCTGTGGACGTTCCGCCAGTATTCCGGGTTCGGTTCCGCGGAGGAGACCAACCGGCGCTACCGCTTCCTGATTGAGCAGGGCCAGACCGGGCTGTCGGTGGCGCTGGACCTGCCCACCCAGTGCGGTTACGACCCGGTGGACGAGATGGCGCGCTCCGAGGTGGGCAAGGTGGGCGTGTCATTGTCGAACCTCGCCGAAGCCGAGGTGCTGTTCGACGGCCTGGATCTCGCGCGGCTGTCCACCTCGTTCACGATCAACGGCACCGCCGCCATCCTCTACGCGATGTACCTCGCGGTCGCGGATCGGCGCGGGATCCCGCGCGCCAGGCTGACCGGCACCATTCAGAACGACATCCTCAAGGAGTACGTGGCGCGCGGCACGTGGATATTCCCGGTGCGGCCGTCGCTGCGGCTGATCGCGGACACCATCCTGTACTCCAACCGCGAGACGCCGCGCTTCAACCCGATCAGCATCGCCGGTGCGCACGTGCGCGACGCGGGCTCGACCGCGGTGGAGGAGATGGCGTACACGCTCGCGAACGCGTTCACCTACGTCGAGTCGCTGCTCGCGCGCGGCGCCGATCCGAACGACTTCGCGAAGCGGCTGTCGTTCTTCTTCTACGTGCACATGGACTTCTTCGAGGAGGTCTGCAAGTTCCGGGCAGGGCGCCGGCTGTGGGCCCGCGTGCTGCGTGACAAGTACGGGGTCACGGACGAGAAAGCACTGATGTTCCGGTTCGGCGTGGTGTGCGGGGGGTCGTCACTGACCGCGCAGCAGCCGTACAACAACATCGTGCGGGTGGGCATCGAGAACATGGCCGCGGTGCTCGGCGGCGCGCAGTCGATCTTCACGTGCGCGTACGACGAGGCGTTCCAGATCCCCACCGAGACCAGCGCCGAGATCGCGCTGCGCACCCAGCAGATCGTCGCCTACGAAAGCGGCATCGCGCGCACGGTGGATCCGCTCGGCGGCAGCTACTTCGTGGAGTGGTTGACCGATCGCATGGAAGCGGACATCGAGCGGGTGATCTGCGAGATCGATGCCTACGGCGGTACCGTCAAGGCCATCGAGGACGGCTACCTGCAGGCGCGCATCGCGCAGCGCGCACTCGAGCGCAAGCGCGACATCGATGCCGGGCGGCGCGTGGTGGTGGGTGAGAACTTCTTCCGCCATGGCGACGATCGGCCGCCCGCGATCGGCGAGACGTTCCGGGTGGACGCGGCGAGCGCGCGCAATGTCGTGGAACGTTATGAACGGGTGCGCGACACGCGCGATGCCACACAGGCGGAAGCCACGCTGGGGCGGTTGCGCAGCGCCGCGGCAAACGACCGTGAGAACCTGCTGCCGTACCTCGTGGACTGCTGTCACGCGTACGCGACGATCGGCGAGATGGTCACGACGCTGAAGCAGGAATGGGGCGAATTCCAGGAGCCGGTACGGTTATGAGCCTGAAGGGCCGACGGATCCTCATCGCGAAGCCCGGCCTGGACGGGCATGACGTGGGTGCCAAGGTCATCGCGCTCGCGCTGCGGGATGCGGGCGCGGAGGTCATCTACACGGGCCTGCGCAAGTCGCCGTCCTACATCGCGCGGGTGGCGGTGGAGGAGGACGTGGACGCGGTGGGCCTGAGCATCCTGTCCGGCAGTCACCTCGATCTCGTCCGGGACACCGTGGCGAGCCTGCGCGAGCACGATGGCGCCGGCATCCGGCTGTTCGTGGGCGGCACCATCCCACCGGAGGACGTGCCGATGCTGGAAGCGGCTGGCGCCGCCGGCGTGTTCAACGCGAGCCAGCGGCTCGAGGACGTCATCGGCGTCATCGAGCGCTGTCTCGCGTCGGGATGAAGCGCCGCCGCGCGGTCAGTCCTCGCGGAACGCGAACTTCGGATCCGCCGCGCGCACGTACACGGGGTCGAGCCCCAGTTCCTTGCGGACGATGTTCGTCCCCATCACCAGCGCCACGCATTTGTAATGCGCGATCCGCCGCGACAGGCCTTCACGGCCGAACCCGCAGTCCGCGGTGATGATCAGACGCTCCGGCGGCACGTGCTCCAGCGCCTTGCGGATGATGGACGCGACGAGCTTGGGCGACTCCACCGTGGTGCGCGTGTGGTCGACGACGCCGATGGCGATCTTCTTCCTGGTCTTCACGTGCTTCAGCAGGGAGAGATCGCGGCCTTCGTTGCTGGCGCATTCCAGTCCCAGCACGTCCGCGTTCAGCGCCAGCAGGTAGGGCAGCGAGCGCTCGTAGGACGGGCGCTCCCAGTAGAAGCTCTGCTGGTTGGGGTTGCCCCAGCAGGTGTGCGCCCAGATCTCGGTCTTCACGCCTTCGATTTCGCGGTTGAACGCCTTGGTGTAGAACTCGAGATCCTTGTCCTTGGCCGGCGGGTGCGCGCAGCACGCGAAGTGATGCGGCGGTTCCTCCATCTGGATCACCGGGCAGCCGGCGGCGGCCAGTTCCTTCAGTTCCTCGTTCTGCGCGCAGGCGATGTCCCAGATCATCTCCTCGTCGTTCCGGTAATGCTCGTTCCACAGCATCATCGGCAGGCAGGTGGCGCTGATGGTGCCGAACTTCAGCGGCCTCTGCGTCATTTTCTGCGCGGTCTTCCAGATCGCGGTGAAATGCAGCGGCCCGCGCGTGATCTTGCCGGTGACGGCCGGCGGGTGGTACGCCTCCTGCACCTCGTAGAGGATATGGCCCGGCTTGAACTCGCCGTAGTCCAGGAAGTGCGACTGGTCGCGGAAGCCGCTGATGCCGTTGAGGCGTTCGATGGTGTAGAAGAACCACGACCGGCCGCCCACCTCGAGATCGAAGCGGGTATCGCCGTCGGTGAGGATGTCGAGCCCGGCGCGCTCCTGCTCGTTGACGCACGCGGCCACCGAATCGAGGTACTGCTCGCGGTAGAGCGAATCGCCCATGGCCACCTTGAACGGCCGGCCGTGGAGACTCTGGTTGAACCAGGACGGTTTCGGAAACGAGCCGACCATCGCGGTCGGCAGCACTTTGCCCTTCGTGGCCTTGTACATGACGTTCTCCCCTCCAACGCTTGGTGTTGTGTTCTCGATCGACGGATCCCGGACGGCGAAATACTCCACTGTGACGATGCGCGGCCGGCACCGACGCGCGGCCCGGCCGTGCCTATAATCGGCGCAGTCAGTCCGGGATCTCAAGGGCGAACCGATGAAACTCCAGCAGCTCCGCTACATCTGGGAGGTGGCGCGCAACAACCTGAACGTGTCAGCGACGGCAGACAAGCTGTACACGTCGCAGCCTGGTGTCAGCAAGCAGATCCGGCAGCTGGAGGATGAACTGGGCGTGCAGATTTTCCTGCGCGCCGGCAAGCAGCTCACCGAGATCACCCCGGCGGGGCAGCAGATCGTCAGCCTCGCCGGCCGCATCATGACCGAGGTGGACAATATCCGGCGGATCTCGCAGGAACACGCCGATCAGCGCCGCGGCAGCGTGTCCATCGCCACCACCCACACCCAGGCGCGCTACGTGCTGCCGGCGGTGATCAAGCGCTTCATCGCGAAGTACCCGGAAGTGGCGCTGCACATGCACCAGGGTTCGCCCGTGCAGATCGCCGAACTCGCCGCGTCGCACGGCGTGGATTTTGCGATCGCGACCGAGGCGCTGGAGCTGTTCGATGGCCTGGTGATGCTGCCGTGCTACCGCTGGAACCGCGGGATCGTGGTGCCGCCCGAGCATCCGCTGACGCGGGTCGGTACCCTGACGCTCGCGGAGATCGCCGCCTACCCGCTGGTGACCTACGTGTTCGGGTTCACGGGGCGGTCACAGCTGGACGAGGCGTTCCGGCGCGAAGGGCTGGTGCCGCGCGTGGTGTTCACGGCGACGGACGCAGACGTGATCAAGACTTACGTGCGGCTCGGGCTCGGGGTGGGCATCATCGCCAACCTGGCGTTCGACCCCGTGCACGACGAAGGGCTCGTCGCGCTGGACGCGAGCCATCTCTTCGATTACAGCGTCACGCGCATCGGCTTCAGCCGCGGCACGTTCCTGCGCCGTTACATGTACGACCTGATCCAGTTCTTCGCGCCGCACCTGACGCGCGAGCTCGTGGATGCGGCGGCGGCGGCGCCGGACAAGGAGGCGGTGGAGGCACTGTTCGAGGGGCTGGTGCTGCCGGAACACTGAGTCGCGGCGGAGCGGCTCAGGCGCCAGGCGGGAGTGCGGGCGCCAGGATCTCGCGGACGAACTGCAGGTAGATGGTGTAGACCCGCGTCGTATCACCGTCGCGAACCACGAAGAACGGCGCCGCGCTTACGTCGAAGCGGCGCGCGAGGGCCCAGCCTTCACTGTGCGGGTCGCGCTCGTCGGCGACCGCGACCGCGTCGATGCGCGGCCACAGCCCGGCGCTGCGCAGGCGCGCCTCGATATCCGCGCATTTCCGGCAGGCGCTGCCGTCGGCCAGGATCTTCTTCACGAACGTGACATGCATCGGGGTCCCCGCAGCGGTTGGGGCCGTAGTAGAACACCGCGCTGCGCGGCCTGGATATTCCGTTTTCGCTTAACGATGAAACCGCCGGTTATTCAGGCGCGCCGAGCACGTTGCCACAGGGGCCGGGCACGTGCGCGGGACCTGCCGCAAGCGCCTCGAGACAGGCATCACGCGATGCTCGCGGCAGGTCCGCGAGCCGGTCGACCGCGGCGAAGAAGCGGGGGAAGTCGCCGTCCCGGCGCACGAGCAGCGCGGTGAATCCGGGTACGTGCGTGTGGTAGGTGCCGACAGACGCGAGCTTCGCATTGTTGAGATCGCGTGCGAGCCAGCGCGCGTAATCTGCGCGGTCCGGCCAGTTGGCACCGAGGGCGGCGAACTCCTCGCGCAGGCGCGCGAGCTGCACGGCTTTTGCAGCGAGTTTCTCCGTGGCCGGACCCGGACTTTCGTAAAGCGCCGCGAGCGCCTGCCGGTGCCGCATCACCAGTGCGATGAACTCGGCATCGCGGGACACGTGGGCGGGCAGGCCGGCGCCTTCCGCCGTCTCCTCCCGCCAGCGCGCGTAACCCGCTTCGGCGACCGCGGTCGCGAAGCTCTCGTTGAACGTGGCGTCGTCCGGCACGTACAGACGCTGATGCGCGAGCTCGTGGAACAGCGTCTTCACGAGCACCGCATCCTCCCAGTGCAGCATCGAGCTGAGCAGCGGATCGGCAAACCAGCCCAGGGTGGAGTACGCGGCGACGCCGCCTACGTAGACGTCGTACCCGTCCCGGCGCAGCGCGGCGGCGGCGGACCTGGCAGCAGGTTCGGAGAAGTATCCGCGGTAGCCCAGGCAACCCACCACCAGGAAGCACGATTCCTTCAGTTCCAGGGACAGGCGTGGCGCGGCGAAGACGTTCCAGACCACGTAGCGGCGATCGAGCGCAGTGTAGACGGTGTAGCTCGCGTTCCGCGGCAATGTCAGCCGATCGCTCGCGAAGTCACGCGCCGCGCGTGCAAGTGCAAGCTTGTGCCGCAGCGGCGCCGGGGTCGCCGGATCCGCCAGCACGTCGGCGATCGGCCGGCGCGCTGCCATCACGCCCCAATGACCACGCACCGCCTGCCCGTAGTACTCGAGCGACGCGCAACCGCCGAGGCCGATTGCCGCCAGCAGAAGCACAAGAACTGGGGTCAGAGTACAGTTTCTCCGTTGCGCGAAAATCATTCGACGCCGATTCCCCCTCGATTTCCGACTCTGACCCCAAGCTTTCCGGTTTCGCAGAACTCGGATTCTGACGCCGCGTTCACGAATTGCGACTCTGACCCCAATTTCTCAATTTAGAATGGGGCTCTTCCCACGGACGCTTCCCATGCCCGGAACCCTTATCACCGTCGCCGAGCTGATGACACGCCTTGGCTCCCGTGACGTCACTATCGTCGACTGTCGCTTCGAGCTCGCGAATCCGGACGCTGGTGCGCGCGCTTACGCGGATGGACACATTCCCGGGGCAGTCTACGCGCACCTCGATCGCGATCTCTCCGGACCGCCGGTCACCGATCACGGGCGGCATCCGCTGCCGACGCCGGACCACGCCGCGGCGGTGTTCGGGCGCCTCGGCATCGGGCCCGGTGTGAACGTGGTGACCTACGATGCAGCGGGTGGCGGGCTCGCCGCGGCGCGGTTATGGTGGCTGCTCCGCTACCTGGGGCACGATGCCGTGCAAGTGCTGGATGGCGGCTGGCAGGCGTGGTGCGCAGCCGGCGGGCCGGCGGCCCGCGGGGACGAGCAGGCCAGGCCGCGGTCGTTCAATCCCGCCCCGCGCACTGCGCGCCGGCTGCTGCTGGACGACATCCATCCCGGCCTGCCGCTGCTCGATGCGCGCGACCCGGTGCGCTACCGCGGAGAGCAGGAGCCGATCGATCCGCGCGCGGGCCATATTCCCGGCGCGCGCAACCACTTCTGGCAACGCAATCTCGGGAGCGACGGGCGCTTCCTTGCGCCGGCCGCGCTGCGGCAGGCATTGGCGGAGAGTTTGGGTACACTACCCGACGCGACCACGGTGCATTACTGCGGCTCCGGTGTCTCCGCGTGCCACAATGTGCTTGCCCAGGTTCATGCAGGTCTGGCTGAACCGCGGCTCTACTGCGGGTCGTGGAGCGAATGGTGCCGCGATCCGGCGCGCCCGGCGGCCAGCGGCGATTCGCCCGGCGGCTGAGCCCGGGAAGGTCACCGACAAAGACGAGAGAGTCGAGCATGAACAGAATCCTTCATCGCGTGTTCCTCCTGGCCTGCCTCGCCGTCGCGGGTGTTGCCGCGCACGCCGAGCCGCAGGACGTGATCCTCGTCGTCGACAACTCGGGCAGCATGCGCAAGATTGACCCGCAACTGCTCGCGAAATCCTCCGCGGTGGAGTTCCTGCAGTCGCTGCCGGCAGACTTCCGGGCCGGTGTGATCCTGTTCGACCAGAGCGCCCGGCTCGTGGCGCCGCTGACGGACGCGGACGACGCCGGCAAGGCCACCCTGACCGGCAGTCTCCGCGGCATGAACTACCGCGGCCAGTTCACCGACAGCCCTGCCGCGATCGAACGCGCGATCTTCGAACTCAAGTCCAAGGGACGCCCGGACGTCCGGCAGACCATCGTCTTCGTTTCCGACGGCGTGGTGGATACCGGCACCCTGGCGCGTGACACCGAGCGCGCGGCGTGGCTGCGCGATGAGCTCACCGCGGAAGCGGCAGCGGCGAACATCCGCATCATGCCGATCGCGTTCACCGAGAACGCAGACCTGCTGCTGATCGACCGCCTGGCGGCCGCCACGGGCGGCGAAGCGGTGCGCGCGGTGATGCCAGCAGATCTCGCGGGCGCTTACGCGCAGATGCGCGAACGTCTGCAGGCGCCCGTCGCGGCCCCGGCGGAAGCACCGGCGCCAGCCACACCGTCGCCGCCGGCCGCGCCGGAAGCGGCGGCGCCGGAGTCGCCCCCCGCGGTCGCCGAGCCCGCACCCGAAGCAGCACCCGCGGCACCTGCCCCGGAGCCCGCGCCGGTCATCGATCTCGCGCCCGCGGCACCCGCCGCGCCGGCACCGCCCGCCGCCGAGGCGTCGGCGCCCGCGGCGGCACCGGCCGAGCCGGCACCCGGCGGCGTGGAACTGACGGCCGACGAGCGCGCGGCGCTGGAACAGCTGGCCAAGGACACCGGCGTACCCGTCGAACAGCTGATGAAGGAACTGGAAAATGCGCCGTCCGGCGAAGCGGTGGTGGTGCGTCCGGAAGACGTACCGGCGGCACCGGCAGGCGGGGCGATGTCCATGCAGAGCCTGCTGCTGGGCGCCGGCGGCGGTGGCGTGCTGCTGGCGGTGCTGGCGTGGTTCTTCCTGCGCGGCAAGCGCAACGCCGCGGCAGGCGCGGACAGCGCCGGCGTTCCCGCAGGCCCGGCGGCCGCGGCCTCCGCCAGGCCCAAGATCGCGGAGGCGTTCCTGATCGACGTGCACGGCATCACGTCCGATTCCGCCCGCCGCATCACCAGCGAACGCCAGCTGATCGTCGGCCGCACCGCGGGCAGCGATACCGAGCACCTGGACTACTTCGTGGTCAACAAGGCGACCATTGGCCGCCGCCACGCCATCGTCAAGTTCAAGGACATGGCGTTCTGGCTGGTGGACCAGGGCAGCGTGAACGGCACGTTCGTCAACAACGAGCGCGTGCTCGGCGAACGCATGCTGAAGCATGGCGATCGCGTGAAGTTCCACAAGTTCGAGTTCGAATTCTCGTACCCCGACATGGCCGACTCCACGCGTACCGTGGTGGGCATCAGCGGAGACCAGACCATCGTGGCGTCGCAGGACGCCACGCTGAGCGCAAGCGCGTCATCCCTGCGGCAGGACACTGCAAGCTTCCCGGCCGCCGCGAAGGGTGCGGCAGCCGGCGCGGCGATCAGCGGCGCCACCACGGCATGGCTGAACGCCGATGCGCTGGCGCAGGTGCCGGGCACGGCAGCGCCGGACGAAGACCCGTTCGACATCACCAAGGAAGGCGACCTGGACAGCCTGGAGTCCGACCGCGAGGCGTTCTTCAGCGGCAGCGGGTCACAGGGCGCGTACACGCCGCCGGCGGCGCCCCCGGAACCCGGTGACGGGGATTCCACGTTCGACGACGAAGCCGCGGCCACGGTGGCGCTGGCCGGCATGCGGCCGCTGGACACCGCACCGGCAGAGCCCGCCGCACCGATGCAGCGGGATTCCACCCTGCGGCCCAGCGGCACCGCGGCCAACGCGATGCTGGACCTGGACGCGGATGCCTCCGCGTTCTTCGACGACGGCACCGTGGGCCCGGCCCCGGACCTGATGAAGGGACCCACGCCGGAACAGGACGCGGACCTGGACGTGCTGGACATCACGAGCATGCCGCCCGGCCTGGGGGACGACGACGAAACCAGCAACTACGTGCCGCCCACCGAGATCCTGATGTCCCCCGGCGGTGCCACCACGCGGCCACCGCTCGATACCGGGCGCTTTGGCGAGCTGACCACCCTGGCGCGCGATACCGCCGACACCCTGGTTCCGAACCTGAACCAGGATGACTTCACGGAGACGGGGACTTTCGATGCGCCCACCACGTTGCTGCCGGAGGCCCCCGGCAAAGTGGGCGCGGCCGATCTCTCCGCGGAGGACTTCACGGACACCGGGATGTTCGATGAAACGCCGCCCGAGAGCCCGCCGGTGAAGACGGTAAGCGATGACATCTTCGACGTCACCGGTGACCTCGGTGAGATCCCCAACCAGGACACCGTGGTGCTGGACGGCTCCCCCCTGCACAAGAAGCCGGGTTCCGACCCCTCGCGCTGATCCGCGCGATGAGCGACAAGGCATTCGAACTGCTCGCGCGGATCAACGACGGACAGGCCCACTCCGGCGAGGCCCTGGCGGAGGAATTCCAGGTCACGCGCGCCGCGGTGTGGAGCCGCGTGCAGCGCCTGCAGGGCCTGGGACTCGAAATCTTCGCAGTACCCGGCAAAGGCTACCGACTCTCACGACCATTCGAGTTCCTCGCTGCAGACGCGATCCGCGCACTGCTCCGACAGACCGCACGCGACACGCTGACCGATCTCCGCTGCGTGGACATCATCGATTCCACCAACCAGCAGCTGCTGCAGCAGGCCGCGCACGCGCCGGTGCACGGACACGCGCTGCTGGCGGAGTACCAGACGGCGGGGCGCGGACGCCGCGGGGACGTGTGGATCGCGCCGCCGGGCAGCGGGATCTGTCTTTCCATCGGCTGGCGGTTCGAGGCGCCGCCGCACACGATGAGCGCGCTCAGCCTGGCGGTGGGGATCGCAGTCGCGCGCACGGCGGAGAGCTTCGGGCTCAATGACGTAAAGCTCAAGTGGCCCAACGATGTGCAGCACCACGGCCGCAAGCTCGCCGGGATTCTCATCGAGATGCGCGCCGAGTACGGCGGGCCGAGCACGGTGGTGATTGGCGTGGGCCTGAACGCGCACATCCCGGAATCCGTGCGCGCGCAGATCTCGCAGCCGGTGGCGGATCTCTGCGAAGCGCTGGCGGATCCGCCCGGGCGCAATCGCATCGCCGCCGCGCTGCTGTCCGACCTGGTGGAAGTGCTGCAGCAGTTCACCGCGCACGGCTTCCACCCGTTCGTGGATGAATGGGCGCGCTACGACGCGCTGCGCGGCCACCGGGTGCAGCTGGAACTGCCAGACCGCGTGGTCACCGGCCGCGCGGAGGGCGTGGATCCGAGCGGCATGCTCGTGATCACGCATGCAGACGGAATCGAGAAGTTCCTGTCCGGGCACGTGCGGATAGTCACCGCGTGAGACTGCTGGTCGACATCGGCAACTCCCGCATCAAGGGCGGCACGGAGTCGCGCGGGGTGATCGGCCTGCTGCCGCCATGCGAGTGGCGGCGCCTGGCGGCACCGGATGCGTTCACGAAGATCTTCGGCACGCTGCAGAAGCCGACCGCGGTGCTGGTGTCCAACGTGGCCGGCAACGCCATCGCGAACGCGCTCAACCGCTGGTGCCAGGAACGCTGGGACATCGCCCCGGAGTACGCGACGGTACGCGCGGCCTGCGCCGGCATGCGCACCCTGTACGACCGCCCTGCGCAGCTCGGCATCGACCGCTGGCTGGCCGCGCTGGCCGGATTTGCCCAGGTGCGTGGCGCCGTGTGCGTGGTGGACGCCGGCACCGCGCTCACCGTGGACGTGGTGACCGCCGCCGGCGAACACCGCGGCGGACTCATCGCGCCCGGGCTGTCGCTGATGGCACGGAGTCTCACGCAAGGCACCGCGCAGCTCGCGCTGGACGAAGTACAGACGGTGGATCGCTTCGCCACCAACACCGCGCACGCGATCTCGCTGGGGTGCCGCGAAGCGATGGCCGGCATCCTGGCGCGGGTGGCGGAGCGCTGGGCACGCGAACTCCACGAGTCCCCCCAGTGGATTGCGACCGGTGGCGAAGCCGCCGTGATCCGCGAACTGAGCCCGGTGCCCATGGACGTGGTGCCGGACCTCGTGCTGCGAGGGCTCGCGATCGCCGCCGACGCGGACAATTGAACAACGACGTGCGCGGATGAAGTGGCTGGCGTTGCTGTTGGTGCTTGCGAACGTGGTCTACTTCGGCTGGCGCACGGAGCAGCGGCTGCAGCAGGCCCAGCGGCAGGCAGCACCGCCGGCGCCATTGCCGCCCAACGCGCCGAGCCTGCGCCTGCTGCGGGAACTGGAGGCGCTGCCGCCGCTCAAGAAAGACGCGTTGACGGAGCCCGCCAACCTCTCCGCGATGTCCGAGGAAGCGGAGACGTTGCCCGCCACACCGGCCGTGGATGCCGGCGTCACGCCGCTCGCGTTGCCCGAGGAGGCGCCCGCCGTGGCGGTGCCCGCATCGCCCGCCGCGGACATCGCCGACTCCGCGTCGGAGACCTTGTCGGCCACGCCACCGGCGACTCCCGCGCCCGCCTCGCCGCCCGCGACGGAAGCGGGCGCGGCCGAAGGACCCGTCATCGTCGAACGTACCGCGCGCGCCACCGCGGTGGCCGCGGACACCTGCATGAACATCGGACCGTTCGCGCAGGCGCGCGATGCAGACACCGTGGAAGCGTGGCTCGCGCCGCGCGCGACCGAACTGCACCGCGTGACACAGGTGGTGCGCACGCGGCATTTCTTCTGGGTCTACCTGGCGCCCAAGACCGCCGAGGAAGCACGCGCCCGCGTGGCCGATCTCACGCGCGAAGGCGTGAGCGACTTCCTGCTGATCCAGCGCGAAGGACTGAAGAACGCGATCTCGCTCGGCCTCTTCAGCACGCAGGATGCCGTGAACCGGCGCCTCTCCGAGATGAACCAGCGCGGCTACCAGCCCATCGTGGTGCCGCGCGTGGAGAAGAAGCAACACACCTGGCTCCGCGCGAACCTGGCCGTGGGCTACACGGACATCTCCACGCTGCCCGTCACCGCGAACACGCAACCCATCGACTGCGCGCGAATTGCCGACCCCCACCCCAGTCCCTAGAATGGCCACGCCTTGCGACACGCCGGATTAGCACAGTGGTAGTGCAGCGGTTTTGTAAACCGAAGGTCGGGGGTTCGAATCCCTCATCCGGCACCAGTTCGCTTCTCCAATGAAGCGATAAAGGTCCGCATCTCGTTGAGTATCGCACAATTGTGCAGGCGCAGATTATCTCGACCAGGTTTGAGAGGTCCCGAGGGGCGTGCTGCTCTCGCAGCGTCCGTAGTTACAAATAATTGTGCCGAGAGTCGAATTGGGTGGACCTGTTTGGCGACTTTACTTAAGTACCCAACTCGGTCGTTGTGCTGCAAGATGGAGGCACACACATTCGAATTTCTCTTGTTGGCGAACGCGGAGCACCGCCCCTGTCGACAGCGAGGACTAGGTCGCATAGTCGCCCCGAGGGAACCAAGCGGGAGCGCACGCTCCCATAACCGAGCTTTCCCCGAGTCCGTTTTGGGATACGGACGTTGATAATTCCATGCCTCGAACCGTAGACTCCCAATGCACAGGCGGTTGTTCTGCTCTCACCGGGCTCCTAAAGAGGGTCTACAGGCAAAGAGTCGAATCGCGCCGAGGCCAGACCTCCACCTGTCGTTACAGTGCGTGTCCTTCGGGCCGTACTTATCAATGGCAGATCACTCAGGAGGGCTCCCCATGGCCTTTGATGCGTCGACTCCTTCCGCCACCGGTGCGGTCGTTTTCACAGCTGACTTCCTTATTAACCTCCGCAGCTACCAAACTGCGATCCGCAAGCAGCGAGTCGCTCGGTGGGCCCGCCAGCGCGGGCTCGAAGAAGATCTGGTTCAATTGGCTCTGCTGGACCTTGCCCGGATCGATGCCCGCTTCGACCCTTCACGAGGTAAATCGGCACACCATTACCGTCTTGCGGTGCTCCCATCCCGAGTGAGTGACTGCGTCGATGCACTGAAGCGCCTCCACCCCGATTTCGTCAGTCTCAATGAAGAATGCGCGAACGCCGACGTTGACGACGAGTATCCCGCTACACATCAGGCAGAATCGGCTGCTACGTGTCACGGTGACCCGGTCTTCACTCTGGCCGTACGCGAAGAGACAGCGACCGCCCTTCGTGCTGCAATTGCGGCACTGCCCAAGGTTCAACGGCGCATAATCGAATTTGTCTTGGCCGACTACACCGACCGCGAGATCGCTGCCAATCTGGGAGTCTCGATTCAGGCAGTATGCAATGCGCGTGTGAAAGGCACTAGCGCACTCCGGTCCGCAGTCCCTCAGAGCCACACGCTTAACTAACCGACGCACCAAGAATGGTAGTCGACGTATCAGGGGGCGCGTCGACCTCCCCTTTTTGACGGACCCCCTTCCTTGCCGGCTCCCAATGCGGTCGGCCAAACGATAGGAAACTGTAAAATGACATTTGACATCAACAACGGCGCTGAAGCGACCGAGCATCCGGGCATCTTCTACACGGACGCTCCGACCCAAGACACTGAGAGGCACATCATGAAGAAGGCGCAACTTCACCTCGACACGATCGAGCGCCAGAAGGCCTACGTCGCGCGTGAAAAATCTAAAGGCGGCACCCAGGGCGTTGTTTTCCAAGACGCATTTATCCGCGGCATGCGCGATCTCGGGTATAAGGATCCAGCCTGGGCACTCGCCGAATTGATCGACAACGCGGTGCAAGCGGGCGCCAACTCCGTCGAGATCCGACTTGGATTCGACAAAGAGAACTCCAGCAAAGCGAAAAACCCGGCGATGATCGCGATCGTCGACGATGGTACGGGAATGCACAAGGACATGATCGGATACGCCGTTCGCTGGGGAGGCACTGATCGTGAAGACGATCGTCACGGTTTCGGACGCTTCGGGTACGGTCTCCCGAGTTCCTGCGTAAGCATCGCCTGCGCGTACACCGTGTACTCGAAGGTCAAGGACGACGACTGGTACGCGGTCTCGATCGATCTCAAGAAACTAGCCGATGCGAGTTCCGATCCGAAGGCAACCGGAGAACTGCTTGCCGCTAGGAAGGCGAAAGTACCTTCTTGGCTTCTCGATCAACTCCAGATGCCCCTTGATCGTGATGATGAGCCGGTACTCACCCAGCCGATTGATCTCCGTACCTTAGAGTCTGGCACGATCATCGTGCTTGAGAACCTTGACCGCCTCCGGGGCATGAGCGGCTGGATCCAAGTGAATAAGCTGCGTCAGAGACTCCTGCATCAGTTCGGGATCATCTATCGCCACTGGATTCCCGAGGTGCGCATTGCAGTCGATGGTGTCGATTGCCAAGCCATTGACCCGCTGTTTCTCCTTCCCCATGCGCGGTTCGTCGACGAGACACCCGTAAAGGCGAAGAAGGTCATCGAGCGGGCTTTCGATGTGCAGACGCGAGATGGGAAGGAGACGGGCACCGTCAAGATCCGGGCGTCTTACCTCCACCCACAGTTCTCGTGGGCCACTCCGGAGAATTTCGCGAGCGGCGAGCGCAAAAACAAGCGCTGGGATCAGGTGCTGGCGCCCAAGCACGGCCTCAACGGCATCATGGTATGTCGCGAGGGCCGGCAAATCGATGTGGTCCAGCCGTCATGGACGAAATTTCAGAACTACGACATCTACGTCAAGGTCGAGATCGACTTCGATCCGGTACTCGACGAGTACTTCAGCATTACGACCTCGAAGCAGCAGATACGCATCGACGAGGACATGTTCGAGAAACTACGAACGGATGGTAAGAATGCTGGCGGCCTTCACACGATCGTCAACGACATCCGTCGCGAATTCAAACGCGAAAATCATGAGCTTCGAGCCGAGATCGATAAGGTCGAGATCGAGAAGTCGATGGAACTTCCGGCCGCGAACGCGATGATGGAGGCCGAGCGGTTCAAGACTCGAACGCCGCGCATCTCTCCGGAGGCGCAAAGGGAAGCGGTGCAGAACCTGGAAGAAGAGATCGCCTCGCGCACGAAGGAGAGCGGAAACCCCGAGGAAGAGGTTCGGAAGCAGGTCATGGAAGAGGTGAAGACGCGGCCATGGGATATCGGCGTCGAGGCGATCGAGGAAGGTCCATTTTACATCCCTAGACGCATGGGGGAGCAGAAGCGAATCGTGCTGAACACCGCACACCCTTTCTATTCCCGCCTGTACGCGAAGGCGTCGGGTGACGTTAGGTCCGCGCTGCAGGTGTTGCTCTTCGTCCTCGCCGACGGCGAGATCGACGCAGACGGCCACCGCGGCATCTTCTACAAGGCTGAACGGGGCTTCTGGTCCGGCCAACTTGCAATAGCGCTCAGCAGCCTCACGACACAGGGCACGCTCGACGACGACGCGTCGGTTGCGATGGAAATCGAGGAGCAGGTTCGGGTGACGACCAAGTAGTAGGGGCGTAAACTTTGTCTCAGCGGCCGAGGCAACCCCTCGGCCGTTCGCCAGCTCGGTCCGAAAAAGCGAGGAGCCCCGCCTTGAACAAACAGTCGAACTCAATCGTCGCCTTGGACAAGTTCATCTTGTCTACGCGCGACTCTGGTTACAAGAGCACATCAAGCGCGGTGGCGGAACTCGTGGACAACGCACTTCAGGCCGGCGCGCGCACAGTGCGGATCAGCGTCGACGCGAAAGACGCGATGAGTGGCTCCGACACCCGTATCCAAGTCTCCGATGACGGCATCGGTATGGACCGTACGACGCTCGTTCAAGCGATGCGGTTTGGCGGCAGCGGTCGGTACAACGACCGCAAGGGGCTCGGTCGATTCGGCATGGGGCTGCCGAACGCGTCACTGGGCCAAGCGCGACGCGTGAGCGTCTACACCTGGCAATCGGAAGCATCGGCGTTGACGACGCACCTCGATGTTGACGAGATTGCCATGGGCCAGGTCGTGGAGGTGCCCGACCCGGTGCGGCACAAGTCCGTCAATGGTATCGATCGGGTTGATAATAGGCACGGAACGACCGTCGTTTGGGAGCGTTGCGATCGTCTAGAAAGCCGACGGCCATCGACGCTGGTCAAACGTCTCGGCGCCTCGCTCGGACGGACTTTCCGAAACTTTCTCCTTCGCGGCGTCAAGATCGAGATAAACGGCGTACTACTGAAGCCGATCGATCCCCTTTACCTAGAACGCAAGGCAGTCCACAGCGGCGCACGGCCCTTCCAATCTACCTGGACCTGCGAGGTGTACGCCGATCCGCAGGACCAGGCGAGCGAAATCGGTAAGGTCGAGGTGGTATTCTCCGAACTCCCGGTCGACGCGTGGTTCGACCTAAGCAACGATCAGAAGCGCGACCTCGGCATTGCGAACGGCGCCGGTGTCTCGATCGTGCGCGCGGGACGGGAGGTCGACTACGGCTGGTTCTTCATGGGTGCAAAACGCCGCGAGAACTACGACGACTGGTGGCGCTGCGAAGTCCGCTTCGATCCCGTGCTCGATGAGGCGTTCGGCATTACCCATACAAAGCAGCAGATCCGCCCGAAGGACTATCTCACCGAAGCTCTGACCGGCTTCATGGAGACCACTGCAAAGGCGTTGAACGCGCGCGTTCGAGACACCTTTGCGATGATGAAATCTGCGAAAGCCACTGACTCGGCGGAGCAAATCGCAGTCTCGCGCGATCCCCGCATGGCTCCACTTCCTCCGTCGCGGGATGTGACTAAATCTTCCGGACTGAGGTCGCTCGTCGAGCGCAGTCCTATGCTGCGGCGGATAGCGGAATCCGCTAAGAGTGGCGCTACCACCTATCACCTGTTCGAAGACGAACTCGCCTCATCGGTCTTCCTCGAGCCAATGCGCCTCGGCAACGCCATCGTCGGCGTCATCAATCCGCGTCACCCGTTTTACCGGCAGGTGTACGGCCCGATCATTTCGGGGAAGGAACTTAATCCGGAGCATGTCGCCAACGGTATCCGCCTCATGATGCTCGCTGCGGCGCGCGCAGACGCGTCTTTCACCCAACCGAAAGAGCGGCAGGTGCTGGAAGCATTTCGCGCGGCCTGGAGCCAGGCGATGGACGTCCTGCTCGCAAGTCGATGATCGACTGGGCCAAGCTCACCAGCGAGCCGATCACGGGACGGCCAGCAGCAGCGTTTGTCCGCGCCACCCTTGTGCTCCTTGCGCGCATCGCAACGGTCGCGGTCGAGCGTGATGGCGCCAGCGAGGTCGAAGAGGTAATCGCGCTCGCCCAGTCCCGAGCACAAAAATTTAAGGATCAAGACGAACGCTCGTGGGCCGAGTCGTTCGCGAGTGTCGTCGGAGACCTCGTGCAGCAGGGATGGATGCTCGAATTCCGAAATCAGCATCTGTACGGGCTGCGCCCGCTCGCGACCGTGCCGCGTGAGATATTGCGGCAGCGCCTGCTAGTCCGGCGCGATGAGCAACTGATGAAGCCTTCCGTGCGCGAATTCGTGGAGAGAATGGAGCATTGGCGCCTGTACCGTGGAACGCGCACGTCGATTCTGTCTTTGATGCGCGACGGACGTGCGTTGACGCGAGCGCTCGCGGAGGGTACGCCGCTCGACGCCCTGGTTGATCCGTACGTTCAGTTCGTTACATCCGAGGGCGTTTGCGAACTCACAGGGCTGCGGACGCAGGATATCTGGCGTTACTTTCGACACACGTGGTCCAGCCCGTACGAGAGCTCGCCCGGAAGATCGCTGCAATTCCTGGTGCGCGATCGTGCGGTGTCATTTCACCCAGTGATCGGGATCGCTGCGCTCGGCAGCGCAGCGGTGCGTCTCGGGCCGCGCGATAGATTCATCGGATGGGATACCGACCAGGTGGTCGAACGCCTCCAGGCGTCTGAACCGGCAGTGGTGCTTTCTTGGGCACGAAAGGTTGTCCAGAACGCGGTCCAGGAGATTTATATTGTCGACCTCGTGCGCGACAAACTCCTTCCCGCCGATCCCAATTCATGGACTCGCGAAACTGCAGCCGCATGCGCGGACGCAGGTCTCGCTGCGAGGGCGCAACACCATCGACTTATGGAAGCGAAGGAGTACAAGTCGGACGACGACGTCTCAACTGAGGAGGCATGTGTCGCTCGCGCAGAGTTGTATCTCTTCCGCGCAAAACGTGCGAGCGAACTAGCGAAGCTCATCCCGCTTCTGTTAGAACTCAAAGATGGTCTCCCGGAGGGAAGCGGTGGCCGCGATCTCCTCGCAAGGACGGTCAGGGTCGCGCGCAGCAAAACGGTCGGCACAGAGGTTGCTGACCTCACCGTGTGCGGCGCCATCGCGCCGTACGCGCACTTGGCAGGCGGCAAGCTTGTGGCAATGCTCGCAGTGACGCCAGAAGTAGTTGCGGAGTATAGGCGACGGTATCGGGGGATTCCGGGGATCATTGCTTCGTCTATGGCTGGGCGCCCAATTGTCCGGCCAGCGAATCTCTGTTACATCGGCACTACGAGCTTATACGGTCGGCGCCCGAACCAATATGACCGGCTTGGTATGACGGCCCAATTCATCGGTGGAGAGCCCACGGAAGCGATCCGGTACGAATTTATAAAGGATCACTCCGTGTCGCGTACACAGGGCATCGGCACGTTTCATTTTTCTTCGCGAACATTGAAAAAACTAGAGCGTTTCGTACAGGGCCGTAAGGGGGGGTGGAAGGCAAACAATGTATTTGGTGAAGGAACAAGTCCAAAGCTGAGGGGGCTACGAGATGGTCTTATCGCTCTTGGCCTTAGTGCCGATGAACTGCTGGTCCATGGCATCGAGCGGTGCATGTACGGGGTGAAGTTAGTGAAGAATCTTGACCGATATCTCCTCGGAATGGACCCGGAGCCCGATTGGATTTTCGATCCTTCGTGTAAGGCGATTCCAGAAGTCTCAAACTGGTGGATACAACGCTGGGGTCGCGCGCGTGCGGAGCGTGACGATGTACGTGAAAGAATGGATCGGGAAGTGCTTGCTCACCCGATTCGACATAATGGAAAGGTACATCTTCCTGGAATCGACGACCGGCAAAGTATGATGTTCTGAAGCGCCGTCTCTACCAAGATAAGGATCACGTTATGGGAAGAATTAGCCTAAATTCGTGCTCAGGAAGAGACGTTTGGCGTGAGCAGGCGGGAGATATTGCACGCCGGATGATCGCGCAAAGGAAAAAAAGGGGGTTGACGCAGTCCGACCTTGCGAACTTGTCGGGCGTTTCTCGAGAGGTGATTGCGAAGATCGAAACTGGGCAGGTTCGTCAACCCCGATTGCTTGCCGAACTAGCGGAGGCATTAGGAGTTACCGCCAGTTGGCTACAATTTGGAGAAGCGCCTTTGACTCCGGCGGAGCGCCAGTTTCTCGGCAGACTTCGCACGCTTGAACCCAAGGATCGGCGCGCGATACTACAACTGGTCGCAAGTTTAGCCTCCACATCAACTAGATAAAATACGAATCGATTCACTGCAATTTGTAGCACTTAGGGGCGAGAGTAGGGGGCGTTTTGGAGCGGAAATTTGATAATCGCCCTGCAGTTTCTGACGAAACCAGTGTCTTTTGAATCCCTCATCCCCAGCACCCTCGTACTTGTGACCCGCGCGAAGTTGCATAGCCGTATTAGTGCCTCGCGATGCGTTACCTATCTCGATTGGGCGCACGCGCGGCGTCCCTATGCGTCACGTGGCATCGCCTTTTAAGGTCACTAAATGAGACCGCTTGGCCCGTCTCTAACCTTCACTGAGGGGCTCAGTTCGACACTGCGCCCATCTGAGGCGTTGCCGACGTTTGGCGACTCGCATCCGAACTGTTCGGTCGATCCCGCGTGCTTCTTCGCCCCAGATCTGACGATCGATCTCTGACACTACCTCGTCGCACAGAACATCCGGGCCAATCTGGTGGATCCAGCCCCCGTTCCGGTGGCGGTGTGGCTGTTCAGCACTGCGCGCGGCGGGCTTGGACTTCTGCGGCGGCGAGCCTGATGCCCCGTGCGGCGCGATGATGCGGCGTCACGGCGTCCCGCATCCGCCTTGGACGCCGGTGCGCAGGCGGCCGACACGCGCAATACCGCCTCAAATGCTCAGATCAAGCAGGTTGTAATCTCGCAGGCTCGCGCGCGCCGCATCGGTCCAGCGGTACTCATGTTCGTGGCCCCGATTGGGCGCGTACACGTAGGACGCCTCGTGCGGAAAGCGCTGGCGTCGGGCATCGATCGCGTACCCGATCACCCGTGACCGCTCGCGAATGCGCGCCGCGTCGTACGTCGCCGGTGCGTTGTGCACACCACCCGCCGTGACATCCAGCACCGAGGCGCGGCGATGAAAGCCGAAATTCACCGTCACCCGTGGCGCGGGACTGGTGTTCGCGAACGAGCCGTGCACTGTCTGCCGATTGCTGATGATCACATCGCCCGGTGCGGCGATCATCGGCACCGCCTCGGGCAGGCGCACCGTTCCGGCGGCGTCAACCAGCGCCTTGATATCGATCTTCCCCTGGCGATGTGAACCCGGCACTACCCACACGCCGTTGGCGGCGGTGCAGCCGTACAGCTGCGCCATGAAATTGAAGCCATGCGTGCCGGCGTCAAGGGTGGGGCTGTCCCAGTGCGTGACCCCATCCTGGTGCCATGCGACGGAAGCACCGAGCCCGGGCTGCTTGATGAACAGGGCTTCGTTGAACGGCGCGAAATCCGGGCCGTTCACCGCCGCCGCAACCGCCAGGAGTTGGGGGTGCCCGTAGACGCGCAGGCACGCATCGGAGAACTGCAGCGTGCCAAGGATGAGAATGATCACCTTCTCCGGCGCATCGCGGCCCGGGGTCGGTTCGAACATGCGAACCGGATGGCGTCCATTGGCGACGGCGGTGCCGCCCCAGGGATCACCCAGCGGTCGTGCCCAGAAGAACGTGGGCGCCGTGCAGTCCGCACCGAGCGCGGGCCGTCCGCCGGCATCCACTGACGCCCCCTCGCTCACGGGTGCCCGGGCAAGGATCGCCGCGACGTCCTGTTCGATGTCGACGAGTTCCTCCCGGCCGAGCACGCCGGTGAACACGTAGAAGCCTACCCGCCAGTAGGCTTCGAGAATGTCCGCGGCGAGCGCCCCGTCTTCATCGAACCGGATGGGGCCACGGTTGCCGAGGGCCATCGCACGTGCCTCACCCGCTTCCAGGTAGGCCGCCATCGCGGCTTCCTCCGCGCCGTAATCGGCGGTTGTCGTTGCCTGCCAGGCCACTGCCATCGTCGTGTCCTCTTCGCAATGGTCACACGGTCGGTGCGCCGTACCGGCCATCATGCCGAGAGTGCAGTGCGGCGAACAAGTTCACCTCGCGCTCCGGATCACGATTTCACCCCCGAATAACACCTGCAATTCGGGTCGCATGCGCCTGCATGCCCAAGCGCTCGAACAGACTGAGTGCAGCGGCCTGCTCGGACGCCTCCGACCAGGGCGCAGTGAATCGTGCTGCGAAGCGCGCACGAAGTTCGTGCAGGAACGGCTGGTAGTAACGCGCACCCGTAGCCGCGATGAGGATCCTGGTTTCTTCGAGGGTCTTTCATGCGTCGTCCCGGAGTCCAAGCGCAATGTCGGCGCGTGCGAGCGCGAGCCACGGCGATAGATCGAACCGTAGAAGGCGCGGCCTGCAATATTCGACACCTGTCAGCGCATGCACGCGGCTTTCGTTCGTCATCCCCAGTGCGAATTCGGTGGACGACAGCTGACCGTACAGTGCGCCCAACCATAACCCACCCACCCCGGCTTGAACGTAAATCTGCTCCGCAAGGCGGAGTGTTTCGAGAGCGCTGCTGGCATTGCCCGATTCCAGGAGCGCCTTTGCAAGCGTTACGTGGATCCAGACGCGAAAGAATTGACTCCCCAGCTGTTCCGCCACATCAAATGCCTCACGGGCGAGCTGCAATTGCCGGGCATGATCTCCTCGAGCGCCCGCGCAATTGCTGGCATAGCCACCGCTGCAGACCAGGCCCTCGTTCCAACCACTCTCCAGGCTCAGTCGCAGCGCTTCCGCGGCCGCCCGTTCGGCGGCCGGCAGATCGCCCAGCGCAAACGACGCCATCGCCAACCCCACTTCAAAGGTGGACAGTGGATCCTGTTGCATCAGGCTGTGTCCGAGTCGCGGAGCATCCTGGGCGCGGGAAATCATAAGGTTGGCAACTTCCACGGATTCGGTCAGGCGACCGGAGAACATTGCGCCGTACTGGTGAAATATCCGGGTGACAAATTGCAGATCAGCGCTATCCGTCAGATCGGCCAGGCGCGCCGACTCGACACCGTGGCTCCAGTAGAGCTCGGCCTGTCCGTCGGCCACACATCGATACATCCCGTAAGCGCCAACCAGGGCAACGAGGTGACGATCGCCGGCGCGCTCAGCCAACGTTCGGGCTTCGTCGAAGTATTGCTCCGGGTCACCTTCGCGCGCGCCCACTCGAATGGCCATCTGCAGAAGCGCTGCAGAGCTGGCCGCACGTTCGCGGTCACGTTCTTCGGAAGCGGGCAGGCTGGCGAGTAAATCGCGGAGGCGTCGCCAATGGCGGGCGACGGCGGAAGGGTCGCGGCCGACCACCCACTCCGCAGCGCGGCGATGCCACCGCGCAGCCGTTTCGATATCGCCCCCTTCCTCGTAGTGATGCGCGATGAGCGCAGCATGCTCGTCGAGCCTGTCCTCACGCTCGTTCTCGTACGCGCGTGCAACCGCAACGTGAACGGTCCGGCGACGCGTTGACAGCAACGAGTTGTACGCAACTTCGTGAGTCAACGGATGCTTGAAAACATACTCAGAGGTGGGATAGAGCGTGCGCTCGTGCAGGAAGTCGCGGGATTTGAGCCGCTCGATGGCGTCGGCGAATTCGCCGGGCGCGAGATCGGCGATCGTCTGGAGCAGGGGACCGCTGAACTCCTTGCCGATGACGGCTGCAGTCTGGAGCAGCCGCTTGGCAGTCTCCGGGAGCCGATCGATACGGGCGGCAAGTACCGCGCGGACGCTTTTCGGAACAGCCAGCTGCTCCAGCGCAGTCACCAATCGGTAGTGTCCTGCGGACCCCGCAAGATCCCCCGTTTCGACCAGTGAATTGACCAGCTCCTCGGTGTAGAACGGGTTCCCCGAAGTCCACGCGACCACCCGGTCCATCAGCGCACGCACCGAAGCATCCTGGCCGATCAGGTTGGCGACGAGTTCGCGCAGCGGGGCCTCCTCCAGCGGCACCAGCGGGAGCTGCTGGTAGTGCGGCCGGGAGGCGAACGCAGCCGTGTACTCAGGACGAAAGTTCAATACAACCAGGCTCCGTCGGCCGGCGACCGCGTTGACCAGCTGTTTCACGAACTCGTCCGAGCCGGCGTCGACCCAGTGCAGGTCGTCGATCAGGGTCACGGTCACAAGTCCGCGCGCATCCTGCGCACGAACTACCCGGTGCACGAGATCGTGAAGCTGGCGCTGCTTCACCGCCGCATCCAATGGTGGCGGTGGGTGCTCCGGATCAACGATCCCCATGAATTCGAACAGCACCGGCAGGCTCGGCGCCAGCGCGGGATCGAGTGATGCGAGCGTCTCTGCGATCTTGCGTCCCGCGCCGGAAGGACTATCGTCGGCAGTGATACCGAAGTAGTTGCGAAACAGTTCGAGAATAGGGAGGTACGGGATGTTTCTCCCATGGGCCGGGCAGTGCGCCTCGAACACCGGCAGCCCCAGGCTGCGGCAGTGCGCCACGAACTCCAGGCACAGGCGACTCTTTCCGAGACCCGGTTCGCCGACGATGCCGACCACCTGACCATGTCCGCTGCGGGTCCGGGCCAGGGCCGTCTCGAGGATCTGCATTTCCAGGCCGCGGCCGACGAATCGTGACAGTCCCCGCGAAATCGCGACGTCCAGCCGGGTTCGCGCGCCGCCGGGTCCTTCGAGATCGAACAGCGGCACGGCTTCGGCGACACCGTCGAGGTGGGTCGTTCCCAGCGCACGCAGCCGGAAGAAGCCGGCCACGAGCTGCTCGGTGTGCCCGCTGACGTAGACGTGCCCGGACGCCGCAAGCTGCTCGATGCGCTGGGCAATGCCGACGGTTGCGCCCTGCGCGGTGTAGTCCATGCGCAGGTCGTCACCAATCTTGCCTACAACGACCTCGCCCGAGTTGAGCCCGATCCGGAACCCAAGATTGATCTCCTGCTCAACGCGTAACCCGTCTGCAAATTCACCCAACCGATCCCGCGCTTGCAGCGCGGCGTGACAAGCGCGCCTTGCATGGTCCTCGTGAGCGATCGGCGCGCCGAATATGGCCATGATGCCGTCGCCGGTGTACTGGTTGACCGTCCCCTCGAAGCGATGGACAGCATCGGTCAGGATTGCAAAATAGCGCTCGAGCACCGCATGCCATTGCTCAGGGTCGAGTTGGGTTGCGAGCCGCATCGAACCTTGGATGTCGGCGAACATCACCGTGACCTGCTTGCGCTCGCCTTCGAGCGCTGATTTCGACTGCAGGATTCTGTCGGCCAGGTGTTTAGGGGTGTAATCGGCGACGTTTCGTACGGAAGGCTGCGTGTCTGCCGCGGCCGCGATGGCCACTCCGCATGCCGGGCAGAACCTGGTGGTTGGCTTCAGCGCTACGCCGCAAGCTGAACAGACCCGCGCGAGCTTGTGGCCGCATTCCTCACAGAACTTGGATCCCGGATCGTTGGCGTGCTGACAGGCCGTACATTGCATCCCGGCATGTTACGGGAAATGTTGAGATTCCTGATCGGATTCCGACTGAACGGAATGCCCGCCCACGCTTCAATTTGCGAGCGTCGGGTAGCGCCTCGACGGGCATCTCTCGCCCGGCGCAAACCGGCTACGCAACCCGCGCAGAAAGCCGCCGACGCGCGAGCCACCCCAGCGCCGGCATCAGCACCAGGCCACTCGCCGGCAACGGCACCGGATTCGCGTTCAGCCGAACGTTGTCGAAGACGATCTGTTCGTTGGTCGCTGCCACCATGCTGATCCGGATCCCCAGCGCCGTGCCGAGTTCCGGTCCGACCATCGGTGCGGTGAAATTCACCGTGGCGGTCTTGAACGCGACATTGCTGAAACCGTCCCCGGGGCCGCCGGTGACGCTGGCGACGGGACTGCCGCCCGCGAGCAGTGCCAGCGTGAACGTGGGTGTGAGGCAGCAGTTGATCCGGTATGCGAAGTCCGCTTCCAGGACATAAGACTCACCGGCGGCGAGGACCGCGGAGAGCGTCTGCGTGAGGCTTACTGGCGTGCCGCCGCCATCGAGGAAGGCCACCTGGGCGCCGTCGGGCGGTGACACCAGGCCGGACGGTGTGGGGTTGAACACACCGTGCGCAACGCTTCCGGAGTAGCTCCACCCGGTGATGGAGCTCAGCGTGAAGCCACCGTCTCCGAGGACCGGTGTTTCGAAACTGGCGTTGACGATGCTTACTGGCGCGCCAGCTGCCGCGCCACTGACGAGAATGAGTGCGAAGGCGCAGGCCAGACGACGAATGTCGTATCGGATTTGCGATTTCATCGTGATCCCCCCCGGGACGTTTTTTCACACTCAATTTATGCCTGCGCCCGGCGAATCCCTAGAGGCAGGCGGAAATAGTTCCGGAAATCCGTTGGGTCGTCCACGCCGGGGGATTGACTGGCACGGATATTCGCGTCGCATCTTCTTTCTGGGGCCAGGTTCAGGAAGTCACAGGCCGCGGTATGGTGTACGGGCGGCCTGTGTCAGCGCGGTCCTCAGCCATTGACCTTCGGCATGATCTCATTCACCAGTATCTTCATGTCATCCAAGGTCTTGGATACCGGCACCCCGCTGAACGGCGGCCACAGCAGCGGCATGTTCATGCCGGCATCGCGGAAGCGCTTCAGGTTGTCCGTGATCTGCGCGGCGGTGCCCACCAGCAGGTTGCTCACCTTGCCGTTGTTGGCCTGGTCGGTGGGTTCGTCGGTGACTGCAAACCAGATCATGCTGCACATGTCGAAACCGTCATCCAGCGATCGTGTGCTTCCCATCTCCTTCAGCTCGCGCTGGATCTCGCTGCGCCAGCGGACGATCTCCTCCGGCGTGTCCTGGATGCCGATCCAGCCTGCCAGGCCGTACTTCGCGATGCGGCGCGCGGAGCGCCTGGGATCCTTCAGGCCGCTGAAGTAGATGGGCGGCGTGGGCTTCTGCAGCGGCTTGGCGCCGAAGCCGCAGCGGTCGAAGTCCGCGAACTCGCCGTGGTACTCGAACAGGTCGTTCGTCCAGATCCCCTGCAGCACTTCGATGGTCTCGCGCACATGCTTGTGTC
>JBFWUN010000036.1:0-42774 GCA_050247235.1 Gammaproteobacteria bacterium
GACCCCAGCCTCCATTCACGTCCGCCCCGGGCCAGGCCTGGGAGGCATGCCCGGGTGCGGGGTCGGAACCACAGGCGTTCCCCGACCCTGGCTTGGCCGACGAGGATGCCGTAATGCCAGTCGACTTCACGCTGACTTCGCCACAACGCCGCCTCCAGGCGGGGGCGCGGGAATTCGCAAGGACCGTGCTGACGACGGTGGCTCCGGCAACTCGCACTCTGTCCACGCCGGAAGCACGCTTCCAGGCCAAGCGGCCGATGTACGAAGCAGCGATCGCGGCCGGTCGCGCGCACGGAACGCCGCGCAGGCGCGGTGCCGATCGTCGAGCACCCGATCGCGGGATACGCGCTCGCGGATGCGAAGGGTGCGCTGGAGACCATCCGCCGGCTGGCATGCCGAGCATTCGCCGCCGTGGATGCTCGCGCGCCGGACGCGCTGGAACTGTCGCTGCACGCGAAGATCCAGGGCTTTGAAATTGCCGTGCGCGTGCTCACTGAACTGATGCGGTGGCATCGACAACCACGACCACGCGCTGCCCCTCGCGGGACTTCTGCAGGACACATTCGCGTTGCCGTTGCTCGATGGCGGCAATATGGCGGTGCGTCGGCGGCAGCTGCGCGCGTTGCTGCGGTCCCATCCGGCGTAGTGGCGGCGCGATCACCCATCAGCGCATCGCGCCGCCAACCGGTGGCGCAAGGTGCGACGCACGTCGAGTCAATGGCGGCAGCGAACGCGCCCGCGTTCACCGAGTGCGCGCGGCGTCGCGGAGAATGCGCCGCACAGGCACGGAACGATCTGGTGCTCCACGGTGAGGCGCTCCTGACGGGGAGGGTGACTTCGGCGGAAGCGCACAACGTGCGACGCCGGTTGATGGACGGGCGATTGTGGCACCATGCCGGCGAATACCGGTCAGGCGATACGCACCTCGCCGCCTTGCGCGGTGACCGCATCATGCGATGGCGATAATCCCCGGGGCCGTTTGCGCACACATCCGGTCCGCGCGCGTGCTGTTGAACACGTCGCGTCGCGCAGCCGTCACCCGGCGAAGACGCGCTCCCGGCTTCAATCGGACATGGTATTGGACATCCTGCTGCTCATCGGCCTGATCCTGCTTAACGGCCTGTTCGCGATGGCTGAGCTGGCGGTCGTCTCCGCGCGCAAGGCCCGGCTGCAGGCCCGGGCGGATGCAGGCAGTCTCGGCGCACGTTCGGCGCTCGAACTGCATGCGCACCCGAGCATCTTTCTGTCCACCGTCCAGGTCGGCATCACGCTCGTCGGGGTGTCCAGCGGTGCCGTGGGGGATGCGGTGATCGCCGAGCCGCTTGCGCAGTGGCTTACCTCGCACACGGCCGCCGGACCGTATGCGAATGAAATCGCGATGGCGATCACCGTCGTCGGGATCACCTACTTCTCGGTGGTGGTCGGGGAACTGGTCCCCAAGCGTCTCGCGTTGCTCGCGCCCGAAACCCTTGCCTCGGTGCTGGCGCTTCCGATGACCGCGCTGGCGCGGCTCGCCCGCCCCCTGGTGTGGGTATTCTCGACCTCGAGCGAATTGCTTTTGCGCATCATCGGCGCGCGGCGGGGAACCGAACCCCCGGTGACCAATGCCGAGATCGAAGTCCTGATGGAGCAGGGCGCGGAGGCAGGCGTATTCCATGCGAGCGAACAGGAACTCGTCGCCAACGTACTGCGACTCGATGAACGTCGTCTCGGAGCGATCATGACGCCTCGTGTCGACATCGAATACGTCGACCTCGAGGACCCGCCGGAAACGTTGACTCGGATGATTATCGGCACTGACCGTAACGTGCTCGTAGTCTGCCGTGACGGTCTCGAGAACGTCGTCGGGATCCTGCACGTCGTCGATCTGCTGAAGCAGCGCGGCGGCACTGCCATCATTTCCGCGACGTCAGTGGAAGCTGTGCTCCGTTCACCCAGGTACGTTCCGAAGTCGCTGACGACCGTCCAGCTGCTCGAGCAGTTTCGACGCAGCCGTCAGAAGTTCGCGCTCGTCATCGGTGAATATGGCGACATCCAGGGCATCGTGACCTTGACGGACGTGATGACCGCCATCGTCGGTGACCTGGAACCGGAGCTTCCGCCGGATCAACGTGAGATCCTGGCGCGTGACGACGGCTCATGGCTGTGCGACGGAAGCCTTTCGGTCGAATTGCTGCGCGCGGTAATCCGGATGGAGGCGCAGTTGCCCGGAGAAGAAGAGGACGAGTTTCACACGCTCGGGGGCTTCGTGATGCACGTGCTCGGGCGCGTCCCGCGGGTCGGTGAGAGTTTCTCGTCCGTCGGTCACCGCTTCGAAGTTGTCGACATGGACGGCAACCGCATCGACAAGGTGCTCGTGGTGCCTGTCCCCTCCAACGGGGAAATGCATGCCGTGCAGGTGGAATCGCCGCCGAGCGGCGAGTGAACATCGCGCGACAGGCGCTGGTGCCCGGGGCCGGAATCGAACCGGCACGGCCTTGCGGCCTCCGGATTTTAAGTCCGGTGCGTCTACCAGTTCCGCCACCCGGGCGGGGGCTCGGCAGGAGTCGCAGTGTAGCGAAGCCCGGGGACGGCACTCCAGTCCGCGCTCAGGATTGCCACGGGTCTTCGAGCAGTTCCCCCAGCGGACGGGGGACGGCGATGCCGTAACCCTGGACGAAGTCCACGCCGATGTCGCCAAGACACGCGCGGATCCGGTCGTTCTCGACGAATTCGGCGATGGTCTGCTTGCCGAGCAGCTTGCCAATCTCGTGCATCGAACGAACCATCGCCCGGTTCACCGGGTCATCCGCGATGTCCTTGACGAATTGGCCATCAATCTTGAGGTAGTCGACAGGCAGTGCCTTGAGATAACCGAACGACGACAGGCCGCTGCCGAAGTCGTCGAGCGCAAAGCGGCATCCGAGTGCTTTGAGCGCGCTCATGAACGACTGCGCATCGGCAAGGTTGGTGATGGCGGTGGTTTCCGTGATCTCGAAGCAGACGCGACTCGCGTGTTCGCCCAGCGCACGCATGCGCTCGAGCGTGAACGCCAGGAAGCCGTCGTTCGTGAAGGATTGTCCCGACAGGTTGATTGCGCAGGACGCGACGCACTCGATCCGCGCGCCGAGCCCCGTCAACCACGCGCAGGCGGTGCCGACGACCCAGCGGTCAATCCCGGTGATGACATGGTAGCGCTCGGCCGCCGGCAGGAATGCGCCAGGGCCGAACAGGCGGCCGTCGTCGCCACGCAATCGCACCAGGAGTTCGAATCGCCGCCCGGCCGTGGCCCTTGGAATGCTCGGTTCGATTGCCTGGAACATCAGCTCGAACCGACCATGCTGAAGCCCTTCGTTGATGCGTGCCACCCAGTCCATTTCCGACTGGCGATTGCGCAGTTCCGCGTCACTCCGGCGCGACGCGTGCACCCGGTTGCGGCCTTGCTCCTTGGCGAGGAAGCACGCGGCATCGGCGGCGCTCAGGATCTCGCCGACCGTCTCGCCGGCGCCGGTGATGGGCACGAGGCCGATGCTGACCGTGACCTTGAAGCGCTTGTCACCCCACGGGAACACCAGGTCGTCCAACGCGGCGCGAATGGTCGAGGTGATCCGCTCTGCCTGTTCGACGGTACAGCGTTCCATCAGCAGCAGGAACTCATCTCCACCCACCCGCGCAAGGCAGTCGGAGTGCCGGATGAGCCGGCGGACAATCCCCGCGACAGTGCGGAGCAACTGGTCTCCTGCCGCGTGGCCGCAGGTATCGTTGACGACCTTGAAGAGGTCCAGGTCGAGGTAGGCGAGCGCGTGCTCAACCGGCTCTTTTTCCGCGACGCGCAGTGCCTTCGAGACACGCGTCTCGAATTCGCGGCGATTCAGCAGTCCCGTGAGATCGTCGTGACGAGCCTGGTGGCGGAGCAGCCGGGACAATTCGAACGCGCGCGTGATGTCCTGGATCTGCACCAGGGTCCGTGCCTCCGCACCTGGTTCACAGTGCAGGCGAGTGGAGGATACGGTCACCCACCGCGTATCGCCCCTGGGAGTCTGCAGACGCCGAACGTCCGGAAACGCAGTGAGCGCGTCGTCGTCGATCCTGCCGTCAGCGTCGTCGTCGTTCGATCCCGCGGGCAGCAGCGTGGCGCTGCACATACCCACGAGTTCCTGCATCCGGTACCCCGACAGCCGGCAGAGCGCCTGGTTCACGTCGACAATTCGATCGTCCGCAGCGCAGAGCGCGAGCCCGATAGGCGCATCGTCGAATACGCCGCGGAAGCGTTGCTCGCTCTGTCGTCGCTGGCCGATTTCGCGACGTAGCATCGCGTTGTTGCGCCGGAGTTCATCAACGAGCTTGGCGTTGGTGTCGTCGAGCGACAGCGCGGCGCTCAACGCGCGATGGTAACTGCGACCGGTTGTGTCCAACGTGACGCAGCAAAGTGCGATCATGAACGCCATGACCTGGTAAAGCGTCCCGTCACGCGACAGGAAATCGATCAGTACCGGTGTGGCCGCACAGACGAGGTAGGTCCGGTAGAGCATCGGCATGGGGGCCATCGTCGGGATGGCCGCCGACGCGTTGCCGGCGAGCACGAATGTCAGGAACACGTTGTGCACATAGGCGGCATCACGTCCCAGCCAGTACGTGGCCATGCCCCACAGCAGCGCGGTCGCGACCACGCTCAGTCGATGCGCGGGAAGCCAGGCGGATCGTGCCGCCGGTCGCGCAAGGCACTCGGAGGCCGTGTATCCGCGCAGCGCGCACACCATCGCGAGCACGAGGTACCAGCCGAGGAGACGGACCGGGGAGACCTCGTCCTGGAACACGGCGGTCACGCCGGCACCGAGCAGGAGATTGACGGCCGCAGCCCGCCGCGCCTGGCCGAGAACTTCGCGGATGTGCCGTTCTCCCTCCACGAGGCCGTCGTGCTCCGGCCGCGGCAACGCTGCGGCGGCGAGGGTGTCAGAGGGGCGTGCGAGCATGGGGCTTTACCGTGCTCCCGGGGGTCGGGAGATTGTCCCCATGTGGCGGCTGCGAACGGAAAGCCTGAACCCTGGAATCCCGGGATTGGTGGTGCGAGGCGGAGGTCTTTGCGGGCGCTCAGGCCTCCTGGCCGAGCGGACTCACCGGCACCCGGCGGTGCAGCGCCCGAACGCCGGTGAGCAGCAGCGCGAACAGGATCAGCGACATGCCGATGGTCTCCTCGGGACGCGGCCGTTCCCCGAAGTGCCAGGCAGCGGAGAGGATTGCGATCACCGGGACGGCGAGCACCGACAGCCCGGCGATCCCGGCATCCACGTGCTTCAGCACGTACGCCCAAAGCCACCAGCAGAGTGCCGTCGATACCAGCGCCGTACCCCCCAGGATCACCGCAAAACGCGCGGTCCACACCACGGGAGGCTCACCGCTCAACAGCGCGAGGGCGAACAGCGGCGGCGCCCCGAACGCCATCTGCCAGGCCGTCAGCGACAGCAGGTCGCGGGGTTCGGTCCGTTGCATCCGCTTGACCATGATTGATCCGATCGCCCACAGCACGCCGGACGCGATGCCGAGCATCTTGCTGAGCAGCGATCCCTGCAGGGTCCACGGCTGCAGGATCACGACGAGGCCGGCCGCGGCGAGTGCGATCGCGACCCATTGCGCGCCTCGCACCCGTTCACCGAGCAGCGGCCACGCGAGCAGCAGGGTCCAGAACGGCATCGTGAAGACGAGGATCGACGTGGACGCAACACCACCGGATACCAGTGCCCACATGCTCAAACCTACGAACCCGGTCGTCTGGACCAGCCCGAGAAGGGCGAGCTCGAACGGACGGACCGGGCGCAGTGACCGCCCGGTCAGCGGCAACGCCGCGAGCAGCGCGAGCGATGCGAGTGCCATCCGGCAGGCGGAGAAGCTGAACGGCCCGGCGTCGAGCAGCGCGAGCTTGTTCAGGATCCAGCTGTAGCCCCAGCACGTGCAGATTACGACCAGCGCCAGCGCGGGAAGCAGGCCGACGCGCACAGTCAGACGAGAAGACGTGTTGGGGCGGGATGAGCGGTCATCGGCGCGCGGAGTCTAGCAGGCGGTCGTGGACGACGACATCGATGGTCTCCCGCGGGGCTGGCAAATGTCGCGTCGAAGATTAGAATGTTGCAACGCGACAAGCCGACCCGCCGACGCCTCCCCGCCTTCACCACCAGATCGAGTGTCCGATGAATCGAGCGTCCCTCCGTGCGAACCGGTCCTGGCCCCTGATGCTCGGCGCGCTCGGCGTGGTGTTCGGTGACATCGGGACGAGCCCGTTGTACGCGTTGCGGGAGTGCTTCAACGCGGGACATCACGCGCTGGCGCTGACACCCGCCAACGTGCTCGGCGTGCTGTCGGTGATCTTCTGGATTCTCGTGCTGGTCATCTCCATCGAGTACGTCTCGTTCATCCTGCGGGCGGACAACAACGGGGAAGGTGGCATCCTCGCGTTGATGGCGCTCGTGGTGCAAAAGGCTCGAGGTCACGAACGCTGGCGGGGATATTTCGTGTTCCTGGGACTCGTTGGCGCGGCGCTGCTGTTTGCCGATGCGATGATCACGCCGGCGATTTCGGTGCTGAGCGCCGTCGAAGGGCTCAAGGTCCAGACCCCGGTGCTGTCGCCCTACGTCATCCCCGTGGCGATCACCATTCTTGTCACGCTGTATGCCGTGCAGCGGTTTGGAACGCATCGGATCGGGGCGGTTTTCGGTCCGGTCATGCTCCTGTGGTTTTGCGTGCTGGGCGCGATCGGACTCGTGTCCGTATTCCGGACTCCGGAGGTGCTCGCCGCACTGAACCCGCTGTACGCGGTCCGTTTCTTTCTCGACAACCGGCTGCTGGCCTTCCTCGTGATGGGCTCGGTATTCCTGGTCGTTACCGGGGGTGAGGCGCTGTACGCCGACATGGGGCATTTCGGGCGCCCGCCGATTCGCAACGCGTGGTTCGGCGTGGTGCTGCCCGGGCTGGCGCTCAATTACTTCGGTCAGGGCGCGTTGCTGTTGCGCGAGCCTGCCGCGCTCGACCATCTCTTTTTCGCGACCGTTCCCGACGTGCTGCTGCTACCGCTCGTGCTGCTCGCGACGTGCGCGACCGTGATCGCGTCCCAGGCCGTGATCTCTGGCGCCTTTTCGGTGGCGAGTTCTGCGGTCCAGCTGGGCTATATCCCCAGGCTCGAGATTCGGCAGACGTCGTCGGACGCGGTCGGCCAGGTCTATCTCCCGGCCGTGAACTGGGCGTTCATGGCCGGCACGCTCGGACTCGTGCTGTGGTTCGAGGACTCGAGTCGGCTCGCCGCGGCATACGGGGTTGCAGTGGCGACCACGATGCTCGCGACCACGCTGTTCCTGTACTTCGTGGCGCGACACGTGTGGTCCTGGCGGCGGATGCCTGCGGCAATGCTCGCGCTGCCGTTCCTGTGCATCGACACCACGTTCTTCACGTCGAATCTGGCGAAGATCCCGGCGGGCGGCTGGATGCCCGTGCTGTTCGCGTTCGGGATCTACACGCTGATGACAACCTGGAAACAGGGCAGAGACGCGCTGAATGCTCTGCTCGCGGAAGAGAACCTGGACCTGGACCTGTTCGTGGCGAGCCTTGCGGCGGAAGCGCCGCTGCGCGTACCGGGTGTCGCCGTGTTTCTCACCGGCCAGAGGCAGGGAGTACCCCGGGCACTGCTGCACAACATGAAACACAACAGGATTCTCCATCAGCAGGTGATCCTGCTGACGGTCGAAACCTCGCGCATCCCCTACGTGAATCCGCACGAGCGCGTGACGTTCGAACCGGTGGGAGAGGGCATCGGACGGATGGTCCTGTCGTACGGGTTCCTGGAGCGGCCCCACCTGCCGCGCGAGATGCGCCGCTTCCAGTCCCCCGATTTCACCTACGACGAGATGGAAACCACGTTCTTCCTCGGACGGGAGACCATCATCGTCACCCGTGCTCGCCGCAAGCTTGCGCGCTGGCGGCGAGTGCTCTTCGCGTACATGCTGCGCAACGCCGCGAGCGCGGCGCGCTATTTCCACCTGCCACCGAATCGCGTCGTCGAGATCGGCGCGCAGATCGAGATCTGACCCCCCGCGGGGCTACTGCCCGACCGCGATCCGAACGATCTTCTTCGCCTTGGGCGGAGACGCGTCCGGCGCCGCGGGCGAATCCGGGGTCAGAGTGCCGCTCGCCGGTGACGTGCCGTCCGATGGCACGGGAACCGGTGTCGCCGGGACCTCCGCAGGCGGCGGCGTCGGTGCGACCGATCCCGGCGCCACCGGCGTGGCGGGTGCGGGCGCTGCGGCGGCGGGTGGCAGTGGCTGCGCGGTGGGCTCCGGACCCGGCTTCACGGCGGCATCAGGGGAAGACGGGGGTGCTTCGGTTGGCGACTCGGGCGCATCGTCAGCGGGGGGCGTACGGCCTTCGCCTTCGGTGACGGCCTGTTCGGCCGCCTTGTTCATCACGATGATGCTGATGCGACGGTTGATCGGGGCGTACGGGTCGTCCTTGTCGAACAGCACGGACGAGGCGAGGCCGACGACGCGGCCGATTTTCTCCTCCGCGATTCCCCCGGATACGAGTTCGCGGCGGGCTGCGTTGGCACGGTCGGCGGACAGCTCCCAGTTGCTGTACCCGTTGCGGCTCGCATAAGGCGACTGGTCCGTGTGCCCCGAGATGCTGATCCGGTTCGGAACCTGGTTGATGACCTTCGCGACCTCGGCGAGGATGTCGCGCATGTAGCTTTCGAGCACCGGGCTGCCCTGCGCGAACATCGGCCGGTTCTCCTTGTCGACGATCTGAATCCTCAGTCCTTCAGGCGTCACGTCGAGCAGCAGCTGGTCCTTGTACTGTTTGAGCGATTCGCTCGCATCGATGACTTCGTCCAGTTCCGCACGCAATTCCTCCATCCGCTCCGCCTCAGCCTGTGCCGCAATCTCCTCCGCGGTCTCCGGCGACGGCATCCCGTAGTTCGGCATCTCGACGTCGGACGGCGGGGCCTGCGGAAACGGCGAGGGGCCGTCGCCGTCCAGGATGCCGTCACCGCCGTCGAGCACGATGTTGGCACCGGCGCCGCCCGGGCCGGTGTCGGCCAGTGGATTGTTCATGTAGTTGGCAATGGCCGCCTTCTGTTCGGGCGTGGTGGAACCGAGCAGCCACATCAGCATGAAGAACGCCATCATGGCGGTGACGAAGTCCGCGAACGCGACCTTCCACGCGCCCCCGTGGTGGCCGTGGCCGCCCTTCTTGATCTTCTTGACGATGATGGGTGGCGATTCGACAGCCATTCAGTTCCCCTCGAAGTCCGACAGGCCCACGCCTTACTTCTTCTTGACGTGGTCTTCGAGTTCCTTGAACGACGGACGCTCGGTGGAGAAGATGGCCTTGCGGCCAAACTCCACCGCGATCTGAGGCGAGTATCCCTGCTGGGACGCCAGCAGCGTGGTCTTGAGCACCTTGAAGAATTGCGCTTCGTCGCGCGCGATGTGTTCCACCAGGGTCGACATCGGGCCCACGAAACCGTAGGCCATCAGGATCCCGAGGAAGGTGCCGACCAGCGCGGCCGCCACGTGATGCCCGATCTCTTCCGGCGGACCGCCGAGCGCGCCCATCGTGATCACGATGCCGAGCACCGCGGCGACGATCCCGAATCCCGGCAGTCCATCCGAGATGCGGCCAAGCGCCGCGGACGGCTGGTGTCCCTCCTCGTGGTGGGTTTCGAGCTCGATATCCATCAGGTTCTCGAGTTCGAAAGCGTTCTTGATGCTGCCGCCGACCATGAGCCGGAGGTAGTCGGTCAGGAACTCGACCGCATGATGGTCCGACTGGATGCCGGGGTACTTGCCGAAAATCGGGCTCTTGTCGGGCTCTTCGACGTCGGCTTCGAGCGACATCATGCCTTCCTTGCGCGCCTTGGCCAGCAGGTCGTAGATCAGCGCAAGCGCGTCCATGTAGTAGCTCTTCTTGTACTTGGAGCCTTTCAGCAGCGAAGGCAGTGCACGCGTGACGCCCTTGATGACCTTGCCGGGATTCGCGATCACGAAGGCGCCCAGCGCCGCGCCTCCAATAACCAGCAGTTCGTACGGTTGCCACAGCGAGGCGAGATGGCCATGCGACAGCACAAAGCCGCCAGCGACGCAGCCAAGGACCAGAACGATGCCGATGATGACGTTCATGACGCGCGGACCCGGTCAGGGAGGAGTTTCCAACAAACGACGATAGCGGCGAGCGGGCCGGTCCGCTTGAACGGGGTCGGAGTGTTAAAGCGAGTACCCGAGAGGTCGCTAAGACCACTTGCGCGATCAGCGTTTTCTTACCCCGTTCCGGCATTCACCCGACATCCCATGCAGTTCAAAAGCGACGCAGACCCTGCGGCGCCGGCGTTGCCGGGCCGGCAGCTGTCGATCCTGCTGCTGGAGGATCACCCTGGGGATGCGCTGCTGATGCGCGCGCTGGTCATGGAGGCCGCACCTCGGCTGGTGTGCATGCAGGAGGTCAAGTCCCTGGACGACGCCTGCAGGCTGCTTCGCGCGGTGAGCTTCGACGCGGTGCTGAGCGACCTCGATCTGCCGGACTCGGAGGGCATGGAAACGCTGCGCCAGCTCCTGCTCGCGAGCGACAGTGCGCCCGTCATCGTGCTGACGCATCGCGAGGACGAAGCCTTCGGACTCGAGCTGATCAAGCGAGGCGCGAGCGACTACCTCGTCAAAGGGCAGGCGGACGGGACACTCATCCTGAAGACCGTGCGCCACGCCATCGAACGCAAGGAAGCGGAGCGCCGTTTCCAGATGCTCTCGCATTACGACAAGCTGACGGGTCTCGCGAACCGGGAGCACTTCAGTGATAGGCTCGCCCAGGCCCTCGCCCGCGCGGAACGATCAGGGCGCCTCGTGGCGCTCCTTTTCCTCGACCTCGATCGGTTCAAAGCCGTCAATGACACGCTCGGACACCTGGCGGGCGACGCCCTGCTGGTCGAGGTCGCCCGGCGGCTGAAGCACTGCGTGCGCAAAGTCGACACCATCGCCCGGCTCGGGGGCGACGAATTCACCGTGATCCTGGAGGAGCTCGAGCATCCCCAGGACGCCCATGCGGTGTGCAACAAGATCATTCGCGCACTGGAGGCGCCGTTCCACGTACAGAACCACGAGCTGTATGTCACCACGAGCATCGGCGTCACGTTCTATCCGATCGATGACCTGACCCCCAACGACCTGCTCCGCAACGCGGACGCCGCAATGTATCGCGCGAAGGAGGAGGGTCGAAACAAGTTCCACGTGTTCACTGCAGACCTGAACGCGAAGGCGATTCGGCGGCTCGGCCTCGAATCGGCGCTGCGCCACGCAATCGATCGCCATGAACTCCACCTGTGCTATCAGCCCAAACTGGACGTGAAGTCGGGGTCGGTCATCGGCGCTGAAGCGCTCCTTCGGTGGACGAATCCCCAGTTCGGGGTGGTGTCGCCGGCGGACATGATCCCGGTTGCGGAGGACACCGGGCTCATCGTGCCGATCGGTGCGTGGGTGCTCCAGCAGGCGTGCCACGATGCACGTCAGTGGCACCTGTCCGGCTACCCGGGGATGCGGGTTGCGGTGAACCTGTCCGCCAGGCAGTTTCGCGGTCAGGACCTGTTCGGCACCGTGCGCAAGGCGCTGTCGGATGCCGTCATCGAACCCCGGATGCTGCAGCTCGAAATCACGGAAAGCCTGCTGATGGAGGATACCGACCGCAGCGTCACGGCGTTGCGGGAGCTGAAATCGCTCGGCCTGGAAATATTCCTGGATGACTTCGGGACAGGTTACTCCTCGCTCGCGTACCTGAAGAAGTTCCCGCTGGATGGGCTCAAGATTGACCGCTCGTTCGTACGCGACCTGCCGCACGACGCGGATGACGAGGCCATCACGCGCGCCATCCTCGCGCTCAGCGCCGCGCTGCGGTTGCGGGTCGTCGCCGAAGGTGTCGAAAACGAGGAGCAGTTCCGATTCCTGCGCGAGGCCGGGTGCGACGAGGCGCAGGGGTACCTGTTCGCGCCACCCCTCCAATACCCCGAATTCCTGGACTGGCTGGAACAGTTAGGCAAACTCGACGCCGCGCTCGATTCCGCGAGGCCCGGACAGGCCACCCGCCCTCTGCGCTCCCGACGCCGCGCCCGCGGCTGATGCCGCGCGCTGCGCGCGCGGTCGGCGATTGTGGCGCGACTCCAACATTCCCTGTCCAGCACTTGGAAAACACTGGGATTTTTGCTTGCAATGCCAGGCGCATTCAATAGAATGCTGTGGTATTTCGCGCATACGGGCTCCCCGAGGATCGCGTGAAGGGGCCGGGGGGTGATGTCCTCCGGACGCACGGATGCCCCTGCGCGAGGGAACCGGGAGCAGCACGCATGGGGTGCACTCCACGCCGTGGGCAACGCGCGCGACCCACGTGACAACAGCAGGTTGTAGCGGTCTGAAACTTCCCCGGCGGGTCAACCCGGGGCGGAAACGCGCGTCGCGGATGCGCAGGCCTCCATGGAATCTTCTTGATCGAGCCAAAGCATGAACGAACGATTTGATGCGACTGCACATCTGAAAACCGGGCAACGCGCCGACCTCCTGATCGACACTTTCACGAGCCCGGTCGTTCATGCGCTCGAGACCACGTCGGACCCCGTACAGATCGCGCTGAACCGGGCCGTGCAGGCGTTGCTGGCGGTTCAAGCCAAGGACGGTCACTGGCGCTACGACCTCGAAGCGGATGCGACGATCCCCTCCGAGTACATGCTGCTGCACTACTACATGGGCACTGTCGACGGCGAGCGCGAACAGCGCATCGCGAACTACCTGCGCCGCCGGCAGAACGAAAACGGCTCGTGGTCCCTGTACGAAGACGGACCGGGGGACATGAGCGCAACGGTCAAGGCCTATTTCGCGCTCAAGCTTGCGGGAGAATCCCCCGAGGCGCCGCACATGCTCGCGGCGCGCCACTGGGTCCGAGCCAACGGTGGCGCGGAGCACGTGAACGTGTTCACCCGTATCACGCTAGCGATGTTCGGGCAGATGCCGTGGCGTACGGTGCCGGCGATGCCGGTGGAAATGATGTTCCTGCCGAAGTGGTGGTTCTTCAATCTGAGCAAGGTGTCGTACTGGTCGCGATGCGTGATCGTGCCGTTGCTCATCATTTTCGCGAAAAAGCCGGTGCACGTGGTGCGGCCGGAGCAGGGAATTGCCGAGCTCTTTTCCGCCGCGCCAGAGACGCTGCGGCACCTGGACAAGTTCAAACCGGGCAAGCCGCTCGCGAACTGTTTCCTGCTGGTCGACCGGGTGCTCAAAGTGGTCGATTCGCTGATGCCGCGGTTCATTCGCGACCGGGCGATTGCGCGCGCCGAGCGCTGGATGCGTGACCACACGCAGGGCAAGGGCGGCATCGGCGCCATCTACCCCGCCATGGCAAACGCGGCGATCGCGCTCAAGCTGCTCGGGGCGCGCAACGACGACGCCGATCTCATCCGGACCCTGCAGGCGATCGAAGACCTCGTGCTCGACCAGGGGGACGAGACCTACTGCCAGCCGTGCGTCGGGCCCATCTGGGATACCTGCCTGTCGCTCTCCGCGCTGTCCGAAGCGGGCGCACCGACGACGAGCCCCACCATCGAGAAGGCTGTCGAGTGGCTGTTCGATCAGCAGATCTTCGTCCCCGGAGACTGGTGTGACCAGGCCAAGGGGCTTGCGCCAGGTGGCTGGGCGTTCCAGTACGAGAACGACAAGTACCCGGATGTCGACGACACCGGCATGGTGCTGATGGCGCTGCTGCGCGCCGGCGCGCAGGACAAGGAACACAAGATCAAGCGCATCAACCAGGCGGTGAACTGGCTGCTCGGCCTGCAGAACAAGGACGGCAGCTGGGGTGCGTTCGACATCGGCAACAACTACGAGTATCTCAACAACATCCCGTTTGCCGATCACGGCGCGCTGGTGGATCCCGGCACGTCCGACCTGACCGCGCGCTGCATCGAACTGCTCGCAATGCTCGGGTACGACAAGAGCTTCCCCCCGGTCGCCCGTGCGCTTGAATTCCTGGAACGGGAACAGGAAGAGAGCGGTGCATGGTACGGCCGCTGGGGTGTGAACTACATCTACGGAACCTGGAGCGTGCTGGCGGCGCTGGGCGCGCTCGGCGAGGACATCCGCAAGCCGTACGTGTGCAAGGCCGTCGAATGGCTGCGGGCCATTCAGAACGAGGACGGCGGCTGGGGCGAATCGTGCAACTCGTACGATGACCCCATGCTGAAGGGCCGCGGCGCGAGCACCGCGTCCCAGACGGCGTGGGCACTGATCGGACTGATGGCCGTGGGCGAAGTGGAGTCCCCGCAGGTCCGGCGCGGCGTGGAGTACCTGATGCGCACGCAGAACGCGTGCGGGGAGTGGGACGAAACGCTCTACACCGGCACGGGATTCCCGCGTGTCTTCTACCTGCGCTACCACGGGTACAGCAAGTACTTCCCCGTATGGGCCCTCGCGACCTACCATCGGCTGCGGCGCGGTCTGCCGACCCGCCAGCACGAAGTGCTCGCCCAAGGTCCGATCGATCTGGGCCCGTTGCCGGTGCTCAGCGGGGCTTACTGACCCCGCCGTTGCTCAGCGGGGCTTACTGACCCCCGCCGTCGCGCGCTTCGGTGCGGGCTGGACCCCCACGCTACAATGGGGCGGCCTTGGGCCCGGGAACGCAGGTTGCCGGAGGAGGGGCAGCCGCTCCCGCCGATCCGGAATCCCTGTCGGAACGTAGCACCCGGCATTGCGGTGGCTCATCCGAGCATCGCCAGCGAGCGACGTCTGACCCGCGCACCACCTGCATCGCCGAGCGGCCGCTAGCCTGTCGATCGCTGCCACGCACCGCGCGAGCGACACAACCTGGAGTAAGGAGTCATGTCGGAATACACCGCCCCGATTGCGGACATGCAGTTCGTGATCGAACGCCTGTGCGGACTCGATGCACTGGCGACCATTCCCGCGTTCGCCGAGGTCAACGCGGAACTCGTCACCGCCATCCTGAACGAGGCGGGAACGCTCGCCAACGAGGTGCTCGCGCCGCTCAATCGCATTGGTGACACCGTCGGGGCCGTGCATACGGGCGACGGTGTGCGGACGCCGGACGGCTGGCGGGAAGCCTACGGGCAGTTCGTCGACGGGGGATGGAACGGGCTCAGTTTTCCGACCGGGGCAGGCGGGCAGGGACTGCCGAAGCTGCTCGCCACCGCGGTGGCGGAAATGTGGAATGGAGCCAACCTGTCCTTTGCGCTCGGACCGATGCTGACCCAGGGTGCCGCGGAGGCGCTCGCCCATCATGGGAACGACGAACTCCGAAGACTCTACCTCGAGAACCTGGTCGTCGGCCGGTGGATGGGGACGATGAACCTCACCGAACCGCAGGCCGGTTCGGATCTCAGCGCCGTGCGGACACGCGCCGTTCCGCACGGGGACCACTACCTGGTCACCGGGCAGAAAATCTTCATCACCTACGGCGAGCACGACCTGACCGAGAACATTGTTCATCTCGTGCTCGCGCGGCTGCCGGATGCGCCGGCAGGCACGCGTGGCATCTCCCTGTTCGTGGTGCCGAAGTTCCTGGTCAACCCGGACGGTTCGCTCGGCCGTCGGAACGACGTCCGCTGCGCGTCCATTGAGCACAAGCTCGGAATTCACGGCAGCCCGACGGCGGTGCTGATCTACGGCGAACAGGGCGGCGCGGTAGGCTATCTCGTCGGCGAACCCAACCGCGGCCTGGAATACATGTTCACGATGATGAACAACGCGCGCCACGCCGTGGGGCTCGAAGGCGTCGCGATCGGCGAAATCGCCTACCAGAAGGCGTTGAAGTTTGCGCGCGAGCGCGTGCAAGGCAGGCCAGTCGGTTACACCGGGCAGGCGTCCCCGGCGATCATCGAGCATCCTGACGTCAAGCGGATGCTGCTGACGATGAAATCGGGCGCCGAGGCGATGCGGGCCGTCGCGTACCTGTGCGCACTGGCGTTCGATCTCGGCCAGAGCGATCCCGACCCGGCGCAACGTGCCTACCACCAGCGCCGGGGAGACCTGCTGACACCGATCGTCAAGGGCTGGTGTACCGAGTACGGCCAGGAGATGGCGTCACTCGGTGTCCAGGTACACGGCGGTATGGGGTTCATCGAGGAAACCGGGGCGGCGCAGTACCTGCGCGACGCCCGCATCACAACGATCTACGAAGGCACTACCGGGATCCAGGCGCAGGATCTCGTCGGCCGGAAGACGCTGCGCGACGGCGGCAAGGCGGCGCGCGAACTGCTGGCGGAGATGCGCAACGACGCGACGACCTGGCAGTCGGACGCGGACGCGCGGCTCTCGGCGCTGGGGCGGACGTTTGCGACGGGCGTCGCCGCGCTTGATGAGACGGTCGCCTGGATGCTCGCGAGCCAGCAGGCGGATCCGCGCCTGTCCGCCGCGGGGTCGGTGAGTTATCTCAAGCAATGGGGCATCGTGGCCGGCGCGTGGCTGATGATCCGCGCGGCCGCGCTGTGCCTCGGAGACCTGGCGGAGGGTCGCGGCGATCCGGGTTTCGCGCGCGCCAAGATTGCGGGTGCAGAGTTCTTCGTCGCGCAGATGCTGCCGCAGGCGGAAGCTCTTGCACGCATCGTCGCGCAAGGATCCTCCGCCGTGCTCGTGCCTGCGGACGAGGCATTCGGGTAACCTGCGCCGAACGGGGTAGCGGTCTCGCGCGGCCTCGGGTGCATCTGCTATCGTGCGGCGTACGAATCCGCCGTCCATCGCGTCCGAGGCACGTATGACCTGGCCCACCTTGCGGGCGCTCGAGGAGCGCCTGTCGCACTGGCACCTGCGCCGCTGCCAGAACATCGCCGACCTGCGCCGCACGGCGCGAGGCCGGGTCCCGGCGCCGATGTTCCATTACATGGACGGTGCAGCGGAGGATGAAGTCACCTACCGCCGGAACGAGCGCGATTTCGACCGCCTCGAGTTTCTGCCACGCAATCTCGTCGACATCTCGCGCATCGATCCATCGACCACGGTGATGGGGCAGCCGATCGACCTCCCGGTGATCCTGGCGCCGACCGGCATGTCCCGGATGTTCCACTGGGAGGGCGAACTCGCGGTGGCGCGGGCGGCCCACCGCGCGGGCACGATCTACTCGCTGTCGACTGTCGGGACGCATTCCATCGAGGACGTGGCGCAGGTCAATCCCGGGCCCAAGTGGTTCCAGATCTACGTATTCAAGGACCGCGGTCTCGTCACGGAATTCATTCAGCGCTGCAAGGCCGCCCAGTACCATGCGCTGTGCCTGACCATCGATCTGCCGCTGACCGGCAATCGGGAACGTGATTTCCGCACCGGGATGACGCTGCCGCCATCGTTCACGCTCCGCAGCTGGCTGGACTTCGTGCTGCATCCGGTGTGGTCGGCCACGTACGTCACGTCCCCCCCGTTCACGATGGCGAACGTGGCGCACCGCGTGCATTCGGTGAGTCGGGACAATGTTGAGACGCTGATGTCCTACATTGGCAATCAGTTCGATCGGACGGTCAGCTGGGATGACGCGGCAGCGATGATCCGCGAGTGGAACGGGCCATTCGCAGTGAAGGGCATCCTCACGGTCGAAGACGCGCGTCGCGCGGTCGATATCGGCGCAAATTGCCTCATCGTCTCAAACCACGGTGGCCGCCAGCTCGACCATTCGCCAACCCCCATCGACGTTCTGCCCGACATCGTCGCTGCGGTCGGCGATCGCGCGGAGGTGATCCTGGATGGTGGTGTGCGACGCGGCACCGACGTGCTCAAGGCACTCGCGCTGGGCGCCCGCGCCTGCATGACGGGACGTTGCTACCTCTATGGGCTCGGCGCCGGCGGTGAAGCCGGGGTCGACAAGGCACTGCGGATCCTGCGCGAGGAGATCGTGCGGGACATGGCGCTGCTGGGAACCCGAAACGTCAGGGAGATCACGAACGACCATGTGCGCCGACGTCGCTGACTTCGAGACCGACATCCCCACGCTGCGGCGTATTCTTGCCGAGTGCCGCACCCTCGCGGTGGTCGGGCTGTCGGCGAACTGGCATCGACCAAGCTACTTCGCGGCCAAGTACATGCAGGAACACGGGTATCGGATCATCCCCGTGAATCCCGCGTACACCGAAGTGCTCGGGGAAAAATGCTATCCGCGGCTGGAAGACATCCCCGAGCCCGTGGACATGGTCGACTGCTTCCGTGCGTCGGCCGAGATTCTCCCGCTCGCGCGGAGCGCCATCGCGATCCAGGCAAAAGTGCTGTGGATGCAACTCGGCGTGATCAACCTGGACGCTGCGCGGCTCGCGCGCGATGCCGGGCTCGACGTGGTGATGGACCGCTGTGTCAAGATTGAACACGCGCGGCTGTTCGGCGGGCTCAACTTCGTCGGCGTCAACACCCGGGTCATCTCCTCCAGGCGTCCCAAGATCATCGCGAACTGAACCATGTCCGATCGCAAATTCGGTTTTGAGACACTCTGCCTGCATGCCGGGCAGATCCCGGACGCGGCCACGGGATCGCGAGTCGCGCCGATCTACCAGACCACGTCCTACGTCTTCGACAGCGCGGATCATGCGGCCAGCCTGTTCAACCTGCAGACGTTCGGCAATGTCTACACGCGGCTGTCCAACCCGACGAACGCGGTGTTCGAGGAACGCATGGCAGCGCTGGAGGGCGGCCGCGCCGCCGTGGCGGTCAGCTCGGGAATGTCTGCGCAGATGGTCGCCCTGCTGACCTTGCTGAAGGCCGGCGATCACCTGGTGTCCTCCAGGACGCTGTACGGCGGCACGTATTCGCAGTTCGACGTGACGTTTCGGCGACTCGGCATCGACACCACGTTCGTGGACATCGACGACACGGATGCGATTGCCGCCGCGATCACGCCGAAGACCCGGCTGGTGTACGCCGAGACGCTGGGCAATCCGTTGATCAACGTACTCGACATCGAGCCCGTTGCCGAGGTTGCGCACGCGCGCGGCCTGCCGCTGATCGTCGACAACACCTTCCCCACGCCGTACCTGTGCCGCCCGCTGGAGTGGGGCGCGGATATCGTCGTGCACTCGGCGACCAAGTTCATCGGCGGGCACGGCACTTCGATCGGCGGCGTGCTGGTCGAATCCGGACGGTTCCCGTGGGACAACGGCAATTTCCCTGACATGGTCGAGCCGTCGGCCGGTTACCACGGCGTGAAGTTCTACGAGACGTTCGGCGATTTCGGATTCTGCATGAAGGCGCGGATGGAGACGTTGCGGACGCTCGGTCCGGCCCTCAGCCCGTTCAATGCGTTCCTCTTCCTGCAGGGGCTCGAGACCTTGCCGTTGCGCATGGAGCGTCACTGCGCGAATGCGCTCGCGGTCGCGCAGTTCCTGGTGGAGCATCCGCAGGTGTCCTGGGTACGTTTCCCGGGGCTCGCGGGTGACCACTACCATGCGCGTGCGCGGAAGTACCTGCCGAAGGGCGCGAGTTCTATCCTGTCGTTCGGCATCCGGGGCGGACAGGCCGCCGGTGTCCGCTTCATCGAGAGCGTGCAGTTCCTGAGTCACCTTGCCAACGTGGGAGATGCCAAGACACTGGTGATCCACCCGGCATCGACCACCCACCGGCAGCTGTCAGAGGAGCAGCTCATCGCGGCGGGTGTCGGGCCGGACATGATCCGCGTCTCGGTCGGCCTGGAGACACTCGATGACATCCTGTGGGATATCGACCAGGCGCTGACGCGCGCCGCGAGGGGCTGACGATGAAGGCAGCACTGATTGCGCAACTGCGCGGAATCGTCGGCGACGCGGGGCTGGTGCTCGGAGACGACATCACGGCACGCAACATCCACGTCTGGCGACAGGAGCCCGTCCGCGCGATGGTGATCGTGCGCCCGGCCTCCACTGCCGAGGTCTCCGCGGTGCTGCGTCTCTGCCATGCCGCGCGCCAGCCCGTGGTCGTGCACGGGGGATTGACCGGGCTCGTGCAGGGCTGCAACGCGACAGAGGCCGACGTCGTGCTGTCGCTCGAACGGATGACCCGGATCGAGGAGATCGATCCCGTCGGCCGCACGATGACCATCGAGGCCGGGATCCCGCTGCAGGCGCTGCAGGAGGCGGCCGAACGCCATGGGCTGATCTTCCCGGTGGATCTCGGCGCGCGCGGCAGCTGCCAGATCGGCGGCAACGTGTCCACCAATGCTGGCGGAAACCGCGTGATTCGGTTCGGCATGACGCGCGAGAACGTGCTCGGCCTCGAGGCTGTACTCGCCGATGGCACGGTGGTCACGTCACTGAACAAGATGATCAAGAACAACGCCGGGTACGACCTCAAGCAGCTGTTCATCGGCACGGAGGGCACCTTGGGCGTGGTCACCCGCGTCGTGATCCGGTTGCGCGAGATGGCGTTGGGGCAGCAGACGGCGTTCGCGGCGTTCGACGACTTCGGGCAGGTTGCGGGATTTCTGCGCCATATCGACCGCGCGATGGGGGGCGGGCTGTGTTCGTTCGAGGTCATGTGGCGTGACTACTATGAGCTCGTCACGACGGCACCGTCGACCAACACGCGCCCGGTGCCCATCGAGCACACGCATTTCGTGCTGTGCGAGGCGCTCGGAACCGGCCACCCGCACGATGCCGAACGCTTCGAAGCGGCGATGATGGAAGCGCTCGAGCAGGGACTGGTGGTCGACGCCGCGGTCGCCAAGTCTGAACAGGAACGCCGCGCCATGTGGCGAATCCGCGATTCCGTGGACCAGTTCTTCCGCTACGGCCCCGCTTTCCTGTACGACGTCAGCCTCGCCATCCGCGACATGAATGCGTACGTGGAAGAGGTCAAGCGGCGCCTTCGGGAGGCCTACCCGGCGCATCACTGCTTCACGCTCGGCCACATCGGCGACGGTAACATCCATTTTGCGATCGCCGTCGGGGACGGTGGCGCGGTACACCATCGCCGGGTCAACGCGTGTGTCTACGAGCCCCTGCAGAAGATCGGAGGCTCCATTTCCGCCGAGCACGGCATCGGGACCGAGAAGCTCGACTATCTCGCGCTGAGCAGGGGAGCTCCCGAGATCGCGCTGATGCGCCAGCTCAAGCAGATGCTCGACCCGCACGGCATCCTGAATCCGGGCAAGGTGTTCGGGCCGGCGTGACGGCGGACTGGCGAGCCGACGTCCGCGCGGCGGTCCGGTCAGATCCGCGCGGCGCGTTCTCGGTGGGCTGCGTGGACTGGTACGGTCGTCTGCGTACGAAGCAACTGCACGGGGCCCAGCTTGACAAGGTACTCGCCGACGGGACGGCGTTCACGACGGCCATCTTCGCGACGGACTCGGCGGAAGTCCCGATGGACGATGGCGTGTTCCAGGATCCCGCCGCGGGATTCCGTGACGGACGCGTGGTTTTCGACGCGGCGAGCCCCTACCGGGACATGTGCCCGTCTGGACCGCCGGGCATGCTGCTGCTCGGGCAGTTCGCGGAGCCGCTGGCGCCATTCTGTCCGCGCGCGCTGCTCGCGCGGGAATGCGATCGGCTGGCGTCGCACGGACTGCTCGTGCGCGGCGCGTTCGAGGTTGAATGCCATGTCCTGCGTGAAACCCCGGACGCGCTCGCCGGCAAGGTCCCCGGTCTCCTCACCTCGCACCCGGAATTTGCTCGCATGTACGGTCATGTCGGGCATGCGCGCGGTGCGCCGCTGTTCGACGCGCTGCGCCGCGCGTGCGACGGTTCGGGCGTGACGCTGGCGTCGCTGCACGCCGAGTACGGGGGTCTGCTGGAAGCGGGATTGACGCCTGCGCTCGGGGTGGCGGCAGCGGACCGTCTCACGCTCTACAAGACATTCACCAAGATCATCGCGCGCGAACACGGCGCGCTCGCGGTCTTCATGGCGCGGCTGAGCGATCGGCACGAACCGGCCGGAGGCCATCTGAACCTGTCACTGGTGGATGCGACCGACGGTGCGCCTTGTTTTGCCGCGAATGGCGGGCACATGCTGGAGGAATTCCTCGGGGGACTGCAACGCTATGCGCCGGAGCTCTTCCTGCTGTACGCACCTCATGTCAATTCGTTCAAACGCTTCGGCGGCGCACCGTTCGTTCCGATAACGAACACCTGGGGCGTGGACAACAAGACCGCGGCGTTCCGCGTGGTCCGGGCCACGCCCGCGGAAACCCGCATCGAGGTGCGGTTGCCCGGGGCGGATGTGCAGCCGCACCTCGCGCTCGCCGCGACGCTCGCGGCGGGACGCCGAGGCCTCGAGGAGCGACTGCAACCGACGGCCCCGGTAACGGGCGACGCGCGTGCGCCGACGGCGGTGCGCGGCGCGGCATTCCCTGCGGATTTCGGCGCCGCGATCAGTCGCTGGCGCGATTCGGCATGCGCGCGCGAGGTGTTCGGAGCGGCCTTCGTCGATGCCTTCGCGCGCAGCCGCGAGTGGCAGCTGCGCGAATTCGCGCGGGCGGTGACGGACTGGGAGCTGCGGCAGTTCGGCGAGTGCGTTTGAGGACCGATCTATACTGGCGCGCACCCGCCTCCGGAAATGTTGCCGATGAATGCTCTGCCCATGCCGCCCGCACAAGTGACCGCCGGGCAGGTGGTCGATTTCGACATCTACGCGCCGCATCGCGAAGACGAGGACTTCTTCGCGGCGTGGGTGCGGTTACGCGAGGACACACCGTACCCCGTCGTCTGGACCCCGCGCAACGGCGGCCACTGGATCGCGACCCGCGGTGCCGGAGTCCTGGAAGTGTTCCAGGATTTCGCGCGGTTCTCTTCCGATGCTTTCGGTGTGCCGCGGGCGCAGGACGCGCAGCGTCCGCTCGGCGCGCTTCTCAAGGATCCGCCGCAACATCAACCCTATCGTCAGTTTCTCAACGCCGGGCTGTCGCCCCGAATCATCCGCGCGAGCGAGCCCGCAATCCGTGCCCGCGCCGTCGCGCTTATCGAGGGATTGCGTCCGCGTGGCCGCTGCGAGGTTGTCCGCGACTTCGCCGACGTGCTGCCGTTGTCGGTGTTCCTGGAACTGGTGAACCTGCCGCTCGGCGACCGGGAGATGCTCGCGGACTGGACGGCTGAAACGGTGCGCGGCGCGGATGTCACGGCGCGCGAGCAGGCGTTCGCTGCGCTCGCGGATTACCTGCGCCCGGTGCTCGCCGCGCGCCGGGGACGCGCCGGGGACGACATGCTGAGCGCGATCGCCAACCTGTGCGTCGACGGGAAGATCATCGACGACGACGAAGCGATCGGCGCGGCGATTCACCTGGTGATGGCAGGACTCGACACGGTCGCCTCGCTGCTCGTGTTCGTGCTGGATTACCTGGCGCGACATCCCGATGAGCGCCGGCGCCTGCGCGAGGAACCGGCGCGCCTGCAACCGGCGGCGACGGAATTCATCCGGAGGTTTCCGCTCGTCGTGATGAGCCGGCGGGTGCGTGCGGATTGCGTGTTCGAAGGGACGCTGCTGCGAAACGGCGACATGATCAGCGCGGCGTCGATGCTCTACAACCTGGACCCGGACCTGTTCCCGGATCCGTTGCGTTTCGATCCCGACCGAAGGACCGTGCAGGTGGCGACATTCGGTCACGGTATCCATCGGTGCCCCGGTGCACTGCTTGGGCGTACCGAACTGCTGGTCACCCTCCAGGAGTGGCTGGCGCGGATCCCCGACTTTGAACTGGACGGCAGCGATGAATTGCCGACGCGTGGTGGTATCGTCGCGAGCATGGACCGGCTGCCGCTGCGCTGGCGCACCTGAGCCACGGCAATTCCCGGGTTGCGTGGGAGGTGTCATCACCGCCCGGGTCGCCACCTTCAGCGGCGGGGCGCCGCGCGGTCCATGGGCGGATCCGCACTCGGCGCGTGCGCGCGCATCGCGTCCAGTACTGCCTTCGTTCTCAGCAGCCCGAAGAACGGCAGCATCCGCTGCAGCGCTTCGAGCGCTAGACCCGCCGCTTCCGAAGCGTCGATGCGACCCCCCACGATCTTCAGGAACTCGCTCACCTCGCGTTGCGCGAGGTCGCGCGCGCAGTCCACGTAGAAGCGCAGCACCGCCGGACTAAAGCCGAGTTCCTCGGTGAATCCCGCGGCGCGCATGCCGCCCCAGATCCCCACGAGCTCGGCGTCGGTGCGGGTCAGCAGCGTGCGCCCGCCGCGGCGCCGCGGCGTGATGGCGCCGATCGCGGAGAGCGCGCGCGAATCCTCCCGGGCTCGCGGGTTGCGCGACAGCACGCTGTCGAGCGGCACCCAGGCTTCGAACTCATCGAGTCGCCCGGCCACCAGCCGTTCGAGGTGCGGGAATGCGTCGGGCACGACTCCGGTGACGGCGGAGCCGCCGGCGAGAATGGCACGGATCTGCGGCAAGGTCAGTCCTTGATCCTTCTGAAGCATGCGTACGGTGCGGATGGCGTCCACGTGCGACGCGTCGTAGTCGGCGACATTCGTTTTCGGGCGGAGCGGGGCCGGCACCAGGCCGTAGCGCAGGTACACGCGAATGGTTTCGCGATTCACACCGGTGGTGCGTTCGAGTTCGCGCATCTTCATCGTGCAGATCTCGCGCGCGGAAGCGCGGGTTGTGAAACTTAAAAACGCGTATAGACTATACGCAACTAACGGGCGCCCAGATGCCCAACCCCGCCAAGGAGACCGCATGAGTGAACCCAGGATCCCGACGGAGCTGATTGCTCCGGTGTTCAATCCGGTGACGTTCGGCCAGCGTGGCGCAGTGGACCGGATATTCGAGCGCTTGCGGCGGGAGCATCCCCTCGCGATTGCAGAGGTGCCGGGATACGACCCGCACTGGATCGTAACGAAGTACGCGGATCTCCGCGAGGTGACGCGGCAGGACGCGATCTTTCACAGCGGCGTTCGTTCAAAGACGCTCATCTCGCAAATGGGCGAGGCGCTCGTGAAGGAGTACACCGGCGGTCAGTCCAATATCTTCCGCTCGCTCGTGCAACTGGACCCGCCGGAGCACGGGCAGTACCGCGCGGTACTCGCACCGAGTTTCATGCCGGACCGGATCGCGCAGCTCAAGGACGCTGTCCGGGCCACTGCCCGCAGTTTCGTGGAGCGCATGCATGCGCTGGGACCTGAATGCGATTTCGCCACCGACATCGCGTTCCGTTACCCCCTCAAGATCGTGCTCGACCTTGTTGGCGTGCCACCTGAAGATCACGAGCGCATGTTGCGACTCACGCATTGGCTGTTCACGTACGCGGATCCCGATCTGAAGCGCCCAGGCAGCAATCTCTCCAATCCCCAGGAGATTACGCGTACCTGGAACATCGTGTTCAACGAGTTCAAGGAGTACTACGCTCCGATCATCGAGGATCGGCGCCGCGCACCGCGCGGTGACATCGCGTCGCTGATCGCGAACGGCAAGGTGTTCGGACACGAGATGGAGGAGCGCGCGATGATCTCCTACTTCGCCATCGTCTCCACCGCCGGCCATGACACCACCTCGGCAACGACCGCCACCGGAATGTGGGTGCTCGCGGAGCAGCCCGACCTGCTGGCGCGCTTGCAGGCTGATCCCGGCCTGATTCCGGGGTTCGTCGAGGAATCGATCCGCTGGACATCCCCGGTGAAGCAGTTCGTTCGCTCGGCCACCCAGGATTACGTATTGCGGGGCCGGCAGATCCGTGCGGGGGACCTCGTCTACCTCTCCTACGCATCCGCCAATCGTGACGAGGAGGTCTTTCCGGAGCCCTTCGTATTCAATCCTGCCCGCACGCCGAACCGTCACATCGGCTTCGGTTACGGCGCGCACATCTGCCTCGGCCAGCATCTCGCGCGCCTGGAGATGCGGACCTTGTGGGAGGAGCTGATCCCGCGCCTCGCGTCGGTCGAGATGGCGGGCGAGGGGCGCCTGGCAGAGTCCGAGTTCGTCAGCGGTCCGAAGTCGGTGCCGATCCGCTTCCGGATGCATTGACATGGCTGCCGACGCGCCCTTTCGACAGTACCGCTGCCGGACCTGCGGCGAGATCTATGACGAAGCGCTCGGGTCGGCGGAAACCGGCATTCCTCCCGGCACCCGTTTCGAGGATCTTCCGGAGGACTGGATCTGCCCGGCGTGCGGCACCCCCAAGTCGGACTTCGAACGCTACCCGTGATGGCCCGGGTGCGGCGTCGCCGCGCCCGGCGCATGGTGCTCCATCAGGTAGCACAGGCAATCCTGGCGGATCACGCGCGCATCGCGCGTCAGCATCGCTGGCGTCACCGGGCGTTGCAGGACGAACCGGTTGTGCGCGCACGCGAAGTAGCGGTCGGTCACATCGTCGCCTGCCTCGTCGGTCACGACCAGTGCGCGATCCACCTCCCCGACCTGCGCCCACGGCGTCCCCGCGTCCAGATCGCTGAAGTTCCAACGCTCGATGTCCGGCGCAAATACGATTTCCGCGGGCGACGCGCCAAACGAGAAGGTCCGCTCCGACGCGACGCGCACGGTTGCGATCGTGTGGTAGACCGCCAGATCCTCGGGACGGGGAGGATGCGCGGGCAGATGATCCATCTGCAGGGCCGCTTCGACGAGCGCGGCGGCATGGGCGTCGCCTTGCGTGGTGCCGGCCTTGCCGCATTCCACCGTGATCGCGGGACACAGAGACGCCATCGCGGCGGACTGCACGCCGAGCGGACGCACGAAGTAGACCACGATGCGCGAGAAGAGCCGCGCGAGCTGCAACGTTGCGGCGTCGAGCCGGTTCACGCACGCGTAGTGCGGATTCAGTCCGGTGTTGTTGTGGATGTCGATGCTCGCCCAGGGGCGGTTCTGCGCGACGTACGCGGTCACGGCTTCCAGCATACGTGCTTCCGGGAGGTTCACTTCGCGCGTGCCCGGCCATACCCGGTTGTAATCGGGCTGTTCGTCGAGATGTCGAAGCCCCGCGCGCGCGGCTGCCACGTTGCCGATGAAGAGCAGCAGCCGTCGGGGCAGTGCGTGGTCGCCGTGCGAGCGCAGGACCTGCTGAATTGCGCGCAGGCCGGTGTCCTCGTTGCCGTGCAGGAGAATTGACACGAACAGCGGTTGCGCGCGTCGTCCCGGGAGATCCAGCAGGGTCGGGCGCGGCAGCAGACGATGCAGGTCCGTCGCCGACGCGTCGAGGAACCCCGGTGGGACCGAGCCGCGCAGATCGGCGCCCGCGAGCGCGCAAGGATCGTTCACACCTGCCATTCGTGCACCGGGTTCCCCGCCCGCTGGTGTTCGACGTAGCGCGCGGTCAGTCCGACGAAATCGCCGGGGTGGCGCGCGATCCAGGCCCGCTGCCACCAGGCCCCGTTGCGTCCGCTGCGTGCGCGCTGGGCGATGATGTCGAGCAACGGCGCCGTATCCTCATCCGCCACGTCCAGCTGGCGCAGACCCTCTCGGGCCATGGGCACGAGCTCGGCGCAGATGAGATCGCTTGCGGCGTGAGACTGCCCGTCGATCCAGTCGAAGCCGGACTCCAGTCCGAGGCGGGCGCCGCGGTAGAAGTTGTCGCGCGCCCGGTGGAACGGCAACCCGCGCTCGGGGGGCTCGGTGAGCTGCGCGAGGAACGTGACGGCGCCGTAGAAGAGCGCTGCGTTCGCCAGCATGTCGATGAACGTGGGGCCGGCCGCCATGACCCGGTGCTCCAGGCGCAGGCTCGGCACGGGCGCGGTGGCGATCAGCAGGCGGTTCCAGCGCCAGATGGTGCCGTTGTGCAGCTTCACGTGGGCGAAGTGTTCCGCGGGCCCATCGAGCGCGAGCGGCAGCAGCGGCGCGAAGCGCGCCGCGTTGTCGGTGAACAGCTCCGACGCGCTTTCGCGGAGCCAGGCATCACCGAACGTCACCCGTTTTGGGGTGCCCTCCCCGGTGGACACCGCCTGTTCGAACAGCGGCACCCGCGTTTCCGCCCACAGGTCGCGGCCGAACAGGAACGGCGCGTTCGCGGCGACCGCGACCATCGGACCGGCGAGCAGCTGCGCCGCGTTGTGAAAGCGCGCGATCCGGCTGCACGGCACCTGCAGGTGCAGCTGGAACGACGTCGTACCGGCTTCGAGCATCACGTCCTCGTGCACGAGGCGCAACCTGTCCCGCCCTTGGATGTCGATCGCGATCGGAGCCCCGTGCCGGGTCCGCATGACCTCGGCATTCAGCGCGTGATAGCGGTTCAGCGCTGACACGTTGGCGAGGCTCAGGTCGCGCTCGCGCAGGTTCGGCAGGATGCCGATCAGCATCGCGATCTCGCCGGCCGCATGCGCCGCGCGCTGGCAGGCCTGCCAGGTGCGCGCGAGATCGTCCCGGAGTTCAGCGAACACGCGGCCGGTCAGCGCGCGCGGTGCGCAGTTCAGCTCGATGTTGAAGCGGGACAGTTCCGGGACCACCAGCGGGTCGTTGAGCCGCGCGAGGAACGCTTCGTTGTCCGCCACCGGGTGGTAGTGGCGGTCCAGGAGCCACCCCTCGATCTCGCAGCCCGCGACGAGGGGCGGCGACTCGCTGAAGACCCCCTCGCGCAGCCGGGTCCCGAGCAGCGCGGTTTCCGCGGCCAGGTGCGCGGCGAAGCGCGCGAAGTCCCCCGCGTCGAATATCGTCCTGGAGATTTCCTGGCCCATCGTCGTCCCGCATCGTCCGATGCCCCGAGTCTGCGGCGCGTGCGGCCGCGCGGGTTTGATCGGGATCACCCGCGAACATCGTGCGCACGCGGGAGCGATCCCGGATAATCAGGGCATGACCGCCGTCCCCGTCCCGACGCCTTACGAGGATCGCCTCGTGGTGAAGCCCGAGTGGCTCGATCCCAACGGGCATATGAATGTCGCCTTCTACCTGCGCGCCGTGGACGACGGGACCAACGCGTTCTTCGACGACATCGGGCTCGGGTGGGGATACACGGAGGCCGGCACCGGCTCGATCTTCGTGACCGGGTGCAACCTCGACTTCCGTCGCGAACTGTTCGCGGGCAGCCGGATCCGCGTGACCACGCAACTCGTCGACTGGAATCCCAAGCTGGTGCACTGTTACTCGGAAGTATTCGACGAAGGCGAGGACGTTCTCGCCGCCACCTGCGAGTCCATGTACATGCACATTTCGTTTGCCAACCGGCGCGGCGCGGACATGCCGCAGACCGCCCAGGCGCGGCTCGCGGAGATCCACGCGGCACACGCCAGCGGGCTGGGCCGGCCGGTGGCGCTCAATCGGCCGCTGGGGATCCGGCGATGACCGCGTTCGACGCCGACACCGATTTCGCACGCCGTCCGCCGGCGATCGGCCGACGCGGAATGGTCGCGACCAGCCAGCCGCTCGCCACCGCCGCCGGGCGCGACGTACTCGCGGCCGGGGGCTCGGCGCTCGATGCGGCAATCGCGGCGAACGCCGTCCTTGCCGTCACTGAACCGCACATGTGCGGGCCGGGGGGAGACCTGTTCGCGATGGTGTGGGATCCGGCCGCCCGGCGTCTGCATGGCCTGAATGCGAGCGGCCGCAGCCCGGCCGGCCTGTCGTACGCGACCTTGCGTGAGGCGCTGGGCGCTGCCACGGTGATCCCGGGACGGGGACCGGCCACGCTGACGACCCCCGGCGCGGTGCGCGGGTGGGCCGCGTTGCATGCGCGTTTCGGACGTCTGCCGTGGGCCGCGCTGTTCGCGCCCGCGATCGACGCCGCGCGGCACGGCTTCGCGGTCGGCGTGCGCACCAGTCTCTGGTGGGCCCGTGCGGCCCAGGAGATCGTGCAGGAACCCCGCCTCCAGGACTGCCTGGACGGGTTCCGCCGGACGTTCCTCGCGGATGGTCGCGTGCCCCGCGCAGGCCAGGCAGTCGCCAATCCGGCGATGGCGCGCCTGTTCGAGCGAATCGCGGCGGAGGGCGCCGAGGGCTTCTATCACGGCGAAGTGGCGGCGGCGGTCGCGCGGACCGCACGGGCGGCCGGCGGCTGGCTGGCGGAGGCCGATCTCGCGAGCCACGAAGTCGAGTGGGTCACGCCGTTGCATACCGACTACCGGGGTGCGCGCGTGCACGTGCTGCCGCCGAACGGACAGGGGCTCAGCGTGCTGCAGATGCTGAACATCCTGGCCGAATGTCCCGGTGCGGCGGCAGGCCCGGCCGATCCCGCGTGGTGGCACCTGTTCCTGGAGGCCAAGAAGCTCGTGTTCGCGGACCGGGCGCGGTACTACGCCGATCCGGCGTTTGCACGCCTCCCGCTCGCCCGGCTGGCGTCCCGCGAATACGCGGCGACGCGCGCGGCCCGCATCGACCCGGAACGTGCCCGTGCCGATCAGACTCCCGGTGACGTGCACGTGCCGGACAGCGATACAACCTACCTCGCGACGGCGGACGCGGACGGGCAGATGGTCTCCCTGATACAAAGCCTGTTCGTCCCGTTCGGGTCAGGATTGACCGTGCCGGAATTCGGCTTCGCGCTGCAGTCCCGTGGCAGCGGTTTCGCGCTGACGGAAGGGCACGCCAATGTCTTTGCGCCGGCCAAGCGCCCGTTCCACACGATCATGCCGGGCTTCGTCACACGGCAGGGCGAGGCATTCCTCGCGTTCGGCGCGATCGGCGGCGACATGCAGCCGCAGGCACAGGTCCAGATCCTGTCGCGTATTCTCGACGGTGGCATGGACGTGGCGCGCGGCGGCGCGCTGCCGCGCCTGCGTCATCTGGGCGGTGCGAGTCCGAACGGGGCGGCCGAGGCGCCGCTCGGTATCGCCAGCTGTGAGCGGGAGATGCCCGGTGACGTCATTGCCACACTCGTCCGGCGGGGCCACGCCGTGCAGGTGTGCAGCGATCCGCTGGCTGGGTTCGTGGGGGGGTACCAGGCTATCATGCGCGACCCGGCGACCGGAGCCCTGTGGGGCGCCAGCGATCACCGGCTGGACGGTTGCGCGCTGGGCCTGTGAAGCCCGGGCGATGCAACCGGTCGTTGCGCCCTCCGCCGGATATTCCCGATGACAGCCAGTCCGAAAATCGGTTTCGTGAGCCTTGGATGCCCCAAGGCGCTGGTCGACTCTGAGCGCATCCTGACCCAGCTTCGCCTGGACGGCTACGCGATCACCGGAACCTACGAGGGCGCCGACGTGGTCGTCGTGAACACCTGTGGATTCATCGACAGCGCCAAGGCGGAATCGCTGGACGCGATCGGAGAGGCCCTGGCGGAGAACGGTCGTGTGATCGTGACCGGGTGCCTCGGCGCCAGGGCGGACGAGATCCGTGCGCGGCACCCGAATGTGCTGGCCGTAACGGGTCCGCAGCAGTACGAGGCGGTGGTCGCCGCCGTGCACGCGCATGCGCCGGTAGCCCCGCACGATCCGTTCGTGGATCTCGTGCCACCGCAGGGGATCCGGCTGACCCCGCGCCACTACGCGTACCTCAAGATCTCGGAAGGCTGCAACCACGCCTGCAGTTTCTGCATCATTCCGTCGCTGCGCGGCCGGCTGGTCAGCCGCCCGCTCGCCGACGTGATGACCGAGGCCGAGCGGCTGGTCGCCGCTGGTGTGCAGGAGATCCTCGTCATCTCGCAGGACACGAGCGCGTATGGCAGCGATCTCGGGTATCCCGGCGCCACGTGGCGCGGCGTTGCACGGGACACGCGCTTCGCCGGGCTCTGCGCGGCGCTCGGCGATCTCGGCGTGTGGGTGCGGCTGCATTACGTCTATCCCTACCCGCACGTGGACGACGTCCTGCCGCTGATGGCGGAGGGGCGGGTGCTGCCGTACCTCGACATCCCGTTCCAGCACGGCAGTCCGGCGGTGCTGAAGGCGATGCGACGCCCGGCGGCGGCGGAGAACACGCTCGCACGGATCCGGCGCTGGCGGGAAGTCTGTCCCGATCTCGCGCTCCGCAGCACGTTCATCGTGGGATTCCCGGGGGAAACCGCGGCCGATTTCGACACGCTGCTCGCGTTCCTCGACGACGCACAAATCGACCGTGCCGGCTGCTTCCAGTACTCGGCGGTCGAGGGTGCACGGGCGAATGCGTTGCCGGGCGTGGTCCCGGACGACGTCAAGCAGGACCGCTGGGAGCGTTTCATGGCGCATCAGCAGCGGATCAGCGCGGCACGCCTCGCGCGCCAGGTCGGCCGTGAGATCGAAGTGATCATCGATCGCGTGGAGGGCCGCACGGCGGAGGGACGCAGCCACGCCGACGCGCCGGAGATCGATGGCACGGTGCATGTCCGCGATGCCGCGGGTTTTCGCATCGGCGAGCGCCGCCGCGTCACGGTCGAACGGAGCGATGAATACGACCTCTACACCCGCCCGCGCCGCTAGACGCGGGCGTCCGCGCCGCACCGCCGTCTGGCGAGCCCCGGACGGTAATTGTTCCTAACCGGCTGGGCAGCGGACTGGGTAGGATGCAGAATGTAAAAAAATGTGGAGGCAGGGCTTGAGCCACGTCGCATTCATCGGGCTTGGGGTCATGGGCTACCCGATGGCGGGTCACCTCGCGCGCGCCGGTCACGCAGTGACGGTCTACAACCGGACCGGCGAACGCGCTGCGCGCTGGCGCGCCGAATTCGGTGGGCAAGTCGCCGCGACGCCGGCCGCCGCGGCCCGGCAGGCCGAGTTCGTCATCTCCTGCGTCGGGAACGACGACGATCTCCGCGCAGTGTGCGACGGCCCGGAGGGCGCCCTGGCCGCGATGTCGCCCGGAACCGTGTACGTCGATCATTCGACCACGTCCGCAGCAGTGGCACGCGAGCTCGCCGGCCGCGCCGCCGAACGCGGCATTGTGTTCCTCGATGCGCCGGTGTCCGGCGGACAGAGCGGCGCACAGAACGGGATCCTCACCGTCATGGTCGGGGGTGACGTCGGCGCATACGACCGCGCGGCGCCGGTGCTCGGCGCCTACGGCCGGAGCATTCGCCGCATGGGCGAGAGCGGTGCCGGTCAGCTGACGAAGATGGTCAACCAGGTGTGCTGCGCCGGGGTGATCCAGGGCCTGGCGGAAGCGCTCAATTTCGCGCTGCAGGCCGGGCTCGACCCGGATGCCGTCATCGCGGTGATCAGCAAGGGCGCCGCGCAGTCATGGCAGATGGACAACCGCGCGACGACGATGGTCGAGGGGCGGTTCGAGTTCGGTTTCGCGGTCGACTGGATGCGCAAGGATCTCGGCATCGTACTCGACGAGGGGCGGCGCAACGGGGCGCCGCTGCCGCTCACCGCGCTGGTCGACCAGTTCTACGGCGAACTCCAGCGGCGTGGTCACCACCGGCTCGACACCTCGAGTCTCATGCTGCTGCTGCGGAATCCCTGAGATGACCGGCGTACTCGCCCAGCGGCCCCGCTCCACCACGTTGCCCGGCGTGCGCGAGCTGCTGGACGCCGCGGAAGGTGGTGACGCCTCGGCGCAGTTCGAGCTGGCCGAGCGTCTGCGCCATCGGGGCACGCACGAAATCGACCTTGAGCAGGCTTTGAGCTGGTACCGCCGCGCGGCCGAACAGGGACATGCGCGCGCGCAGCATCGGCTCGGCATCTGCCTGCTCGAAGGACTCGGGTGCGTCCGTGATCCCCAGGCGGCGCTGCGGTGGCTGCACGAAGCGGCCGAGGAGAATCTCGGCGATGCCCAGGCCCTGATCGGCTGGTGCTACCACACCGGAACCGGCGTCGCGCGTGATTACGAGCGCGCGTTCACGTGGTACTACGCGGCAGCGACGCAGGGCAACGCGATCGGCAACTTCAATCTTGGCGAGCTGTACAGCAAGGGGCTCGGCGTGCGGCAGGACATGCAGGCCGCGGTGCGTCACTGGGCCTCGGCAGCGCGCGCCGGCTACACCAAGGCCCAGCTGAACCTGGCGCTCGCCCACGTGCACGGCGAGGGCGTGGAAGTGGATTACGACGCGGCGTTCGACTGGTGCCGGCGCGCGGCCGAAGCCGGTTACGTGAAGGCCCAGTACAACCTCGGCCTGCTGTACACGAGCGCCCCGATTCGTCATCGCAACATCGACGAAGCGGAGCACTGGCTCACGCTCGCGGCGCGTGCCGGCGTGCCACAGGCACAGTACGCGCTCGGCCGCTTCTACCAGCGGGGCCTGGGCCAGCAGCCGGAACCGAAGACGGCGTTCGAATGGCTCCGCAAGGCAGCCGACCAGGGACACATCAAGGCCACCTACCGGGTCGCGCTGGCCTACGAGAGCGGTGACGGGGTGGCGCAGAACAAGCCGCGCGCCATCGCCTGGCTGCGGCATGCCGCCCAGCTCGGGTATGCGCAGGCACAGTACGAGGTCGGCCGCCGGGGACTGTTCGGCCAGGTGGCCGGCGTGCTGGTGGACGAGGCGGTCCAGATGCTCGAACGCGCCGCTCACCAGGGCCATGCGCGCGCGCAGTACGGGCTTGGCCTGTGCTACGCCAAGGGTGTCGGCATCGGGCGCGACCAGTCGCGGGCGTACGTCTGGATGTCGCTCGCCGCGGAGCACGGGTTGCCCAAGGCGCAGCACAAGCTCGCCATCATGGAAGATCACCTGGAGGCGCGGACTCTGCAGGAAGCGCGACGCGAACTCGCGGCGCTGCGTCGTCAGCTCACCGGTGACCTCGTCGAAGCGCAGGAACTCGCCGAACGCCGCTTCGTGTTCTGACGGCCGCCCGCAACGTTCAGCGTTGCGCGGCGGCGACCCACCACGCGCGCCCCGCGCTGACACCCAGGATCAGGACGCCGCCCGCTAGTACGGCCACGCCGGGGACTTCGCCGTGCACCGCCCACGCAATGAACGGGTTCAGTACGGGCTCGAGCAGCAGCAGCAACGCACCTTCGAGCGCGGTCACCCGGCGCAGCCCGCGGGAGATCAGGATGAATGCGGTCCCGAGCTGCAGCACGCCCATGTAAGTCACGAGACCCCAGTCCAGCGGCGTCGCCTGCGCCGGGATGCCGACCAGCGGCAGGAGCAGGATCCCGAGGCCGATATTCGCCGCGATGACAGCCGCGATCGCCCGCTGTACGCCGTCGGGCTCCCGCCGCGACAGGCCACGCATCGTCAGGGTCGTGAATGCCCAGGCGACGCCACAGAACGCGGCGACGATCGCGCCCAGCAGCGGTTCGGGGGCGGTGCGCGTCGCGGGTCCCGGGGTCATAAGCAACAGCACCATGCCGAGCGCGATGACGCCGACGCACGCGACATCGCGCCGTGTGACCGGTTCGCCGAGCAGCCGTGGCCCCAGCAGCAGCAGGTAGATGGGTGCGGTGTACTGCAGGAAGATCGCGGTGGCCGCACTCGTGAGCTTGTTCCCCCACATGAAGAGCAGGGTGGTCACCGCGTGCGCGAGCGCCGCCGGGACCAGGCTGCGATCCCAGCAGCGACGCGCGGGGCGCACGGCGAGCGCGAGAAACACCGCGATCACGAGGGCCCGCCAGGCTGCGAGTTCGAGCGCGCTGAAGCTGACCGCCTTGATCACCGTCGATCCCGTTGACAGCAGCAACGCCCCCAGCAGGAGCTGCGCATAAGCGCCGACGGGCAGGGACTGGGAACGCATAGGCGCCGTAGTAAACCGGGTGGCCGGTCGGAATTTTCGTGGCTAGAATGCCCGCATCGTTCCACAGATCGGAACATCACTCCAACCCTTTCGAAGGAGGCTGCCGTGAGCCTGCAACCCGGATCGATTCAAGCCCGCGACGCGGCCGCAGTCCTGCACCCGATGGTCAATCTCGGGACCATCGAGGACCGTGGCGCATTGATGATCTCCCGTGCTGAAGGCGTCTACGTATGGGATCACGCCGGCAAACAGTACATCGAAGGACTCGCGGGGCTGTGGTCGACGTCGCTCGGATACGGCAACGAGGAACTCGCGCAGGCGGCGTACGATCAGATCAGAACGTTGTCGTTTTCACACCTCTTCAACGGCAAGAGCCACGAACCGGGCATGCTCCTCGCGGAGCGTTTGAAGGCCCTCGCGCCGATGCCCGCGTCCAAGGTCTTCTTCGGTTGTTCCGGTTCGGATGCGAACGACACGCAGGTCAAGCTGATCTGGTTCTACAACAATGCGCTCGGCCGTCCTCAGAAGAAGAAGATCATTGGCCGTGTGAAGGGCTACCACGGCATCACGCTCGCCGCGGCAAGCCTCACCGGGCTCGCGCCGATGCACACCCAGTGGGACGTGCCGCTCGACGGGCGCTTCATTCACACGGACTGTCCGCATCACTACCGGTTCGCCGAGAAGGGTGAATCGGAGGAAGATTATGCGACACGCCTCGCGAACAATCTCGAACAGCTGATCCTGCGGGAGGGGCCGGACACCGTGGCGGCGTTCATTGCCGAGCCCGTGATGGCCGCGGGCGGAGTGCTCGTGCCGCCGCGCACGTACTTCGAGAAGATCCAGGCCGTGCTCGCGAAGTACGACGTGCTGTTCATTGCCGACGAGGTGGTCTGCGGGTTCGGCCGTACGGGCCAGCCGTTCGGGTCCCAGACCTTCGGCATCCGTCCGGACACGGTGACGCTCGCGAAGGCACTGACGTCTTCGTACCAGCCGCTTTCCGCGGTGCTGATCCCCGAGAAGATGTACGGCCCGATCCTGGACGCGAGCCGCAAGCTGGGCACCTTCGGTCACGGCTACACGTACAGCGGTCACCCGGTGTGCGCCGCAGTGGCACTCAAGACACTGGAGATCTACGCGCGCGATCGGATCTTCGAACGGGCGGCACAGCTTGCGCCGAAGTTCCAGGCGCGTCTGCGCAGCTTCGCCGGCCACCCGCTGGTCGGTGAGATCCGGGGGGTGGGGATGATTGGGGCGATCGAGTTCGTGTCGAACAAGGCGACGAAGGCAGGCTTCAACCCGCCGGGTTCCGTCGGCACGTACTGTTTCGAGCGCTGTCACGTGCACGGGCTGATTCCGCGCAACGTCGGAGACGGGATCGCGTTCTGTCCGCCGCTCATCATCACCGAGACGCAGATCGACGAGATCTTCGACAAGTTCACCCTGGCGCTGAACGACACCCTGGACTACGTGACGCGCGAAGGCCTGCTCGCCGCGTGACCCGGGGCGAAGCCCTGGCGCCGCCGCGCGCCTGTCGGACGATCGAAGTCGACGGCCGCGCGATCGAAACCCGTTCGATCGCCGGCCGGATCCCCGGTGCCCCCACCCTGGTGCTGCTCCACGAGGGGCTCGGGTGTGTCGCGCTGTGGCGTGATTTTCCCGAACGTCTCGCCACCGCCACGGGGTGCGGCGTCTTCGCGTATTCGAGGCTGGGATACGGCGGCTCGGATCCGCGTCCGCTCCCGTGGCCGCGCGACTACATGCAGCAGGAAGGTCGCGAGGGACTCGGCCGCGTCCTCGCGGCGGCCGGCATCGACACGTGCGTGCTGTTCGGGCACAGCGATGGCGCGTCGATCGCACTGGTGCACGCGGGCAGCGCACGCGATTCGCGCGTGAAAGGGGTGATCGTGATGGCGCCCCACGTCTTCACGGAAGCCGCCGGGCTCGCGAGCATACGCATGGCGCAGACGGCGTTTGTCACGGGCGACCTCCGCGCGCGCCTCGCGAAGTACCACGGCGCAAACGTCGACTGCGCGTTTCGCGGCTGGTGTGATTCGTGGTTGCATCCCGATTTCGTGCACTGGAACATCGAAGCGTTCCTCGGCGCGATCCAGGTGCCGCTGCTGCAGATCCAGGGCGAAGATGACCAGTACGGCTCCGTGGCCCAGCTCGAAGCCATCGCGCGGCAGGTGGCCGGGCCCGTCGACACTCACGTGCTCGCGGCGTGCCGGCACGCGCCGCACGTCGAGCAGCCGGAGCGGACGCTGGCGCTGGTGAAGGATTTCGTGTTCGCGCGGATCCAGGCGGGAGAGAAAGATCCCCGGATGGCGGGGTAGACCACCCGGGGCGACTGCCTGAGCCTCGATCGTTTCGGGGTATGGATGTCAGCGTATTGGGGCCGGGCATCCCGCGGGACGCCCGCCTGTGAATGAGACTAGTCGCGGAATGAGACGAAACCAAGACCAAAGCGGAACATTTACCGGTTATCGCGGGGTCTGCGGGGCCGCCCGCACGTGTGCCGGCGTTCCGTCAGGGAGATGACCATGCCGCTGGACGGGATCCGCGTGCTCGATTTCTCGCAGTACCTCGCCGGCGCCGGCGTCACCCGCCTGATGGCGGAGCTCGGCGCCGACATCATCAAGGTGGAGCCCGCGCCGGGAGGAGACGGCGGCCGCCTGCTGCCGTTTTTCCGCGACGGCCGCAGTGGGTTCTTCGTACAGCAGAATCGGGGCAAGCGCAGCCTCGGGCTCGACCTGCGCCGTCCCGAGGCCATCCGCATCTGCCTCGAACTTGCCCGTGATGTCGACGTCATCGTCGAGAACTACGGTCCCGGCGTCATGGAGAGGAGGGGACTGACGTACGACGCGTTCAAGGCTGTCAGTCCGCGCGTCATCATGGCCTCGGTCTCGGCTTTCGGTCGCGACAGTCCGCTCGCGCACAAGACGGGCTTTGACTGGATCATCCAGGCGTTTGCCGGCTTCATGCACATGACGGGCCCGCGCGAGGGACCGCCACATCCCGTCAGTGTCGCATTCTGTGACGGTACGTCCGCGTTGAACGCGTACGGCGCCGTGATGACCGCGCTGTTCCATCGCGAACGTACCGGTTGCGGTCAGTATCTCGATATCTCGATGGTCGACTCGCTGTTCCAGATGCACGAGGTCAACGTCGAAGGCGCGTCGCTCACCGACGGCGCGTGGGATCCGCACCGGATCGGATCGCATCATGACCTCGTCTGCCCGATGGGCGTGTTCAAGGGGCCGACCGGCTATCTCGTGATCATGGTGCTGGACATGCAGTGGAAGGCGATGTGCGACGCGATGGGACGTCCGGATCTGGCCGGCAAGCCCGGCTATCTCACGGGGCAGGCCCGTGCCGAGCGGCGCGGGGAAATCGTCGCGCTGATCGAGCACTGGCTCGCGGGATTCCCCACCAACGAAGAAGCCCTGGCGGTGCTCGAGCGGCACCGCGTGGCCGCCGGGCCGGTGCTGAGTCCGCGTGAGGCGCTCGATCACCCGTACTTCGTCGAGCGTGGCGCCGTGCGGGTGATTCGCGATCCGATTCTCGGGGAGTTCAAGGTACCGGGTTTCCCGATGCGATTCTCCGAGCAACCGGAACTTCCGGAACTCGTGGCCCCGCTGCTCGGGCAGCACAACCGGGAACTGCTGCGCGAGAAGCTCGGTTATTCCGATGCAAGGATACGCGCCCTCGAAGCGGACGGCGTGCTGGTCAGCGGTCCGACGTGATGGCTGTACGTGCAGTGAAGCGCGCGGCCGGCGCGCCGGCGGTGGCGGGCCCGCGCAACTCCCGGGACGGGACCTGACATGCGGATCGGGGTGTGTGCGCAGGGCTTCACACGGCTTCTCGAAATCCTGGAAGCCGCGCTGCCGGGCGACGAACTGGTCGCCTGCGGCCGTCACGAGGTCGTCACGCGTGCCCCCGACCTGGACGTACTCATTCCGATCGTCACCCCGATTCCCGACGCCGCACTCGCCTCGGAACGCCTGCTGCTCGTCCAGCAGTACGGGGTGGGCCTGGACGTCGTGAACATCGCGGCGGCGACGCGCGCGCGCGTGTTCGTTGCGAACGTGCCGAGCGTCGGCACGGGCAACGCCGAGTCGGTCGCCGAACTCGCCGTCGCGCACATGCTGATGCTTTCGCGCGACATGCCACTTGCGCTGCAACGTTTCCGGGAGCGTCGCCTGAGTTCGCCACTCGGCCGTGCGCTGTGGCGGAGCACGGTGGTGATTCTCGGCTACGGTGGCATCGGGGAAGAGATTGCCCGGCGGCTCGCCGGGTTCCAGACACGCGTGATCGCGGTATCGCGGCACGGCCCGACGGGTTCTCGGCCGCGGGATCCCGCGGTACCGCTCGCCGGGCATGTCGATGCGGCACAGGCGGGCGACGCCGTCGCGGAGGCCGATTACCTCGTCGTCGCGGCGCCGGCTACCCCGGAGAACATCGGGCTCGTCGATGCGCGACTGCTCGCGCGGGTCAGGCGGGGCGCGTTCCTGGTGAACATCGCGCGCGGGCCGGTGATCGACTACGCCGCGCTGCTCGCGGCGCTCCGTGACGGCACGCTCGCCGGCGCGGGCCTGGACGTGTTCTGGCACGAGCCGTTCGACCCGGCGGATCCATTGCTGCGCGAGAACGTCATCGCCACGCCTCACATCGGCGGGGCGACCGAGACCAGTCTCACCGGCATCGGGGCGGCGGTGGCCGCGAATATCGAGCGGGTCCGGCGCGGTGAACCACCGCGGAACTGCGCAAATCCGGCAGCGGGTCGCGGCAAGCTGCGCTGATCAGTCCGAGGTCGGCGGTGCGCCGGCCAGGTAGTCGAGTGCAAGCTGCGCGAGCGCGTGCACGCCGGTCTTCAGCGCGTCTTCATTGATCATGAAATGCGGCGAGTGGTTGATCGCAACCTTATCCGGGTCTGCGCCGGGCGCGTTGATCCCGAGGAACACGAACAGGCCGGGGATTTCCTGCTGGTAGTACGAAAAATCCTCGCCGGCCATCACGAAGGGAGCCCCCAGCACGCGTTCCGGCGCGGCCTTTTCGAGCGCGGGCCGCATGCGGGCGGCAAGCGCCGGATCGTTCCACGTCACCAGGGTCTGCTCACGGATCTCGAGATGGGCGGTGGCGCCCGCCGCTGCGGCGATGCCCTCGGCGGTCCGGCGGATCCGCGCGTGGGCTTCCGCGCGGACGCGCGCGTCGAAATTGCGCAACGTGCCGAGCATCTCCACCTTGTCGGGAATGATGTTCGGCCGGATGCCGCCGTGGATGCTGCCGATCGTGATCACGGACGGTGCCCGGGTGACATCGAGCTGTCGACTCGGAATCACCTGCAGCGCATTCATGATCTGCGCCGACACGATGATTGGATCAACCCCGGTCCAGGGCGATGACCCGTGCGTCTGACGGCCCGTGATTTCCAGCCGCAGCCGGTCGGAGGCCGCCATCGCGCCTTCCGTGCGGTAGGCGAGCGTATTCGGTTCGCCCGGCCATACGTGCAGGCCGAAGATTGCGGCCGGCTTGCGCGCGAGATCGAGCAGGCCTTCCTTCAGCATGAGTTTCGCCCCGCCTTCCTCACCCTGGGGCGCCCCTTCCTCCGCCGGCTGAAACACGAACGCGATCGTGCCCGGGATTTCCGCGCGCAACGCCGCGAGCACGCTCGCGGCACCCATCAGCATCGCGGTGTGCGCGTCGTGACCGCAGGCGTGCATCACGGGCACCTGTTCACCGTTGTATTCCGCGCGCACCGTGGACGCGAAGGGCAGGCCCGGCGGTTCCTCGACCGGCAGCGCGTCCATGTCGGCACGCAGCGCGACGGTCGCGCCCGGTCGGCCGCCAACGAGGACGCCGACCACCCCGGTATGCGCGATCCCGGTATGCACGGCGTCAAAGCCGAGCGCGCGCAGATGGTCGGCAACGAGCGCCGCGGTGCGCGCTTCACGGTTCGACAGTTCCGGATGCTGGTGGATATCCCGGCGCCACGCGATCACGTCGGCTTCGATGGCGGCGACCCGCGCCGCGAGATCAGCCGATGGTTCGGTCGCCCGGCCGCGGAAGGGCACGAGCAGGCAGAGCATGATGAGTACGCGAAGGGCAGGCGTTCGAGACATGGCGATTCCCGGTTTGATGGCATCTCGGCGGGCGCCGGACGGCGCCTGCTGCAAGGCTATACTGGGCGCCTCGTCACGGCCAAGGGGGTCACCATGCAGTTCGGCATCGGCGTCAGCACGCACATCAACAACTGGGACATCATCCGCTACGCCGAGGAGCTCGGTTTCGACCGCGCGTGGGTCGGCGATTCACAGATGATCTGGTCGGACTGCTACGCGACGATGGCGCTCGCGGCGCATCACACCCGGCGGATCCGGATCGGAACGGGTGTGTCCATCACGGGCACGAGGATCGCACCCGTCACCGCACATTCGATCGCGACGATCAACGCGATCGCGCCCGGACGCACGTTCCTCGGCCTTGGAACCGGCCACACGGCAATGCGCGTGATGGGCCAGGATCCGATGCGCGTGAAGGAGTTCCGCGAATATCTCCGCGTGGTACGCGCGCTGTTGCAGGGCGAGGCCGTGGACTATACGTTCAACGGCGAAACGCGGGAGATCCGGTTCCTGCACCGCGAACGCCGCTTTCTGAATCTGGACGATCCGATCCCAATCTACGTCGCGGCGAATGGGCCGAAGGCACTCGCGGCCACCGGCGAATTCGGCGACGGCTGGATCACCGTCGGAGGTGAACCCGACGTGTTCGCGCCGAAGCTGGATCTCGTGCGGGCCGGTGCCCGCAAGGCCGGACGCGATCTGCCAGGCGATTTCCATACTGCGTTCATCACGTCCAGCTGCGTGCTGCGACCAGGCGACCGCCTGACCGACGCCCGGATCATCGACGAAACCGGCAGCTGGGTCGCCTGCGAACTCCATTTCTACTACGAGGTCTGGAAGGACAACGGCTGCGACGACACGCTGATCCCGTCGCACTGGCAACCGGTCTGGCCCGAGTACCTCCGTCATGTCGCGCAGATGACGCTGCCGGAGCGCGCGCGCTTCCGGCAGGTGCATGATGGTCACCTGGTCTACCTGCAGCCCGCGGAACGCCGCTTCATCACGCCGGAGGCGATTCGCGCGAGTTCACTCATCGGCGAACCCGACGAGATCATCGAGCACATCCGGCACCTGGAGCGCGCCGGTATCCGCGAAATCGACCTGTGGCCGCCGATGGATTGCGAGCGCAAGGTGCTGCGGGATTTCGCCGAACTCGTGATGCCGGCGTTCAGGTGAACCGATGAACTCGGATTCGCGGGGATGCATGCCGCCGCGCTCGGGATCTCCCGCGCCGGCGCCCGGGGATCGGTATCCGCGCCTGGCGATTTCCCTCGGAGGGGCGGGTGG
>JBFWUN010000037.1:0-34460 GCA_050247235.1 Gammaproteobacteria bacterium
CTGCGGTCAAGCCGTGCGACACCCGGTCGCTAGATCGGGGATACGATGCGTGGAGAGCACCGATGTCGGGACAGATCGACGAGCGCGCGGCAAGTGCGCTATCCGGGTGGCTGGCATTGGCGGGCCTGCTCGGGGCAACCGCGCTGATCGCATGGGCAATCATCACCCCGATGCTGCAGCCGGCGGGCGAACCGGCGATCGGCGCGATCCTGTGCGTACCGCTGCTCGCGTTCCTCGCCAAGGGCTTCTGCATCCTGGAGCCCAACCAGGCCGCCGTGATGGTGTTCTTCGGCAAGTACGCCGGGTCGTTGCGCGAGGACGGCTTCTTCTGGGTCAATCCGTTCTACGCCAAGCACAAGATCTCGCTGCGCGCGCACAATCTCACCACGCCGACGCTCAAGGTCAATGACCGCGCGGGCAACCCGATCGAGGTGGCTGCGGTGATCGTCTGGCGCGTGTACGACACCGCCCGCGCGGTGTTCGATGTCGAGAACTACCAGGCATATGTCACGATGCAGAGCGAATCGGCCGTGCGCCAGGTCGCGAGCGCGCGGTACTACGACGGCGACGAGCACGGCCACGAGTCCCTGCGCGGCGACCTGGAGATGGTCGCGCGGCTGCTCGTCGAGAGCATCCAGAGTCACTGTGCGCTCGCGGGGCTCGAGATCCTCGAAGCCCGGATCTCGCACCTTGCCTACGCCCCGGAGATCGCCGGCGCGATGCTCCGGCGCCAGCAGGCGGTGGCGGTGGTGGCCGCCCGCACGCAGATCGTCGAAGGCGCGGTCAGCATGGTGAAGCTCGGCATCGAGCGCCTCGAACAGGAACGCGTGGTGCGCCTGGACGACGCCGCGCGCACACGTCTCGTCACGAACCTGATGACCGTACTGGTCGGCGACAGCGAGGCACAGCCCGTGGTGTCCGTCGATCACGCTTCCACCTGAGCAACCCACCGGAGGTCTCCGCATGAACGACGCGCGTCCGATGTCCCCCGTTCCCGTTCCCCTGCTGCTGCTGAATGGCTTCGGCACCCTGATGCTCGGCGCCGGCATGCTCGGCCTGTTCGCACCCGACGTCGTGCCGGCGCTCGCGCGCCCGGCCGTCGCCTATGCGCTGATCGGCGTGGGCCTGACGCTCGATCTCACGGCCGCGGCCGCGATCGTCAGCCGCGCGACCAAGCTCCGCCGCAACCAGCACGCCTGACGGTACACGTGCGCGGCGCGATCCGCGCGACCTGCGCGGTGCCGCGCTCGGACTTGTCTCCGCGCGCGTCGTCGGCCCATCATGGGACTTCCACGATTGACCAGGAGGAGGTCAGCATGAACCGACGGGAATTCAGTGTCGGGCTGGGCGGTACCGCCGTGATCGCCACCACGTGGGGACTCGCCGCCGCGCGGGCGGCCACTGCGCCGGCGTGGTCCGTCCTCGCGGATGTCGCCGAATGCTGCGGTTGTGCGATTCCGTGCCCGTGCAATTTCGGCCGGCTGACGGACAAGCGCTGCGAGGGCAACCGGCTGATCCGGATCCGCGAGGGCGAATTCGACGGCGCGAGCCTCGCGGGGATCGACCTGCTGGTCGCGTTCGAGATGCGCCAGTGGGCACGGATCTATGTCAGCGACACGGTGAATGATGCGCAGTTCGCGACGCTCGAAGCCGCGCTCCCGTTTGCCTTCACGGGATTCCACAAGATCCTGCGCAGCCTGGAACGTGTGCCGCTGGAGGTCGAGGCCCGATCGGATCGCATGCGCTTCAGCACACCGGATTCCACCGTGGAGATGACCCGGATGGCGGGGCTCGACGGCGCACCCATCCGCATCACCGGCCTGCCGTCACCGGCGTTCCACGATTACGTGCAGTATGAAGCAGTCGTGCACCGGCACCGCCGTGACGGCGTGGACTGGTCCTACCAGGGGACGAACGGCTTCACGTCGGTGATGCGCGCACGGAGCGCCTGAGCGTCGCACGCGTTCGAATCGATGTCAGTGTGTCTGCGTCGGGTTCCCGTGCGGGACGCCCGGGGCGGATAACCGGTGGGGGAGATGAAGATCTCGCAGCAGGCGCACGGGGCGACTCGTCGTCGCCCCGCCGCAGGACGGCATCAGCCCATCCGGAACAGCCCGCACAGCTTGTTGCCATCCGGGTCACGCACGTAGGCGAGATACAGCTTGCCGAAGCCGCCTTCACGCACGCCCGGCGGATCCTCGCAGGTGGTGCCGCCGTTGGCGACGCCGGCCGCATGCCAGTCCTTGACCTGCTGTTCTGAGGTGCAGGCAAAGCCGATGGTGCCGCCGTTGGCGTGCGTGGCCGGCTTGCCGTCGATCGGCTGGGTCACCAGGAACAGCCCGTTGTTGTGCATGTAGATCAGGCGACCCTTGTCGTCCTGCATCGCGGGCTTCGCGCCCAGCGCGCCGAGCAGCGCGTCGTAGAACTTCTTGGAGCGCGCGATATCGTTACTGCCGATCATGACGTGCGAAAACATTACATACCTCCCGGGGCATTGATCGTTGAGCGCGTATCCTGACCTACCGCGTTGCCATTGACCAGATGTGCGGGCGTCGGCGATGTCCCACAAGGGTCACGATGGCGGGAAAGGCAGCGGGCACCCGGGCCGGAACCCGCCGGGCCCGCCGCGCGACGTCAGCCGTCGAACCGATCGAAGTACGTGACGACCGGCGGGGCGGTCATGTACGGCCCGAGCTTCTCGACGAGCCCGGTCTCCATCCGCCACGCGAAATATTTCTCCTGCTTCTGGCGCGAGTCCCACAGTTCATAGAAGAACACGTGGCCCGGCTTGTCCTGGTCGGTCCAGATGTCGAACAGCCGGCATCCGTCGTACGCGCGGGTATCCGGCGCGACCGACTTGATCAGCGCGAGAAACTCGCCGACCTTCTGCGGGTCGATCGAAAAATCCAGGGTCACACAGGTGGTCATGGCGACTCTCCTCGAATCGATGGGTTGTGTGCCGAGGGTACGCGACCCGCCACAGATTGGCGAGTCTCCCGGCGTGCTCTCGGCCGCGCCGGCGGCGATCTGTGCCGCCGCGATCAGCGCGCGACGGCTGCCCCGGTCGGCGCGCGACGACGGAATACCAGTCGCAACTGCTTCTCTATCTCGAGGATGGCGAAGAAAACCGCGCCGACCGCCACGATCAGGACTCCGTCGAGAAACGGGACCGCCCGCGTCTCGAACACCCGTTGCATGAACGGCACATAGGTCACTGCGAACTGCGCCGCCGTGACCGTCGTCACGCACAGCCACACCACCCGTGTGCCTTTGACCGCGTCCCAGGTCAGCGAGGTGCCGTGAATGTTGCGGATGAAGAAGAGATGGAAAATCTCCAGCACGACGATCGTGTTCACCACGACCGTGCGCGCGAGTTCGGGCGAGTGTCCCTTGTCGACCGCGTAGTAGTACATGCCGAACGCGGCGGCGAGGAACAGGAGGGAGACGAACACCGTGTGCCAGATGAGCCTGCCGCCGAGCAGGGGCGCGTCCCGCGGCCGGGGTGGCCGCTTCATGGTGCCGGACTCGGTGGGTTCGAACGCGAGCGCGAGCCCGAGGGTCACGGCGGTGATGAGATTTATCCACAGGATCTGCACCGCACTGACGGGCAGCGCGAGCCCGAGCAGCAGCGCCGCGATGATGGTCATCGCCTCGCCCGCGTTGGTCGGCAGGGTCCAGCTGATGACCTTGGTGATGTTGTCGTAGACGGTGCGGCCTTCGCGCACCGCGGCGACGATTGACGCGAAATTGTCGTCCGACAGTACCAGGTCGGAGGCTTCCTTCGCCGCCTCGCTGCCCTTGCGGCCCATCGCGATTCCAGCGTCCGCGCGTTTGAGCGCCGGCGCATCGTTGACACCGTCGCCAGTCATCGCGACGGTGAGCCCGTGCGACTGGAGCGCTTTGACGAGCCGCAGCTTGTGCTCCGGACTGGTACGCGCGAAGACGTGCGCGTCGGTCACCGCGCGCGCGAGCAGCGCGTCGTCCATCGCTTCGATATCGACCCCGGTCAGTACGAGTTCGGGCGTGGCCAGGCCGATCTGCCGCGCGATCGCGGAGGCCGTGACGGCATGATCGCCGGTGATCATCTTGACGCCGATCCCGGCGTCGTGACACTCGGCGACTGCCGCGACGGCCTCCGCGCGCGGCGGGTCGATGAGTCCCACGATGCCGAGCAGCACCAGGTGTCCCTCCAGGTCCGCGCTGTTCAGCACCACCTGCGCCTGCGGCACGGCACGCACCGCCAGCGCCAGCACGCGCTGGCCGCGGGCCGCGACGCGCTCGATGCGCCGCTGCCAGGCGACCGCATCGAGCGGGCGGGTGCCGCCTTCGGTCGTACGCTCCGTCGGGCACATCTCCAGCACCCGCTCGGGAGCGCCCTTCACGTGGATCAGCGCGCGTCCCTCGTGGTCGTGGTGCAGCACCGCCATGTACCGGTACGCGGCATCGAACGGAATGCTGTCGGTGCGCGTCCACTCAGGGAAAGGGTCGGGTCCCTGACGCATGATCTTGCCGGCCAGCGCGCGCAATGCACCCTCCATCGGGTCACCATCCACCCGCCAGGCGTCTCCGTGTTCGGCGATCGCGGCGTCGTTGCACAGCGCAGCTGCGCGCGCGATCTCGGCGAGGCGAGGTTGCGCGACGGGATCGATATCGGCGTCGCCGACGCGGATCGCCCCCGCCGGCGCATATCCATTGCCTTCCACGCCGAAGATCGCATCGCCGGTTGCGATCGTCGCCACCATCATCTCGTTGCGCGTGAGCGTGCCAGTCTTGTCGCTGCAGATGACGGACACCGATCCCAGGGTCTCGATCGCGGGCAGCCGGCGGACGATCGCGTGGCGTCGCGCCATCGCCTGCACGCCGACGGCCAGGGTGATGGTCAGCACTGCCGGCAGCCCTTCCGGGATGGCGGCGACGGACAGGCCGACGACCACCAGGAACAGTTCGCCGAACGGCAGGTGGCCCACGTAGTAGCCGTACACCAGCAGGACACCCGCGATCAGCAGGATCAGTGCCGTCAGCCAGCGCGCGAAGCCGTCCATCTGGCGCACCAGCGGCGTGGTCAGGGTCTGGACCGCGGCGAGCATGCCGCTGATGCGCCCGATCTCGGTGGCGACGCCGGTGCCGATGACCACCCCGCGCCCTGCCCCGCCCGTCACCAGGGTGCCGCTGAACGCCATGCACGTACGGTCCCCAATCGCCGCCCCGGCGGCCACGGGTGCGAGCGATTTCTCCACCGGAACGGATTCGCCCGTGAGGATCGCCTCGTCGATCCGGAGTCCGTTGGCCTCCACGAGCCGCAGATCGGCAGGGACCTTGTCGCCGGCTTCGAGCAGCACGACATCGCCAGGCACCACGTCGGCGCTGTCGATGACGCGCCGCCGGCCGGCCCGCAGCACGGAGGAATGCGGCGCCAGCATCTGTCGGATGGCGTCCATCGCCTGTTCCGCGCGTCCCTCCTGCACGTAGCCGATCAGGGCGTTGACGAAGACCACCGCAAGAATGACGCCGCCGTCGGCGAGATGGCCCAGACCGAAGGTGATCACCGCCGCTGCGAGCAGCACGTAGATCAGGACATTGTCGAACTGGACGAGGAAGCGGCGCAGCGGTCCGCGTCGCGGGGGAGCGGGCAGGCGATTGGGACCCACCCGCGCAAGCCGTGCCGCCGCCTCCTGCTCGTGGAGACCGAGAATGCTGCCGTCCATCGCAGCGAGCGTGGCCTCGATCGTCCGGCTGTGTGCGGTATCAGACGTGGCTGCAGGAACGTTCATGGATGTACTCGTGACGTCGATGTCCATGCGGCAGCGACCCGTGCGCGCCGCCGCCGTGCAGGGGCCAATGGAACGATTGCCGTATGACCGCCGGTATGCGGCAACGTTCCGCGCGAACGTTCGGCGCAACCGTCTGGCACCGTGCGGATCGCGCGGCCGGTGTCGTGCGCCGCACGTGCGCCGTCGCGTATAGTACGGTCACGTTCGGGAACGGTGACCCGCACCCGGCGGGACCATGTTCCGCGAAGCACACAGCAGCAGGCAATGCACATGAACGACGGCCGGATTCTGGTGGCGACGGATTTCTCGAGCCGCTCCGATCGCGCGCTGCGGCGCGCGCTCCTGCTGGCACGCGATCTCGGCAGACCGCTCGCGCTGGTGCACGTGGTGGACGACGATCAGCCGGATCGCGTGGTCAAGGCGGAGCGGGAAACCGCGGCGCTGCTGCTGCACGAACAGGCGCAGACGCTCCACCGGGTCGATGGCGTGGAATGCCTCACGCGGATCCTGGAAGGTGACGCCCACGAGGCGATTGCCGACGCGGCGACGAAACTCGCCGCGGCGCTCGTCGTGGTGGGTCCGCACCGCCGCCGGCGGTTCAAGGACGTGTTCGTCGGCACCACGGCTGAACGGGTGATCCGCACGAGCCGGTGCCCGGTGCTGGTGGCGGATGCCGTGCCGGCGGGGTCGTACCGGCATTTGCTCCTGGCGGTAGACCTCTCGCCTGCGTCGGCCGACGTCATCCGCGCGGTGGAGGCACTGGGGCTCGCACGGCAGGCGGCGATCACCGTGGTGCACGCGTTCGATGTGTTCGATGATCCGCGGCTCGCGCGCGCGTCGTTCGATCCCGACAGTCAGCAGCGCTTCGTCGACGAAGCCCGCGCGCGCGCGGCGCACGCGCTGGACACGTTCCTCGCCGAACTCGGCTTTGAACCGGCAGTCCGGCTCGTCAGGCTGAATGATTCCTCGGCAGGCCACGTGGTGTGTGACACGGCCGTCGAGGTGGCAGCGGATCTGATCGCGCTCGGCACGCACGGACGTTCGGGGCTCGACAAGTTGCTGCTCGGCTCGGTTGCCCAGGAGGTCCTGCAGGTGACGACGGTGGACGTGCTCGCAGTCCCACCCCGGCGCGACTGAGCGCAGGCGCGAAGCGCGGCCATCGGCCGCGACGGGTTCGAGATCCCGTTGCGGGGTTCCGGCATCGGGGCGATAGTGCGCGGGGCGAATGCCGCCCGCCGTGACACAGGAGCCCCCCGTGACTCTCCCGAACGATTCCGCGGAAGCCTGGGTAGCCATTCCCGGCCCCCGCGAGCGCGCCGCACGCAGCGGTCCGCAGGATCCCTACAATTTCGGCTTCGTACCCGCGATGGGCGGACTCATCTCCTCGCATCCGGACATCGGACCGCCGTTCATGGCGCTGTACGGCGCACTGATGTTCGCGCCGGCACGCGCGCTGGATCGCGCCGAACGCGAACTCGTGGCGGCGGTTACCGCCGCCGCGCAGGACTGTACCTACTGAACCGCGTCACACACTGAATTCCTCCGTGTCGAGGAAGAGAACATCGAACTCGCGCGCGCGATCCGGGACAAGCGCTGGCGCGAAGTGAAGGGACTGACGCCGCGCCAGCGCGCGCTGGCGGAAGTCGCCGAGAAGCTGTCGGCCACGCCGACGCGGATGGTCGAGCGCGACTGGCAGCCGCTGCGCGATCTCGGGTTCGACGATCGCGCCTGCCTCGAGGTGGCGCACATCGTCGGGATCTTCAACTACCTGACCCGGCTGGCGGACGGGCTGGGGCTGCGACTGGATCCGGAGACACGGGCCGCCGCCGACGGCGGCGCGCGGCTGGCGCGTCCGGAGTGAACGCGTCCGGCACGCACTTCAGGGAGACTTTCCCGGCGCCCTGAGGTGACTCCCCGCCCGATGAGGGGGGATCCGCCGGTTCACGCCGCGCCACGCCCGGTCCAGAGTGGTGGCCGTCTTCGAGGCCTTCCTCCCTCGGACTCACACTTTGCAACCTGAAGCCGGCCGACGTTCGCGTCGTCCGGCTTTTCTTTTGGCGCGGAGGTGAAATCACCGCGCCCCGGGAATGTTTCTCCTGCCATGCAGGGGTTCAACCTCTGGCGGCCGTGCGCGTCGCGTGCGGACACTGGGCGGCCATGCCGCTGCGCCAGCTTGCCGACAGTTCCATACTGCTCGTGGACGATCACGTGATCGTGCGCCAGGGCTGCCGTGACCTGCTGGTGCGCGCGGGCGCACGCCGCATCGAGGAGGCGACGGACGGCGAGGATGCCTACCGCCGCTATGTCGAGCATCCGGCCGACGTGGTGGTGATGGACCTGTCGATGGCGCGTCTGAGCGGTCTGGACACCATCCAGCGGATCACCCGGCGCGACCCGGCCGCGCGGATCGTGGTCTTCTCGATGCACGATGAACCGATGTTCGTGCTGCGCGCGCTGCGCGCCGGTGCGCAATGCTACGTGACGAAAACGAGCCCGCCGGACGAACTGGTGGTCGCCATCCGCACGGCGTTGAAGGGCGGGCGGCATCTCAGCCACGACGTGGCGCAGGCGCTCGCGATGTCCGGCGCGCTTACCCGCGAGAATCCGCTCGGCGTGCTCACGGCCCGCGAATTCGAGATCTGCCGGCTGGTGTCGCTCGGGCGGACGAATGCGCAGATCGGGGAGCTGCTGTCGATCAGCGCGAAATCGGTCTCGAACGCCGTCGGCCGCATCCGCGAGAAACTCGGCGTGGAAAGCACCTCCGAGCTGGTGCGGCTCGCGGTGGGCCAGGAACTGTTCAAGGAATAGCGGAACCCTACTCGCAGGCGTTCGCGCCCCCGTGCATCCCCTGGCGCGGCGACGCGGGCGGAATGCCTGCGCAGGACAGCTCAGCGGCGGTACGCGCGCCGCAGCGACCACATGCCCACGCCGGCAAGCAGACCGCCGAGTAGGATGGCCACCGGCGTCGGGGCAAACGGCACCTGCGCGGGGCACGCGTCGGCTTCGTCCGCACCGGCGGTACAGTTGTTGTCGATACCGTCACCACAGATCTCCGGCGCACCAGGGTTGATGGACGGATCGTTGTCGTTGCAGTCCACGGTTGCATCGTAGCCGTCGTTGTCCACGTCCGGTGCCGCGCTCGGCACGTAGCCCGGCAGGCTGATCTCGAGCAGCAGCTGGCCTTCCTCCCCACCCTGGTAGACGCTGATGCCGTTCGCTATCGTCTTGAAGTTCGGTGCGTTGCTCTTCAACCAGAAATAGCCGGATCGCGGGTTCCCTTCGCTGGTATTGATGTCGGACTGGAACTTGACCACGTCGGGATCGTACGTCTCGGTGCCCTGGCCGAACTTCACCGACGTCCGGACCGCCGCGTACATCCGCAGATCGGCGTCGGAACCCCGCGACCACGAGGCCGTCGCGGTGAAACCGGTGTTGCCGCGCCGGAAGAAATCGTTGATCTCGAACGTGTTGGGCGCGCCGTTGACGGTCTGGTTCAGGATCACGCGCACGCCGAACACGTAGCGATTGTCGCTGAGGTCACGAAACACGTAGTCCGTGAGGGTACCCACGTTGGCGCCGCCGACGATGAGCCCGTGACTGCGGGACGCGATGAGGGCGTGCGTCAGTGGCGAGAACGGCGCGTACTTGTTGGGCGAGTTCAGCGTGGTGTCGATGATCGGGCCGTCCACCGTCTTGAGGCCGGGACCCAGATCCGTCAGCGCGTTCTGGAAACCCGTCACCCGTGCGATCGGCAGACCGGGGGTGCCCGTCGGCAGGAGCTGCGGCACGGCATGCGCCGCGGCCGCGCAGGTCAGCGCGAGCAGGCTGGTGAGCCAGCGGATGGAACATGTACGGAGTGGGTGGTGCATCGTGGGTTCTCCCTGCGCGGTAGTGCCTGACGTCGCGCTATTCGTAGACGTAGCGCAGGCCGACCCACACGGCACGGGGCGCGCCCGGGCCGATGAACTGGCTGTGCGTCCAGTCGTTGCTGTTGTGGTTGAAGCCGGCGGCATCCCGCACGCCGAAGCGGGACTCGGTGAACGAGTTGAGCCCGAGCGTCGCCGCGGTGGCGAATTCGCGGTCGAACAGGTTGTCCACCTGCAGGAAACCGGCAAGCGCAGGCGTGAGCTGCACGCGCGCGTCGAGGTTGAAGATGGCGAACCCCGAGAGTTCGCCGTCACCGACGTAACGTCGCTGGCGCGGACGCGGACTGTTGTCCGCGTCCGTACCGCCCGGCTGATGATCGTTGTTCTCGTTGCCGCGCGCATACGACGACGCCTGCGCGATGGCCGTGACCCCGAGCGTGAAGCGCGGGGAGATGTCCACTTCCACCCCGGCGCGCAGCGCGTGTTCCGGCACGCCGGGGATGGTGTCCCCGGGTTCAATCTGGAACTCGTTCAGTTCCCCCTGGATCTTCCGCGACGTGCTGTTCGAGAGATTGATGATCGTCGCGCCGTCCTCGAACGTCGCCTGCACGTGGGAATAGTTCAGGAACCAGCGCGCGCGCCCCCTGTCACCATCGAAGCCAATTTCCAGGCCGCGCCGCCGCGTGCGCCCGAACGTGTCGAATACGCCGCGGTTGCCGATGCCAAGCGACACGAACAGGATGTCGTCCTTGAGATCGGTCTGGAACGCCGCGGCGTTCCATTTCATCCACGACTGCCACTGCCCGCGTCCGCCGAACTCGTAGGTGGTCGAGCGGACCTGCGGCAGGAACGGATCGTTGGTCAGCGCGGTGGGGATCGTGCAGCCCTGGAAGATGTCAGGATCCACTTCTCCCTTGTCGCGCGCGCACGCGAGTTCGATTGCCGATGGCGTGCGGGCGCCGCGACTGACGTTCGCGAACAGGTTGAGATCAGGCGTTGCCTGCCACGCCACGCCGACCGCAGGGTTGAACGTATCGTATTCGTGGGACTCGGCAGTGCACTGGAAGCGCGCGAGGAGATCGCCGTCTTCCACGCCGCAGCGATCCTCGCGGCGCGCGATGAGATCCGGCGTGAACTGGTGGAGCGGTGTCGGGCGGTCGGCCTGCACGGCGTTGCGGACGCGGGTCTTGCTGTAGCGCGCGCCGAACGTGATGGCGAGTGAGGGCACCGGCGAGAAGACATCGCTGAAGAACACGGCCCAGCCGGAATTGGTGCCGCGGAGCTGGTTGCGGAGAATCGGTACCTCGGTCGCGGACAGGATGTCCCCGATGCGATCGACGGGCGCGGTCGGCAGCACGCCGCCGTTCAGCCGCCGCACTTCGTCCAGGAAGAGCCCTTGGGTAATCGGATCGTTCGGGAAGAACGTGTCGAGGAAGGTCTGGAAATCCAGGAACTCCTCGAAAGCGGCGAGATCGTCCTTGTCGAACGGGAATACGCGGTCGAGGTTCAGCACGACTTCGCGATTGGCGGCGATGTCACCAAGCTGCTCGGTCTGCTGGAAGAACACGCGATTGCGATCGTACGTGCCGCCGACAACGAGCTGGTTGGTCTCGGTGACCCAGTTCAGCTGCAGGCTCATGCCGCGGGTCCACTGGTCCGTGCGTCCCTCGCCGAGCACGCCGTTCGGAATGCAGCCGGGGATGCCGGGGCCGTCGAACGCGTTCGCGCCGTCCACCAGCGTGTTGTCGCCGCGGATGCCGTCGGGCTCGCCGTCAATGCCACCGGGATCGCACGCATCCACCCGACCCGAGGTCGCGGCATTCCAGCCGTCCCAGAAGTCACCGTTGATCGAATCCTGCTGTGCATCACGCTGGTAGCCGAGCACGGAGAACGTCACGGCATCCGTCACGTCGAAGCGTGCGTTCGCCCACACGTGCATCAGGCGGTTGTCCACCCCGTCCGGCGCCGTGTAGAGCTGTTCGCGATCGATGCGCGCGTCCTCGGCCGGAATCTGGCCGTTGCCGAGCAGCGAGTTGTCCACGTGCAGCGCGGCGCCGCCGAGCGCGCCGCGCGAGAACTCGAGATCGGCGCGCGCGAACACCTGGTTGATCTCGGACGGCGAGCCGTCCCGCCAGCCGTCCTCGCGCAACCGGTTGAACGCGAGGAACCCGGCCGCGCGTCCGTCGTTGACGCCGGCGTTGAGCTGGAACTGGTGCCGGTCCCAGCTGCCCCCGAGTGCGGTCACTTCGAGTCCGGGCGCGGTGAAGCCGTTCTTCGTCGCGAGTGACAGCGCACCTCCAAGGGTGTTCAGGCCGAACAGCGGGTTGGAGCCCGGCAACAGCGCCAGCGTGTCGATCGCGTTCAGTGGTACGAGGTCCCAGTTCACCACGTCACCGAAGGCTTCGTTGACCCGCATGCCGTCGAGGTAGACGGAAAGACCTTGCGGGGTGGCGATCAGCGGAGAGGCAGAAAACCCGCGAAACACGATGTCCTGCTGGAACGGGTTGCCGGCGTTGTCCGCCACCGTGATCGACTGCAGCCGCTCGTTCAGAAACTGCGTGGTACTGACTGCGCCGGACGCCCCGATCTCCTCGCCCGTCGCGGTCTGCGCATTGCTGGAGAACTGGCGCTCGTCCAGCAGTACGCCCGGCAGCGGGGTCAGCAGGCGCACGCGCGCGCCCGTGACTTCCACTTCCTCGTCGACGACGACGGCATCCTCGTCCACGACATCCGCAATCCCGCGTTCTTCGCCGCGCGCCGCGGTGCCGGACTGTGCGAGCACCGCGGCACAGCCGGCGAGCCACAGTGCGATGAATGCCGGCATGCGGGGAGGACGGTGGTCGGGTGAACGGGATGGCATGCGCGGGGCGGGCATTCTGGTGTGGGTTCCGTGCGCCGGAGCAAGTGGGTGGTTCGAGCGCGGCGCGTGGATGGGCTGCGCGCCGTCCGGCAGTCCCGAGACTAAGTGAACGGCGCACGTTCGAAGGACGGGCGGCTTCCCCTGATGGAGCTGGAATTCACCTCTTTTTCAAAGTGAATAACTCCCGGTCACTGGATGATTTCCCTTCGCAATGGGGTGCCGCCCTCTACCCTTGCGCGCGCGCCGTCGGGACGATCCGGTCACGGGCTCCGCGCGCGCCTCGGCCGACGCGTCCGGCGTGTGCAAGGCCCGAAAAACAAGCAGACGGCAATCCAGGCAGTCCCGCCGCGCGACGCGGCAGGAGCTTGACCGTCTCCCCACGCAGACAAGGACTCGGCGGTTCGCTGCTCGGCGACGTCGAAGGAGATTCCAGATGACGCTGAACAAACCCCTGCTCGGCGCGTGCCTCGCGCTCGCCACGTCCACCGCCATGGCCGACTTCCTGAACCCGGTGCGGACATTCGGATCGAACAACCCGGAGGCGGATCCGCTGTTCATCGCGCCCGGCGAGTCCACCGACGGCGGCCTCACGTTCGCGCTGCCGGACTACCTTTCGCTCATCACCTTGCGCAGCACGGCATTCGAGCTGCCCGACGAGGACGAACCCACCGAGCTCGAAGAGGTCGGCGTCTTCCACGACGCGATCTTCCGCGACTCGCGCGACAACATGCTGGTCTTCGGTTCCCGCATCGAGATGGACCTGGACGAGGAAGGTGAGATCAACGACATCTTCCGCAGCGGGTTCACCGGCTGGGGCACGCTCGTCGGCTGGCTGCCTGTCACGGCCAACGACCTGCGCCTGATCAGCACGGGCCGCACGCGCAACTCCGGCCTGACCACCGACGACCCGGACCTGCCGGACCTGGACGTGGTCGACCTGCATTCCGATCTGAACGTCGAGGAAGGCAACCCGGTCTCCGGCTGGTTCCTGATCAAGACCAACGCGCCCGGTTTCGAGCTCGATGACGACGCGGTCGGCCTGTTCCAGGGCGGCGAGGAAGGCCAGCCGCCGTTCCTCGGCACGCTGGCAGGCTTCGTCCCCAGTGCGACCCCGGTGCCGGTGCCGGCCGCGCTGCCGCTGCTCGGCTCGGCGCTCGGACTCGCCGGCATGATCGCGCGCCGGCGCTCCCGGCGCTGAGGGGAATTCCGATCCGTGCTGCCGTGCCGGTTCCCGGTGCGGCCGCGCGGACGGCACTGATCTCCCGGCTGCGAAGGATTACCCGCCGGACACGTGGAATCGACGACGCCACGGGAGGTATAGTCCGCCCGAGGCAGACATAAACAGGACATACACAATGAATAAGCCATGGACCAGGAGGACTCTCGGACTTGCACTCGCGATGTCGGTCGGCGGCGCCGCGGCGGCCACGTCCGACGACAACGGGGCGCAGGGTTTTCACGACGGCACGGGTGACGGTGACCTCGTGCTCGCCCTGCGCGCAGGCACCAAGTCCATCGCGTGGGACCTGTCCGGCACGATCGGCGGCGCCGCCAATGATCTGACCGTCAACGACATCCTCACGCTCGCCGCCGCGGGCCAGGGCTTCACGCTGACGAACACGGATTTCAGCCAGTTCCTGCTCGACAACCCGACCACCGACATCGAGTGGAACCTGTTCGGCATCTCGAACAAGGGCAGGCCGTTCGACGATCCGGCAGGCCCGGTGCCGGACCAGGTCGGGATCGTCTCGACCATTGACCTGGGTGGCGCGCTCAACCCGCCGACCGGCGGTGACCTCGGTTTCAGCCTGCAGTCGAACGCGCAGTGGCTGCTCGACAACGTGGACGCGGGGCTCGCCGACAACGGCACGCTGGTCGCCGCAAGCGCGGGCGACACGCACTTCTTCGTCAGCCCGTTCGGCCGGCACGGCAGCGAGATCGGCGGCCAGGACGCGACCGCGGACAGTTTCGGTGAAACACTCGCGCTTTATTTCCTGCGCAAAGATCCCACGCGCCCGGTGTTCGATTCGACGGGCGCCGGTCCCGGCGCCGACGAATTGCCGGTACTGCCGGAGTTGCTGGGAAGCCTGCGCCTGACCCTGACGGGATCGGTGGCCGAACTGACGTTCACGTCCGCGACTCCGGTGCCACTGCCGGCGGCGGCGTGGCTGTTCGGCGCGGGACTCGCCGGTCTCGCCGGGGTTGCGCGTCGTCGTCGCTGAGTCGGGCCGGTCGCGAGCGGCGTCGCCACGACGCCGCGCCCCGCCGTGGAGGTCAACATGAAATTCCCGCACTTGTCCGCGGCGATCGCCGCGCTCCTCGCCTCGACGGCCGCGCCTGCGTTCGACCCCTCGGTCAGCGCGCCGGATTTCGAGGTCGTCATCGCCGGCGCCTCGGCGCCCGGCACGGCGCTGCGCAGTCTCCTGATCCGCGATCTCTGCGACGCGGGTCCCGCGATCGACGTGTTCGTGCACGGTGGCACCGCGCGGCATTTCAACGTGGCATGCGTCATCGGCGGGCGCCCCGTGCTGTTGCGCAAGAACGAGGGCGGCTCGAGCGCAGGAGTGCGCGGCGTGGATACCAAGAGCACGCAGCCGTTCCTCAACGCCGGGGCGGCGTCGTGCAATGCGCCGGTGGCGCGCAGTGTCGGCGGACGCGCGTTCAATGAATACTCGGGCTGCGGCGCAACTGCCGCGACATTGACCAACCTCGTGCCGGATTTCGGGCTCTCGGACGTCGAACCGACCGCGCTGACAGGTCCGCTGGCGCCGACCGGCCAGTCGTTCCAGAACGTCAGCGGGCTGACCATCCAGAACATCGCGAGCCTGCTGTTCGGCTTCGTCGTCACCACGGACCTGTACCGGGCGCTGCAGGCCGCGCAGTTCGCGCCGGCCAACGCCTGCAATCCGGATCCCGCAACGGGCACCGACGTGACGCGTCCCGACCCGGCAAACCCGGTCGCCCGCATTGCCGGGGCGAACGGCATCAAGGACGCGTACGAGGCGCCGGCCACCGATTCCGGAATCGCGCAAACCCCCACGTCCGTGTCCGCGCGGCACACGCTCGGCGACACCGAGCGCTGCATGCCGATCCTGTCGCGCGACGAACTCCGCTCGCTGCTGGCCCGCGACATCACGAGCGGCAACAACCTGTGGGTCGGCCCGAATGCCGGAGACACGCTGACGGCACGTTCCGCGGGCAAGGACTATGGCTCCGCCAGCGGCGCGATCAACCTCTGTCGCCGCAACGCCGGCTCCGGCACGCACGCGGTCACCGCCATGCACTTCCTGTCGACGAACTGCGGCAAGGGCGAGTTCCTGGTGCCGAACGCGGTGTGCAGCGGCGCGACGGTGTGCCCGGTCAACAGCAACGACAGTGCGAGCGGCATGGAAGCGTGCCTGGGGGGGCACAACACCGCCAACGCGTGGGCCGTCGGGTACCAGAGCGTGGAGAAGAACGCCGACCTTGCCCAGCCCTATCGCTTCGTGAAGATCGACGGCGCCTCACCGACGCTCAACAACCTGCTGTCGGGCAACTACGGGCATTTTGGGGAGCTCACGGCCGTGCGTCGCGGCAATACGAGCGATCTCGTGAACGTGCCGAACCCGGCCGATCACGCGACCGCCAACGGTATCTGGTCGACCATCGTCACCCGCCTGACCACGGCCGCGAATGTCGGCACCCTGGATGCACTCGATTTCACGAAGCAGCCGTTCGGCCCGAGCGGCTTTGCCGCGCGGGGGAGTCCGCCGTTCCCGCCGGATCCGACCGCGCCCGTGAACCCGCTGACCCACACGCGTCCCGGGACGTCCGTGCAGAACACCTGTACCGGGCCGTTCGCGTCGCCGGTCGGTGCCGGCACGGGTCGAGGGGTCGCGCACTGAATCACGGGGCGCGCACGTGGTGTGCGCGCCCGCATCTCACCGGGCGCCGGCTCCGGCACCCGGTCCTGTCAGGACGTCACGCCACCTTCGCGCGTGCCCACTGCCTGACCACGGGAATCACCTTCTCCGCGACGAGCCGCTGGGAGTTCTCCGCGTCGGCGTAGGAGATGCCGGCGGCCCGGAATGCAAACAGCACGTCGAAATCACCGACGACGTCGCGCCAGTGCGCGAGCTTGTCGATGATCTGCTGCGGCGTGCCGCAGGCTTGCGCAGCCATGTACGCGTCCGAGACCGCTTCCAGCCCGATATCCCGCATCAGGTCGACGGCCGCGCCGTACGATTCGTAACCCTTCGCCTTCTTGAAGTGATCGTTCATGAGCTGGTAATGGTCCATGACGGTCACCAGGTAGCCGGCGACGTGCTTGCGTGCGAGTTCCTGCGCGCGCGCGGGATCCTCGTGGCAGACGGTGATACCCGCCATCAGCGGCGGTGGCGCCGGACGGTGATGCAGTTCAAGGAAGCGCTGGCGGTAAGGTTCGAAGTCCTTGTTGTGCTCCTCGATGGGCTTCTGCGTGAAGATCATCATCTGCGCGGCGTGCGTCGCGGCCTCCAGCGCGGAATCCGGCGACATCGCCACCTGCGTCACCCGCCCCTTGAAGCTGCGTGCGGGCTTGGGCCGGATGAACGCCCGGGGCTGCGGAAAATGCTTGCCGTGTCCCTCGATGATGCCGGTCTCGAGTGCGTTCAGGATCATCGGCGCCGCTTCGTCGAAGCGCTCACGTGAACTGTCCATGTCGATCCCGAACTGGTCGTATTCCTTCTTCGCGAGACCGCGCCCCATACCGAAGATGACCCGCCCGTTCGAAAGTTCATCCAGCAGTGCAACTCTCTCGGCGACTCTCAGCGGGGTGTTCCACGGCAGGATGACCGCACCCGTCGCGAGCCTGATGCGCCGGGTCTTCGCCGCGAGATGCGCAAGGTACACGAGGTTGTCGGGGCAGAACGAATAGTCCTGGAAGTGATGCTCGACGCACCAGTGCGAGTCATAACCGAGCGCTTCCACCTGTTCGGCGAGCGCGAGTTCTTCGCGATAGACCTGGGAATCGGTGACGGAATCGTCGTAGCCGAAACGCTGGAACAGCGCAAGCGTGCCAAAGTTCATGGACTCTCTCCGCGGAAGGGGTGGAGCGCAGCTTACAGGATCCCGCCGGAGGCGCGAGCCGATCCGCTGCCGCGGGAAAGTGTCCGACACGCCCGCGATACGGATTTCCCGCCGGCCCGCACCCGCCATGACTGGGCGCACTTCCACGCCAGCCGATGCGGAAGAGGCCGGGGTGCCGGGACGGGAACGCCCGGCGGCCGCCGTGCCCGCACCGGACAGGCGCGCTCAGAACACGCCGGCCGCCTGCATCGTGGCGATCTCCGCGTCGGTGTAACCGAGTTCACCGAGCACCTGCGCGGTGTGTTCGCCGCGCTGCGCGAACTCGAACCTGAGCTCGCCGGGTTCTTCGCGGAACTTCAGCGGCGTGCCGATGTGCTCCCATCCGCGCGCATCCTCGACGATCATCCGGCGATGCCGGATCTGCGGATCGTCCGCCGCCTCGCGCAAGGTCTTCACCGGCGCAAACGCCGCATCGACGTCCGCGAAGAAGGTCACCCACTCGGCCTGCGTGCGCTGCAGGAACGTCTCCCGGAGGAACGCTTTCACCGGATCCTGCCGCGGTCCCGGCGGAGGTTTGCAGAACTCGATGAGATCCGGTCGCCCGAGCTTGTTCAGCACCGCCTCGGCGAAATGCATCTCGGACCCGCCGAGCACCACGTGCCGACCATCCCGCGTCGGGTAGATCTGGTACATCGCGTAACCGCCGAGCGCGCGTTCGTGCGCCGGATTGGGTGCCTGCCTGTCGGCGAACGTCGTGCCCATGTTGTTCGCGAGCGCGGTGACCAGGCTGTCTGCCATCGCGACGTCGATGTAATCCCCGCGCCCCGTGTCCTTGCGCCGCAGGAGCGCCATCAGCAGCGCACTCAGGGTCATCATCGACGACAGCATGTCGGCGCCCGGAATGCCGGGAATCGCCGGCTGACCGTCCTGCCCGAGATTGATGCTCAGCACCCCGGCCATCGCCTCGGTGGCGAGATCGTGCGCCGGCTTGTGCACGTACGGTCCGTCCTGGCCCCAGGCCGACATCGAGCAGTACACGATGCCCGGGTTGCGCGCGCGCACCTGTTCATAGCCGACACCGAGGCGCGCGGCGACCCCGGGCCGGAAGGCTTCGATCATCACGTCGGCGCGCGCGGCGAGCCGCAGTGCGGCCTCGCGTCCCTGCTCGGTCTTCAGGTTCAGCCGGATGCTGCGCTTGTTGCGATGGGTGTTCGCGTAGTACACGGTCATGCCGTCGCGCTTGGGACCGATCTCGCGGTTGGGCTCGCCCGCGAGCGGCTCCAGCTTGATCACCTCGGCCCCGTGATCGGCCATCATCTGCGTGAGCACCGGGCCTGGCAGGAACAGGGACAGGTCCAGTACACGTACGCCTTCGAGTTTCATTGCGTGGTCGCTCCGTTCGTTCGGCAGGACCGGGCCGCGCGCGGCGCGGCCCGGGTAGGGGCGAGAGCGTACCGAATGCGGGGGGATCCGGGAATCGCGTCCGGTTCGCCGGGCGGCGCGACGCTCAGTGGATGGTCTGGGAGAGCGGGATATCGGGGGTGGGCGCCGGGGTGGTATCCGGCGTCTCTCCAGCGGGCGCCACCACGTCGGTCGCCGGCGCGCGCCATCCATCGCGCGCGAGCGCGTCGCGGGCGCGCTCGGCCTCGTCATCGAACAACGCGACGAGCGCGCGGTCCCCCGGACGGGGCGTGAGATCCGTCGTCATCGGGAACACGCGGCGTCCCCGTTGCAGCGCGACGATCACGCTCAGCTCGGTCGGCCGCTGCGCGGCCGCTTTCGGCACGTCGTCCGCCACACCGGGGGTCGCTGGCTTCGCAAACTCGAACTCCTCCACCAGCAGGTCGCCGTGGCGCAGTCGCACGCTCCAGCGTTCGATATCGTGGGGCGCTTCGAACAGCACGCGGACATCCGCCTTGCGTCGGCCGCCCGATCCCGTGCCGGCCGCCGCTGGCGGCACCGCGATCATTGCCCGCGGCACGTCGAAAGACTCCTGCGCATGCCGCACGAACAGCCGGTTGAGATGCTCATTCGCGGTGACGGCGACCACGGTCTCCACCAGCTCGAAGCTCGCGCGGGTCAGCAGGCGATCATCGAGCGGATCACCGAATACCACCGCGTGGCCGCGCTCCTCGGCGGCCCGCACGTGCGCGGGATCCGCGTCCACGAACACGATCGGCACCCCGTGGCGGGCGAGAAAATCCCCGAGTACCAGCCCGAGTCCATCTGCACCCAGGAGGGCGACGCGTTCGCGCGCCGGCGCCCGCAACCCGAGCAGCGACGCGAGCGGCAAAGCGCACAGCGCCGCCAGCGCGACCGTCACGGCGATCGTGAGAAAGACGAGGCCGCGCAACTGCGACGCGCCTGCGACACCCGCCGCGAGCAGCGCCTCGGCCGACAATGTCGCGATGGCAGCGGCGACGATGCCGCGCGGCGCGATCGCCGCGATGAATACCCGCTCGCGCCAGTCGAGCGCCGTCCCCGCGGTGGACAGCCACGCGGCCAGCGGCCGCACCACGAGCACCAGGGTGACCACCAGTGCCCCCGCGCGCCAGTCAAGCGCCGCGAGTTCGGCCGGCTCGATGCTTGCCGTCAGCAGGATGAACAGCAGCCCGACCAGCGCCACGGTGAGCTGGTCCTTGAATTCCCGCAGCTCGCGAGCCTCCCCGGCGTGGAGGAATCCGACGACGACACCGGCCACGGTGACCGCGAGGATCCCGCTCGCCGGGTACAGCTGCTCGCAGATCGCGAACAGGCACCACACCACCGCGAGCGTCAGGATGTTGTGAAACGCGGGCGGCACCGCGCGATGCGCGCGCAGCAGCAGTCCCAGCACGCCACCGACGATCACGCCGGCCCCCACCCCGAAGCCCACCTGGTAGCCGATCGTCGCGAACGCGGGCAGCGCCGTGCCGGCCGCCGGCGCAAGTGCGATCTGCAGCGCCAGCGCGGCCGTGATCGCGCCGATCGGATCGATCAGCACGCCTTCCGCCTCCAGGATGGTCTTGACCCGGGGCCGCAGGCGCAACGTGCGCAGCAGCGGCGCCACTACCGTCGGTCCGGTCACCATGACGAGGCTCCCGAGCATCAGCGCTGTGCGCCACGGCAGCGCCACCCACAGCAGTGCCGCGATCGTGGCACCGGCGAGCGTGATCGCCGCGCCTAGCGTGATGAGGCGGCGAATCGGCTTCTCCAGCCGGCGCAGGCGCGCCGGTGGCAGGCTGAGGCCGCCCTCGAACAGGATCACCGCCATGCCGAGTTCAACGATCGCAACCAGTCCGTCGTGCAGCGCCGCCGGCGCGATCAGGGAGAACATGCCGGGGCCGCACAGGAATCCCGCGAGCAGCAGCAGCAGGATCCCCGGAACGCGCAGGTGCCGCGCCAGCAGCTGGCACGCCACGCCGATCGCGAGCGCGGCGGCGAACGTGACCAGCGGGGCATGCCCGGGATTCATGCGGCGTACGTGCGCGTCCACGCGGCGAGGCGATCCACCGCCGTGATCACCGGTGCGCAATGTCGCTCGACGAACGCGTTCGCGTCATCGCGCGCGCCCGGCATGTCGGCCGCGGCCATCGCGCGCGCGCCATCGAAATCCACCAGCGCGAGACGTGCGGTCAGCTCGTCGTCGGGTCGCCCGAAATCGCTGCCCGGCAGGATCGCGACCCCGGTGTCTTCCAGCAGGCGCCGGCACATGATCTCGGCGCGCCCCAGTCCCGCACGATCCAGGCCCGGCCGCAGCGGCGCGAAATCCGGGAACAGGTAGAACCCGCCCTGCGGTTCGCACAGCACGGCCCCCGCCTCCGCGAGCCGTGCGTGGCACGCGCGCATCAGCGCCGCGAGGATCCAGCGCGCGGTGGCCAGGTAGTGCGACATCTCGGGCACATCCTCGAACGCACGCACCGCGGCGAACTGCACCGGCGCGCTGACCGCGGTGTAGGTCTCGCTTGCGATCACTGCCATCGCATCGAGCAGCCAGCGCAGTTCGCGCGGGAACTGGAACGTGCCCAGCCGCCAGCCGCCCGCGCCGCACCACTTCGACAGCCCGCCGCTGATGATGGTCCCCTCGGGGTAGAACGTCGCGATCGAACAGTGGGGTGCATCGAAGCGCAGCTCACCGTAGATCTCGTCGGACAGCACGAGGACCCCGTGACGGCGTGCAACTTCCGCTAGCGCGGCGAGTTCGGGGGCGTCGTACGCCAGCCCCGTGGGGTTGTTCGGCGAGTTCAGCACGAGCAGCCGGGCGCGGGCCGGCACGGTGACACACACTGTGTCCAGCTGCGCGGCTGTCACCTTCCAGCCGTCCGCGCAGGTGGTCGGCAGCGGGACCACGCGGCGTCCCACGAGGCGGGCCTGCGGCGCATAGGACACCCACGCCGGCGATGGCAGCAGGATGTCGCCGGCAAATGCGATCTGCAGCAGGAACAGGAGTTCCTTCGACCCCGGTCCCACCAGCACTCCCTCGGGCGAAGCATCGATGCGCTGGGTACGCGCATGGTATGCCGCCACCACCTCGCGCAGCGCCTGGAGTCCACGGACCGGCTGGTAGGATTTCTGCGCGGCGTGCGAGCGCAGACCGTCGACCACGCGCTCGGGAATCGGAAACGGCGACTGCCCGAGCCCCAGGCTGTAGACCTCGCGCCCGGCGCGTCTGAGCGCCGCGCAGTGCTCGTTGATGGCGACGGTGGCCGACGGCTTGAGGCCCTCGAGCCGCGGATCGAGCGGCGGAGAAAGATTCGAACCGTCCATGCGCTCACTCCCACTCCACGTGGCCCTGCCCTGACACGCGCTTGCGGATGTGCGTCTCGTGGCCCCACGCCGGTTGCACGCCGGTGCGCTTCATTTCCGCGAGCACACCGTCGAAGAAAAACTGCTGCTCGCCGAATGCCGGTCGCAGCTGGTCCAGCCACGTTGCACCGGCGTCGTAGCGGGCGAAGAACACCCGGTTCGACCACGCGGGCTCGCGCCCCTGGAGCACCTTGAGCACGAAGACTTTCTCGCCATGGATCTCCGCCACGTCGTCGATGGCAACCTTGCCCGGGGTGGCCGACATCGACGGCCCGCGGACCGTGCGCGCGAGACCGGACACCCGCTGGTAGGCATCGGAATAGATCTCGTACGCCCGCGCGAGCGGCACCTCGAAGTATTGCTTGGGGCCGGTGTCCCGTTCCACGAACATGTAGTAGGGCACCGCGCCGAGCAGGACTTCCGCGCGCCACAACCGCATCCACGTGTCGGCAGAATCGTTGACGTGCCGGATCAGCGGCGCCTGGCAGCGGACCACTGCGCCGGTATCCGTGATCCGGCGGATTGCCTGCTGCGCGACGGGAGGTTCGAGTTCGCGCGGATGCGAGTAGTGCGCCATCAGCGCGAGATGGCGGCCGGCGCGGCGGACCTGCTCGAACAGCGCCAGCAGATCATCGGCGTCCGGATCGCTGACGAACCGCTGCGGCCAGTAGGCCGGCGCCTTGGTGCCGATGCGGATGCTGTTGATGTGATCCAGATCCGGCGCGAGCAGCGGCTCGATGTAACGGCGCAACACCTGCGTGCGCATCACCATGGGATCGCCGCCGGTGAACAGCACGCTGTTCACTTCCTTGTGTTCGCGCAGGTAGTCGGCCAGGTTGCCCGCCTGCTTGTTGGCGAACTTGAGTTCATCGATCCCGACAAACTGCGCCCAGCGGAAGCAGTAAGTGCAGTAGGTGTGGCAGGTCTGGCCGGCGCTCGGAAAGAACAGCACCGTCTCGCGGTACTTGTGCTGCATGCCGCTCAACGGATGCCCGTTCAGGCGAGGCACGTTCAGCTCCATCTGGCCGGCCGGGTGCGGATTGAGCGAGCGCTGGATCGCGCGGACTGTGGTATCGAGCGTGTCCTTGTCCGCGTTGCGCGCGATGAGATCCCGGACCCGCGCGAGATCGGCCTCCGCGAGCATCCCGGGCTGGGGAAACGTCAGCTGGAAAATTGGATCTTCCGGGATCCGCGACCAGTCGATCAGTTCATCGATCACGTAGCGATTGACGCGAAATGGCAGCACTGTCGCAACAGCACGCATTGCGAGCCGCTGGTCCGCCGGCAGGCGGGCGAGCTGCGGTATCCGCTCGAGATCCTTCAGCGTGAGGATCTCGAGCTTGGGGTGTGCTGGAAATGGAATGACCTGTGACATTGGCATGTCTCCTTCTCGAAACTGCCGCGGTTGCGCGCGGCGAGCCTGGCCTGGCGCGCAAGGACACTTGCGCGACGCGTGGTTGCACGCGGCGCAGCGTCAGCCCGCGCTCAGGGACGGGCGGCTGGAGTCGACGCGGCGAACCGCGGCGAGCGAACGTCGATTCGACGAGTTGTCGCGCGGATCAGCCGCGCGTGGCGTCGGGGTGAATCAGCGGATCCGGTGCCGTGCGCGGACGGCGACGAATGCCGGGATGGGGAATGCGGGACGGGGCCTGCAATCTGTACGTATTCATCGGAGTTGCTCCTCTGCTTTCCGCCTTGGATTGGATCCTCGTGTGCTGCGCGGCGTCGCTGCGGCGCAATTCAGGATCAGGATTGTGAACGTCGTCACGTGGGAAGAAGCCTAGCGGAAGTCGCGTACGGAGGCCAAGACGTAAATTCACCACGCCGAATGTGGCGCCTCGCGCCACAATCCGATGCACGTGTGGTGTGCGTGATCCTGCTCAGTGCGGATCGCGGTAGCGCGGATCATCGAGCCCCGCGATCGGGATGAATCCCGGCAGTGCACGGATGCGATCGATCCAGCGTCGCACGGCGGGATACGGGGTCAGTGCGATGTCGCCCATCGGCGCGAGTGCGACGTAGGGAAATACCGCGATGTCTGCGATCGTCGCGCGACCGCACGCGAGCCACTCGCGCGTGGCGAGATGTGTGTCGAGCATCTCGAGCGAACGTACACCGCGGATGCGAGCCGGTGTCGGATCCTCGCGGTAGTCGTGCGGCAACCCGTTGGCGGAGATGCCGAACGCACGGATCGCGCGGGCGGTGAACACGCCGAACTGGATCCAGCTCGCGGCGAACGCGAGCCATTCCACGATCTCCGCCTGGCCCGCCGCGTCCGCGGGCCACCAGCGTCCGTCCCCATGGCGCGCGGCGATGTACACGAGGATGGCCGCCGAATCGCGCAGTCGCACATCGCCGTCCTCGAGCGAGGGCACCTCTCCGTGCGGATTGATCGCGAGATACGCCGGCTGATGCTGCTCGTCGCGCATCAGGTCGATGTCGATCTTCTCGTACGTGACCCCGAGCAGCGCGCAGAGCAGCCGCACCTTGTAGCTGTTGCCGGATTCGTCGTAGGAATAGAGTTTCATCGTCGACCTCGTTGCCCGGTTGCCGGGGCCTGGTGAAGGGAGCCACCAGCCTAAATGACTGCCCGGCTCCACGCGACGCCAGCGCGCACCGCCGCCCGATGAACGGGTCACGCCCCGGCCTGGTCGCGTCGGACCCCCGGCGACCAGGCGGCGCCGAACGCATGTCGGGCCGCCTGCGGTCACGCGGCCGAACACGGCCACCACGGTGTTGCTGGAGATCGCCGAGGGCGACTGGATCGCGATCCGGACCCCGTGCCGGCGGGTGCGCCAGCAGGCACGCCTGGTCGATATCCTGGCACCCCGCGGTCGTGGAAGCGGACCGGCGTCACAGCGTCCGCTGGCCGGCCAAAGGTTTGCCGCGGCCGCGCCGCTAAGGCATGCATCGTGATCCGACAGGAGTCCCGTGCCGATCACCGCGGCCGCGCACCCACGTCCATGACAATGCCTTGCCAGTCCCGACGGCGCCGCGCGCGCCCGGCCCTCCGCCCCCATGCATGAGGAGCAGTCCCCGCTCATCCTGATCGTCGACGACGACCCGATGATGCGGTTCCTCGCGCGCGAGACCCTGGAACCCCGCGGATTCCGGATCGCGGAGGCGGAAAACGGCGCCGAGTGTCTCACGCTCGCCACCGAGCTTCGTCCCGACCTGATCCTGCTCGATGTGCAGATGCCGGTCCTGGACGGGTTCACGACCTGCTCGCGCCTGCGCGTGCTCCCGCATTGTCAGAACACGCCCGTGCTGATGATGACCGGCCTCGACGACGTTGGCTCGATCCAGCATGCCTACCAGGTGGGTGCGACGGACTTCGTGACCAAGCCGCTGAACTTCGCGCTGCTCGAGTTTCGCCTTTATTACATGCTGCGCGCCAAGGGCGTGGCGGACCAGCTGCGCAGCAACGAGGCACTGCTGGAGACGGCGCAGCGCATCGCGCGGCTCGGTCACTGGGAGTACGCGCCGACGCTCGGCTTCACGCGCTGGTCGCGACACACGGACGAGGTGCTCGGGCTGCCGCCAGAGACGACGGTCGGCAGTGTAGACGCGTTGCTCGATTACGTGGTGCCGGACGATCGCGCGCTCGTTCGCGCGGCGTTCCAGGACTGCCTGACGCGCGCCGACGATGCCCCGATCGAGTACACCGTCACCGACTGCGCGGGGGTCCCGCGCATCATCCAGCAGTTCATGCAGCGCCAGGCGCAGCAGGACGGCACGGTGTCAATCATCGGTACCGTGCAGGACATCACCGAGCGGCGCCGCGCCGAACAGCAGATTCACGATCTGGCGTTCTACGACGGGGTCACCGGCCTGCCCAACCGGACGCTGCTCGAACAGCACCTCGTGGACGTGCTCGCGGCCGCGCCGGGCCAGGGCCTCGAACTCGCGCTGCTGACCCTGAACCTGGACCACTTCCAGCGCTTCAACGAGCATTTCGGCCATCTCGTGGGCAACGAATTGCTGCACGCGATGGGACGCCGGCTCACCACGGCGATCCGGCGCGACGGCGGCAGCCGCGGACACCTCATGGACATGCTCGCACGCAGCGCCGGCGACGAGTTCTGCCTGGTCGTCGCGCACCCGGACGCGCGGCAGGCGGGGATGCAGATCGCCCGCCGCGTGCACGACGTGGTGCGCACGCCGTTCGCGATCAAAGGTGAGCAGTTCACGGTTACCGTCAGCATCGGCCTCGCCGTGGCAGACGCCACTGCGCAGAGCCCGGAGGCGCTGATCCGGCACGCGAACCTCGCGGTCAACCATGCCAAGCGCCAGGGACGCGATCACACCGAGGCGTATTCCCCGGAGATGGAGACGCGCGCGGAACAGCGGCTCAGCCTCGAGACCAAGCTCAGGCAGGCGATCGGCACGGACCAGATCTCGCTGCACTACCAGCCGAAGCTCCGCGCGAGCACGCTCGAACTGACCGGCATGGAGGCACTGGTCCGCTGGGAGCACCCGGAACTCGGCCGCGTCTCGCCGGCCGACTTCATCCCGATCGCGGAGGAAACGGGCCTCATCCTGCCGCTCGGCGAATGGATCCTGCACGAGGCGTGCCGCCAGGTGGTGGCGTGGTCCCGGCTCGGCTTCACGGGGCTGGTCTGCGCCGTGAACCTCTCCGCCGCACAGTTCCGCGATCACGGGCTGCCTCAGCGCATTGCCCAGATCCTGCGCGACACCGGCGCCGAGCCGGCGCAGCTGCAGCTCGAACTCACCGAGAGCCTGGTCATGCAGGACGAGACGCTCGGCCTGGCGATGCTGGGGCAGCTCAAGGCACTCGGCATCAGCCTCGCGATCGACGACTTCGGCACCGGGTATTCGTCGTTGAGCTACCTCAAGCGGCTGCCGGTGGACATCGTGAAGATCGATCAGTCCTTCGTCCGCGAACTGAGCGAGGAATCGGACGACGCGGCCATCGTCGAAGCCGTGATCGCGCTCGCGCACAGCCTGCGGCTGGAAGTGATTGCCGAGGGCGTCGAGCAGGGCCCGCAGCTGGAGTTCCTGCGCCGTCTCGGCTGCGACGAGGTGCAAGGCTACCTGCTCGGCAAGCCGATGCCGGGCGCGACCTTCACCGACTGGCTCGTCGACGCGCAGGCCGCGGCACCGCGCCTGCGCGCGGCGGCAGGGACCTGACGGCACGCATGTCGTCCCTCCCTCCCGAGGCGAACCTCACCGAGATCCACCGCGCGCGGGTGGAATACCTGACGCGCAGTTCAGCCTCCACGCTCATCGGTGCGTGCGTCTGCGGTCTCGTGCTCGTGGCACTGCATCTTGGCCACGTCTCGACGCCTGCGCTGTTCGCGTGGTTCGGGGTGCTGACCGCCGTGTATGTCGGGCGTGCCGTGCATTTCCGGGCGTGGCGGGCGCGCAATGCGGAAGGTCACCAGAGCGCACGCGACTGGCGGCTGTTCGTGGCGGGCGTCGTCGGCGCCGCCGCCACGTGGGGCGCGAGCTGGGGCTTCTTCCCATTGTCCGACGCATCGGATGCGAGCCACTTCGCAAGCACCGTGATCAGCGCGATCGCGGCCGCCAGCGTGATCAGTCTCGGCGTTTTCGTCGCGCTCGAACGCGTGTTCCTCGCGCTCGTGATCCTGCCGCTGATCCCCGTCTACTGGTTCACCGGGAGCCCGGTCGCACCGCAGGCCACGTTCGTCGCCCTGGCCTATCTCGGGGTGCTGTTGAAGCTCACCGACGAGATGGGCGGCACGATGACGCGCATGTTCGAGCAGCGGGTCGAGAACGCGCGGCTGGTCGCCGACCTGTCGGCCGCGAAGACCGCGGCGGAATCCCTGAGCGGCAGCCTGTCGTCCCAGCTCGCTGCGCAGCGCGCGACCGAGGTCGCGCTGATCTCGGCGAAGGAACAGGCGGAGCAGGCCGCGCGCGCGAAATCCGAATTCCTCGCCAACATGAGCCACGAGATCCGGACCCCGATGAACGGCGTGCTGGGCATGGCCGAGCTGCTGCTGCGCACCGATCTCGGCAAGAAGCAGCGCAACTTCGCCGAGACGATCCGGCGGTCCGGGGAGAATCTGCTCGGCATCATCAACGACATCCTGGATTTCTCGAAAATCGAGGCGGGCAAGCTCGAGATCCAGGACGTCGCGTTCGACCTGGGTGTCCTGCTCGAAGACGTGGGCGTGATTTTTGCGCCGCGCGCGGAACAGGGTGGCGTGGGTTTCACATGCGCGTTCGACGCCCGCGCACACGCGGCGTACCGCGGGGATCCCGACCGCATCCAGCAGATCCTGACCAACCTCATCGGCAATGCACTGAAGTTCACACGGGATGGCGTGGTGGCGGTGAAGGCGTTCGTCGCCGCCAGCGATGGTGACACGAGCCAGGTACGGTTCGAGGTGCGGGACACGGGTATCGGGATCGCGCCGGAGCACCAGGCCCGGATATTCGATTCATTCGTCCAGGCGGACGGGTCGACCACGCGGAAGTTCGGCGGCACGGGGCTCGGACTCGCCATCTGCCGCCAGCTCGTGCAGCTGATGGGCGGACAGATCGGCCTCGACAGCGCGCCCGGCAAGGGATCGACCTTCTGGTTCCAGGTGCCGCTGCGCAGCACCGACGCGCTGCCGGCGTCCGGACGGGTCAAGCGCGCGAATTTCGAAGGGTGCCGCGTCCTGGTGGCCGACCAGAACCGCGAGCACCGGGAACTCCTCGAGCTTCAGCTCGGCGCCTGGCGCTGCGAGTTCAAATCGGTGACCTCGCGCGACGCCGCCGTCGAGACGCTGCGGCGCGCCGGGCGGGACGGCCAGCCGTTCGACTGCGTGATCACGGATCACGGGTTCGAAGGGGACGGCCTCGGGTTCGTGGCGGCGCTCCGGCGCTCGGGACTCGATCCGCGGCCGAAATTCGTGATGCTCGCCGGCATCACCGCACTGCAGGAGACCGGCCAGTGGCTCGACGCGGGAGTGGACGCGTACGTGAACAAGCCGCTGCGCCAGCGCGAACTGCAGGAGGCGCTCGCCAAGGTGCTGCAGGATAACGCGGAGGATGTCGCGCTGGCGGCGAGCGGTCCCTGGACCATGCCCGACAGTGAGCCGATGTTCGCGGCGCGTGTGCTGGTCGCCGAGGACAACGCCGTCAACCAGGAGCTGATGCGCAGCATGCTGGAAGGGCTCGGCTGCCGGATCGAAATCGCGACGAACGGTCGGGAAGCGGTCGAAGCGCTCACCGATCTGGAGCTCGACAGCCGGCACGATCCGTTCAAGCTCGTGCTGATGGACTGCCAGATGCCGGAACTGGACGGCTTCGCAGCGACACGTGTGATCCGCGAAGGCGAACTGCGCGAAGGCCTTCCGCGCCTGCCGATCATCGCGATTACCGCGAACGCCCTGAACGGCGACCGGGAGCGCTGCCTGGATGCCGGCATGGACGACTACCTGACCAAGCCGTTCACGCGCGCGCAGCTCGTGGAAGTGCTGCAGCGCTGGCTGCCGCTCGAGGCGACGTTGAACAAGTCCGCCAGCGCGGGCGCACCCGCCGCGGCACCGCCGGCGCCCGCCGTCCCGGCCCGCCGCTCGGTGCTCGACCTGGTGGCGCTCGGCAAGATCCGCGCGCTGCAGCGCCCCGATGCCCCCGATATTCTCGCGAAGGTCGTCACCCTCTACCGCGAGGCGGCGCCGCGCCTGCTGAAAGAGATGCAGCAGGCGATCACCAGTGGCGACGCGCCCCAGCTGCAGCGCGCGGCGCACTCGCTGAAGTCGAGCAGCGCGAGTCTCGGTGCAACCGCATGCGCCGACCTGTGCCGCGACCTGGAGGCGCTCGGTCGTGACGGCAAGGCCGCCGCGGCGGCCTCCAAGGTGGATGTGCTGGAATTCGAGCTCGAGGCCGCGCTCGCGGCACTCGATGACACCCTGCGGGAGGGCAGCGCGAACGCGGCCTGACTGAGCTCAGCCGCAGAAGCTGGTGACGGCGGCGGCCACCGCCGCCGGGGCGTCGATCTCCGCGAGGTGGCCGGCGCCCGGAATCCGCACGATCTCGACCCGTCCCGCGAGGCCATCGCGAAAGCGCGCGGCGTACGACACCGGCATCACCCGGTCTTCCTCGCCCCACAGGAGCAGCACGTCGTTGCGGATGCGCCGCAGGCGCGCGGCGAGGCCGGTACTGCCCGTCGGGAACAGGAAACGCGCCGCGGCCTCGAGCGCGCGCATCTGCTCGACCTTCCATTCGATCGGATCAGCATCTTCGGGTTGCGCGATGAAATCCCGGTAGGCCTGTGCGTCCGCGCAGAGCAGGCCGTTCAGGTGGCCCGGACGCTGCGCCCAGATGTCGGCCGAGGGATCGGCCGGATCGAACAGCCCGAACGGCGCGATGAGCATGAGCCGACCCACGCTGCCCGGCCAGACTGCTGCGACGTCCGCGGCCAGCGCGCCACTGACGGAACTGGCGACGAGATCGGCGCCGAGCAGGCCGCTCGCCGCCAGCGTGTCGTGCGTCGCCAGCAGCCAGTCGAAGTGCGTGTCGAGGTCGTCGTGCCCGGCGGCCCCGGGGAACCCGGGCAGCGACGGCGCGATGACGCGGCGCGTGTGCGCGAGCGCATCGAGGAACGCGGGCCAGCGCGGCAGTCCACCGATGCCCGGCAGGAATCCGATCGGCGCGCCCGCACCCTTGGACCACACCCGCGCGGGATGGCCGTTCACGTCGATGGTCGTGGTCTGCACGTCCGCGCTCACGCGGCGACCTCCGCCGCCGCGCGCCGGTCGCGCGCGAGCGGCTTCACCCACCAGTGATCTTCCCACCGGTCATCGAACAGATCCCGGAGCTGCGGGATCACCTTCTCGGCGAACAGGCGCGTGTTGTAGTTGGTGAGCTGCTTGTCCATGTTGCCGAACTGCAGCAGCAGCATCAGGTGGCCGACCCCGAGATCCAGCGCGATCTCGCGCAGCTTGTCCGCCACTTCGTCCGGCGAACCCACCAGCACGTAGCCGTTGTCGACGATGCCGGCGAAGTCGCCCGCGGCCTGGTTGATCGACGGACCGCCGCCGGCGGACACCTTCGCCGCGAGCTGCACCTGGCTCTGGACGCGCGCGCGGATCGTGGCTTCCGTCATGTAGCCGGGCGGCACCACCCAGCGCGGATCGACGTGCAGGCAGCGTCCGTAGAAATACTCCGCCGGCTCGCGGTAGAGCCGCAGCGCTTCCGCGCGGGTCTCGCCGACGCCGACGAACTGCAGGAAGCCCGCGCGGTAGGGATTGGGTTCCTTGCCGAGTCGCTGCACTTCCGCCCAGTAGCCGTGCATCTGTTCGCGCGCGACCTTGTAACCGAAGTAGGACAGGAAGCAGTACACGAAATCATGTTCGGCGCAGTACTTCCAGGTCTCCACTGAGCCACCTCCCGGGATCCAGATCGGCGGATGGGGCCGCTGCACCGGCCGCGGCCAGACGTTCACGTAGCGCTGCTTGTTGAAGCGCCCCTCGAACGCGAAGACCTCTTCACGCGTCCAGGCCTGCCGGATGAACTCGATGCCCTCGTAGTAGCGCTGCCGCAGCATGCTGGGGTTCTGACCGTACGCGAACACGGTGTCCTGCGGACTGCCCACCGGGAAGCCGGCGATAACGCGTCCCCCCGAGATGCAGTCGATCATCGCCATTTCCTCCGCCACCCGGGTCGGCGGGTTGTACAGCGCAACAGAGTTCCCGAGGATGCACAGCGCGGTGTCCCGCGTGGCGCGCGCCAGCGACGAGGCCACCAGATTCGGCGAGGGCATCAGGCCGTAACCGTTGGCATGGTGCTCGTTGACGCATACCGCGTCGAACCCGCAGTGCGCGGCGAATTCGAGTTCGTCGATGAAATCGTTGTACATCAGGTGCCCGCGGGCGGGATCGAACAGCCGGGAGTCGATGTCGATCCAGACGGACGGATGGCGCTCCCGGAAGTCCGCCGGCAGATCGGTGTACGGCATCAGGTGGAACCACATCAGCTTCATGCGCGCCGACCTCCGGCAAACGTGGCAAGGGAGTTGGAGTATACGGGGCGGGTCGGCCAACCGGTGTCGGATGACAGGAGTCCGCGGCGCCTGGCGGGCAGGGATACCAGCGCGCCAACGGGCGGATTTCACGGTCATTTGCGGCCTTCCAGGTGGACGCTCCACGGGCCCCGTAGTACTCTCGCCGCATTCACGGGCCCGCCTTCACCACCCCACGGGCCCGTGCCCCATCGTCCAAAGTTTTGCAAGGGAGATTGTTATGGAAGTAGGCGCCTTCTACCTGCCGTCCGTCGGTAACAAGCAGGAAATCATGCAGGGCATGGCCGGCAAGCGGACCGACCTCTACCAGCGCATGCTGAAGGATCTCAGCGAACAGATGGCGCTGATGGACGCCAATGGTTACTACGGGGCCGGCTTCACCGAGCACCACTTTCACATCGAGGGCGAGGAAGTCTCCACCAACCCGGTGATCCTCGACCTTTACTTCGGCATGCAGACCCAGCACATGAAGTTCGGCCAGCTCGGCAACGTGCTGCCGTCGCAGAACCCGATCAACCTCGCCGAGAACATCGCGATGGTCTCGCAGATGCTGCAGGGGCGCGTGTTCGCCGGCTTCGCGCGGGGTTACCAGCCACGCTGGGTGAACGTGATCGGCCAGCAGGTCGGACTGCGTGAACCGGGCGAAGGCGCGGACTACGAGGAACTGAAGCGCTCGCTGTTCGAGGAGCACTTCGACATCATCAAAACCGCGTGGTCGAAGGACACCTTCTCGTTCCAGGGCAAGCACTGGCAGATCCCCGGCAAGCCCATCAAGTGGGCGGCACACGAGGTCGCGCGCAAGTACGGCGCCGGGCTCAACGATCAGAACGAGATCGTCGAAATCGGCATCGCGCCGCCGACGTACAACAAGCAGCTGCCGGACCTGTTCATGCCGTTCGCCACCTCCGAACGCTCGATCGCGTGGGGCATGGAGCGTGACATCGTGCCGGTCACGATCATGACGCACCCGGAAGTGGTGAAGGGTCATTTCCTCGCCGGCCAGAAGGCCGCCGCGAAGGTCGGCAAGAACCTGAAGTTCGGCCAGGGCATGGCGATGAGCCGCGAAGTCATCGTGGCCGACACCGATGCGGAAGCGGAAGCAATCGCGCGCGAAGCAGGCTCGTTCATCTGGAACAACTTCTTCGTACCGTTCGGCTTCAACGCCGCGATAGCGGGCCCGGGTGAAGGACCGTTCGATCTGCCGCCGACGTTCGAGTCGCTGTCCGAGCGCGGCCTCGTGATCCACGGCAGCCCGGACACCGTGAACCGGAAGATGGAAAAGCTGCTGAAGGAACTGCCGGTCGACTACTTCTGGATGTTCATCTACAACCACATGCCGCAGAAGGCCTGCCTGCGAAGCCTGGAACTGCTGACGACGAAGGTGTGGCCGAACTTCACGGACAAGATCGGCCGCGCCCGGCCGGCGAAACTCGCCGCGCAGGCCTGATTCCCGGCCATTCCACCCGAAACCCGTCACGCCGCCGGCGTGACGGGTTTTTTTTCGCGGGCACTCGCGCGGGTCGGGGGCAGCGGAAGCACCCGATCGGCGTTTCGTTCAGTCGGATGTACGGATGAACCCGGCGATTACCGGATCCGCACGCAGCACCGCGAGCGCCTCCGCGTCCGGCAGCACCGGCCGATCGCGCTCCGCGTTCACCATGCACAGGAAGCCGAGTGGCGCATCGTCGTCGGCGCGGAACTGGTGCCAGGTCCGCGGCGGGATATGCACGAGATCGCGCTCGGCTATCGCGTACACGTGTTCCCCCACGAGGCAGCGCCCGTGACCGCGCAGCACCATCACGGCGTGCACGTGCGCATGGCGTTCGAGCGTGCTGTGCCCCCCCGGCGCCACCTCGAAATAACGCAACTCGCAGCCGAGCGCCGGATCCGCGAACAGGACCTGCCGGGTGACGTCCCGAAACGGCGCGCTGCCGTCCTGCTTGTACGCGAGCAGTGGCACGCGGTCCCAGCGATACGCGTGATCGAACCGGCGGACGGGGGTGGGATTCTCCATGGATCTTTCCTCAGGCGGCCGCCACGGCCGCACTGGCCGTCGCGACGGCGGTGACGAACTCGCGGCAGCGCGCCGGCAGCGCGTCACCGGCGCTCAGCAGCCCTCCGCCGATCAGCAGCATGGT
>JBFWUN010000037.1:34560-42333 GCA_050247235.1 Gammaproteobacteria bacterium
CCGAGCCGCGCGCGGACGCCGTCCAGCCCGAAGCGGGGCCCCGTGAACGCGCGACGCAGGTCCGGCGGCAGGTCGACGTCCACGAGCTGCACGTCCTCCTGCAGCGAGCAGTTGCCGAACAGCATGTTCATCAGCTGTCCTGTCTCGAACCCCGTGGTCGCGACCGCGAGCCGGATCTCCACGCGGTAGAGGTCCTCGGCGACCGGCGCGATCCGCGCGACCTCGCCCAGCGTGTGCCGGCGCACCCACTCGCTGCGGATGGCCGCCGCCGGCATCTCGACGCTCTGCTCGAGCGCGAGCGCCTCGGCGCGCGCCGCGATGTCGGCGGCGGCCGCACGGACGTGGTAATGGGCAGTGAGCCGATCCATCGCGGGATCATACCCGTCAGCGCCGGGACCGGCGATTCGCCCGCCGGCGTTCAGCGCGCGTCCAGCGCGTCTTCGAGCAGGCGCGGCCAGGACGCCGTCCAGCAGCAGTGATGGTCGAACCCCGCAAGCTCGCGGACCGTCGCCCACGGCTGTCGCACGAGGTACCGCGCGACGAGCGCACGCGGTACCTGTGTATCGTCCGCGCCAACCAGGTGCACCTGCCGGATCCGCTTCGGCAGCGGCGGCAAGGTCGCCGGATCGCGCGAGCCTGCAAGCGGCGAGTAGTCGTGATGCGCGCTCCATGCCGCGACGTCCAGGTTGGCGGCGATCGTCACCACGTGGCGGACTCGCGGGAGCCGCGGCGCGAGCAGCACCGCCAGCGCGCCGCCGCCGCTGTACCCGATCAGCGTCACGTCTGCCCGCGGCGTGCGTGCCAGCAGCGTGCCCGCCGCCGCGGCGAGGCTCGCGATGACGGCCTCGCCGTAGCGTGCGTGCGTCCACACCTCGGGCGTGCAGGCCGCGGGCATCGCATGTGCGTGGTAGCACGGCCGCCCGAGCAACAGCGCCGGCGCGGGATCACGCGCCAGGAGTTCGAGGGCGAGCGGCTCGCGCGGCGTGGGATCGGCGGCGATGCGCCCGGGGCCTAGCCACGGCGTGCCGTCACCTTCCAGGTAGAGGTGCAGCGCGTCCGCCGTCGGCGCCGGCGCGGCGCGCGCGAACACGGCGTGCGTAAAGCCGAGTCCGGGGACGTCGGTGCGCACCAGGCCGCGCGCTGCGGCCGTCTCGGCGAAACGCGCCGCGGGTGTCGCGCAGGCGGTGAGCAACAGTGCCGCGGCGAGCGGCAGCAGTGCGTGCACGCGCTCAGAACGCGACGTTCTGCCGCCCCTTGAGCTTCAGCATTTCGCGCGCGTCGTCCGGAGTTGCGACCTCGAGCGACAGCGCCTCGATGACCGTGCGGATGCGGCGCACCTGCGCGGCGTTCGTCTCCGCGAGCCGCCCGCGGCCATCCCACAACGAATCCTCCAAGCCCACCCGCACCATGCCGCCCATCGCGGCCGACATCGTGGCGGTGGGGATCTGGTTGCGGCCGGCACCGAGTACCGACCACAGGTAGTCGTTGCCGAACAGGCGGTCGGCGGTCCGGCGCATGTGCACGACGTCCTCGAAATGTGCGCCGATGCCGCCGCGGATCCCGAACACCGACTGGATCAGCAGCGGCGGCCTGATGAGCCCCCGGTCGACGAAGTGCGCGGCGGTGTACAGGTGGCCGATGTCGTAACACTCGATCTCGAAGCGCGTGGCGTTCTCGCTGCAGGATTCCAGGATGTACGCGATGTCGCGGAACGTGTTCCGGAAGATCCGATCGTCGCTGTTCGCGAGGTAGGGCCGCTCCCAGTCGTACTTGAACTCCTTGTAGCGGCCGAGCATCTCGTAGAGCCCGAAGTTCATCGACCCCATGTTCAGCGAGGCCACCTCGGGCTTCAGCTTCAGTGCCGGCTGCAGCCGCTCCTCCACGAGCATCGTCGGCGCGCCGCCCGTGGTGAGATTGATCACCACGTCGCTCTCCGCCTTGATGCGCGGGCAGAAGTCCATGAACAGCGCCGGGTCCTGGCTGGGACTGCCGTCCTCGGGGCGACGCGCGTGCAGGTGCACGATCGCGGCCCCTGCTGCGGCCGCGCCGAGCGCCGCGTCCGCGATCTCGTCCGCGGTGATCGGCAGGAAGGGCGACATCGTGGGGGTGTGGATAGCCCCGGTCACGGCACAGGTGATGATGACTTTTCTCGACATGGGGTCCTCCGTGGCGCGTGGCGACGGCACGCGCCCTGATGCAGGTCAGGAATTCTGCACGCGTTGTAGCACAGCCGGGGCCGGATTCTCATCCTCCGACTCCCCCGCTTCCATGGGTTCGCGTATGGTGCGGACGTCATACATCGCCGTCGAGGGACGTCATGGAATTCGGGCTCATCTACGAACTCTCCACCCCGCGCCCGTTCACGCGGGAAACCCAGAAGGCCGTGTTCGAGCACGCCATCGAACAGGTCAAGGTGGCCGAGCAGCTCGGCTTCGCCAGCGTCTGGTGCGTGGAGCACCACTTCCTGGAGGAGTACAGCCACGCCAGCTGCCCGGAGATGTTCCTGACCGCCTGTTCACGGGAGACGTCCCGGATCCGCCTGGGCTTCGGCATCGCGACGTGCGTGCCGTCGTTCCACCATCCGATCCGCTGGGCCGAGAAGGCGGCGTTCCTCGACATCCTGTCCGGCGGGCGCGTGGAATTCGGCACCGGCCGCTCGTCGACGTGGAACGAGCTCGGCGGCTTCAACTCGGTGGTCGAGGACACCAAGAAGACCTGGGACGAATACATCCGTGTGATCCCGCAGATGTGGATGAACGAACGCTTCGGCTACCAGGGCCAGTTCCACACGATGCCCGAGCGCAACGTGCTGCCGAAGCCGTGGCAGGAACCGCACCCCCCGATGTGGGTGGCGGTGACCGCGCAGGGCACCGAGCTCGATGCCGCCGACCGCGGGCTCGGCGCGCTGATCCTTTCGATCGCCGACGTCGAACGGGTGGTACCGCGCATCGCGCAGTACCGTGAGCGCATCCGGCACTGCCACCCGGTGGGCGCGTTCGTCAACGATTCGATTGCGATCGCGAACTGGCTCTACTGCCATCCGGACGATGCGCTCGCGAAGAAGCGCGGCGAGGAGCTCGTGGGAACGTTCGGCTACATGGCCGGCCAGACCGTGGAAGTCTCCGAGGCCTACCCGGCGAGCAACTACACCGCGCTCGGACTGCTGAGCTCGCTGCGGCCGGATCCGAACGCGCCGGGCGATCAGAAGCCGGTGTCGAGCGGACTGTGCTTCGGCAACCCGGCGACACTCATCGACATCTGCAGGCGCTGGGAAGCGGCCGGCACCGACCAGCTCGTGTTCATGATCCAGGCCCGCGAACACCTGCCGCAGCAGGACGTGCTGGACAGCCTGAAACTGTTCGCGCGCGAGGTGATGCCGCACTTCACGACCTCCGCGCCCCGGAAGGCGGTGAACGCATGAACGCGCCCGTGTTGCTCTACGGCGAACGCGCCGGCCACACCTTCGGCACCGACGCCGCGCCGCTCGTCACCACGCGGCGCGACGATATCGCCTTGAAGGACGTGGAGATCCACTACTGCCTGTTCGAACTGCCGATGGCGAGCGTGCTGCCACGGCTGCCGGAAGCCCTGCACCCGAGCATTCCCGCGGTGATCGGCCTGACCGTCTGGCGCTGCGCGGACGGCCCGCTCGGCGCGTTCACCCTGGCGTACGTCGGGGTCGCGTGCCGCACCGGCATCAAGCCGCGGCACCTGGTCCACGGGGCGTTCTGCAGCAGCGCCGAGGTCGGTGCATTCCTGCGTGATCGCTACGGCTTTGCGTGCCGCACCGCGCGCGTGCACAGCCTGGAAACCTACGACCGCGCGCACAGCCGCGTGGAAGTGGACGGCCGCGCGGTGCTCGACCTCGCCACCGATCGGCTGCAGCCGCTGGTCGGGCGTGGCGCGATGGTGAAGTACTCCCCGCCGCTCAACGCGGCGAAGGTGGGCGACGGCGTCGCGCTCGTGCAGATGGAGACGAGCTTCGACTTCAAGCGCGCCGCGCGCGGCGTCCCGCATGCCACGGTTTACGATGCGGCCGCGCTTGGCGACGCGACCCTGTGCCCGCACTACCCGATCTCCGGCGCGTTCGCGGTGGCGGACGTCACCTTGCATCCGCCGCGTTTCAAGGTCAGCCCGAGCATGCCCGCGGAGAAAGGTGGCGCGAGCAAGCTCTGAGGCGCGCGCGATGCGCGGCCGCGACGCCCGGTCGCGACCGCGGGGGCGTGGGCACCGATGGCGCGCCGGCCTGTGGCTCGGCTGGCTGATCGCACTCACCGCGCCGTGCCTCGCCGATTCCGACGCGGCGCCCCGGGTACTGGAAGTCTTTTCCCGCGCGGGATGCCCGCACTGCGCGGCCGCGGCCGCGTACCTGGCGAAGGCTGGACCCGCATGGACGGACGTCCGCATCGTCCATCACGCCGTGGACCGCGACCCGCAGGCGCGTGCACGGCTGGTGGAATGGTCGCGCCGGAGCGGACAGTGGCCGCCGGGGGTTCCGACCTTCGTGCGGGACGGTCGCGTGCTCGTGGGGTTCGAGGATTCGCCGGCCGGCCACGCGCGTCTCGCGGCGTTCGTCAACGGGGGCGACCCCGGCACGGACGCGCTCCGCACCCGCGTGTGGGGCGAGCTCAGCGTCGAGCGGCTCGGCCTGCCGCTCTTCGCGCTCGCGCTCGGCCTCATCGACGGCTTCAATCCGTGCGCGATGTGGGTGCTGCTGTTCCTGCTTTCGCTGCTGGTGCGGCTGCGCGATCGGCGCCGGCTCGCGCTGATCGGTGGCACCTTCGTGCTGGCGAGCGGCGCCGTGTACTTCGCATTCATGGCGACCTGGCTGAACCTCTTCCTCGCGATCGGGCTGTCGGATCCGTTGCGCGACCTGCTGGCCGGGATCGCGCTCCTGATCGGCGTACTGAACGTCAAGGATTTCGTGGCCTTCGGTCATGGACCCTCGCTCGCGATCCCGGCGTCCCGCCGCCCTGGCCTGTACGTGCGCATGCGTGCCCTGCTGGAGACCCGCGCGCTGGCGGCATCGATGGTCAGCGTCGCGATCCTCGCGATCCTCGTGAATTTCGTGGAACTGCTGTGCACGGCGGGACTGCCGGCAATGTTCACCGCGATCCTGGCGCAGCATCCACTGTCGCCGACGGTCCGTTACGGGTATCTCGGACTCTACATCCTGGGCTTCATGGCCGATGACGCGCTGATGGTGGGAACCGCGACGTTCGCGTTGAGCAGCGGCCGCCTGGGCGAACGCGGCGCCCGACGCCTGAAACTCCTGAGCGGCGTGGTGATGCTCTCGCTTGGCGCGGTCATGCTGGTGCGGCCGGAGTGGCTCTTCTGACCTGATGGCCGGGGCCCCGGCCGCCGCCCGCCGCCAGGCGGCAACGCCTCGCCGCCCGGCGTGCTCCGGCCCGCCGCGCGGGCGTTGCGGGTCAACCACTTGGGCGCCTGGCACGCGCCTTGCGAAAGCGTGGCATGGAGATTTCTGCCCACGCCTCATCCGCCGCCGTCACGACGTCCGCGGCGCCCGGCCGTCTTGCGCGCTGGTTCGGGGACGACGGGCTGTCGTTCGGCGATCTGATCGACCTCGTGAATCCATTGCAGCACATCCCGATCGTCGGCCAGCTGTACCGGCAGGCCACGGGGGACACGGTGGCGCCGCTGGTGCGCGTGGCCGGCGGCGCGCTGTTCGGCGGACCCCTCGGCGCGGTGCTGTCGCTGGGCGGCGTATTGCTCGAGCGGGACCCGACCCCCGGCGCGCCGGGCGAAGCCCCGTCTTCGGCGGCACCGACGTACGCGGACGCGGATCCGGGCCGTGGCGGCTGGATCGTGCAGGCGGCGCGTGGCGGGGTGCTGCCCGCGGCGGTCCCCGGTATCGGCCGCGCGCCGGTGCAGGACGCACGCGCGGCCCCCCCCGCACTCGCCGCCACCCATGGCACGCCGCGCGGCGGCTGGATCGTCGCACAGGCCTACGCGAATACCGCCCCACGCGCCGACGCGCAGGTGCACGAATCCGCGTGACGTCACGCCGGTCACGGCGCCGTCCGGGCGTCGGGACGCGTGATCCTTCGGCTTAAACGAAGCGCCGCACGAAACGTCCGAACCCAGGCCACGAATTCCCGCGCCAGACCCCGGTCATACTCCTGGTGGCCACGTCGCACTGCGCGCCACGGCCCGAAGCCAGGAGGTTGAAGATGCCGAATCGCAATATCGCTCGCTGGATGACCCGTCACGTGGTCACGGTGGCGCCCGGCGCGGACCTCGATACTGCAGACGCGCTGATGCATCGCCACGACGTCAGCCGGCTGCTGGTCATGGAAGGTCCGCGACTCGTCGGGATCCTGAGCCGCGGCGACCTGCGCGCGGCGAAGGTTGCAGCCGCGGCGGATGTCCGGGACTACCATCACGTGCCCACGGTGGCGGACGCGATGACCCCGGGTCCGATCACGATCCCGGTCAACGCAACGATCGCGCTCGCCGCGCAGACCATGCTGAAGCTCAAGGTGGGTGGCCTGCCCGTGGTCGATCCGCACGGCCGCGTGTGCGGGATCGTGTCACAGTCCGACCTCTGCCGTTTCATCGTCGATCTCGCCCACGACACGCGGCGTGACGCGGCCTGATCGAAGCGGGGAAATCGATGAAACCCTTCTCGACAGCAGCCCGTTCTCCCCTGCGGTGGATCGCCATCCTGGCAGCCGCGCTGGTCATCACCGCGTGCAGCAGTGCGCGACCGGACCGCGCGACACGCGAGCTGGCATGGATGCAGATCCTGTCCGACGAAGTGCCGATCGGCCTGCCGCGCGCGGCGGCGGAACAGGTGCTCGCGGCCCACGGCATGCAGGTCCTGTATGCGCCGTATGCGCACCTCGGCGAACGTCCGGACGAGTGCCCCGGTGCGCGGCTGTACGCGCAGGAAACCGGTGCGGTGCGCGGTCTCGGCGCGCGCTTCGACGTGCGCGTGATCGTCTGCCTGGACGCGCAGGAACGGGTGGCGAGCCGACAGGTGGATCTGCTCAACAAGATAATCTGACGCGCCCGCGCTGCCGCCACGGAGACCGGATTCCGGACGCGCGCGCCCGGGTGTAGGAATCGGCGGTGACTGTTCAGCGCCGGCCCCCGCAGGGATACTGGCCGCTCCCCGACGCGGAGAGCCGCCATGACTGCCAGCCGTTCCAATGCCGTGTGCACGACCGCCCTGCTCGTCCTGTGCGCGGTTGCCGATCTTCCGGTGCGCGCCGACGAGGTGGCGAAGAGCCCCTACGGGCCCGACGACGAGGTCGGCGCGCTGAACGCACTGACCGACACCACCCGCCTGGACATCCTGCGCCGGATCGCGGGCGGCAAGGTCTACGACCTGAGCGTGGACAGCTTCCCCGGCATGCCGGGGCTCGTGCACCTCGGCATGGGCGATCCGGACTACCACCACTGGATGACGCACACGCCCGAAGGCCTGGCGGTGGAAGGCCTCAATCCCGGTGATCCCCGGCATCCGATCGCGCTCTACGACGATGCCTTCATCATGTCCGCGCACACCGGCACGCATATCGACGCGCTGAATCACGCGGGCTACGGCGATCACATCTACAACGGCTTCAATCGCGCCGAGCACCTCGGCAACAAGGGCTGGAAGGTGGCGGGGGTGGATCGCATTCCGCCCATCATCACGCGCGGCGTGCTGCTGGACGTGGCCGGCTGGAAGAAGCTGGACGTGCTGCCACCGTCGTACGAGATCACGCCATCCGACCTGGACGCCACTGCCCGGGCGCAGGGCGTGAC
>JBFWUN010000038.1:0-41529 GCA_050247235.1 Gammaproteobacteria bacterium
ATCGCGAACTCGCCACGGATTTCGATCCGTCGGCGTTCGATCATTACGCGTTCTTCAATCCGAACGAATCCCGGATCGAGATGCACCTGCTGTGTCGCGAACGTCAGGTCGTGCACCTCGGACCGGCGCAGTACACGCTGGAGCCGGGCGACGCCCTGCACACCGAGAACTCCTACAAGTACACACTCGACAGATTTCGGTCGCTCGCACGTCAGGCCGGATTCGAGCCACGGGAGGTCTGGTGTGACGCACAGCGCTGGTTCAGCGTCCACTGGCTCGTCGTACCCTGAAATCGCTTTGCGCACGCGGGCACCTCGTCAAATCACAGGAGTTGGTACATGGGTCCGCTCGCAGGCGTCCGCATCATCGAACTTGCCGGTATCGGTCCGGGGCCTTTCGCCGCCATGCTGCTCGCTGACATGGGCGCCACGGTCATCCGCGTCGATCGCACCCGGAAGGCCGATCTCGGGATAGCGCTGCCGCCGCGTTCGAACGTGATGAATCGTGGGCGACGGTCGATCGCTGTAGATCTCAAGTCACCGGCCGGACGCGACGTCGTCCTGCGCCTGGTCGAGCGTGCGGATGGCCTGATCGAAGGATTCCGTCCAGGCGTCACCGAACGGCTGGGCCTCGGCCCGGAAGCATGCCTCGCGCGCAACCCGCAGCTCGTCTATGGCCGCATGACCGGTTATGGCCAGTCCGGGCCGATGTCCCGCGTTGCCGGACATGACATCAACTACATCGCGCTCGGCGGAGTGCTCAACATGATCGGCCAGACCGGCGGCAAGCCGATCCACCCGCTGAATCTCGTCGGTGATTTCGGCGGCGGCGGCATGTTTCTCGCGTTCGGTCTCGTCTGCGGAATCCTCGAAGCCCGCGGGACCGGCCGCGGGCAGGTGATCGATGCCGCCATGACGGAAGGGGCCACCTACCTCGCCAACATGTTCTTCAGCTTCCGCGCACTGAACCGATGGTCGGAGCAGCGTGGCGACAATGCGCTGGACGGCGGTTCACACTTCTACGACACGTACGAGACCAAGGACGGCGGCTACCTGGCGATCGGCGCGATCGAGAAAGCCTTTTACGTGAAGCTGCTGACATTGATGGGGCTGGATCCGGCGGAATTCGAGCCCCAGCACGACCGCTCGCGATGGTCCGAGTGGAAGGCCCGCATGGCGGACGTGTTCCGCACCCGCACGCGCGACGAATGGGCTGAGATCCTGGCCGACGAAGACGCGTGTGCGATGCCGGTGCTGTCGATGACCGAAGCGATGGCCCATCCCCACAATCGTGCACGTGCGATGTTCATCAACCATCACGGCACCGAGCAGGTCGCACCCGTGCCGCGCTTCAGCCGCACCGCGCCGGAGCTCGACCTGCCTCCGCCTGTCCCCGGCGAGCACACGCGCGATATTCTCGAGGAGTACGGGCTCTCCGCCGCGGAAATTGACGCACTCTCAGCCAGCGGCGCGGTCGGCACCGCCTCCTGATTGCCCCGACGCGCAGGCCCCCGCGTCACGCCCGCGCGGGCTGGGCGTGGTCCGTGAACAGGCTCAGGTCGACGCCTTCGCCGACCAGCAGGTCCCGTCGCGCGACGAAGCGAGGCTTGACCAGCCACACCAGCAGCGGCAGCACGACGAGCGCCAGCGCCATGTTGATCGCCATGATGACGACCAGCAGCAGCCCCATGTCGGCGACGAACTTCAGACCCGACAGGAAGTACCACGGCGCGATGCCGAGCGCCATGATCGTTGCCGTGAACATGATCGCCTTGCCCGTGGTACGCAGGGCGGCGGTGATCGCGAGTCCCCATTCACCATCGTGCGCGTGGTATTCCTCGCAGATGCGCGAAAGCAGGTAGATGCCGTAATCGATGCCGACCCCGACACCGATTGCCGCCACGATCAGCGAGTTCGTATCGAGCCCCACACCAAGCAGGTGCATCGCGGCAACCATGATCTGGTTCGCGAGATTCACCGGCACGAGCAGGATCAGTCCCGCAACAATCGAGCGATATGCGTAGGCGGCCGCCAGGAAGATCAGGAAATTCAACGCCGCGATGCAAACCCAGTGGTAACGCTCGATCACGTGGTTGACCGCCTGCTGGAGCGCGATGGTTCCCGTGCCGAGCCGGACGGTGAACTTCTCGTGGTCGATACCCACGGTCTCCACGGCGGCGCGGGCCGCGGCCAGTGCCGCATCCACGGTTTCCTGCTTGTTGTCCCGGTACCAGAGCGACACGGTGCCGTCGTGCCAGCGGAAATCAACGAGGTGATTGAAGTTTTTCGCACTGGTGCCCATCGTCACCGCGAAACCCGCCGCGCTCATCGCTTCCTGTGTGTCATCCAGCGGCAGCCACTTCTGGCTGCCGCCGTTGAACAGGCGATTTCCCTCGCCCATGTAATCGGCGAAGGACAGGGTGGCGCGTGGCGGTGAATCCCCGGCCTCCAGCAATCGCTGCAGGCGCTGCATCGTCTGCACGGTCTCGACTTTCTGGACTTCGAGATCGGGACTTTTCTTGTCTTTCGCCTCCAGTACGATCTCGAGCGTGTTGACGCCGGGGAAATGCGCGTTGATCTGCCGCACCGCCGTGTTGAACTCGGAGTCGTGCCACAGGAGACCACTGCCCTCGACTGGGTTCCCGATCTTGATCTGCGCCGCGGTGTAGGCAGCCGCCGCGCCAACGACCACGACGATCATCGTGGTGATTCGCGCGCGCGCACCGAAGGTCCAGCCGGCGAGTCCGGCGAGGAAATTCTGGAAACGGAAGTACAGACCGGAACGTTCCCCGTGTCCGATCAGGTTCTCCACGTTGCGCGGCGGCGGCAGGCTCGACAGGAGCAGGGAAATCATCACGACGCCAGTCGGGATCAGCCACACGGCCCACATACCGCAGAAGATCGCGTGGCGGACCATCGCGACGATCGGCGCGAACCCCACGATGAAGATACCGAGGATGTCGGTGATGATGCTGAGCACGCTCGGCGCCATCATCACGCCCATGGTGACCTCCGCGGCCTTTACCCGATCGTTGACCTGCGCGTAGATCTCGTAGAAACGTTCGGTGAACTGGACGGAGTGCGAGAACGACCGTGCCGTCAGCAGCAGCGGCACCACCATCAGAAGCGGCTCGATCGAGATGTCCAGCCATCCGACGAGTCCGAAAGCCCAGATCGCCGCCGTCAGCGACGTCACGATGGGCGTGATGATGCCGATGGCGTTGCGCATGTAGAGGGCGAGCGCGAGGATCAGCGCGCCGAGGGTGACGCAGAAGATGCCGATCATCTCGCGTTCGTACTGGTACACCCAGCCGATCAGCACCGGCTGGCCGGTGAGATAGACATCATGGTGCTCGTCGCGTGCGTCGCGGACAAGATCCTGCAGATAGGCGAATGCTTCGCCGTAGTCGAGATTACGTTCGACGAAATTCGCCGTGATCAGGGTGGCCGTGTCGTCGCGTGAAATGAGGAATACGCGAACGTTGGCCGACTTGTCGACGAGCTCACGGAAGCGCGCCACGTCTTCCGGGGTCTCTGGCGGGTGATCCTCCATCAGCGGCCGCATGTCGATACCTTCGGCCGTGGCCTCGCTGTACCGCGCCTTGGTGCTCGCGATCGACAGGATCATGTCGTGGTCCACGGCGGGCGCGAGATCGATGTCTCGCGTCATCTGGTAGACCTTCTTCAGCGTCTCCGCGTTGTAGATGTCGCCGTTCTTGCGCTTGATCATCACGGCCACCGACAGCGGATTGCCGAAATCGGGATGATCCTGGAAGACCTGTACGAACGGATCATCATTGGGCAGGAGATCGGAGAAGATCGTCTCCAGCTTGACCCGCGGCAGTCCGGCGGCGAAGAACACGGTCAGGAGGACGAAAACGGTCCAGGCGAGCTTGCGATGTGCGAGCACCCACCGCGCGAGGCGGTAGCGAAACGAATACATACGGGTCCCCGGGAAAGGCTTGATCGGGCCGGAGGGGCGCCTCCCCCGTTGCGCCTCCGGCGGATTGCGGAATTCGTTATCGGAAAACTACCCGATCGCCACGCGCGACGCCAACCGGGAATACCCCGGGTCGCGGTTGTCGCTATGCAGCAACCGCGACCCGAGGGACGCCCTGCGCGCGCCGCTCACCCGAGTTCGACGGGGACGAAGATCTCGGCGCCTTCGCGATGTACGAGCAGCGCGACATGCGCCGGCGCATCGTTGATATGCGACTTCAGATCGGCGGCATCCTTCACCGCGTGCGTGTTGACCGCGAGGATGATGTCCCCGGGCCGCAGACCGGCGCGCGCCGCGGCGCCGGTGGCATCCGTCACGAGCACACCGCGGTCGAGTCCGGCGGCTTGCCGTTCGCGCCCGTCGAGATCGCGGACCACCGCGCCGAGCCGCCCCGGCGCGGTCGGCCCGGAATCCGCATCGGCGACCGTGCTCGCGTCTCCACTCGCGCCGAGTGCCACCTCCAGCGTTCGTGCGCGCCCTTCGCGCAGGACCTCCAGGCGCACCCGGCTGCCTGGTTTCTGCTCCGCGATCACGCGCGAAAGCATCGCCGAATCCTCGATAGGCCCGCCATTCACCGCGGTGATCACATCGCCGGGCCGCAGGCCCGCGCGCGCCGCGGCGAGTCCCGGTTCCACCGCGCCGATGAGTGCGCCGGCGGGACGCGGGAGTCCGAACGACTCCGCCAGCGCCTGGTCGACGGACTGCACCATCACGCCCAGACGCCCGCGCGACACCTTGCCATGGGCCACGAGTTCGGCCTGCACGTTCATCGCAAGATCGATCGGAATCGCGAACGACAGCCCCATGTAACCGCCGCTGCGGCTGTAAATCTGCGAATTGATGCCTACCACCTCGCCGCGCAGGTTCAGCAGCGGCCCACCCGAGTTCCCAGGGTTCAGCGCCACGTCGGTCTGGATGAACGGCACGTAGCCGCCGTTCGGCAGCGAACGTGTCTTCGCGCTGACCACGCCTGCGCTCACCGTGTGGTCGAACCCGAACGGAGATCCGATCGCGATCACCCACTCGCCGACGGCGAGCGCGTTCGTGTCCCCGACACGCAGGGTCGGCAGGCCGCGCGCCGGGAGTTTCAGCACCGCGACGTCGGTCGTCGCGTCGATGCCGAGCACCTTGGCCTGGTATTCCCGCTTGTCCGCGAGCCGCACCGTGATCTCGTCGGCCCCGTCGACGACATGCGCGTTGGTCAGCACATGGCCGTCCGCACTGATGATGAAGCCGGAACCCGCGCCCTCGACTGGCATGTCAGGCTGTCGGGGCAAGCCCTCCGGCGCAAACCGACGGAAGAATTCGAATCCAGGCGGCAGCGCGGGTCCGGGTGCGCCCGCCGTGGCAATGGCCTTGGTGACGCGGATGCTGACCACCGCGGGCGACGCCTGGGCCACCAGCGCGGAGAAATCCGGCAGGTCACTGACAATGCGCCCGGTCGTCACGGCGGGTGCCGCCGTGGTCGGCGTGCGCGCCCCGGCAACGGCGTCGCCGCCGATCCCGTGTTCGAGCGCGACCACAAACAATGCCCCCGCCGCCGCGGAGGCCAAGAGCTGCGTGCGAATCATGGTTGTTCCTTTCTGCTGGAATCACGAGGTGCAGTGCACCGATGGAACGCACGTTACCGTCAGGGCCTTAAGCGGAACTTAAGAGCGCGCGGCACCGGCCAGGTGCTTTGCGTGGGTCGCGCCGGTGGGTACCGCCGGCGGTTTCAGGGTGGCATTGGTGACGCGCTCAGGCGGCAGGCTGCGCGGGGGAGGACCTCGGCAAAGCACGCGGCAACCGTACGGTCACGCGGGTCCCCACGCCGCCAGGCCCGGCGGCGAGCACGATGTCGCCGCCGTGCAGGTCGACGGCTCGCCGCACGATTGCGAGTCCAAGGCCGCTGCCCGAGGGTTCGGTGCCAGGGATCCGGTAGAACCGGTCGAACACCCGGGTGCGCTCCGTGACCGGGATCCCGGGCCCGGTGTCGGTGACCTCGATACGGGCGCCACCGCCCTCCGCGCCGACGTCCAGCGCAAGGGTTCCCGGCGGCGGCGTGTAACGCAGCGCGTTGTCGAGCAGGTTCATCAGCAGACTGCGCAGCGCGGTCGCGTCGCCGGCCACGTGCACGGGCGTGATCGCGGCATGCAGCGCAAGCCCTTCGGCGGCCGCGCGCGGCGCGAGCTCGTCCACGCAGGCGCGGGCGAGCGCGGCAAGGTCCACGTCTCCCGTGCAGGCGCTTTCCGATGCCACGTCCAGCCTTGCATAGGCGAGCAACCGTTCGATCAGCGCCGCCGACCGCTGCACGCCGGCCCGAAGCGCCGCCAGCGCCTCGTCGCGTTCAGGCTCGGATTCCGCGCGCGCGATCAGCTGGGCTTGCAGTTGCAGCGCGGTGAGCGGCGTCCGCAGTTCGTGGGCGGCATCCGCCATGAATTCTCGCTGGCGTGTGAGCGCCTGCGCCAGGCGGGCAATCAGCGCATTCAGTGCATCGACCATTGCACGCGCCTCGCTCGGCAGCCCCGCTGTCGCGAGCGGGGCGAGGCGCGCGGGGTCGCGACTGCCGATGGTGCGAGCGAGTACCCGCAGCGGCGCGAGCACGCGGCCGACCAGCCACCAGACCAGCAGCGCCAGCGCCGGCAGCCCGGCGAGCAGCGGGTACAGGATCTTCAGCGCGGCATCGGTGGCGAGCGCACGGCGCAGCTGCATGGGCTGCGCGATCTGCACGAGGTGTGTGCCGAGCATCACGGAATAGAGACGCCAGTCGCGGTCACCGGCGCGGACGTCGGCATAGCCGAGCGTCGTGCTGCGCGGCAGTTGCACCCCCCGGTGCGACAGGTATACGCGGACGCCGCGCCAGTCCCAGGCCTGGATCACGAAATCCTGGTCGGGGTCGGGTTCCGGCACGACCACCGTGCCCAGTACCGCCGCCTTGTCGCGCATCGCGAGCGCCTGCTGGCGGAGCTGGTAGTCGAGCAGCTCGTCGATCTCGTGCCGCGCCCAGTAGTACGTCGCACCGGTCGCAATGGCCGTGGTGACCGTGATCGCCGAGAGCAGCACGAGCAGCAGGCGGGAGCGCAGCGACATCCGTAGTCACTCGAGCCGGTAGCCGAGACCGCGCACGGTCCGGATGAAATGCTCGCCGAGTTTCCGCCGGAGGTGGTGGATATGCACCTCGACCGCATTGCTGGCAACCTCCTCGTCCCAGCCGTACAGCCGTTCTTCGAGCTGGGCGCGCGAGAGCACCGCGTGCGGGCGTTCCATCAGTGCGAGCAGGAGCGCGAACTCCCGCGCGGACACTGCGACCGGCTCGCCGCGCAGGGTCACTGAGTGGGTGGCGGGATCGAGACTGACATCGCCGTGCGTGATCTGCGGGGTTGCGCGGCCGGCGCTGCGCCGGGCGACCGCGCGGATTCGCGCGGCGAGTTCGTCCAGGTCGAACGGCTTCACGAGGTAATCGTCCGCCCCGAGATCGAGTCCCCGCACCCGGTCTTCCAGCTGGTCCCGGGCGGTGATCACGATGACGGGCAACGAAGTTTCACGCGCGCGCAGTTCGGCGAGGACCACCAGACCGTCCCGGCGCGGGAGCCCGAGATCGAGTACCAGCAGATCGTAGGGATTGGCGCGGAGCGCGACCTCTGCGGCCGTGCCGTCGCGTACCCAGTCCACGCTGTGACCTTCCTGCTGCAGCCCCTTGCGCAGGGCCGTACCGACCATCGCATCGTCTTCGGCAAGCAGCAGACGCACGGCCGATCACCGTGCGACGGACGTTGCGCTGCCGCGCCCCGCGAGGGCGCCGCAGGAGAGATCATTGAAGACGGACATCAGTTCATCGTGACAGGTTGCGCGCGGCGAAGCGAACCGGCTGCCTGGTTTTGGACACCCGCCGCGGGGCCCGGTTCGCGGCAGCAGGGACGGGCCGCGAAGGCACGAAGCGCGGTAGGATCACCCCACCGGCGGGCCGCGCCCGCCTTCGCGCGAGGACGTCGCCATGAGCCAGCCCGCTTTCCAGCCAATTCCGGCGTCCGCGCCGGATCTCGCCGCCTACTGGATGCCATTTACCCACAACCGGTACTTCAAGCAGCATCCGCGCATGGTGGTGCAGGCCGAAGGCATGTACTACCACACCGCCGACGGCCACCGGGTGCTCGACGGCCTGTCCGGTCTGTGGTGCAGCAACGCGGGACATCGGCACCCGCGGATTGTCGACGCCGTGAAGCGGCAGCTCGACGTGCTCGACTACGCGCCACCGTTCCAGACCGGGCACGACAAGGCGTTCGAGCTCGCAACCGCACTGACCCGCGCAACGGGCCGCGGCTTCGAGCACGTATTCTTCGCGAACTCGGGGTCGGAAGCAGTGGATACCGCGCTGAAGATCGCGCTCGCGTATCACAAGGCGCGCGGCGACGGCGGCCGCTTCCGCCTGATCGGGCGCGCGCGCGGTTACCACGGGGTTGGCTTCGGCGGCATTTCCGTCGGTGGCATGGTGGCCAACCGCAAGGCGTTCGCGAGCGCGCTGCTACCCGGGGTGGACCACCTTCCGCATACCCACGACCTGGCGCAGATGGCGTTCTCGCGCGGACAACCCGCGTGGGGTGCGCATCTCGCCGACGATCTCGAACGCATCGTGCAGCTCCACGATGCGTCGACAATCGCCGCGGTGATCGTGGAACCGATGCAGGGCTCGGCCGGCGTCATCGTGCCGCCGGCGGGCTACCTGGAACGCCTGCGCGAGATCTGCACCCGCCATGGGATCCTGCTGATCTTCGACGAGGTCATCACGGGGTTCGGACGGATCGGTCCGCTGTTCTCGGCTGACCGGCTGGGCGTGGTGCCGGACATCGTGACGTTCGCGAAGGGCATCACCAGCGGCGTGGTGCCGCTCGGCGGTGCGCTCGTGCAGAAATCGATTTACGACGCGTTCATGACGGGCCCGGAACACCTCGTCGAGTTCTTCCACGGGTACACGTATTCCGGGCATCCGCTCGCCTGCGCGGCAGGTCTTGCGGCGCTCGACGTCTACTTCCAGGAGGGTCTGTTCGAACGCAGCGCGAGGCTCGAAAGCGTACTTGCCGACGCGGTGCACTCGCTGCGCAACGAGCCACACGTCATCGATATCCGCAATTTCGGCATGGCCGCGGCAATCGAGCTGGAATCGCGCGCGGGCGCGCCCTCGACCCGCGCGATGGAAATCTTCCACCACTGCTTCGATCACGGGGTGATGGTGCGCTACTCGGGAGAAAACATCGCGCTCGGCCCGGCGCTGATCATCACCGAGTCGCAGATCGCGGAGCTTGTCGACCGCGTGCGCCAGGCGCTGCGCGCCGTGGCCTGATTCCAGCGCGCCGTCCCATCCTCCACGAGGTCATCGATGACTGAAATCCCGCACTATATTCATGGCCAGCGCACGTTCGGCGAAGTCACGCGCTGGGGTGAGGTCTACGACCCGGCCGAAGGGTGCGTCGGCGCACGCGTCGCGCTGGCCGCCGAGCGCGACGTGGCGGCGGCGGTCGCTTCCGCCGCCGATGCCTTCGCAGAATGGTCACAGACGCCGCTTCCGACCCGCACGCGACTGATTTTCCGCTTCCGGGAACTCGTGGATCGTCATCGCGACGAACTGGCTGCCCTCGTCACGCGCGAGCACGGCAAGGTGCTGGCCGACGCGGCAGGCTCCGTGCAGCGCGGATTCGAGAACATCGAGTACGCCTGTGGCATCGGTGAACTTCTCAAGGGCGAGTACAGCGCGCAGGTCGGCAGCGGCATCGATACCTACGCGATGCGCCAGCCGCTCGGCGTGTGCGTCGGGATCACCCCGTTCAATTTTCCGGTGATGGTGCCACTGTGGATGTTCCCGCTCGCGATCGCCTGCGGCAACACGTTCGTGCTGAAGCCGTCCGAGAAGGATCCTTCCGCCGCGCTGCTGCTCGCCGCGCTGCTCACCGAAGCGGGCGCGCCGCCCGGCGTGCTGAACGTCGTGAACGGCGATCGCGTGGCGGTGGATACCCTCCTCACCGACCCGCGCGTGGCCGCGGTGAGCTTCGTCGGATCGACGCCGGTGGCCGAGCACGTCTATCAGTGCGGCACCCGGCACGGCAAGCGCGTGCAGGCGCTGGGCGGCGCCAAGAACCATCTCGTAGTGCTGCCGGATGCCGATCTCGACCAGGCCACCGACGCGCTGGTCAGCGCGGCTTACGGGTCGGCGGGCGAGCGCTGCATGGCAATCTCGGTTGGTGTCGTCGTCGGTGACGTGGCCGACGCGCTCGTGGCGCGCCTGCGGGAGAAGATCGCGCGACTGAAGGTATCCGCCGGCAATGCGCCGGGCGCGGACATGGGGCCGCTGGTGAGCCGCGAGCACCTCGCGAAGGTCCGTGGCTACGTGGACACCGGTGTGCACGAAGGGGCGACGCTCGTGGTGGACGGCCGCACCCTGTCACCGCCCGGTGACGGCAAGGGATTCTTCATCGGCCCTACCCTGTTCGACCACGCCAGCGCAGACATGCGGATCTACCGCGAAGAGATCTTCGGACCGGTGCTGACGCTCGTGCGCGTCCCGTCGTTCGCGGACGCCATCCGGCTGGTGAACGCCCACGAGTACGGCAACGGTTGCGCCGTGTTCACGCGCGACGGCGACGCCGCGCGCGAATTCGTGCGCGGCGTGGAGATCGGCATGGTCGGCGTCAACGTGCCGTTGCCGGTGCCAATGGCGTTCCACAGTTTCGGCGGCTGGAAACGCTCACTGTTCGGCGACACCGCGATCTACGGGCGCGAGGGCGTGCATTTCTACACGCGTCTGAAGACCGTCACCGCACGCTGGCCCACCGGCATCCGGGCGGGCGTGGACCTGCAATTCCCCACGATGAAGTGACCCTGGAGGAGATCCCGATGCGCTTCTGTCCCCAGTGCGCCCAGCCCCTGCGCCGGATCGAGGTAGGCGGCCGACCGCGCGATACCTGCATGGACACGCGCTGCGGGTTCGTGAACTGGAACAACCCGGTGCCCGTGGTCGGCGGGATCGTGGAATGGAACGATCACGTGATCCTCGTGCGCAACGTCGGCTGGCCAAGCTCCTGGTATGGCCTGGTCACGGGGTTCCTGGAGGCGGGTGAGATGCCGGAGGAAGCGATCGTGCGCGAGGTCCGGGAGGAGATCGGCCTCGACGCGACGCTCCGCGCGTATATCGGCATGTACGAGTTCTACCGGCGCAACCAGCTCCTGATCATCTACCACCTTACGGTCGAATCATCCGACGTGGTGTGCCCGCCGGACGAAATCGCCGATCACAAGTGGGTGCACATCGAACAGGTGCAGCCGTGGACGGCCGGCACCGGTCGCGCCCTGCGGGACTGGCTGCGCACGCGCGGGATCGAGCGGGAGATGCGCGAGTTCGGCGAGGTGAACAACTGAACCGCGGTGACCGCGCCGCGCTCAGGGGCGGCGCGGCGGCACGGGGTCGATCCCGGCGGTGCCCCAGGGATGACAGCGCGACAGGCGCTTCAGGGTGAGCCATGCGCCGCGCCATGCGCCATGGTGTTCCAGTGCTTCGAGACAGTATTCCGAACAGGTCGGCAGGTGCCGGCAGCGGGGCCCGAGCAGCGGCGACAGCGTGTAGCGGTAAGCGTGGACGAGCAGCTTCAGCAATCCGGCGATCACGCGGATCAGGCCGACACGGGCTTCTCGTTCTCGAAGTACGCGGGCTTCGCGAAGCGGCGGCTGCAGTAATAGCAATCCACGCTCGCCTTGCCTTCGAACCGCAAGTACACCAGCGGGTGTCCGAGCGCGCCGCCTCCGCCATCGCACCCGACGGTCTCGTCGGCAGCCTTGACGCGGATGACTTCGGTAGGTTTCATGACAAGCTCCAGGGCCGGCGCCGCGGCCATGATCAATCCTGCGATGTGGCCTATAGTACCAGACATGCCTCGGCGCGACGCCGGCCGCCCGCTTCAACCAGGACGCTTCCATGACCAAAGTCACCTTGCAGTCGACGTTCAGGATTTCGCCCGACGAGATCTGGAAGCTGATCGGCCAGTTCAATGCGCTGCCCGACTGGCACCCCGCCGTGCAGAGCAGCCGGCTGGAGGACAACGGGCGGCTGCGCCGCCTGAACCTGATGGGCGGTGGCGAGATCATCGAACGCCTCGAGACCATCGACGAGAAAGATCGCCTCTACCGCTACAGCATCGTGAGCGGTCCGCTCCCCGTGGCCAACTACACCGCAACCTTGCGCGTGCGCGATGACGGCAAGGGCAACGCCCTGGTGGAATGGTCGAGCGAATTCGAGCCGGCCGGGGCGGCCGAGGTGGATGCCGTGAAGGCCGTGCAAGGCATCTACCAGGCGGGCTTCGACAGCCTGAAAAAGATGTTCGGCATGTGAAGCGATCCGCATGAGCGATCTCCGCTACTCCGATGAGCACGTGTGGGTGTCGATCGACGACGAAGGTGTCGCAACCATCGGTATCTCTGACTACGCACAGGAGCAGCTCGGCGATATCGTCTACGTCCAGCTGCCGGATGTTGGGCGCGATCTCGAACAGGGCGAGGACGCGGTGATGATCGAGTCCGTGAAGACCACGGGCGAGGTCAAGTGCCCGCTCGCGGGACGCGTGATCGAAGTCAACGAAGCACTGGCGGACGCGCCCGAACGGGTCAACGAGTCGGCGCTCGACGAAGGCTGGCTGTTCCGCGTGGAGCCGGCCGACGAGACCCAGTTCGAGGACCTGATGGAACCGGACGATTACGAGGATTTCATCGGTAACCTGTCCTGACATCCGGCGCGATGCCGCGCCGGGCGTCCTCGGGAGACCCTGCACCCGACCACGCCGGTACGCAAGCCGGCCATTCAGTCGAACCGCCGTTCGAGCGCTTCGAGCGCGGGTGCGATGGCTTCCCCGAGCCGCATCTGCGGTTCTGACGGTACCTTGCCCTCCCGTCGTTCGCGCCGCGCAATCAGGGACGATGCGCGCCCGAAGGCGCGCGTAAACGAGCGCGTCCGGGAGAGCGCGTGGCGGAAGTACGCTTCGCCGAAATACGTCCACGCGCGTTCATGGGCACAACCGAACGACGCGCGATCCCGCGCGGCGGCGGTGATGAGCAATGTGTCCCGGCTCGCCAGCGCGTCGATGAACTGACCCGAGTAGCACGCCGAGACGACCAGCACGCGCCAGCGGATGCCTGCCTCGTCCAGCATCGTGCGAAGCGCCTGCGGGGTCAGCGCATTGAGGCCGAGATCCCCGAGTTCCACCGCGAACTCGCCTTCCTCCGATCCGTGTGACGTCATGAACAGGAACAGGACATCTTCGTCCTGCATCTTGCGGCCGAGCGCGCGCAACGCGTACGCGAGATTCGTGCCGCTCGCCAGCGGATGCCGCGCGAGCGTGTCCGGGTGGTTGAGGAGCCGCAGCGCGCGCGTGCCGGCGCCATAGCGCCGCGCCAGGATGTGCGCCACCTGCTCCGCTTCCCGGCGGAACACGTCCTCCGCGCCGAACCCCGCGAACGTCACCACGAAAAGCTCCGGCCGACCCGGCACCCCGGCGGTGACGCGCCTGAGCGCCTGGTCGAGCAGTTCAGGCTGGCGCGCGTAAATGGCCTCGACGTTCAGCGCCACGCGCGCCTCGCCAGGGTCCGGCGCGTCGAACAGGGGGTAGTCGGGTAGCCAGTGCTGGTTCGCGAGGAGCACGAGCGCGTAGACGGTGGCATGGACGAGGTGCCGTGGCGCGAGCGGCCCGCCGACGGCCTTGATCGCCGGCAACAGGAGTGCAACCTGCCAGCCGAGCATCACATGTCCCAGGTACGTCTGCGCGTTCGCAAACGCCACCGGCGCGATCCGGGGGCCACCAATCATCAGCGCCATCCATGCCACCCACAGCACAAGCTCCGCCGCCGCGATCGCCACCGCCAGCGGCAGGAACGGCAGGCGTCCGCGGTCGCACGCGGACAGCACGGCGAGCACCGCGATCCAGAGGTAGCTCCGGGCGGCCTCCGTGGCCCATCCCCACGGTGACGGCTGCGCCTCGGGCGGCGCGAAAGTCCAGTCCACGCCGAGCGCGCACGCCCAGCCGAGCGCGACGAGCAGTACGAGCTGCCCGATACCGGGCTCGGGGCGCGGCGGGCGCAGCACCGCAAGCCGCGCCCCCTGGCCGAGGTTGTGCAGCAGCCGATACATTGCGGGACGATTGGAATTAAGGCTCAATGGTCCTACACATTCGAGGCCGGTCATCCGCGTGCGGACGCAGGCGGCGTCATGCCCGCGCAGTGTACGAAGCGTACGCTGCCCTGACGAGCCCGACCGGCCCGCGCGCGCCCGCGCACAGACGAGAGGAAACCTGCATGCTGAATTCCGGCGAACGGCGCGCGCTGCGCGCCAGGGCCCACGCCCTCAAACCGGTTGTGCTGCTCGGGCAGCACGGGCTCACCGAGCCCGTGTTCGCGGCGATCGAAGAAGCGCTGCACGCCCACGAACTCATCAAGGTCAAGCTGCGCGGCATCGAGCGTGACGCCCGCGAGGCGCTCGTCGTCGAGGTGGCGACCCGCGTGGGGGCCGACGTGGTCAACATCATCGGCCACATGCTGACGCTCTACCGTGTGCGGCCGGCGGCACCCCCACCGGCCGCGCCGGCCCGCAAGCCGGCGCGGCCACGCACCCCCAAGGCAGCCCGCGCGGCCGGCGCGTTCGAACGCGAACGACAGCACGCGCCGCGCGCACGCCGCACTTCCCGTTCCACGTCTTCCCGTAGAGGTCCCCGATGAATGTCGATCTGGTCGTCCTCGGCGCCGGTCCCGGCGGCTACACCGCAGCGTTCCGTGCCGCCGATCTCGGTCTGTCTGTTGCGCTCGTGGAGCGCGACGCCACGCTGGGTGGCGTCTGCCTGAACGTCGGCTGCATTCCGTCCAAGGCGCTGCTGCACGCGGCGAAGGTCATCGCCGACGCGCGGGACATGGCCGCACACGGCGTGACGTTCGGGGCGCCGGCAATCGATCTGCCGCGACTGCGCGGCTGGAAGGAGAAGGTGATCGGGCAGCTCACCGGCGGTCTGCAGGGGCTCGCCAGGCAGCGCAAGGTGCAGGTGGTGCGCGGGGAAGGCCGCTTCACATCACCCACCACGCTCGCCGTCGGCGGCGGCGAGGCACCGACGACCGTGACCTTCCGGCAGGCCATCATCGCGGCCGGCTCCGAGCCGGTGAAGCTGCCGGGCATCCCGTACGACGATCCGCGCGTGATCGACTCCACCGGCGCGCTCGCACTCGTCGACATCCCGTCGCGACTGCTCGTGATCGGCGGAGGCATCATCGGTCTCGAAATGGCGACGGTCTACGCGGAACTCGGCAGTGCGGTCACGGTCGTCGAGCTGACGGACGGCCTGATGCCGGGCGCCGATCGCGATCTCGTACGCCCGCTCGAGAAGCGGCTGAAAGGCCGGCTCGCCGGGATCCACGTCGGCACCAAGGTGACCGGGGTGACCGTCGGCAAGGAAGGCCTGGAAGCCGCGTTCGAGGGCAAGGGCGCCCCGGCCCGCGCCACGTTCGATCGTGTCCTCGTGGCGGTGGGGCGGCGCGCGAACGGCGCGGCGCTGGGCCTGGACGCGGCTGGTGTCGAGGTGGACGCACGCGGCGTCATCAGGACCGACCGCCAGATGCGGACGAACGTGCCGCATATCTTCGCCATCGGCGACGTCACGCAGGGTCCGATGCTCGCGCACAAGGCGTCACACGAGGGCAAGGTTGCCGCGGAAGTCGCGGCCGGCCACAAGGCGGGATTCGATGCGCGCGTGATTCCATCGGTGGCGTACACGGATCCGGAAGTCGCGTGGGCCGGTCTCACGGAAACCGAGGCGAAGGCCCAGGGTATCGCGTACGAGAAAGCCGTGTTCCCGTGGGCCGCGAGCGGCCGGGCGCTGAGTCTCGGCCGCAGCGAAGGCCAGACCAAGCTGCTGTTCGATACCGATGGTCGCGTGATCGGCGCCGGGATCGTCGGGCCGTCGGCGGGCGACCTGATCGCCGAAGCGGCGCTCGCGATCGAAATGAGCTGCGACGCCGAGGACATCGGGCTCACCATCCATCCGCATCCCACGTTGTCCGAGACGGTGGCGATGGCGGCCGAGATGTTCGCCGGCACGATCACCGACCTCTACGTCCCACGGAAGAGCAAGTCATGAGCCAGCGCGCGTCGCCGCCTGATCCGGCCGCGCTGACGCGCACGATGGCGGGCATCGCGGATGAATGCCAACGCTTCCTCAACGCGTACTGGGCGAGTCATCTCACGCGCGCCTCCGGCAACCCGGACCCGCTCGGCGTGCTGCCCGCGCTGCAGGCACTGATGCTGCAGTGGGTGGCGAACCCCACGTCGATGATGCGCGCCCAGCAGGCGCTGTGGCAGCAGTACCTCGCACTCTGGCAGCACTTCCAGCAGCGCCTGCTTGGCGAAGTGCCGGCTCCGGTCGCCGAACCGGCGCCCGGCGACCGTCGCTTCCGGGATGCCGAGTGGCGCGAGAATCCCTTCTTCGACTTCGTGAAACAGAGCTATCTCATCGCCGCCAGCACCTTGTTCCGCCTCGCCGAGGAGACCCCGGGAATGGACGCGAAGACCGCGCAGAAGGCGGCCTTCTACGTCAGGCAGTTCGCCGACGCATTCGCGCCGTCGAACTTCGTGACCACCAACCCCGAGGTGCTGCGGGCGACGCTCGACAGCGGCGGGCGCAATCTGATCGACGGCCTGCGGCACCTGCTCGAAGACTTCGACCCGGCAGCGGGCCGGGTGAAGCCGCGCATGGTGGACGGCAGCGGATTCGAACTCGGCCGCAACATCGCCACCACCTCCGGCAAGGTGGTGTTCCAGAACGAGCTGATGCAATTGCTGCAGTACGCGCCCGCCACGCCCACCGTGAAGCGCCGGCCGCTGCTCATCATCCCGCCGTGGATCAACAAGTTCTACATCCTCGACCTGCAGGCGAAGAACTCTTTCATCCGCTGGGCGACCGCGCGCGGCCATACCGTGTTCGTGATCTCATGGGTCAACCCGGGACCGGAACTGCGCGATCGCGACTTCGAGGATTACGTGTTCAGTGGTCCGCTTGCGGCGCTGGACGCGATCCGCGACGCCACCGGCGAACGCGAAGTCAACGTGATCGGCTACTGCATCGGCGGCACCCTGCTGGGCGCGACGCTCGCGTACCTGCGCGCACGCGGCGACACCCGGGTGGCGAGCGCCACGTTCTTCACTGCGCTGCTCGACTTCTCGGACGTGGGCGACCTGGGGGTGTTCATCGACGATGCACAGATCGCGCATATCGAGCGCGAGATGGACACGCGCGGTTACCTGGACGGCCAGGAGATGTCGACCGCGTTCAACCTCATCCGCGCAAACGATCTCATCTGGTCGTTCGTCGTCAACAACTACCTGCTGGGCCGTGACCCCGCTGCCTTCGACCTGCTGTACTGGAACTCGGACTCGACGCGCATGCCGGCGCGCATGCACAGCACCTACCTGCGCCGCATGTATCGCGACAACGCGCTGCGTGAACCAGGTGGCATCACCTTGCGGGGCGTGCCGGTGGACCTGGCAAAGATCGACCTCCCGGCGTGCTTCGTGTCCGCGGTGGAGGATCACATCGCGCCGTGGAAGACCACGTTCGTCGGCGCCGGGCTGCTGCGCGGCGACGTCACGTTCCTGCTCGGCAAGGCCGGCCACGTGGCCGGCATCATCAATCCGCCGGGACCGAAAGCCTACGGCCATTACACCGGTCCCCAGGTGGGCACCCTCACCGCCGACGAATGGTTCGCGCAGGCCACGCCGCATGCGGGATCCTGGTGGGAGACATGGGCTGCCTGGGTGGAGCGCTTCGCCGGCGGGGAAGTGCCGGCACGCGAGCCGGGCGGCGGCAAGCTGAAGGCACTGGAGGATGCGCCCGGCTCCTACGTGCGGAAGCGCGATCCGGTCTGATGCCGGCGCTCAGCCGTGGCGGCGTGCCGCGCGCTGGATGGCGAGCTTGAGCAGGCGGTTCAGCAGCGCGGGATACGGAATGCCCGCGTGCAGCGCGGCCTGTGCAAACTCCTCGCTGCTCGCGATCTCGGGATTGGGGTTCGCTTCCAGGAAGTACGGGGTCCCGTCGCGCGCGAGGCGGAAATCGACCCGCGCGTAGCCATCGATCTCCAGGATGTGGCAGATGCGCCGGGCGGTCTGCTTGAGACGCTCCTCGAATTCCGGTGCGAGTCCCTCGGCCGGTCCCTGCAGGATCCCCCGCCGCTCCTGGTAATCCGGGTCGTGCTTCACGCGCTCCGTTGCGATGGGCAGCTGGCCCGCGCGAAGGTCGCCGAACTCGAGCTCCCACACCGGCAGCGCCTGCAGCCGCGCGCCGCCAAACAGCGCGACGTAGAGTTCGCGCCCCTCGATGTACTGTTCGACGATGGCATCCGTGCCGAAATGCGCGTGCATGAACTGCACGCGTTCCACCAGCCGCTCTTCCGAATCCACCACCGATGCCTGCGAAATTCCGAGAGACGAGTCCTCGCTCAGGCTCTTGACGATCAGCGGGTACTGCAGGCGCGTCGGCCGCTTGACCCGCCGTCCGACCGGGTACACGGCGAACGCCGGCACCGGGATGCGGTGATAGGACAGGAGCTTCTTGGACAGCGCCTTGCCGCGCGCGAGCATCATGCCGCGCGGATTGGATCCCGTGTACGGCACGCGCAGCAGTTCCAGGTAGCTCGCGACGTTCTGATCATAGGTGGTATCGCCGTGGAACTGCTCCAGCAGGTTGAACACGACGTCCGGCTTCCAGCGCGTGACTTCGTCGCGGATGGGCTTGAGTTCGTGCTGTACGCCGATCGCACGGACGTCGTGCCCGCTCGCACGTAACGTGGTGACCACGTCGTACTCGGTCTTCCAGCGGTGGATCTCCTTTTCCGGGTATCCCTCGAGCGAGTCCGGCGGCATGAAATCGGGATGCATCAGCACCAGTACGCGCAGTCGCTTCTTCATAGCGCGAACCACTCGCGGCGTGACGGGCTGTAGAGCGAATGCACGGTCCGCGTGGCGAGCAGCACCGCCAGATCCATCAGCAGCTGGCGTTCACGTCCCGGCGCGCGGAGCCGGAGATCGCGCGCGCGCGCACCCATGCCGTCCAGCAAGGTGTCGAGCGTGAGCTGGTACTCGCCCGTCCAGCGCGAGATCATCTGCCGCAGCTGGGCGCGGTGGCGGCGCAGGAACTGCGCGGCGGTGGGCGCGCGATGATCGCGCGGGTCCGCCGAGAAGATCTTCAGCAGATCGCGATCGAACTGCGCGTGCGTGTTGACGAGGTAGCGCGCCTGCTTGGCGGCATAGTGCTCACGCAGGGTCACGCGGCTGCGACTCAGCGGATCCACTCTCACGCGACGGGTCAGCAGCGGGCGGGACCCGGCAATCTCCTGCATCAGCTCGTCCACGTACAGCAGCTTGCGCAGCGCCGGCCACTCGGCGTAGCGCCGACGCCAGTCCGACCGCGGCTTCAGCCATACCGCGAATGTCTCCGCGAAGTCCTCGTCCGGGTGACTCTGCGCATACCACATGCGCAGGTGCTGCACGTAATTCTTGCTGGCGGGATTGGGGCGATAGGAGTCCGGGTAGGGCTGCGAGGAACAGCCGAAAACCTGCTGCCAGCGGCGGCGCCGATGCAGCTGGAACGCGTGCTGGATGACGTGGCCGGCCTCGTGGCGCAGGATGCGCATGCAATCGGCCTGGGTCCCGCCCTCGACCTCGAGGATCTTGCGTCGTTCGAGCTTCATCAGGCGCGGGTGCGCCAGGTAGAACGGGACGGCGATCCCGGGCGTGTTGTCCGGGCTGAACCATTCCTCTGCGAGCCATGCGTGAGGACGCACGCGCAGGGCCTGCTGGGCGAGTTCGGCATGCAGCTCGCCCAGGCAATCCTCGAGCCAGGTACCTTCGATCGTAAGCTTTAGGGCCTTGAGCGGCAGGTCGAGCAATCGCTCGTCCGGCCAGCGGGCCCACGGGAAGCGTGGCGGCATCGTGTACGGCGCGGACGGAGTTGCCGGGCGCGGCCCATTCCCGCCCGTGCGTCCGCGCCGCCTATTGTACGCGGCGCAGCGCGGGACGGGTTAAGCCGCAGTCTTGCGCAGGCCCTTCTTCAGATCCGGCAGCAGCAGGGTCATGGCCTCCACGACCGCCTGGTCCGTCTCACCCATGATCTCGGCCACGGCCGCTTCGTCCAGGTTGGTCAGCGACACGGCGACGGTATCGAATGCCGGCACGGGTTCGTCCGCATCCGAATGCCACATCGCCGCGCGACTGATCGCCGCGCCCATGTGCACCATCGAAACATCATGCGCGAGCGCGGGGGGCGCCAGATGGATGGGCTGCGTGTGCAGTTCGATCGGCTGAAACACGGTGTCCGGCAGCTGCCAGCGACGCAACAGTTCCGCGCTGGCCTTCGCGTAGTCGTAACCCAGGTGCTCGCGCTGCACGTCCGCGAGCGGCACCTGGCGGCGGATCGCGGCATCGCGCAACTCGCTGTAAAGCGGCGGTTCACGGAACGCGAGCAGCAGGTTGCCGATGCTGTGCAGCAGCCCGGCGACGAACAGGCGCTCGGCGTTGCGGATTCCGCAGCGGCGGGCGGTGACCCGGGCGACGATCGCGGCATAGATGCTCTGGCGCCAGAAATCGTAGACGTCCAGCGCCTTGGACTGGATCTTGAACAGCGAACCCACCGCGGCGCTCGCGAGCGCGAGATCGTGGACCTGGTTCAGCCCGAGGATCTGCACCGCGCGGCCGATGGAGTCCACCTTCACTGGCAATCCGACGTACGCGCTGTTCGCGATCCGGAGAATTCGGGCCGTCAGGCCAGGATCATTGCTGATGACGGCAGTCAGTTCGTCGAGCGAGGAATCGGGGTCATTGACCAGTTCCTGGATGCGGATGTAGGCCTTGGGCAGCGGCGCGATGTCCTTGATGTCCTTCAGCAGCAGTTCGAGTTCCATGGGCTCCTCCTTCACGTACGGACGGCGCCCCGCGCAAACCTGCGGAAGGGCGTCCCTTGCGCTAGCGGCGCGGCGAATAGCGTGCTTGAGACCGCGGAGTGCGACGGCCGGCACAGTTCCGAACGTCCGCCGCGCGCTTTTCCCGCCGGACCCCGATGGGCTACACTCCCGCCCCTGACCCGCCCGGCCCCTCGCGCCGGGTGTCCCCCGGAGAGGTGGCAGAGTGGTCGAATGCGGCTGACTCGAAATCAGTTATAGGTTTACGCCTATCGGGGGTTCGAATCCCTCCCTCTCCGCCAAATCAAAAAGGCCCCTTGCAAGGGGCCTTTTTGATTTGGCGGAGAGGGAGCGTTCGATTCAAACCCCTCGGTTCGACCGATTCGCGAACGCGAATCGGGACGCGCGCAGCGCGCCCCGCAGGGGCGAGAAAACGCGCCAGCGTTTTCGAGTCAATCCCTCCCGCAAGTCGCGCCGGCACATCCACCCGCAAGGACACGATCGGCAGGGCGCTCGTGTACCCGAGAGTCCACATCCGCGCGCGCCTGACCGCGCGACGCGGCGTTCATGCGTGCGAAGGATTACCGGTTTGACCGGACATCCCCTGTGGGCACCGGGTTTCACCCGATCACTGACATCCCTACAGTACGGTCAGACGACGATTCCGCGAAGTGAGGGTGTGCCATGCGTCAGATCCTTCCGTTTCCGTTCCTCCTGGCCCTGCTGGCAAGCCCAGGACTGGTGCAGGCCGCGACCGCCGACATCCAAGTCTGCGCGTCGAGCGACTGCACGGTTCTCGACAACAAGACGTTTGGCGGACCCGGACAGCCGGTCGCGATCGAAGCCGACCTGGTCGGACCCACGGTGGAAGTGTTCAGGGACTTCGACGGCAGCCTGGTGGCCACCGGCGGCGCCACGGCGTTCGGGCGAGTCGGGCTCGGCTCGCTGCATGCCACCGCGCAGATCACGATCAATGTCGAGCCCAATACCGGCGCCCGCGTCGAAATCGCAGCGAATTCCGCGGTGGCATTCCAGGATTCGGTGCGCGTGCGATCGTCCTCCCTGGCGTCCGGGACGCCGGTGACGTTGACCGCGAACATGGTGATCGGCGGCGGCGGGCGCGGCTCCGCGCTCCTGCGCATCTCCCGGCTTGGCACGTTCCTGGGCGGGGACAGCGACACGGCCGGAAGTCTGTCCGACACCCTTGAATCCCTGACGACGACGTTCGCGGCGAAGGTCGGTGACCTGCTGCTGGTGGAGATGGAACTGGCCGCGCGGGTTTCCTGCGCACCGTGCATCTTCGCCGCCGCCGTGCCCGCGCGCGCGCTGACCCAGGTGTCGGACTACGGAAACTCCGCGTATCTCTACCTCGCCGGGGTGGACCCCGGTCTCGGGATCACGTTCGAAGGCACCAACGGTTACAACTACCTGCAACCCGCCCCGGTCCCGCTGCCCGGCGCGCTGGGGTTGTTCGGCGCGGCGCTGCTCGCGGGATGGCGTCGGCGCGCGCAGCCCGCAGTGTGCGCCGACGCCGCCTGACCGTGCGGGGCTTGGGCCCGCGCACCTGCCATCGAAGCACCCTGCCGGCGACCTGACCCGCTGTCGGCGGCAGCGAGAGGACGCCGGCCGAGTACGTCGCGCCGCACACCCGCCTCCCCCATTGCCCGTCCCCCGGCCGAGGCGGCACACTCCGGCTGGTTGCGCCGAAGGATCCCATTCAGCCAGGTCCTCCCCTACGCGATGCCGCTCACCCTGGACACCCTCGCCATCCACCGGGCCGCCGATTACGCCGCGCATGGCCCGCCGTGGGCCGAGTGGGACCTGCTGCGCACGCAGGCACCCGTGTTCTGGTACGCGCGCGACGATGTCGACCCGTTCTGGGCGGTCACGCGGCATGCGGACGTCCGGACGGTCTCCGAGAACGCCAAGGTGTTCATCAATGGCGGGCCGCGCCTGCGGCTGACGCCGAAGGGCAAGACGGAGTTCCTGCGCGAAGGGCTGGGTACGTTCGGCGTGGCGCACGGCTGGGATCCGGACGAGCCGCCCGACATGGTGTTCATGGACGATCCGCGGCACCGGCGGTTCCGGCGGCTCTCCAGCTGGGCGTACACGCGGGGGGCCATGAAAGCGCTGTGGCCGCATTTCCGCGCGCTGGCACGCGAGTTCACGGCGGAGTACGTGCGCGCACTCGAGCGCGCGGACGCGCACGGTGAACCGGTGGATTTCGTGGAGGGACTCGCGTGCAAGCTGCCGCTTGCGGCGGTGGGCGAGATCCTCGCGCTGCCGCCGGAGGACTGGAAGCAGATCCTGGTATGGTCCAAGGCGCTGGTCGGCGAGGTGGATGACGCGGACCGCCTGCCGGGCGAGAGCCTCGGCCGCGCCGCGTACCGCAGCATCGTCGAACTGCGCACGTACCTGGAAGACCTGATCGAGGAATCCCGCACGTACGGCGCCGCGCGCGGTGGTCTGATCGATCACCTGGTGCACACGCCGGTCAACGGCCTCCCGCTGACCAACCAGCAGCTGAACGGCTACCTCCTGCTGCTGATCGGGGCCGGCAACGACACCACGCGCAATGCGCTCGCGGGCGGCGTCGCCGCGCTGCTCGAACATCCGGCGCAGTGCGCACGGCTGTGCGCGGAGCCCAAACTGCTGGGCTGGGCGGTGGAAGAGATCCTGCGCTGGACCTCCCCGGTGGCAAGCTTTCTGCGCACCGCCGTCGAAGACATCGATCTGGCGGGCACGCGCATCCGCGCCGGCGATACCGTCGGGCTCTTCTATCCCTCCGCCAACCGCGATGAGCGCGTGTTCACGGACCCCTACCGCTTCGACATCACGCGCACGCCCAATCCGCACCTGACGTTCGGCTTCGGCGCCCACTTCTGCCTCGGCACCAACCTCGCCCGCGTGGAACTGGCGGCGAGCCTGGAGGCACTGCTGCCGTTCCTTCCGCGCCTCGGCCTCGCGGGCGCACCCACGCGGCTCGCGCAGACGCACGTGATGGGTTACTCGACGCTGCCGCTCCGCCTGCGGGCGTGACCGCGCGCGCCGGCAGGCGGGCGCCCAATCGAGGACGTTATCTGCCCGTCACGCCCCGCCAGTCGTCCGGTCCTCCACGACGAGTCTGATCGCCTCGTCGTACGGTGCCTGGTCGCCGGTGCGCTCGGCTTCCAGCTCGATCTCGATGATGCGCAGCACCTCGCCGAGGAAGCGTTCACGCCACGCCGCGCGTTCCGCGGCAACCTCCGCGGGTGGCACGTAGGCTTCGATCTCGTGCTGCCGGAGCACCCCGCGTGCGTCCAGGAGTCGCTCCACGGTGTCCTGCCGGTCCCGCAGCACCGCCACCTCGCCGGCGAGTCCCATGATCATCGCCACCGCCTTGTCGACGCTCGGGTCGTCGAAGAAGTACGGTCGCTCGCCGCGCGCCTTGCGCTTCAGCCGTCGTTCCATCGGGTCTGCCTCACCGCCGGTTGCCGTACAGGAACCAGAGCCCGCCGCCGCCGAAGTCGCCGCCCTGGAACACCTTGGAGCGGGACGCTTCCGCGATCTGGAACGCGCTCGGGATCAGCGTTTCAAATTCCTGGGCCGGATCGAACCCGCCGCTCGCCGACAGTGCCTTCAGGTCGATTTCGTGTGACCGCGCCCAGTACGGCTCGTTGTTGTAGCGCGTGTCCCAGTCCAGCATGAACGCATCGAACGGATCCATGCCGGCATAGGGCGGTGTTTCCGCGTGCAGCATGAACCCGCCCGGGGCCAGCAGGCGATGGCATTCCCGCACGATGTTATGGATGGCCTTCTCCGCGGTTTCGTGCAGCAGGATGTGTGACACCACCAGGTCGAAGTGCCCGTCCGGGAAGTCCGTGCACTCGGCATTCTGCTGGGAGAAATGAATGGCGACACCCAGGTCCTCCGCGCGTGCGTGCGCGTAGCGGAGCATCGGCGCGGCCACGTCGATTGCATGGACCTCGGCGTCGGGGAACGCCCGCGCGTAGGGCACGGTGCTGTGGCCGACGGAGCATCCCATGTCGAGGATGCGCCGTGGCCTGAAATCCGGGTGCTGACGCTGCAGCCACAGCACGATGCTGGCCCCCATGTCGTCATTGGTGGGTCCCATCTGGCCCATGGCGTACACGTGCACCGCGCGGTCGTAGACCATTCCCGGCGCGGCATCGTCCGGCACGGCTTCCGTATGGTAGCCCCCGGGCTGGCAGTGGATATCGACTGCGCTGTGGTAGCGCGGCACCGGCAGCGCGGGATCCAGGCGGAGCGATCCACCCGCGGCACCGCGTGCGCCCACCTCGCGCACGCGCGCATTGAGCGCATCGAGATCCCGTTCCACCGGGATCTGGCACGCGGACCACATCATCTCCTGGCTGGTGCGCAGCAGGGTGCTGAACATCCGCCAGTACGCATCGCGCTGCATAACGTCCCGCACTTCGAACCGATCCTGCGGCGGACGTCCGTGCGCGCGCGCGAACGCCGGTTTCACGCTCCGTTCGTAGCGCTCGCGATTGCCGGCGTGGACGTGGTGCACCAGGTACTGCTTGTATGAACGCACGAACTCCTGGCGTGCGAATTCGTCGTGCGTGACAGCCGGCAGCACGGCGTGCCGCGCCTGGGCGTGCGGATCGGTTTCCTGGTGCATGAAAAACTCCCTTCGATGAGTCGCGGGTTGCGCAGCGCGCCGGCACAGGTTAGCACCGCCGCGGACCGCTGGACACGCTGGCCGCGATCGATTTGCAGCCGGCGCGAACGGCGGTCTATCCTGCGCTCGACCTCGCCCCGGAAGCCCCTGCACGCGGCGGGACCCCACGCGGCGAACCGGGCGCCCGCACCGCGGCACCTGCCATCGATGGAGAGGAAAGCTTTGTCTGATCGATACCGGCTCGGCGTCGACGTCGGCGGCACGTTCACGGACGTGCTGCTCATCCACGAACACACGGGCGCCATCCATACTGCCAAGGTCCCCTCCACGCCGGAGGACAGCGCGCGCGGCGTGATTCACGGCATCGAACGCGTGTGCGCGCAGGCCCGGATCGATCCCGCCACCATCGCGCACGTGATGCACGGCACCACGGTCGCCACCAACACGGTGCTCACCGGAACCGGCGCGCGGGTCGGCCTGGTCACCACCCGGGGCCATCGGCAGGTGCTGCAGATCGGCCGCTCCTTCGTCCCGGGCGGCCTCGGCGGCTGGGTGATCTACAACCGCTCGCCGCTGCTCGCGCCACTCGAACTGACCATCGACGCCGACGAGCGTATCGGCGCCGACGGGCACATTGTCCGGCCGCTGGACGAGCACACGCTGCGGACCGCGCTGGTGCGCCTCGCCGCAGCCGGCATCGAAGCACTGACCGTCAGCCTGATGAACGCCTACGCGAACGACACGCACGAACGGCGGATCCGTGAGATCGCCGCCGAGGTCATGCCGACGATCCCGGTCTCGCTGTCGTCCGAGGTAATCCCCGAGCTGCAGGAATACGAACGGACAATCACGACCGTCGCCAACTCGTACGTGCGGCCGCGCGTGGCGCGCTACGTGGACAGCCTGGAGCGCGAACTCGCGGGTCGCATGCGCGATGTGCGGCTGTCGGTCCTGCGCTCGGACGGCGGGCTGGCGTCCGCGGCAGCGGCAGCGCGCTTCCCCGTGAAGCTCCTGATGAGCGGTCCGGCGGGCGGGGTCGCGGGCGCAATCTGGGTGGCCGACAGCGCGGGGCACCGCAACCTGCTGACGCTCGACATGGGTGGCACGTCGACCGACGTCGCGCTGATCGAGAACGGCCGGGCGCGGCTGCGACGCGAGACGACGGTCGGCGACGTGGTGGTGCGCGCCTCGTCGATCGACGTGCGGACGGTAGGCGCCGGCGGCGGATCGATCGCGCATGTCCCGGCGCTGACCCGCGCGCTCCGCGTCGGCCCGCAGAGCGCGGGGGCGGATCCGGGCCCCGCGGCGTACGCGAAGGGCGGCACGTTGCCCACCGTGACCGACGCCAACGTGGTGCTCGGCTACCTGCCGGCCACCGCGCGCCTCGGCGGGGACATGACGCTCGACGTCGCGCGCGCCCGCGCCGCCGTGCAGGGTATCGCCGACGCGATGGGGCTTGGGCTCGAAGCCGCAGCGGAGGGGATCTACAAGATCGTCAACGAGCACATGTTCGGCGCGCTGCGCCTGGTCTCCGTCGAACAGGGCTACGACCCGCGCGACTTCGCGCTGATCGCGTTCGGCGGCGCCGGTCCGCTGCACGCCAACGCGCTCGGCCGGCTGATGGGATCGTGGCCCGTGATCGTGCCACCCGGTCCCGGCGTGCTCTGCGCATACGGCGATGCCACCACGCGCCTGCGTGAGGAAGCTTCGCGCACCTGGATCCGCCGCTTCGAGGAGACGTCGAGCGCGGAGATCGCCGCGCTCCTGGCCGAACTCGCCGGGCAGGCGCGGGACGCACTGCACGCGGAACGTGTCGCGGACGCGGATCAGTCCGTGAGCTACCAGCTCGATGTCCGTTACCAGGGGCAGGGCCTGCATCTCACGGTGGACGTGGAGGAGGCGGCGCTCGCGCAGGTGCTCGAAGTTGCCGGCGACCGCTTCGACACGTTGCACGAACAGCTGTTCACGTTCGCACTGCCGGTCGGCAGGGAGGTGGTCAACCTGCGGGCGGTGGCCCTGGGGCCGACACCGGTGGTGCGGCTGCCGGTGGTGCCGCCGGCAACCGATCCGGCGGTCGCGCGCTATGCCGAGCAGCCCATCCACGTGGACGGTCGGACGCACGTCGCACCGGTCTGCGATCGTGCGCGGCTCGGCGCCGGGGTAACGCTTGTCGGCCCCGCGATCGTCACCGAGATGGATGCCACCACGCTCGTGCTGCCCGGCCACGTCGGTCGCGTGGACACGCACGGCAACCTGCTGATCACGCCTGCCTGACCGCCGTCATCCCGCGCGAGGAATCCGCCATGCCAGCCCGCATCATCGAGACCAATGCCACGCCGCTGCAGCGGGTGGACGTGGATCCCGTCACGCTCGACATCATCGAGAACGCGCTGAAGAACGCGCGCTTCGAAATGGACACGGTGCTGTTCCGCACGGCCATGTCTCCAGGCATCCGCGAGCAGCACGATGAGTTCCCGCTGATCGCCAACCGCGACGGCAAGATGGTGGTCGGCCAGTTCGGCTCGTTCATCCATGGCTTCATGCGCGCGTACGACGGCACGCTCGAGGAAGGCGACATCATCCTGACCACGGACCCGTACGCGTGCCACGGCGCCATCTCGCACGCGAACGACTGGCTGGTCCTGATGCCGATCTTCGAAGCGGGTCGGCATATCGCGTGGGCCGCGATGTTCGGCCACATGACCGACATCGGCGGCAAGGTGCCGGGCAGCCTGCCCACCGATGCCCGCCAGATCTACGAGGAAGGCATCGTGGTGCCGCCGGTCAAGATCTACCGGCGCGGCGAACTGCAGGACGACCTGCTCAAGCTCATCCTGCACAACTGCCGGCTGCCGCACTGGAACCGCAGCGACTTCAACGCGATCGTCGCGGCGTGCCGCACGGCTGCGAAGCGCTGCGCGGAACTCTCGCGCCGCTTCGGTGACGACGTGCTGTACTCGGCGATGGACGAACTGCTCGCGCGCAACCGCCGCGCGATGGCAGAACTCATCCGCCACGCCGTTCCCGCACAGCGCCGGAGCTTCGAGGACTACATCTGCGACGATGGCATGGGCATGGGCCCGTATCGGATTGCGTGCACCATGTGGCGCGAAGGCGAACGCGTGATCTTCGACTTCACCGGCACGGATCCGCAGTCCGTCGGCTCCATCAACTTCTACCTCAACGAAGAGATGTTCAAGATGTTCTGCGGGGTGTTCATGATCATGGTCTTCGACCCCCAGATCATGTTCAACGACGGCTTCTACGACCTCATGGAGGTGCGCATCCCGGAAGGATCGCTGCTGAAGCCGCGTCACCCCGCCGCGCTGTCGTGCCGCACGCACGCGCTCGGCCGCATCTTCGACATCATCTCCGGGCTGCTCGGCCAGGGCGCGCCGGACCTGATGTGCGCGGCGGGCTTCTCCGACAGTCCGCATTTCATGTATTCCGGCTACGACCGCCGCGGCGAGTGGTACCAGCTGTACCAGATCGGCTTCGGCGGGATCCCGGGCCGTCCGCTCGGTGACGGCGCGGACGGGCACTCGCTGTGGCCAAGCTTCACCAACGTCCCGAACGAGTTCCTGGAAGCCTACTTTCCGCTGCGCATCGACGTGTACGAGACGATCGCGGATTCGGGCGGCCCCGGCCTGCATCGTGGCGGCAACGCGGTGCGCGTGGGCTACCGGTTCCTCGAGCCGGGTGAGATCTCTGTCCACGACGATCGCTGGCTCACGTACCCGTGGGGTGTGAATGGGGGCCTGCCCGGCCAGCGCAGCCGCAAGCTGCTGCGCCGCGCGGATGGTACGGAAGCGCTGCTCCCCTCGAAGTGCGACCGGATCCCCGTCGAAGAGAACGACCTTCTGCTGTTCGACACCTGGGGCGGCGGAGGCTGGGGCGATCCCCTCGCGCGGCCTGCCGACACCGTGGCACTGGACGTCCGGCGCGGGCTCGTGACGGTGCAGGGTGCCCGCCGGTACGGCGTGATGGTGGACGGCGACGGCGCGGTGGATCAGGCCGCGACGGCGCGATTGCGCGCGGACATGGCCTCGGCACGCGGGACGCGCCCGCTGATCGACAAGGGCGGCACGGTGGAAGAACTGCGCGCGCGGTGTCTCGCCGAGACCGGCCTGCCGCCGCCGCGGCCCCCGGAGTTCGGGCGGCGACGCCGGGCTTGAGAACGGCGACTGGTCCGGCCGTCCTCTCCGGCGGACGATTCAGCGTCCGCGGAAATGCGGCATGACTTCCCTCGCGAACAAGGCCATCGACTTGCGGGCCTTCTCGGCGGGCATCCCCGCCATCTGCATCCACATGCTGAGATGCGTGCAGCGGGTCTGCGCCGTGTAGCGCTCGATCTCCGCAATCGCGTCGTCGGGTGTGCCGATGATCAGCGGCGCCTGGAAAAAGGAGATGTCCTTGGCATGTCGCAGCTTGCCGACCGGAGGGACTTCGGGCGCCGACATCACTTCGGAACCCCATTCCATGTCGTCCGCCTCTTTGAAGCGACGATCGTACAAGGACATCATGTAGTGGAGGTGCTGTTCGCAGTCATCCCAGGCTTGCTGCCGCGTTTCTGCGATGTAGACCGCGCGAAGCTGTGCAATGTGGTGATCCTCGACGCGTTTGCCCAGTTTCGTGAGTTCATCGTCGTAGTACTGCTGGAGATCTGCGCCACCGCTGCCGGCGAGGTGATAGCCGAGGCGCGCAGCCCGCCTGACCGAGTTCTCGGCCATCGCCGCCACCCAGATCGGCGGACTCGGCTGCTGTACCGGCCGCGGACTGAGTTCGATGTGCGCAAGGTCCCAGTACTTGCCGTGGTATGAGAAGCGCTCCTCGGTGAAGCACTTGCGGATGATCTCCACGCCCTCCGTCAGGCGGGACGCGCGTTGCTTGCGCGAAATTCCGAAGCTCTGGAATTCACTCAACCAATACCCCTGTCCGACGCCGAGATCGAGTCGACCATTCGAGATGATATCGAGGGTCGCTGCATCCTCGGCGACCCGCACCGGGTGATGAAACGGCAGGATGATGATGAACGTGCCGAGTCGAATCCGTGTGGTGCGCGAGGCAATCGCAGACAGGATGGGCAGCAAGCTGGGCGACCAGCCGTCCTCGGCGAAGTGATGCTCGGTCGTCCAGATGGTGTCGTAGCCGAGCGCTTCCGCGTATACCGCCTGTTCGATGTGCTCCTGGTAGACCTCGTGGAATGGTCGCAACCATTGCTTCGGATTGCGAAAGGCGAGCAGCAGACCGAAATCCATGACAAGCCCCCGAGTGCGCCGATACCCTGAATGCAGCCTAGCGCTCCTGGGGGAACGCCAGCAACCGGCGATTGGCGCCAGCATGTGACGCCCGGCGGCCGGGACGAGGCGCGCGCGTAGCCAGTGACCCCTGGCCGCGGTACGCTGCGAGTCCGATCGTGGCCACCTCGATACGCGCGCACAGCCGCCCCGGCGTGGGTTGGTGGCGATGCACGACCGCCCCAGGTGCGGCCACCAAGGGAGATCCGACATGTCCGAAACCCTGCAGGAAAACTACGCGCGGGCCGGGTTCGGCCACGCGCTCGCGTTCGGCCGGCGGCCAGCGCTGCTCATCGTCGATTTCGTGCGCGCCTACCTCCTTCCCGAGTCCCCGCTCTACGCGGCGGCGGAGCCGGCGCGTGCCGCGTGCGAACGGCTGCTGGGTGCCGCGCGCGAGGCACGGGTGCCGATCGTTCACACCAACGTGGTGTACCAGCGCGGCGGACGGGACGGCGGCATCTTCTACCGCAAAGTGCCGGCCCTGCGCTGCTTCGAAGCGGGCGTCAGTCCCGAACTCGCGGCGTTCGCGGAAGGCCTGGAACCGCGCGCCGACGAAACCCTGATCTCGAAGCAGTACGCCAGCGCGTTCTTCGGCACGCCGCTCGCGTCGATGCTGACGGCGCTCGGCGTGGATACGCTGCTGATCGGGGGCGTATCCACCAGTGGCTGCGTGCGCGCGAGCACCGTGGACGCCTGCCAGCACGGCTTCGTGCCCGTGGTGGTGCGTGACGCCGTGGGAGATCGGGCGCCCGGTCCGCACGACGCCAACCTGTTCGACCTGCAGGCGAAGTACGCCGAGGTGGTGAGCCTCGACACCGCGCTCGCGTACCTGCGCGAACGCACGCTTCCCGGCTGACGGCCGTCGGCGCGCGTCTGGACCGCGATGCCGGCGCGGTGCAGACTGGACCTGCCGCCGCATTCCCCAGGGAGGTCCCGATGAGCAGCGCCGCACCCCGCTCCACCCCGGCCCCGGACACCGCCGCGCGGCTCGCTGCCGTCGTCGGTGCCGACCATTGCACCACGGACGCCGCCGAGCGTCGCTTCTATTCGACGGACCTGAGCTTCCTGCCCGGCAAGGTCGCAGCCGTGGTGGTACGCCCGGACTCCACCGAGGAACTCGCCGCCTGTGTCCGCGTGGCCGCGGACACCGGCATGGCGGTCGTCGCGCGCGGCGGCGGGATGTCCTACACGCAGGGCTACCAGCCGGAACGCGAAAACACCCTGCTGGTGGACATGCGGCGGATGAACCGCATCCTCGAGATCAACACCACGGACATGTACGTGCGCGTGGAGGCGGGATGCACGTGGAAGTCGCTGTTCGAGGCGCTCGCCGCCGTCGACTGCCGCACCCCCTACTTCGGCCCGTTGTCCGGCATGTACGCGACGGTCGGCGGTACCCTGTCGCAGAACAGCCTCTTCCTCGGTTCCGGCACGTACAACACGGCCGCCGAGTCCGCGCTGGGTCTTAAAGTCGTGATGGCGGACGGCAGCATCCTGCAGACCGGCTCCGCCGCGCACCGGCATGCCGGGGGCAACGGCTTCTGGCGGCATTTCGGGCCGGACCTGACCGGCCTGTTCACGGCGGACACGGGGGCGTTCGGCCTCAAGGCGGAAATCACCTTGCGCCTGATCGAAGCACCGGCGGTGACGCTGTTCATGTCGTTCGGCTTCGACACCCTGGCGGACATGCTGACGGTCCAGACAGTGCTCGCCCGCAAGCGCATCTGCGCCGAGTGTTACGGGTTTGACCCCTACTACAACCGCGGTTTCGAAGGCCAGGGTTTCACGTTCCGCGAAGGTCTCGCAGTGCTGTCGGACGTGGCGCGCAGCGAGGGCGGCATCAAGGGCCTGTGGAGTTCGTTCAAGGTGGCGGCGGCCGGCAAGACCTTCCTGCGTGACGTGCCCTACTCGCTGCACATGACCTTCGATTCGTTCGACCGGGACGTCGCCCACCGCGCGATGCAGGTGGCGCGCGAGGTCTGCCTCGCGCACCGCGGACGCGAGATCGACAACACGCTGCCCACCGTGTTCCGCGCGCACCCCTTCGGCGGCGTGCGCACGGTGCTGCTCGGCGCGGATGGCGAGGTCTGGATCCCCATCCACGGCTTCATGCCGCTGTCCAAGGCAGTGGAAGTGGGCGCCGCCACCGAGGCGTTCTTCGCCGAGCATCGCGCGCTGATGCAGAAACACGGCATCAAGAGCTCGTACCTCACGTGCTTCGCCGGCACCGAGTTCGTGATCGAGCCGTCGCTGTACTGGCACGATGCGCTCGGGGATTTCCGCCTGTCGCTGATCGAGCCCGAGTTCCAGGCGAAGTGGCGGGACATCCCCGCGGACACGGAGACACGCGCGGTGGCGCTCAGGCTGCGCGACGGACTGCGCGATCTGTACGACCGCCACGGCTGCTGTCACCTGCAGATCGGCAAGTACTACACGTACCAGGATCTGATCGGCAACGAACCCCTGAAGATGTTGCTGCAGGGAGTGAAGCACACCGTGGATCCGGAAGGCAGGGTCAACCCGGGGGCGCTGGGCCTGCGCTGAGCGTCGGCGAAGACGATTTGGGGCACTGAAGACATGGAGTGCACGGGATGACCATTCGCAAGGGTTACGTCGACTGTGCGGCCGGGCAGATCCATTACCGCCGGGTCGCAGGCGAAGGCACGCCGATCGTGTTCTTCCAGCAGACGGCATCCAGTTCGAAGATGTACGTGAAGGTGATGACCGCGCTCACCGGCGAACACCCGATGGTCGCGTTCGACACCCCCGGGTTCGGCGAGTCGTTCGATCCCACGACGCCGCCGACGATGGCGCAATACGCCGACTGGCTGCTGGAGGCGATCGACGGCCTGGGGCTCGACCGCTTCCACGTGTTCGGCCACCACACGGGCGCGTGCCTCGCCGTGGAACTGGGCGCGCGGCATCCCGCGCGCATCGCGTCGCTGATGATGGTGGGCCCGGTGCCGCTGACGGCGGAGGAACGCGCCGAGTTCGGCCGGCACTTCGGCGATCCCATCGCCCCGACCGCCGACGGCAGCTACCTGAAAACGACCTGGGATTACCTCGCGTCGCTCGGCGCTGACAGTGATCTCGCGCTCCATCATCGTGAGCTCGTCGACACCACGCGTGCGTTCCTGGGACGTTCGATGGCGTATCGCGCCGTCTGGGCACAGGACTGGACGGCGCTCTACCGCCAGGTCCGCTGCCCGATGCTGCTGCTGTGTGCGGAGGACGACGTGCTCCACCCGTACTTCGGACGTGCACAGGAGATCCGTCCCGATGCGCGCGCGGTCACCCTGCGTGGCGCGAACTTCGAGCCGGACCTCGACCCGGCAGGCACCGTGTCGGCGATCCGATCTTTCCTTGCCACCTGCTGAGCGCCTCCGCACGCCGGCTTCCGGGCTGACGCCCTCCCCGTTGAACGCCGTGCGCTACGCGCGCTCCTGCGCCGCGACGAGTGCGCCGCGCTGGCCGATCTGCCGCTCGAACTGGCGGAGCCGCTTGTAGACCGACAGCAGCTCGACGATTGTCGTCCAGCTGTTGACGAGATACTGGAACGAACTCTCGACGCGCGTGAACGCGCGCACGATCTGCTGCATCACACCGAGCGTGATGGCGCCCGCCACCAACGTCGGTCCGAGCGCGATGTAGGGTACCAGCACCCCGAACTGGAGATAGGCATAGCGCCCCACGTCGAAGTACATGTAGTGGAAGAACAGCCGGAAGTAATTGGTCCGGACGTGGCCGAACAGATCCTTCACCGTTTTCGGATCGGCCCGCGTGCCGTCGTCCTCGCCGTAGACGAGTTCCTTGCGGTATGCAGCCTCCACGCGCTGGTTGTGGAACTCGAGCCCCGGCAGGCGATAGCCGAGCAGCGCGAGCCCCACGGTGCCGGCGAGCGCGAACAGCAGTGCCACGTAGATCAGCGACTGCTCCACGTGGCCGAACCAGGGCAGTTCGGTGACGTGCCCGGACAGCTCGTACAGGATGGGCAGGAATGCGATCAGGGTCATCACGCTGCGCAGGAAGTTGACGCCGAGTCCTTCCACGATCCGCGCGAAGCGCATCGTGTCCTCCTGCACGCGCTGCGCGGCGCCCTCGATGTGCCGGAGTTCGGACCAGTGCGCCGTGTAGTAGTCGTTCATCGCGGTGCGCCAGCGGAACACGAAGTGCTTGGAGAAGAAATCGGCGAAGACGGCGATCATGATGTAGATGCCGGCAATGCGGCCGAAGCTCGCGAGCAGCGCGAAGTACTCGTCCAGCGTGATCGCGCCCGGCTTGCCGAGTGCCTTCTGGATGGTGTCGTAGAACGTGCCGAACCACTCGTTGATCTGGACATCGAGTTCGACCTGGTACCAGGTCACGAACAGGATCAGCAGGCTGCCGCCCAGGGACCACGGCCACCAGCGGCTGTTCAGGAAGAAGGATCGGAACACGGATTGACGCTCCTGTGGGCTGGATTGCGCTTCCCGGGGCGCGGGCTCGGGGTGGTGACCGCGGGGCACGCCCGCGGCGCGGGTCATTCTGCCCGAATGCGGGGTCGACGCCACGGGTTGATTTTTCCGGTGCACGCGACCGGAGCGGGAGACCGGCGCGCGCAATGGCCGTGACGGCGCACGTCATCGCGGCACCGGGAATCTCTCCCGTACGCCGTGCCCGTGGTCGCGGGATCAGTCCCGGCGTGGTTCGCCCCGGGACTGCAGCGCGCGGCGGATCGCCGCGATGAGATCGTCGCCGCGCACCGGTTTGCGCAGGTACGCGGCAATCCCCATCTCCTCGGCCTGCTGGGGACCGAACGACGCGCTGTACCCGGTCATCATCACCACCGGCAGGGGCGGCGTCCGCGCAAGGCTCGCCGCGGCAAGCTCCGCGCCCGTCACGCGCGGCATGGTCTGGTCCGTCACCAGCAGGCAGAACCGGTCCCCCTCTTCGCGCAGGCGCCGCATCGCCTTCTCCGCATCGGTCTCCACCGTTGCGCGGTAGCCGTGCAATTCCAGCAGTTCGCCGACGAATGCCGCGATGGAGGGTTCGTCGTCCACCACGAGCACATGCTCGTGCGAGTGCTCCTCCGGCGGCGCGACGTCGGCGTGTTCCGCGGGCGAGGGCCGCGACGGTGGGTCCGCCGCGATCGGAAGCACGAGTTCGAAGCACGTGCCGTGCCCGGGCCGGGTGTCGAGCAGGATGTGACCTTCGTGGCGATGCGCAATGCCGTGCGTGACCGACAATCCCATCCCGGTTCCGCGACCGGCACCCTTGGTCGTGAAGAACGGGTCGAAAGCGCGCTCGCGGACGGACTCCGGGATGCCCGGTCCGTCGTCGCGGACCGCGAGCGAGACGAAGCGCCCGCTGATGCTCGCGTGACACGACGCGCACTCCCGTCCCGCGAGATCGCAGACCCGCAACGCGATCCAGAGATTGCCGACGCCCCCCAGCGCGTCGCGCGCATTGATGCAGAAATTGACCAGCGCCTGCTGGATCTGCACCGGGTCGCCGGCAACGGGCGGCAGCGCAGCGGGGATCTCGAGGTGGATCTCGATCGAAGACGGCAAGGTCGGGCGCAGCATCCTGACAGCGGTATGCACGAGCTCACCCAGCGCCGTCGGCACGGTCTCGGTGGGTTCGCCGCGACTGAACGACAGCATCTGGCTGACGAGATCGCGCGCCCGTTCGCCGGCCGCCTGGACCTCGCGGATGTAGTCCGCGAGTTTCGTCGGCATGGACTCGCCATAGCGCTGCAGCGCGAGACCCGAGTAGCCGAGGATCGATCCGAGGATGTTGTTGAAGTCGTGGGCAATGCCGCCCGTGAGCAGGCCAATCGCCTCCATCTTCTGTGACTGCTGCAGCTGCAGCTGCAGGCGCTGCCGTTCCTGTTCCGCGTGCTTGCGCTCGGTGATGTCCACCGACACGCCGAACATCCGGTTCATGGCGCCGTCGGCGGCGTATTCCGCGCGGGCGCGCGCCTCCAGCCAGCGCGTCCGCCCGTCGTCCGTCGTGATACGGAACTCGGCGATCAGGCTGTCCGAGTGACGGTCAAGGACGCGCGCGAGTGCTGTCTGGAGAGATTTCCGGTCGTCCGGATCGATGCGCGCCAGGATGAGGGCCAGCGGCCACGGACCCGGCCCGGGCAAGCCGTACAGCGCGCCGAGCCGATCGGCGCTGAACACCTGGTCCTCCGGAATCAGCCAATGCCACGACGCGGTGTCCGCGGCTTCCAGCGAGAGCTGGAGACGTGCCTGGCTGTCACGCACCGCGTTCTCGATGGTCTTGATGTCCGTGATGTCGAGCACCACGCCATAAACACTGCCCTGGCCGTCATTGGCCCGCGGCGACACGTGGTAGCGCACTTCCACCCAGCGCCACTCGCCGCCGGGCGGCACGATGCGGTAACGGATGACGTGGGCGGAGTCGTCATCCGGCTCCGTGTTCCGGAGCAGGTGGGGAAGCGCACCGTGGCGCGCGCGGTCCTCGGGATGCATCCGCGCGAGCACGTGCTGGAACGTGAACGGCACGTCCTGCGGCTCGTAGCCGTAAATCGTCCACATCGAGCGCGAGCACTGGGTGACGCCGGATTCGATGTTGCGCTCGAACCACGCCATCCGCGCATGCTCGAGCGCGATCTGCAGGCGGGCGTCGGTCTCGCTCAGCGCGAGTTCGGCCTGCTTGGTGCGCGTCACGTCCACCACCAGTCCGAACGCGCGCGGGCGGTCGAGATCCCAATCGTGCCGGTAGCGGACTTCCAGGTGCCGAATTTCGCCGTCGCGCCGCCGGATCCGGTAGTTCATCGCGAAGACCCGCGCTTCACCGTCGATCTCTTCGAGGGACTTCGCAACGGTCGCCACGTGGTCGTGGAGATCCTCCGGCAGGATCCGCGCGCGGATCTCGCTGTAATGCCATGGCCCCGTGGGGCTCGAAAGATCGTAAATGGTCGCGAGCGACGGCGATCCGATGCCGATGTCGGTGGCGAGATCGCGCGAGAACCAGGCCATCTGCGCGTCGTCCATCGCGAGCAGCAGGCGCTGTTCGCTGTTGCGCATCGACGCGGCGATGTTCTCGTTGGACGTGATGTCCGTGATAATCCCGACCACTCTCGCCGGGTACCCGCGCGCATCGGACGTCATCACGCGGCCGCGCGAGATGATCCGACGGTAATGGCCATCCTTGCGGGCAACGCGCACTTCGCGCACGTGCTCGCGGGTGCGCCCAGCGCGGTACTCGTCGGCCAGTCGCAGCATTCCCGGGCGATCCTCCGGGTGCAGCTGGTCGAACCACGTGGCGGGTGCGCCGATCAGTTCATCCTGTGTGTAACCCAGCATCTCCCGGCCGGCGGAAGAGATCGTGAGGATCTCGTGCGGCACGTTCCAGTCCCAGGCCGCGATCCCGGCGCGCTCCAGCAGGAACGGCCAGACGTCGTCGGTGAACGGCGGTGACGATGTTTCCCGCGCGGGCGTGGTCACGGCCGTCGCGCGCCCGCGGTTCCCGCGGGACCCGCCACCAGCGCAAGGAGCAGCGGGAGATCGAGCGGCTTGGCGAGGCATTCCTCGGCGCCGGCCTCGCGCGCGAGACCGACGTTGCGCGAACTCCAGTAGCCGGCCGTCGCGATGATCCGGACGTGGCGCGTGAGCGCCTCCGCCTTGATGCGCCGACACACGGCGAACCCGTCGAGTCCCTGCATCGTCAGGTCCATCACGACGATCGACGGCACGAAGCGCAGCATCTTGAACCCGGCTTCGTAACCGTCGTGCGCGAGTTCGATCGCGGTCTCCGGCAGTTCACAGAGCAGTTCCTGCACGAGGCGCGCGAGCTGGTGATCGTCGTCCACGATGAGTACCCGCCGGCGCGGCGTCACGGCGGCCGCGGGCTCGGCCAGCTGCACCCCGCGCGTCGAGGCGAAGCGCAGCACGTCATCGCACCGGAACCGGCGATGCCCGCCGGGCGTCAGCTCCGCCCGGAGCATGCCCTTCTGTGCCCATTGTCTGACCGTGATCGGAGAAACGCGCAGGCGCTCCGCCACGTCGTTCGGCGTGAGATAGGTTTTCATAGCTGGATTCCCTTCCGTCAATTGATGGTGCTGCGTGCCTCCGGCGCGTCGGACGTCGCCACCACGGTGTTCCCGCGCCCCTGGTACTCGACCCGGCTGAAACTGAGCCCGCGCGCCATCGCGATGCCGCGGCCGTGCGCATGCGTCGCGCGTTCCGGGTCGAATTCCAGGTAACGCGTTGGGTCGAACCCCTCACCCTGGTCGACGATCGTGAACACCACCTGCGGGCCTGCGCGGTCGACGTTCACTTCGACGTAGCGCCCACCGAATTCCGCGCTCGCGAGACGCCGCGCGATCTCGTCGCGCAGTCCGTCGCGGGCGATCAGCGCGGACTTCTCCTCGTAGGTGATGCCGAGATTGCCGTGTTCCACGGCATTCAGCAGCAGCTCCCACAGGCCGGTGACGGCCTGGGCGGGTCGCGCACAGCACTTGGCCAGCAACCCGGCGAGCGCACGCGCATCCGCGATGTCCCGGAAGCGGAACGTCCCGCGCTCGATCAGCGTGATCGCGTTGGCCGCGGACTCCAGCTCGGTGCGGAGGGTTCGCCGGGCCATGAAGTCCTCGACTGCCGCGCGCACCACCGAGGTCAGCAGCGGGGGGGCGAACGGCTTGGTGACGTAGTAGTACGCCCCGGCATCGATGCCTTCGACGATCTGACGCTCGCTGATGAGCCCGGTCATGCAGACGACCGGGATGTCCTTCGCGGCGGGTTCGCGCTTGATCCGGTGCAGGACTTCCATGCCGTCGATGCCCGGAAGCTGGCGATCGAGCAGGACCAGCGCGTAGTCGCCGGGCGCGGCCTGCAGCATGCGCCACGCCTCCTCGCCGTCCCCGGTGCAGTCGCACGGCAGATCGATGTCCTCGAGAATGTCGGCCACGAGCCGGCGGAGCGGCGCGTCGTCATCGACCACCAGCACCTTGCGCGGAATGTTCGCGGGTTCAGCCATCATGCAAGGCGCTCCCGCTGCCACAGGGGGATGGCCTGCGCGAGCACCGCGGACATGCACACGGCGTCGGACGGCACCGCCGCAAACTGGTCCGCGTGCTCACGCAGCGCGCCCAGGAACTCGCCGACCAGCGCCGGGTTGTAGAAACCCTTGGCGCATTCCTCCTGGATGACTCCCGCGGCCTGCGCGACCGACCACGCGGACTTGTACGGCCGCACGCTCGTCAGCGCGTCGTAGACGTCGACCAGCTGGAACACCTGTGCGAGGTACGGAATCCGGTCCCCGGCGAGTCCGTCCGGATAACCGCTGCCGTCCCAGCGTTCGTGGTGATGGCGGATGATCGGCACCGTCGGCTGCAGCGATTTCATGACTGCACAGAGCTCCGCGCCGAGCGTGGTGTGCTGCTTCATGATCACCCACTCGTCGGCGGTGAGCTTGCCCGGTTTCAACAGCACGCGGTCCGGGATCGCGATCTTGCCGATGTCGTGCAGCACGGCGCCGCTGTGCAGGGCCGCGAGCTCCGCCTCCGTCAGGCCGAGGTGGCGACCGAAGATCTCACCGTATACCGCGAGCCGGGAGCAATGATCGCCCGTGCATTCGTCCTTGGCCTCGACCAGCCGCGCGACGCTGTACAGCAGCGTTTCCGCGCACTCCATCTGGTCCGTCAGGCGCTTGGTTTGCGCGGCCGAGACCACGCGCGCCACCAGTTCGGTGACGGCGTACGGCTTGCGGATGAAATCCGTCGCGCCAGCAGCAAGACTCGCCTGGAGTTCGTGCTGTGCGGATGCGCCGGTCACCATCAGGATGGGGAGCTGGTGACGCTGACGCTGCTCGCGGATGCGCCGGCACAACGTGTCACCGTCGATGACGGGCATGCGCTTGTCGAGCAGCACCACGTCGAAATCCTCGCCATGGATACGTTCCAGCGCGCGCGCACCGGATTCGCAGGCTTCCACCAGGAAGCGCGGCGATGTCAGCACTTCCTTCACCAGCGAGAGCTGAATGGGCTCATCGTCGACCACCAGCACGCGGTAACCGGCGTCGGCATCGTCGATGCCGGCGGGGGCGCGGCGAGCGGGCCCGTCGGCGGATCGGGCTGGCGGTCCCGCCGGGGTCGTCATGCGGGATTCGCGTGCGTGCGGCGCGGGAACCGCGGGAGCGTCGGAAACTTGGGGCATCTGGTGCGTCCTTGGGTCGTTCTGTTTTCGATTGAAGCGCTGTTTCCGATGAAACTGGTTGTGCGGGGCGCGGGGCGTGCGCGACACCTGCAGCCGGTGTATCGCACGGGCGGGGCACGAACTTGAATCGGGAACCGATTCCGCGCCGGTGGCCCCGGCACGGAAAAGCGCTTCGCTTCCAACAGATTGAGGATAGTCCAGGCGCCGGCTGGCACGTGCCGCGCCGGACATTCCCCTTGCGCTGGATCAGGATTGCCCGGACAGGCCCGCTGCACCGACCCGCCGGCGGAAACCGCTGGTTCCGATGAAACCGAGCGTCTTTGACCAGCCGCGGGTCCACCGCCGGCCGCGCGCCCTGCCGCGCGGCCGGCGGTGGCGCATGACTGCACGCGCCCGCGATAATGCGCGGATGAGCCTTCCCCCCGACAGGTCTATCTCGCCGGAGCTGAATCCGCGGCCCGAACAGGTGGACTACGACCTCGAT
>JBFWUN010000039.1:0-8604 GCA_050247235.1 Gammaproteobacteria bacterium
CCGTCACGCCGCTCGACGTGATTACGGCCCCGCGCGCCCGGCCCGCCGCCGGCCATGCCGGGCGGTGACAGGCGGCGATGGCTGGACAGGATGGTCGCGGTCATCGGCGCCAGGAAGCGCACACGGCGGATCACCCCGTCGCCGCCCCGGTGGCGCCCCGCGCCGCCCGAGCCGCGCCGGATCGCGAAGCGTTCGAGCAGCACGGGGAAACGCCCTTCGAGCACCTCGGGATCCGTCAGCCGCGAATTCGTCATGTGAGTCTGCACCGCGTCCGCGCCGTCGAACCCCGGGCCCGCCCCCGCACCGCCGGCGATCGTCTCGTAGTACTGGTAATCGGCGTTGCCGAACGTGAAATTGTTCATCGTCCCCTGCGCGCCAGCGAGCACGCCGAGCGCGCCGTACAGCGCGTCGGTGATCGCCTGCGAGGTTTCCACGTTGCCGGCAACCACGGCGGCCGGATAGCGCGGATTCAGCATCGAACCCTCCGGAATGCGGATCTCCAGCGGCACGAGGCAGCCCGCGTTGAGCGGGATGTCGTCGTCGATCAAGGTGCGGAACACGTACAGCACGGCCGCGCACGTCACCGCCGTCGGTGCGTTGAAGTTGTCCGGCAACTCGGGCGAGGTTCCGGCGAAATCAATTACCGCCGAGCGGCGATCCGGCGCGATGCGGATCTTCACGCGGATCTCGGCCCCGTTGTCCAGCGCGTACGTGCAGTCGCCGTCGGTGAGCACGTCGAGCACGCGGCGTACACAGGCCTGCGCATTTTCCTGCACGTGCCGCATATACGCATGCACCACGTCGAGCCCGTAGGCCGCCACCATGTTCTGCAGTTCCTGCACGCCCTTCTCGTTGGCGGCGACCTGGGCACGGAGATCGGCGATATTCTGCTGGACGTTGCGCGCGGGCCAGGGTCCGTCGGACAGGATTCCGCGCAGCACATCCTCCTGGAATTCGCCTGCGGCCACGAGCAGCACGTTGTCGAGCAGCACCCCCTCCTGATCGACGCGTGTCGAATCGCCCGGCATGGAACCGGGTGAGATGCCACCGATGTCCGCGTGGTGTCCGCGCGAACCGACGTAGAAGAGGATACGGGTGCCGTCCCCGGCGAAGACCGGCGTGATCACGGTCACGTCCGGCAGATGCGTGCCGCCGTTGTACGGCGCATTCAGCACGAACACGTCGCCCGGTCGGATCTTTCCCGCGTTAGCGCGCATCACGGTCCGCACCGACTCTCCCATCGAACCGAGGTGCACCGGGATGTGCGGCGCGTTCGCGATGAGATTCCCCTCGGCGTCGAACAGTGCGCACGAGAAATCGAGCCGCTCCTTGATGTTCACGGAGTGCGCGGTGTTCTGCAGCCGCGCACCCATCTGTTCGGCAATCGACATGAACAGGCTGTTGAAGACCTCCAGCATCACCGGATCGACCGCAGTCCCGAGCGCGAAGCGCGTTGGGCGCGGCACTGCGCGCTCCAGCACCAGGTGGTCCAGCGCGGTCACCTCCGCGCGCCAGCCCGGCTCCACGATCGTCGTGGCGTTCGCGTCTGCGATGATCGCCGGCCCGGTGATGCGCTGGCCGGAAAGCAGGTGCGCGCGCGGGAAGAGCGGTGTGGCGTGCCACGCGTCGCCGCTGAACATGCGTACCGTCGCCGCGGGCTCCGGGGATTCCGCGGCGTCGTCGCGCCGGCCAGGCGTGTCGGCGAGCGGCGCGCCGGCCGCGACCGCCTCCACGATCGCGGTCTCGATCACGAGCGACCGATCGGGGAGCATGAAGCCGAACTGGTGGCGGTAAGCGGATTCGAACGCATCACGCAGGGTATCGAACGCACCCGCCGCCAGGACGAGCGGTGTGTCGGTGCCGGCGTAGCGCACCGCGAGGCGCGCATGGAGCGCGATCTCTGCGGTGGGCACGTCCTGCGCGGCGAGCGCGGCGCGGGCGTCTTCACCGAGCGCGCGCAGCGCGGCATCGAGCCTGCCCGCGGCGTCAGGCGCGTACGGGAGGTCGAGCGTCCGCTCGCGCACGACGGACTGGTCCGCGAGTCCCATCCCGTAGGCCGACAGCACGCCGGCGAGCGGGTGAATGTAGACGCGCGCAATACCGAGCGCGTCGGCCACCAGGCACGCATGCTGACCGCCGGCACCACCGAAGCACGCGAGCGTGTAAGCCGTCACGTCGTGCCCCCGCTGCACGGAGATCTGGCGGATCGCATTCGCCATGTTCGCGACCGCCACGTGCACGAAACCCTCCGCCACGGCTTCCACCGGGCGCGCATCGCCGGTGGCGCGCCGGATCTCGTCCGCCAGTACTGCGAACCGTGCGCGTACCACGTCCACGTCGAGCGGCGCGTCGCCGTGCGTGCCGAACACCCGTGGAAACCACCCCGGCTGCAGCTTGCCGAGCAGGAGATTCGCGTCCGTGATCGTCAGCGGCCCGCCCTGCCGGTAGCACGCGGGTCCGGGGCGCGCACCGGCGGACTCGGGTCCGACGCGGTAACGCGCACCGTCGAAGCGCAGGATCGAGCCGCCTCCGGCCGCCACGGTGTGGATGGCCATCATCGGCGCGCGGATCCGCACGCCCGCCACGGCCGCCTCGTAGGTCCGCTCGTACTCGCCGGCATGATGCGCGACGTCGGTCGACGTGCCGCCCATGTCGAAGCCGATGATGCGCGTGAAGCCGGCGGACCGCGCCGTGCGTGCCGCCCCCACGAGGCCACCTGCCGGCCCCGAAAGGATGGCATCCTTGCCGTGGAAACTGTCGGCGCGCGCGAGGCCGCCGCTGGACTGCATGAAATAGAGCGGTACCCCGGCAAGCTCGCGCGCGATGCCGTGGACATACCGGCCGAGCACCGGCGAGAGGTAGGCGTCGACGACCGTGGTGTCCCCGCGCGCGACGAACTTCACGAGCGGGCTCACCGCGTGCGACACCGACACCTGCGTGAAGCCGGCCGCGCGCGCCAGCGCCGCCACGCGTGCCTCGTGCGCGGGATGACGGTAGCCGTGCATGAAGACGATCGCGACGCTCCGCAGCCCGCGTGCGCGCAGCGCGGCGAGATCCCGCGCGACGGCCGGTTCGTCGAGCGGGACCAGCAGCTGCCCTCGTGCATCGACGCGTTCATCAACTTCCACCACGGCGTCGTAGAGCATGTCCGGCAGCACGATGTGCCGCGCGAACAGCCGCGGGCGATTCTGGTACGCGATCCGGAGCGCGTCCCCGAATCCGCGCGTGACGAGGAGCGCGGTGGGTTCGCCCTTGCGTTCGAGCAACGCGTTGGTCGCGACCGTGGTGCCCATCTTCACGCAGGCGATGTCCGCCACGGGCAGGGGTGCCCCCGGCGCCAGCCCGAGCGCGCGGCGGATGCCCGCGAGTGCCGCGTCCGCGTACTGCGACGGGTTGTCGGACAGCAGCTTGTGCGTCGTCAGCCGTCCGTCGGGGCGGCGCGCGATCACGTCGGTGAAGGTGCCGCCGCGGTCGATCCAGAACTGCCAGCGGGCAGCCTGCGCGGTCTCCTGCGGCACGTGCGGGTCATCGTCCATACCGGGCGGATTGTACGCGGGCACAGCGGGCCGGCACCCGCGGATGACAAGTCGCCCGTGGCGGGTATCATGACCGGCCCCGCCCGCCAGGAACCCGCCATGCTCGAAGGCATCGACGAACCCAAGGTCACCGCGTGGCTTGCTGCCCACGTGCCGGCACTCGCGTCCCCCGTCCGCTACAGCCTGATCGCGGGGGGGCACTCCAACCTCACGTATGCCTGCGAGGACGCAGCGGGTCACCGCTACGTGCTGCGCCGTCCGCCGCTCGGCCACGTGCTCGAGAGCGCGCATGACATGGGCCGCGAGTACCGCGTGATCTCGGCGCTGGCCGACAGCGGCGTGCCGGTGGCGCGGACCTACGGGCTGTGCCGCGATGTGGAGGTCAACGGCGCACCGTTCTTCGTGATGGGCTTCGTGGCCGGCATCGTACCGCACGACGCGACGGTCGCGGCACAGCTGCCCATGGCCGAGCGGCAGCGGGTGGGCCTGCACGTGGCGGAGGTGCTCGCGGCGCTGCACACGCTCGATCCGGCAGCGGTCGGCCTCGGCGATCTCGGGCGCCGCGAGGACTATGTCGCGCGCCAGCTGAAGCGCTGGACAGGCCAGTGGGAGCAGACCAAGACGCATGAAGTCCCGGCGATGGACCGCGCGCTGCGCCTGCTGGGCGAGCGGATGCCGGCGCAGGCCCACGCGAGCATCGTGCACGGCGACTATCGCCTGGGGAACATGATCGTCGCAGAGGGTCGCATCCAGGCGCTGCTCGACTGGGAACTGTGCACGCTGGGGGATCCGCTGGCGGATCTCGGCTACCTGCTGAACACCTGGCTCGCACCGGAGGACCGGACCGGCGACGTGGAGGACCACATGCCCACGACCGCGGGCGGGTTCCCCGATCGGAATGCGCTGATGGCCCGCTACGCCGAACTGACGGGATTCGATCTGACGCACATCGACTACTACCGCGCGTTCTCCCACTGGCGCATCGCCGCGATCCGCCAGGGGGTCTACAAGCGTTACCTGGTGGGCGCGATGGGCCGCGACCGCGAATTCGATCTTGAAGGCTACAAGACCAACATCGCGCGCAAGGGTGAGATGGCCGTCGCCCTGCTCGGCGGCTGAACCGGAGAGGACGATGACGATGACCACCCCTTCTCTCGCCGGCAGACGCGTGCTGGTCACGCAGCGGCATGACTTCATGGGCGATGCGCTCTGCGAAGTGCTCGCCGAGTGCGGCGCCGAGGTGATCGGCGATCCGCGTCCGCTGGCCGACCCCGCGCTGCCCGGCGCCGTGGTAGCCGCTGCAGGTCACGTGGATGTGCTGGTGGCGAACCTGGCGGTGCCCGCCCCGAGCACCGCGGTGGGCGAGGTCGATGACGCGGAGTGGGCCCAGGTCTTCACGCACATCGTCGATCCGTTGCCACGCCTCGTGCGCGCGGTGCTGCCGCAGATGCTGGCACGTGGCCAGGGCCGCATCCTCGTGATGGGCAGCGCATCGGCCTTGCGCGGGATGCGGCGGACGTCCACGTATTCGGCAGCGCGGGGCGCGCAGCTCGCGTACGTGCAGGCTGCCGGCGTGGAACTCGCGCCGCGCAACATCCAGGTCAACGCGATCGCGCAGCACTACGTGGAGAACCCGACCTATTTTCCGCCGGAGGTGCAGGCCAACCCGCGTTTCGCGGAGAAGCTTGCGCGCGAGGTTCCGCTCGGACGCCTCGTCGGGGCACGCGAGGACGCGCTCTTTGCCGCGTACCTGTGCAGTGACGCGGCTGCCTGCTTCGTCGGCCAGGTCTTCCCGGTCTGCGGCGGCTGGGCAATCCGCTGAGCCGTCGTTCAAGAAACCGGGGACAGACCCCGGTTTCACGCAACCCAAGGAGCAACGCATGGATCTCGGACTGTCGAACAAGCGCGCCGTCGTGACCGGCGCCACCCGCGGCATCGGCCGCGCCATCGCCGAACGGCTCGTGCGGGAAGGCTGTTCGGTGGCCGTCTGCGCGCGCCGCGCGGATGACGTGGCCGCGGCGGTCAACGCATTGCAGGCGATCGCGGGAGATCGCGCACGGGTGATCGGCGCCGCCGCCGACGTGGCGGACACCGCGGCGATCACCGACTGGGTCAACGACGCGGCCGGCGCGTTCGGCGGGCTCGATATCGCGATCGCGAACGTCAGCGCGCTGTCCGGCGCGCCGGGCGAGGCGAGCTGGCGGCTCGCGCTGGAGATCGACGTGCTCGGCACCGTGCGGCTGGTGGACGCGGTGCTGCCGCATCTCGAGAAGTCGCCCGATGCGTCGATCGTCGCGATCTCCTCGACCGCGGCGCTTGAAGCGTTCGGCGGACCGCGCCCGTACAACGCGGTGAAGGCGGCCGTCATCAACTACATGTCGAACCTCGCAACGACGGTAGCGCCGAAGCGGATCCGCGCGAACACCGTTTCGCCGGGCACGATCTTCTTCGATGAAGGCGTGTGGGGCACCCGCAAGCGCGAACAGCCGGAGATCTACGCCGCCGCGCTCGCGGGCAATCCGCTCGGTCGCATGGGCACGCCGGACGAAGTGGCGAACGTGGTCGCGTTCGTTGCGAGCCCGGCTGCGAGCTTCATGACCGGTGCAAATGTCGTGGTGGACGGGGGCTTCACACGCCGGGTCCAGTACTGAAGGAACGCGCGAACCCTGCTGACATCCTGTCGTGCCATCCCGCCGGACCCCCATTCCGTGCAGATGGCCTGTGCGGCGCATCACAGATCCGGTTTTCCAAACTGCAAAATCCTGTGACGGGACCCTACATTCCCTGCATCGGGCGTGTTCGCCCATTGATCAGGAGAATTCCATGCGTAGAACCGTGTTATCCATCGCGATCGCGGGCCTCGTGGTATCCGGCTGCGGTACCACCTCCACCGAGCGTGGCGTCAGCGGTGCGGGCATCGGTGCCGCGGCGGGCGCTGCGCTCGGCGCGGTGACCGGACTGTCCGTCGCGCAGGGCGCCATCATCGGCGCCGTCGCGGGTGGCGCGACCGGCGCACTGACCAACAAGGACCAGGTGAACCTGGGCGAGCCGGCCTGGAAGAGCAATGCCGGCGCCGCGGCGCCGGCCTCCACCGCCGCGTACGCCCCGCAAGCCACGGCCGGCAACGCGCAGACGGTGCGCGACATCCAGGGCGTCCTGCAGCGCATGGGGCTGTACGCCGGTGCAATCGACGGCCTGTACGGCCCGCAGACCCAGGCAGCAATCAAGTCTTACCAGGCTCAGCGCGGTCTCGTGGTCGACGGGATTCCAAGCCCCGCGCTGCTGAACTACATGACGCAGAACGGCGCCGGCTGAGAGGTGACCCGCGGATGACCGGCGGACCGCGCCGGTCATCCTTCTGACCTTGCGGGGCATCGCTTTACGACTCTGACCCCGAATTCCCACCGGCCTCGCAGGCCGCGCCGGATCCGTTGCGGTTGCAGCGCCGATCGCCTACAACCGGGCTTTGCCCTTGCGAGGACGCCGCGATGCCCCCTGCCCCCTCCGCTGGTCATGTGTACGATGCGATCATCATCGGCGCCGGCATGTCCGGCATGTACCAGCTCCACCGGTTGCGCGAACTCGGGTTATCGGCGCGCATCTACGAAGCCGGCAGCGGCGTGGGCGGCACGTGGTACTGGAACCGCTACCCGGGCGCGCGCTTCGATTCCGAGTCCTACACGTACGCGTTCTCGTTCTCGCCGGAGATCCTGGCCGAATGGAACTGGCGCGAGCACTTCGCCGCGCAGCCGGAGACGTTGCGCTATCTCGAATTCGTCGCGGACCGCCTCGACCTGCGGCGTGACATCCAGTTCAACGCGCGCGTCACGCAGGCGCGTTACGACGAAGCAGCGAACCAGTGGGAGATCACGACGGCGGGCGGCGACACCGCGCGAGGCCGCTACCTCATCACCGCCATCGGCGTGCTGTCTGCGCCCTACACGCCGGACATCCCGGGCCGCGAGAGTTTTCGCGGCGGCTGCTGGCACACTGCCCACTGGCCGAAGGAACCGGTGGCACTCGCGGGCAGACGAATCGGGGTCATCGGCACCGGCGCCACCGGCGTGCAGCTCATCACCGAGCTCGCGAAAACCGCTGGCCGGCTGACCGTGTTCCAGCGCACGCCCACGTTCGCGGTGCCGATGCGCAACCAGCCAATTACGGATGCCGAACAAGGGGCATTGAAGGCGCAGTACGCGGCGATGTTCGAACGCTGCCGCGAGACGTTCGGCGGATTCGTGCACGACTTCGACCCGCGCTCTGCACTGTCGCTGTCGCCGGAGGAACGTGAAGCGCACTACGAGGCACTGTGGCAGACGCCGAGGTTCCGTTTCTGGCTCGCGAATTTCGCCGACATCATGTCCGACCGCGCCGCGAACGACACCATCACGGACTTCGTCCGCCGCAAGATCCGCGCGCGCATCCGGGATCCGCAAATCGCTGACCGGCTGATCCCGACCGATCACGGTTTCGGCACTCGGCGCGTACCGCTGGAGAGCGGCTACTTCGAGGTCTACAACCAGCCCAACGTCGAACTCGTGGACCTGCGCGAAAACCCGCTCGAACGCATCACACCGGACGGCGTGAGGACGCGCGACGCGGAGTATCCGCTCGACATCCTGGTGTTCGCCACCGGGTTCGATGCCGTGACCGGCGCGTTCAAACACATCGACATTCGCGGACGCGACGGCCGGTCGCTGCAGGAGAAATGGGCGGAGGGTCCGCTGACCTATCTCGGGCTGCAGTGCCACGGGTTTCCGAATCTCTTCACGATCATCGGGCCGAACAACGCCGGCAACTTCTGCAACGTGCCGCGCTGCATCGAGCAGAACGTGGACTGGGTGACGGACTGCCTCCGCTACCTGCGCGATCACCACCATCGCACCATCGAACCCACGCCGGACGCGGAGCACGGCTGGCGCGCGCACGTTGAGGAAGTCGGCCGGCAGTCGCTGGTCTATCACACGGATTCGTGGATCACGGGCGCGAACATTCCGGGCAAGAAGCGCACGTTCCTGCCGTACGCCGGGGGGCTGCCGGCGTATCGCGCGCGCTGCGACGAGGTGGC
>JBFWUN010000039.1:8704-39553 GCA_050247235.1 Gammaproteobacteria bacterium
GCTCGCTGATGGGCGAGGAGACGATCGACCTCAGCGCCCGGTCCGCACCTCCTCGCGTGGTGTTCTGAACCGCGCGACGTCCGCAGCGCGGCGACACCGCGCTCAGGCGTCCGGTGTCTCGACCCGGACTTCCGTCCGCACGGAGTTCGCGATGTAGCACTCCTCGTGGGCGGCGTGATGCAGGCGCGCGAGTTCCTCCGGTACAGGCGCGCCGCGTTCACCGCCCCATTCAATACGCGGCCGCAGCACCACTTCGTTCACCCAGTGACGGCCGCGCTCATTCCTGATCATCGTGCCGACCGCGTCGTCGTCGTAGCGCGTGACCTGGTAGCCGGCGCGTGACGCGAGGAACAGGAACGTCAGCATGTGGCAGCTCGCGATCGCCGCCACGAACGCCTCCTCGGGATCGACCGCCGCCGGATCCGACCATGGCGCCGGCACCACGTGCGGCGACGGTGAAGCGGGTACCACGTGGCCGCCATCGAATTCCCAGCGATGCGCGCGCGAATAGCGGCCCTTGCGGAAGTCGCCGCCATCGAACGTCCAGTGGATGCTCGTCTTGTGTTCGATCATGTACGCCTCCTTATCGCCGTGGAGAAGTCTCGTGAGGGATCCCGGTCGGACCTGGCGACGATGCGTGGCGGCCGGTTCAGTACTCCGGATCGGGTTCGCGCGCGGACCCCGGCCGCGCCGGCGCATTCCGGTGCAACGCAAGCTTGCGCAGCACCTCGGGCACCATCGTGAGTCCCGGCGCATCGCCGTACTGGTGCTTGAGATCGGCGAGGTACGTCGTGACGAAGTTCAATCTTCCTGCCAGTCCGACCGCGACCATCCGCAGGATCTGCGGGTTGCTCGCGAGGAACAATTCGCCATCCACGGCGTGCCGGAGCACGGCCGGCTCGACAACCTCGACCGTCGCGCTGAACGCGGCATCGAGCAGGACGGAGATCTCCCCCACCAGCGCGCCCGGCGTCGTGATCGTGTTCACGGGGATGTCGCCCTTGCGCACCGCGAGCACTCCCGAGACGAGAATCCAGACGCCGCCGGTGCGATCGCCCTCGCGGGCGATGACGTCCCCGGGCGCGTGGCGAACCTCCGGCAGGTGCGCCGACAAGGCGAGCATTTGTTGCATGGCATCATCGTACACCAGGTCCGACGGTCGCACGCACGTGGCCAGGGACTCCGGAACCATTCCCCGGTCGCGTTACCATGGGCGCTCAGCGGGAACATTCACGTGAACCGGCTCCCGTACCGGAGCAGCCCAATGCCCATCGCGTACATCGATCACCTCAACCGTCTCTACCGTTCGCTGGGCTTTCCGCCTTACGACTGGACAGTGAATCACACCGCGCCGTTCACGTCGCTGGCCCGTCCGCTGAATGCCTGTACCGTGGCACTGCTCACCACCGGCGGAATCTCGCGCCGCGACGCACCTCCGTGGAACCCGGATGCGCGCAACGATTTCCGGCTCGACGCGATCCCCGCGGACACGCCCGCGGATGCATTCCAGGTCCACGACCACTATTACGATGACCGCGCCGCGCGCACGGACATCAACTGCCAGTTCCCGCTCACGCGCCTGGCCGAGCTCGCGGCCGAGGGTGTCATCGGCGGGGTCGCGCGGCGTCACTGGAGCGGGTTCATGGGCCGCATCTACAAGCGTTCGGACGTCGTGGAGGTGCACGCCCCCGCGTTCGCCGCGTGCCTGCGCGAGGACGACGTGGACCTGCTGGTGCTGATCCCCGCCTGCCCGCTCGACCACCAGACCGCGGGGCTCGTCGCGCGCGTGGTCGAGGAACACGGGATCGCGACCGTCATGATCGCGACCGCACGCGACCTGGCCGCGTGCGTGCGGCCGCCGCGCACGCTGTTCGTGGATCATCCCATGGGCAACGCGCTCGGCCGGGCGGGAGATGCCGCGGGTCAGCGCGCGATCCTGTCGCGCGCGCTGGCGCTCGCCGTCACCGCCGCGGCGCCCGGCGTGCTGATCGATGATCCGTCGGACTGGGGCGCGCCGTTCGAGGTGTACTACAAGGAAACGACGCGCGAGTACCAGTCACGCAAGTGACGAGCCCCGCAGCCGTTGCGATCCTACGCCGCGTGCTGCGCCGCCCAGGCCGCCCGCACGTCGTCCATCGTCAGGGTGGCCTGCACGTTGGCGTGCGCGTCCATGATCTCCAGCACCGCGTGCGCATCGTCGCAACGCATGCTGTAGAGCACCACCGCACCTTCCGGACCGCCGCCCTCGCTGTGCGCGTCGTGCGTGCGTCCGCGGTAGTAGCGGCCGGCGGGACGGCGTTCGCGGATGCTGCCATCGGGCTCGTACATGCGCAGCTCGCCCTGGATGATGAACATGTTGGTCTGCGCCAGGTGGTTGTGCATCGTCACGGTCTTGTTGGGCGCGAAGCGCACCAGCAGGTCCACGATCCGGCGTTCCTCGTCAATGTCGCAGAGTGTGAGTTCGAGGTTCTCGATCCCTGCGAACGGGCCCCAGGTGATCGCGTGGTCGTAGAGATGGCAGGACACGGGCGCGGGTTCTTGCATGTTCATCCCGGGGACTCCTCTGAAAGGGTTGAGGTCTCGTGCGGCGGTCACGAGAACGGTTCGATCGCAGCCGTACTGTAACTCCAGGTCGGAGGCGAGTGAAACGCGGCTGGCGGAACGAATGCCCCTGCGCACGACCGGCGCGGTCGTTGTGTCGCATGACCGCCCCATCGCCAAGTGGTTCGGGCAGGCGGCATACTACAGACCGTGCCTATGTCATTCGCGATCTTCGCGGTCAGTCTTGCGACCCTGCTGACCGCGGCCCGGTATTTCACCCATAGCGCCGAGCGGGTGGGCCTCGCCCTCGGGATGTCACCGTTCGCGATCGGCGTCCTCATCGTCTCGGCGGGTACGTCGCTGCCGGAGCTGGTGTCGTCCGTGGTTGCCGTGTTGCGCGACAACAGCGGGATCGTCGTCGGCAATGTGCTCGGTGCCAACCTGTCCAACCTATTGCTGGTCACCGGCGCCGTCGCGATCGTCGCGGGCCGGCAGGTGAAGCTGGGCGATCAGTACATCCTCATCGACCTGCACTTCCTGCTCGGCTCGGCGCTGCTGCTCGCGATGTCGCTGCGCGACGCGGCGGTCAGCCGGATCGAAGCGGGTTTCCTGCTCGTCGCGTACGTCGTGTACCTGCTGTATCTCCTGAAGGAGGGGCGAACCGACAAGGACCTGACGTTCGGTCTCGACGATTCGGCACGCGTTGCACGGTTTCCGTGGCGGGACGTCGCGGTGATCCTCGCGGCGTCCGCATTCATCTATGTCGGCGCGCGATACACCGTCGGTTCTCTCGAATCGATGGCGGTGCAGCTCGGCATTCCACCGGACCTGATCGCGCTGACCTTGCTGTCGCTGGGGACCACGCTGCCGGAGCTCGTGGTCAGCGCAACGGCGGCGCGGCGGGGTCGCGCGGATGTGGCCGTCGGCAACGTGCTGGGATCCTGCGTGTTCAATACGCTGGCCGTCACCGGAACCGCCGCGCTGGTCGGGCCACTCGGTGCGTCCGAGGACATGCTGGTCCTCCCGCTGCCGGTGTTCGGCATGGGTGCGCTGCTCTTCTATCTCCTGACCCAGGACAAGCAGATCTCCCGGTGGGAGGGAATGCTGCTGCTGACGATCTACGGGCTGTTCATGACCGAGGTGGTGCGCCTGGCCTGATCCGGAAACCGCGGGTCCGGTCACCGGGTGTCCGCGCGATGCCTGTCACCCCACCGCCAGCCAATCCTGCCCTCGCCGGTACCCCATCGCCAGGAGGTGCGCGCCAATCTCCTCCCGGGCGCCGTGATTGGTGACGTAGACGAGTACGAACGGTCGCGTCCCGCGGCTCAACATGTCCGGCGCACACACCGGCACACCGTCGTGGCGATTGCCGATCTTGCGGGGATCGATGTCGATCCAGGCGCTCGGACGTAACCCCTCGGCGAGCAGCCACGCGCAGCGCCGGCGCGTGCGCCGCCCGGCGCCCCAGATCACGAAATCGTGCCGACGCGCCAGCAACCGAGGGTCGCGCGCGAGATACTCGGCACGTATCCGGTCGAACGCCGTCCGCGCATAGCGCGGATCGGTCCGCGACGTGCGGTGCGGTGACTCGCGCCAGTCGAGCAGCACCTCCGGCAGCTTGGCCATCCGGTGCCCGAGGTGATGCAGGCGCAGCCACAGTTCGTAGTCCTCGGGAAACGGCCCTTCACGGTAGCCGCCGGCCGAGAGCACCGCGTCGCGGCGGAACGCCACGCTCGGATGCGCGAGCGGCGATTCTACGTAGATTTCTTCCGCCAGCTGGTCCGGCGTCAGACAGTCGTTCTGCCAGCGCACGTACTCGCGCAGTCCCGCCTGCACGGCGTCGTCCGGAAACGCACGCACGCGGCTGGCGGAAACGCTCAGCGTGGGGTCACCGTCCAGGTGCGCGAGCTGGCGGAGCAGGCGCGTCGGATGCATGCGGTCATCCGCGTCCATGCGCACGACGATGTCGGTGCCGGCCTCCGCGAGCCCATGGTTCAGCGCAGCGACGAGGCCGCGGCGCGGACTGTCGAGGCAGCGGATGCGCGGATCCTGCGCAGCGTGTGCGCGTACCAGGTCCGCGGAGTCGTCCGTGGAATGATCATTCACCGCGAGCAGCTCGTAATCCGCGCAATGCTGCGCGTGGATGTCCGCGAGGCATTCCGCCAACGTCGCGGCAGCATCGCGGTAGGGCAGCAGGATGCTCAGGCGGGGAAAAGGGGACATCTCACATTTCGAAATCGAAATGTGAGATGTCCCTTTTTCCGGGATGTCTCCTTTGTCCGCCGTCCGGGGCCGCGACGGTAATAGTTCCGCTCCCGGAACTTGACTGCAGACCGCGGCGGGCAGAGCCTCACAACCGGATCTAGCTCGCGATCGCATGTACGCCATTAACCATCGGTCTTTGCAAAGGAAATTCTCCCATGGCCCGACTCTCCACCGGCTGTGTGTTCGCCCTCCTGCTGATGGCACTCGCGCCCGCTCACGCCGCACTGCCCTACCCGTTCTGGGAGGATGCCTACGATACGCCCGGCGTGATGTCGTTCGTCTCTAGCGGTTTCCTGCGCGAAGCGCATCTCGACTCCCCGGAAGACGACATCCTCTTCACGAGCGGCGAGTTCGACACGACCACGACGACGGCTCCCATCGGCGCGTTTTCTGCGTCCAGCGAGGACTCAGCCTGTTTTCCCACCTGTCCGTTGTTTGCACGGGCCGAAACGCACATCGGCACCAACCGGGCGGCGGTGACCACGAGAACGACTTTCCGCGGCACGGGCGAAAACGACGGGGAGTTCTTCTCCTACCTTACATCCAGTGATGCGCGGGCCACTTCCACGTGGGTTGATCACTGGACTTTCGGCGGGACCACGTTAGCTTCGGCAGTTGATCTGACGGTCAGTGTCGATGCCATAGTCAGTGTCTGTCCAGGCGATGATTGCAGCGATATCTTCGGCCTCGTCCACCAGCCCGGCATCGATGACATGGACGTCAATGACTACGCTTACAAGATCTTCGCGAACATCGCCGTCTACGATCTGGACACGATCATCGAAGTTCAGCCGGAGGAGGATTCCGACGTAACCATCGAGGTCCCGCGCCAGGTCGCCCGCCTCGCATTCGAACAATGGGGTGATGGGGGAGAGGGCGAATTCATCGAGATCGAGGATCCCGACGGCGGCTTCGACGAAGACGGCAACCCGCTGATGATCGAGATTCCGAATGGAGAGCTCGACGACTTCTCCGCAAGCGGCACTCTCCGCTTCCGACCCGAAGTGGGCCACCGCTACGCGACGGTAGTCGAAGTCGATCTGATCGCCCAGAACGGCGTGGACATCGACGCGTTCAACACCATGACGTTGGACCAGATCGTACTTTCGCCGGGGCTCACGCTTGATTCGTTCGCGATGAACGAACTCGGAGCGAACTTCAACATCGTGTCGACGCCGGTGCCGGTACCCGCGGCGTTGCCGCTGCTGGCGAGTGCGCTGTGCGGGCTGGGATGGCGGGTTCGGCGCCGGCGCGAATCGGGAAACTCTGCACCCGGGAGCTGCTGAATCGCTGCACGGGAGTGCGCGCGCATTTCGAGGCGAAGCGTTCACTTCGGGCGCAGCCGGAACTGATCGACGCAGACGAGACCCCCGCTTTCGCGGGGGTGACGAGGAAAAGGAAAGCCGAGGGGACATACCACATTCTGAAACGTGGGATGTCCCCTTTCTCCCTTGTCCCCTTTCTCTTTCAGCCCGTCCTCCCTCGCATCAGTTCCACCGACGCATCCGTGGAATGATCGTTGACGGCGAGCAGCTCGTAGTCGTCGCAATGCTGCGCGCGGAGGTCCGCCAGGCATTCCGCCAGCGTCGCGGCCGCATTCCGATACGGGAGCAGGATGCTCAGGCGCGGCACGGGCACCGGGTCGACGCGCTACAGCAGCGCGTCCGCGATCGCGTCGATCGCGCGCAACATCGCGTCCTGTCCCGGCACGAACGCCGCCATGATGACCTGGTCGACACCGGCGTCCTCGTAGCGCTTCAAGGTGTCGCGCGTGCAGGGTTTCGCGTACGGGCACAGCGCGATCTTCACGTCGCCGACGTTGCGGCCGTGCGCCGCGCAATGCCGGGCGAGCTCGGCCTTCTTGGCCGGCAGGTCCTCCGGCAGCACGTCCAGCCCGTACCAGTGGCCGAACCGCGCCACCCGGCGCAGCGCGGCTTCGCCCTCGCCGCCGAAATAGAACGGCGGGTGGGGTTTCTGCACGGGGAGCGGGTACTGCGTGCAGGGCGGCAGCGAACGGAACTTGCCGTGGTACGTGGAAACCCCGTCGCGCCACAGCGCCTGCATGAGCCGAAGGTAGTCGTCGTTGCGCGCGCCGCGGCGCTCGAAGGATTCACCGAGCGCCTCGAACTCCTCCGCGAGCCAGCCCACCCCCACGCCGAAGTCGAAGCGGCCGTTGGACAGCACGTCGAGGTCCGCCACCTGCTTGGCGGTCAGCGCCGGGTTGCGCTGGGGCACCACCAGCACGCCGGTGCCGAGCCGGATCCGCGAGGTCAGCGCCGCGATGTACGACAGCACGTTGAACGGCTCGAGTCCCTGCAGTCGTGGATCCACGGGGAACGAGCCGTCCGCCGAATAGGGATACCGGGACGTGAACCTGGTGGGCAGCAGGATGTGATCGACGGCCCACACCGAGTGAAAGCCCCGGTCCTCGAGATGCCGCGCGATACGCGCCACGTACGCGGGCTCCGCGGTGTCGCCGCCGAACAGCGGCATGATGCCCACTTTCATCTCCGTGCTCCTTCGTTCGTGCTCATCGTGACGTCTCGTCCAGCGGCATGGCGTCCGCTGCGGGGCCCCCGCCCAACCCGCACCTGCGAGGCCGGACGGTGGCTGCAGGTCTTGGGGCGTACCGCGTCAACCTTCGAGTCCGGCCAGCCGCAGCCCCTCGTAGATCTTCTCGCGCAGCGCCCGATAGCGTGGATGGTCGCTCAGCGCCTCCTTCCTGAGTCCCTCGATGGTCACACCCGGTCGCAGCGCGCGGAACTGGTCGAGCGCACGACGCGCATCGCCCAGCGCCCCCGACAGCGCATGCGACGCGGCGAGCGCCCAGTACACGAACGGCGTCCGTGCAAGACCTTCGTCCACACCCGCGCGCAGGTATCGGATCGCTTCCGGATATCGTCCCAGGTACATCAACGCCGTGCCCAGCATGCCCAGGAGTCGCGATTTCCCGATGCCCCGCGGGTCCAGGTTCAATGCACGTTCGATCATCGGGACGGCGCCTTCCGGATCGCCGACGAACAGTTTGCACCAGGCGATGTTCGAGAGAAGACTGGGCGCGTTCGGGTCACGTCTGAACGCCGCCTCCAGATCGGGTAGCGCGTCTTCCGGTCGTCGCCTCAGCAGGGACACGAGCCCCCTCACCTGCAGCACGCGCGGATTCTGCGGTGCGATCGCCGCAGCCTGCTCGACCAGTCGTGATGCCTCGGCCAGCGCAGCCGCGGGATCTTCCGACCACTCGAACGCCACTTCGGATGTCCATGTCGCGGCGAGTCCCGTCAGCGCGGCGATCATCGTGGGATCGAGCCTGATCGCTTTCTGGTAGAACGTGCGGGCAGCCAGTGTGCCCTCGCGCCCGACCTGCAGGTTCGCCGCCATCGCGCGCAGCACGTAATCGATCGCCTGGGGCGCATGCGGCCGCTCGCGCTGGCTTCGCAGGCTTTCCGCCTGGATCATTTCGAAGCGAAGTACCTGCGCGATAGCCCCCGTGATTTCGTCCTGCAGCCCGAACACATCGTCGAAAACGCGATCGAATCTCTCCGCCCACAGGTGGGACGCAGAAGTCGTCTCGATCAGCTGCACCTGTACGCGCACCCGGTTCGCCACTTTCTGGATGCTGCCTTCCAGCGCGTACTGGACGCCGAGTTCCTTCCCGATCGCCCGTACGTCCTGCGACCGGCCCTCGAACTGGCAAGCGGTGCTGCGGGCGATCACGAAGCTGCCTGCGATACGGCTCAAGTCGGTCGTCAGTTCATCGGTGATGGCGTCCGCCAGATATTTCTGTTCGGGATCGTTACCGAGCAGCTGGAACGGCAGTACGACAATCGATAGCGGGGGACGTGCCGTTCCGGCGACCCGATCGCGCTCGGGACGATGGCCGCCACCGAAGAGATCGACGCGATACACCTTGAGTGCTCGCGAGATGTTCTTGACCGCGTGTTCCCCCAGATCGACGAACTCGATATCGCGCCGGGCAACGAGCAGATCGCGAACGGGCGCACCGACACAGATCCCACCCGGGGGCGCCAGGCTTTCGAGCCTTGCGGCAACGTTCACCCCGTCTCCGTATATGCCGGACGCGTCTTCGAGCACGTCCCCGAGATTGATGCCGATGCGGAAGCGCATCCGCCGCTGTTCGGGTTTCTCGGCGTTGCACAATTCGATCGCGCGCTGCACCGCGAGTGCGCATTCGAGTGCCCCCGTCGCCGACGCGAACTGCATGAGGATGGAGTCGCCCGGCGCGTTGACGATCTGACCCGAGTGACGGTGCGCCTCCTCCGCGAACATCGCACGCGCTGCGTGCAGTGCCTGCAAGGTTTCGCGGTCATCATCCTCGATCAGGCGGCTGTAGCCCACGACATCGGCCGCGAGCACTGCCGCGAGCTTGCGTCGCGGGTCGTCGATCGGGGCGACCATCGAGCCCAGTCCTCGCGAACCTCAGCCCCGCCGCCCCCGCACCAGCCGCCCCGGCAATGCGCCGGTCGCCTCGCCGTGCTCGAACGTGACGGTCCCGCCCAGCATCGTCAGCCGGTAGCCGATCGCGCGCTGGATCAGGCGCTGGCCGTGCGCCGGCAGGTCACAGACCATTTCCGGCACCGGCAGCGCCAGGCGTTCCAGGTCGATCAGGTTCAGATCCGCGCGCATGCCGGGCGCAATGCGGCCGCGATCGTGGAAGCCATACAGCGCCGCCGTATCGGCGGTCTGCATCCGGATGGCCCGCTCCAGGCCAATGCGCGGGCCGCGCGCACGGTCGCGCACGAAGTGCTGCAGCAGGTAGGTCGGCGCACTGGCGTCGCAGATCATGCCGCAGTGGGCACCGCCGTCGCTGATGCCAAGGATGGTATTCGGATGCAGCATCATCTCGCGTGCCACGTCGTAGTTGCCGGCGTGGTAGTTGAAGAGCGGCGAGTACAGGAACGCCTTGCCGTCGCCGGCCAGCAGCAGGTCGTAGGCCACGTCTTCCTCGGCGCGCCCGGCTCGTGCGGCGATCGCGCGGACACTGCGCTCCGGACCGGGTTCGTAGTCCGGCGGGTTGCCGAGCACGAACACGCGGTCGTAGTCCCGGATCGGGGATTCCATCGCCTTCCCTTCCATGAACAGCAGCCGCAGCAGGCGCGCCGGCCGCGGGCCGGCTTCGGCGAGGATCCGCGCGCGCACTTCCGGCTTGCGCAGCTCGGCAACGCGCGCCGCCAGCGGCAGGTGCGCGAGCGCGCGATAGGTCGGCCGGCCGCTGAACGGGTGCGTGCCCGCCAGGCACATCAGGACCCCGGGAGGTCGGATTGCCACTTGCGGGTGGATGCCGCTGCGGCGGCGTGCCGCGTGCGCGAGCAGGCGCTGCCATTGCAGCGGATCCTCGTCGTTCTGCACGCACGCGTAGGTCACCTTGCAGTGCGCCCGGTCGATGATGTGATCCATCCACGCGAGCTCGGCCGCCTCCGGTGCAAGGTCGGATGCCACCTCGAACACCGCACCGCCGGCGGCGCCCATCGCGTCCGCGATCGTCGTCAGCTCCAGCGCGTCCGCCGTGGTGCCGGGGACCACTTCGCCGTCGATCGCCCGGTGCAACACGGTGCGCGACGTGGAGAACCCCACCGCGCCGGCGCGGATCGCCTCGCCCACCAGTGCCGCCATCGCTGCGCGCTCGTCGGCGGTGGCTTCCGCGTTCGTCGCGCCACGCTCGCCCATCACGTACGCACGCACCGCGCCGTGCGGCACCTGTGCGGCGATGTCGAGCACGCGCGGCTTGTGTTCGAGCGCGTCCAGGTACTCGGGAAAGCTCTCCCACTGCCAGTCGATGCCCTCGGCGAGCGCGCTGCCCGGGATGTCCTCCACGCCCTCCATCAGCCCGATCAGCCAGTCGCGCCTGGCGGGATGCGCGGGTGCGAAGCCCACCCCGCAGTTGCCCATCACCGCGGTGGTCACGCCATGCCAGCAGGACGGCGTGAGGTACGCGTCCCACGTGGCCTGGCCGTCGTAGTGGGTGTGCACGTCCACCCAGCCCGGCGCGAGCAGCAGACCGTCGGCATCGAACTCCCGGCGTGCGGCGCCGAGCCGGCCGCCCACCGCGGCGATGCGATCGGCGTCGATCGCGACGTCGCCGTGGTATCCCGGCTCGCCGGACCCGTCGACGATGAACGCATTGCGAATCACGAAATCATGCATGGCGATCTCCCTGGAACTGGCACCGATGGGAACCGTGCCCGGCTTACACGTGATGGACGACGAACGGTCGGTCGGCGTATGGCCCTTTGCGCACGTGCATCGTGCGCCCCGGCAGGTCCATGACGACGGTTGCGCAACTGCCGACATTGCCGCCGCCGAGCAGCGCTTCCGGGCGGTAGCGCACTCGGATCGCGGCCGGCGTGCCGTCGTCGAATTCGAGCACCTGCTTCAACGCCGCCACGCCGTCCGGGCCATCGGCCGCCGCCGCACCCCGTCGCGCGGCCGCGAGCCGTTCCGGCGACGTCGGCACCACGTAGCCGTCCGGATCGCGCTGCGCAGCGATGCAGTGGTTGGTGTGCGCGTACACCCCGTCCACCGGCGCGCACTCGCCAGTCCGCGTACCGGCAAATTCGTAGCTGAGCGCACGGCCCTCGGCGTCGGCGACGAGGTAGTGGCTCGATTTGCCGAACCCGGCGCGCGCGAACAGCGCGCGGACCTCGTCCAGCGTGGTGCACTCCAGTACCGCCCGCACGAGCACGTGCACCGGCAATCCCTCCAGCGCATGCGGCGCCACCAGGAAGTTGAGGCACATCCCGAGGCCGGCGGAGTTGAGCCCGATTTTTCCGAGCTGACCGGGTTCAGCCAAGGTCAGGATGCGCAGGCCGGACGGGTACGTGTAATGCGTCAGCGCCACCCAGGCTTCCAGCGCTTCCAGCCAGTCCCAGGTCTGGCCGAGCGTGCGCGTGGCGGGCAGGTACACCGCGGTGCACTCCCCGACCTTCGCGTTCAGGATCTCGGTCCGCGCGTTCAGCGCATGGAGTTCCCAGCGCGCGAGACCGGCCGCGTCCGCCACGGCATCGATCTCATCGCAGTAATCCACCTTGAAGTCACCCACCAGTCCCCGCACGCGCTCGGCGCGCGCGGTAATCTCGGCGGCGCCCAGCTTGCTGCTGGCGAACACGGTGTCCGCGTAGAAACGCCAGGTCGCACGGATGCGGTCCCGGTACAAGGAGCCGACCGCGGTGCCACGGTCACGGGCAGCGCCCTTCACTTCGATCAGCGGGACGGTTGCGGTGGTCACGGCGGCTCCTCGGCGCGGGGCGGGGAGCGTCGATTGTCGGCGTCACGCGGCGTCGTGACAATCGGGATCCCTGCCTCGGTGTGCGCTATTCCGCCCCGAAATCGATTCGTGTACGGTGGCTCGCCGCCCGTTCCCGAGAAACCGCCGCCGATGGACGACATCCTCGCAATCGAGATCACCCGCACGGGCGAGCGCCGCCACCGGGTCGACTGGTCGGCGGCGTTCACGTCGGCACCGGTCACGATCTACGGGGGCATTACGCCGGAGCAGGTGGATACCCGCCGTCCGCTCGCCCGCGACGCGCAACCCGGGCTCGCACTGGCCGGGCTGCCCGCGCGTTATGTCTTCATGCTGGAACCCGCGGGCGGGGAGCGGCACCTTGCGGGCGCCCGGCACCTGGCACTCGAAGGCGCGGTGAACCTGCGGGACCTGGGCGGCTATGCCACCGACGATGGACGTCGGGTGCGCTGGGGCCGCCTGTACCGCTCCGGCCACCTGTCCAGGCTCACTCCGGCGGCACACGCGGAGTTGGCGGACCTCGACATCCGCACCGTATGCGATTTCCGCACCGCAACCGAACGCACGCGCGAGAACGCCGTGTTGCCGAACGCACCGCGCGTGGTGACGCTCGAAGTGCCCCCGGGGCGCCACGCGGATCGCACCTTGCACCACCTGCTCGCGGAGACGGACGACCCCGCGGACGTCGCGCAGGAGGTCCACGCGCTGCTGCGCGCGTTCGTCGCGGAGTTCACCGCTGCCTACCGGCGGATGTTCGCCGCGCTGCTGGCGGCGGAGCCCGCGCCGGTGCTGCTGAACTGCTCGGCGGGCAAGGAACGCACCGGGGTGGGGATGGTGCTGCTGCTGACCGCGCTCGGCGTGCCGCGCGCGACGATCCGCGCGGACTTCCTGCTTTCACGCCGCTACTTTCCGGCCGAACCTGAGCTTGCGCGCGCGCTGCAGAAATACGCGGTGCCTGGCAAGGACGAGGCGCTGATGGCGCGGCTGCTGCAGCCGCTGATCGACACCCCGGACGCTTACGCCGACACCGTGCTCGACGCGCTCGATCGCCAGGTCGCGCGGTATGGAGACGTGCCGGCTTTCCTGCGTGAGTGCTACGGCGTCGGCCCGGCCGAACGCGCGCACCTGCGCGACACCTACACCCACTGACCGCTGTTGCCGAGGTCACCCGCATGACAACGCTCTACGTCGATACGGACAAGTACGCGAACCAGTCCACGTTCGCGCTGGTCGAGGCTTACAACAGTGCGATGAAGGACCTGGTGCGCCGCCGGTTCGCCGAGTCCGGCCACGCGTGGCAGGACTTCGTGGCCGGCTCGGGATACGACCTGGTCACGCAGGAGGACATCGCCGAGATCGAAGCCCGCCTGCTGTCTTTTGGCTACCGCTTCGAGCCGTCGGCGATCTCCTCCATCCGCGAGCGCCCCGAGGCCCACAAGGACTCCGGGCTCTACCGCGCGGACTTCTGCTTCGAGCATCCCAACGCGCCCACCGCCCCGCGCGATGCCCAGGGTCGCGAACTGCGTGGCGCCGGTGACAACGTGGTGACCCGCCCCGAGAACCGCGTGGGCATCGCGCGCTACGTGCGGACCAGCGACAAGGTGCTCGAATACCTGACGAACGGCGTGCCGGCGGACACCATCGCCATCGTCGATGATTCCGGCGGCACCCTGACCGCGCCGGTGCTGGAACAGTTCCGCGGCGTGCTGTGCGCCGGCGGCACCACGCGCTCGCACCTTGCCATTCTCACCCGCGAGTACGGCATCCCGTGTTTCATGAACGTGCGGCTGTCCGGCATCCGTGACGGCGAGCGCATCGAGATGGAATGCTCGGCGCGCGCCAAGACCGGCGAAGACTACGCGAACAACATCGATGCGCCGGCCCACGTGTGGCGGCTCGGCTGAACGATTCGAGGAAAGAACGATGTCGGATTACAAACCCACCTACGCGCAGCTGCTGGAGACCAACAACCTCATCCAGCAGAACGCCGACGAGATCTACTGGCTGTGCGCCACGCGCACGGTGCAGGAATCGAAGATCTTCCCCGTCTCCGCCTACATCCTGTTCTCGTACCTGAACTGCTACTACCGCTACCCGGACCTGCTCCGCAAGATCGAGCGGCACATGCCGATGGAGGAGATCGGCGATCGCGCGCGCAACCAGGGCATCAAGATCGTCGCGTGGACGTTCCCATGCTTCTACCTGCTCGGGCGCGAGATGCTGATCAACTGGGGCGTGATCAAGCCGACGGACGCGGTGGAGGACGTCTCGTACGTGCTGGACTGCTGGAAGCGCTTCCAGCTCTCCTGGCACCGGAACAACGGCAATCTCACCAACCGGCAGGCCGGGCACCGCGCGCAGATCATGCCGGAACAGCGCCTGCAGGTGTTCCATGCGGACGCGTTCGAATGCCGCGCGGGCGATCCGCTGCACAAGTCGGCCCAGGCATTCCTCGCAACCGTCGCGCAGTACGGGTTCCTGGTGTCGTGCGAGTCGCGCCTGACCCTGCACAACTACGGCCCGTACAAGCTCACCGACAACCGCGAAATGCTGGTGCGTGACTTCAACGAGCTGGCCGAGGCCACGGTGCCGTGGCTGGACGGTGTCGCCGCCGACATTCCGTACAACAACCTGACGGTCACGATGGTGATCGAGGGCGCGCACATCAACCTGCTGGACGATTGGGGCTCGTTCGAGTCCGTGCCCGAACTGAAGGCCGAGCACATGGTCGGTGTCGGGCTCTATACCGCGGACACGCTGTCGAACGGCCACCAGCCGGTGGGGATGGGCAGTCGCGAGGAACTGATCGCGACATTCGACGACCTCACCGCGCGGATCAAGGACGCCACGACGAAGCTCTGGCACCTGATGGCGGGCTGGACGCGCGACCAGCAGATGGATGCCGGCGCCATCACGTACTTTGCCGTGATCCGCGAGTTCGCGCTGATCGCCGGCTGCTACGACCCGCAGGACTGGCTGTTCATCGATGAGCGCGCCGAGCGCTTCCGCCCGCTGCTGAACGATGAGTACGGCAACCTGTTCCTCGGCGAACTGGTGGGCTACATCAGCACGCCATCACAGCGCATGCACGGTTACTGGATGATGCAGCACACGGATCAGCCGGCGAAGTCCTTGAGCTATTTCCCGTACTCGATGCTGACGGATGGCGACTACACGCGCGGGGTCGGCCCGATGCGCCCCGGCGTCTCGCACCTGCCGGCGAAGAACGATCGCTACCGCACGTCCCAAGGCGTGCTGACCCTGGACGAATACATGACGCGGGCCCGCGCGTTCGTCCCGGATGCGTGCAAGGAACCGTATCGCTTCCTGTGCGCGGACTGGGTGAAATACCACTACGACACGCCGCAGGCGGACGAACTGTTCCGGATCGAACAGCGCCACTCGCGCCTGCTGAAGGACAAGGGCGCGGGACTGACCCGTGACGACATCGAGGCCCTTCGCGCGGAGCAGCAGGCATGACCCCGAAACACCCCACCGCATTGCACCTCGTGATGCACGCCGCGGCGGTCCGCAAGCATGGCGAGCTGCCCGCGATCGCGGCCGTCAGCGGCCTGCCCGCCGCGGTCGTCCGGCGCGAACTCGACTGGGCGGTTACCCACGGCCGCCTCGCCGAGGCCGGCGGCCGCTACCTGCTGACCCCGGCCGGGCAGATGATCCTGCTGGGCGAATATTCGCGCTTCTGTGACGCGCTGCGCGCGAACGCGTCGTTCACCGCCGCGTACGAACGCTTCGAGGTGATCAACCGCGAACTCAAGCAGATCGTGACAGACTGGCAGACGATGGAGGTCGGCGGCCGGCGCGTGCCGAACGATCATGCGAACCGTGACCACGACGCGCGCGTGATCGATCGGCTCGGCGACCTGCACGAACGGTTCGAACCCGTCCTGAAGCAGCTCATCGCCGCCGTTCCGCGTCTCGGGCATTACGCGAAGGCGCTCGCCCACGCGCTCGATCGCGCGGAAGCCGGGGAGATCGCATGGGTGTCGGACGTCAAGCTCGACAGCTACCACACCGTGTGGTTCGAACTGCACGAGGAGCTGCTGCGACTGATGGGACGCGCGCGACCGGAATAAAGTCAGGCCGGCGTTACCCCGGCGCGTGTCTTTCGCCAGTAGCTGCGTCACGCTCGGCGTCGATGCCGCGCTCGCTGCGGCGGATATCGCCACCATGCCCACGCCACCACGGCACCGAATAGCGTGTACATCCCCGTGAACACCGCCGGCGGAAGGTCGTAATACAGGATCCACGCGACCCAGTGCGCAATGAAACTCCCCGGGTAAGGAACGTCCCCTGCCCGCCCGCGCAGCGAGGACTCGAGGATCGTCAGCGGACACAGGCGTCCGAGCCACGCCTGCGCGACGATTACGCCAATCGCTGCGAGATGCGGGAGCCTGAACAATGGCCGGTTGACCCACCGCCAGCGCCGGCGATTGCCGAGCACGATCGCCACCAGCCCGCCCACCACGAAGATCACCACGCCAAAGTGAACCAGCAGCACCGCATCCGCGAGCGCACGGGCGTTCATCGGCGCGAGGGCCCGCGCGTCCTCACTGCGCCTGGCATCCGATCGGCGCGCGCCGCCCAATCTCCAGCGTGAGATCGTCTTCCTTGCCGCGCAGCGCGTAACGGCCGTCGCCGTACAGGAAGCCGGACGCCGCGGGTTGTTGCCGAAGTTCCATCGACTGGCCGTCGCGTTCCAGCATGGCCACCTGCTCGCGCGGAAAGTACCGGACTTCGATGGACACCCCATCGTCGCAACCATAGGTGACCGTCCGCATCTCCGCGATGGTCGGCGCCGGGTCGTCGTCCGCGCACGCGCCGAGCATCACCGCCAGTACGAGCCCCGACATCGTCCGCCTGGTCATGCGTTCCTTCCTGTCACACGTGCCCGGCACACGGGATGCGTGGGCAAGGATCGGAGTTTCCGGGTCACACGCGAAGGTCACACTCCACCTGCCCTACTCACCTTGTGAAGGAGTGCCCGGACATGAACGATTCCGAATTCAACACGACCCTGATCTGCGTGATCGGTTCGCTGGCCGCATGGTGGTCCCTGCTGCTGGAACTTGCAACGCGACTCGCCCCGCCGACGCTGTCCTGAACGCGCGCGCCCGTGGCGCCGATGCGGTGGCGTATCAGGCCCAGCGCGTGGTCCACAGTGCGCATAGCGCGAGGATCGTCGGCAGGAGGGCCACCAGCGTCCACCGCCCTCCCGACCGCGCGAACACGCGGATCAGGATCACGAGCCCCGTGGACAGCAGCATCGAGATGCCGCACGCCAGCGCGAGCACGTACGGGTCGATCGCCGCGGCGGCAAGCAATCCGGCGGCGGACAGCATGCTCCAGGCCAGCGCAACGCGCCGCGCGTCCACCTGTGCGGCGTGACGAGGCACTTCGCCGGGCCCGTTGCGGGCGGTCACGGAGCCGGTACCTCGGATTGCGGGGTGAACAGTTCCAGGTCTGGTGACGAGGGGCGCCTGGCGGTGCAGCGGAAGCGGGTGGGCTGCGACAGCGACTTCAGGAAATGCACGATCGTGCCCCGCACTTCGAATGTGCCATCGGGTGCACGGATGGCCCGTTCGATGGTGAGCTTGGCCTGGTTCGCATCCGACAGCGCACGCGTGACTCGCTGTGCGCAGTGCAGTCCTGCGCAGCGCACGGCATCCGCGTGGCCAGGCGCGACGTCACAGCCCCGGATCTCCACCACGACTCCGTCACGCCACAGCGCCTCGGGTGGCTCGGGGGCGCGTGGGGATTCTCGCGTGACCACTGTCAGTCCCGCGAGGCACAGCACGACTGCCAGCAGCCACCCTTTCACACGATGCGTCGCCGTCTCATCCTTGCAGCTGTCGGCAGCGCGCTGCGAGGGCACGCCGGAATCCGGCGGAATCCGCCGGCGACACCATCAGCGCGCGATCTTCACCATAACGGATGTCGAGGCGTTCGAGCGACAGCGCGGGACTCGAACGCGGATTGCGCGTCGGGTTGACGGACCGGATCTCGTCATACGCGATCTTCCAGCGGAAAGGGCCGCACGTCACGGAGAGTGCATCCTTTTCCAGCGCATATCCGGTCCCGAGCAGGAACCACCCCGGGAGTGCCACGCTGAAAAGCGCGAAAACGGCGATTACCCATGACCCGACGAGCCCTCTCTGCACCGCCAGCCAGATGGGCAGTGCGGCCGCAACAGGCGAACCGAGCAACGTGACCAGCAGCCAGAGGTCCACTCGGGACCGGTAGACTTCGCGATTCTCGTGATTCATGACCAGGTCCGGGTGTACTAAGGAAACTCCCTACGCTGCCTCACCGCGCGACACCTCGTTCCGGGGTCGAGGATTCGGGAGGCACTTCGAACGTGCCGTAGTCCACGGTCAACTCGTCCCCGATGGCGAGATCGCGCGCGGCGCGATCGATCCCGTGCCGTGTCGACGCGAGATCCTGGAGTAAGGTCGGCTGCGCCGAGTGATTCAGAAAGCGCGCGTCATCACAGCACAGGATGTATCGGTCGAGACGGGGATCCATGTAGCCGTAATGCAGTAGCCGCTCACGCTGCAGCGGCGTCAGCGCATCCAGCGCAGACGGCGGAAGTTCCAGATCGAATCCCGGAGTGAAGCACCAGACGGCCGTCCCCTTCCTGACGGGTTCCGCCGCGAACACGCCCAGCCTGTGAATCGCGCTCGATTTCACCGTGACGCGCACGAGGAACATCTGGACGGCCTCGCCCCATGAGAGATATGCGACACCGTACCACGCGACGCGATGAAGCGGGAGCATCTCACGCGGGATGCACCGCGCCGTCAGACCGCCTTGCCGACCGGCGAGCCGCTGTGCCCTTGCGGCGTGCGGAACCGCGCCGCCGGGTGCGGTGCGCGCAGCCGCGCGCCGTGTCCGAACAGCTTGTCGCGCAAGGTGCCGGGTTCGTAGCGTGTGCGGTAGCGGCCGCGCCGCTGCAGTTCCGGCACGACGCGCGCGACGAACTCCTCCATGCACTCCGGCATCACCGTGTACGCGAGGTTGAAGCCGTCCACGCCCGTCTCCTCCATCCACGCCTCCATCTCGTCCGCGACGGTGGCGGGCGCGCCCACGATCACCGGTGCAGCGCCGCCGACGACGAGGTAGTCCGCCCACTCCCCCACGGTGCGTGCGCACAGCGAGGAGGCGATCGAGCGGATCCCGTCCGAGTCCATCTCGTCGAGCCGCGTCGCCGGATCGAGCCCCGCCATGTCCACGCCGGTCCAACCCGAGATCAGCGCGAGCGAACCTTCGCGCAGCCCGTAACCTTGGTAGTCCTCGAACCTGGCACGCGCCACGGCGTCGGTTTCACCGGTAACCACGGCGAGCAGTGCGAAGATCTTCAAGTCGTCGCGACCGCGCGCCGCCGCCTGGGCACGCAAGGTCCGCACGTAGTCGGCCACGACGCGGCGGTTGTGGTTGGCCACGAACACGCACTCGGCGTGGGCGGCCGCGAAAGCCTGGCCCTTCTCCGACGTGCCGGCCTGGTAGATCACGGGGCTGCGCTGCGGGGAGGGTTCGCACAGGTGGATCGCGTCCAGCGCGTAATACATGCCGTCGTGCTGCACGCGATGGACTTTCGCGGGATCCGTGTAGATTCCGCGCACCGCATCGCGGATCACCGCGTCGTCGTCCCAGCTGCCTTCCCACAGCTTGTACACGACCTCCATGAACTCGTGCGCGATGTCGTAGCGCATGTCGTGCGCGGTCTGCTGCACCTGTCCCATGCCCTTCGCGGCGCTGTTGAGGTAGCCGGTCACGACGTTCCAGCCGATGCGGCCCTGGGTCAGGTGATCCAGCGAGGACACCAGGCGCGCGAACGAGTACGGATGCAGGTACGGGATCGCCGCGGTCACCCCGAACGACAGGTGCTCGGTGACCGCCGCCATCACGGGGACGAGGGTGAACGGATCGTTGGTCGGGACCTGCGTCGCGGCGCGCAGCGCGGTGGCCGCCGAGCCACCGTAGACGTCGTACAGCCCGGTGACGTCCGCGAGGAAGATGCCGTCGAACAACCCGCGCTCCAGGGTGCGCGCAAGCTCCTGCCAGTAGGTCATCGTCGCGTAGCGGTAGCGCTGGTCGCGCGGATGACGCCACAACCCGTTGGACTGGTGGCTCGGCGTGTTCATGTCGAAGGCATTCAGCAGGATCTGCCGGGGCATCGGGGACTCTCCGTGAAGCAGGGCAGGTGAGCCGTCACTCTACGCGATGGCGTGTCGCACGGTCATGCCGTGCGTCAGCTCGCGGGCGTCCGGATCCGGCCGAGCCGCCACAGGTAGAACGCCCCGAGCGCGGGGCCGGGCGCGAGTACCACGAACACCCAGCGCCAGCCGATCCCCGCCGCGAGCGGTGGCAGCAGGTGGATGGAGACGATGGTGATCGCGAAGCCGATGCCGTTCTGCACGGTCAGCGCGGTGCCGAGGTAGTCCGGCGGGCAGGTGCGGGCAGCGAGCGCGGACAGCTGCGGAGAATCCGCGACCACCGCGATTCCCCACGCCGCCGTCAGCAGCAGCACCACGGGCACCGGCAGCGCCCACCACATCCCGGAGGTTGCGCACAGGGCGCCGCTCGTCACCAGCGCCCACAGTGCGACGCGGCGCTCGGTGAACCGTCGCGACATCACACCCGCGGCCACGCAGCCAAGTGCGCCGAGCGCGATCACCGCGAACGCGAGCCACGGGGAGGCGCCGGCATTACCGAGCCGCGACGAGAGAAAGAAGCCGACGAGCGACCAGAACGCGTACAGCTCCCACATGTGCCCGAAGTAACCAAGCGCCTGGTAACGGAACGGCCGATGGCTGAACACCGCGAACATCATGCGCGCATCGAACGGTGCCCGCGGCCGGGCGTGCGGACCGTCCGGCAGTGCAAGCACCATCGCACCCCCGATGACGGCTGCACCGGATGCGATCAGCACGCCGGTGCGCCAGTCGGCAGGATCGGGCGCGAGCGCGCGGGCCAGGAACGGGGCCGCCGTGCCAAGCGCGAGCGCCCCTACCATCACCCCGAGCTGCCAGCCGAGCCCGCGATCGAACCACGAAGCCACGAGCTTCATGCCCACGGGATAGACCCCCGCAAGTGTCACGCCCGTCAGGAATCGGCAGACCACGGCCACCGCGAGCGAATCCGCGACGCCACCGAACACCGCGTTGCACGCTGCGCCCGCGAGCGCGGAGACGCACAGCACGCGGCGCGGGTTGAACACGTCGGCAAGGTTCAGCAGTGCGAAGAGAAACGTGCCGATCACGAAGCCGAGCTGGACGGAAGTGGTCAGCGCGGCCGTGCCGGCAGTGTCCAGGTCCCACGCGGCCGTCAGCACCGGCACCGCGGCGGTGCCGGAAAACCAGGTGGAGGACGCCAGCAGCACGGCGAGCGAAAGCCAGCCGAGCGCGACGGCCGGTGCAACCCGGATGGCCGTCATCTTCGCGGCGAGTCGAAGGTCGGGGCGGTCGTGGCGACGGAACAGGACAGGTGCGCGCCGGTCATCCGGGTCTCGCCGAGTCAGCGGGACATCAGCACGCGCGCGTCGGACCCCGTGTACGCCGTCACCGTTGCCGACCGGATGCGTGCGGTTGCCAGCAGCGTGTTGAACTCGGGATCGGGTATCGCCAGGTGCGCGTGCAGGCTCGCCTCGTCCTCCCAGCGCTCCACCAGCTGGATCTCCGTCGGATCCTCGACATTCACCGCGAAGGCGTACGCGAGATTGCCGGCATCCTGACGGCTGCGCGCCGCGCGCGCGGCCAGCGCATGCCGCACGCGCTCGCACTCCGCAGCGTCCTCGAGCCGAATCGAACCGAGAATGATGATCATGGCTTGTCCTCGCGCCCCCGCTCAGCGGTGGACGTCATCCGTTGGAACCCGGTGTCGCCGGCATCCACGCCAGCAGGATCGGCGGGAGCACGAGTTCCGTGACGGCCAGCGCGGCAACCCAAGGTCCTGGATAACCGACGAACACCGTCGAGACGATCCGCGCCAGCCCACCCGCGAAGAACACCCACAGCAGGCAGCGCAGCATCGGGCGATATCGATCCAGGTTCGTCGCGGCCAGCCAGAGCAGTACGCCGTAGAGCGCGAACGTCACGCCATAGAACCGGTTCTGGCTGTCGAGGACCGGGTCCGCGCGTGCCGTCGGCGGCAGACTCGCGCCGAGCAGCACGTCCGCGGCCGGTCCCAGCACGAGGTGCAGGGCTGCCACGAGCACGAACACCGGCGCGGCGATTCTCAGGCAGAGCGTGTACAGGTTCATGTCCGTGTCCCTTCCGTGCGACGATGGGGCGACGATGCGCATTGCCGGGGCATGATGGCCTACCTGATCCCGCCGGCCAAGGGGCTTGCGGATCCGGACAGGAATGCCGCTCAATGCCGGTGTACGTCCGCGACGCGCGGACGTCATACCACACACGGAAAACACGCATGGGAGGTTCCCGATGGCATGCCAGGTTCTGCTCGAAATGCGGATCAAGGATGGTTGTCATGATCGGCTGAAGCAACGGTTCGTCGAACTGTTGCCGGGCACGCGCGCCTACGATGGCTGCATCAGCATCTACCTGACCCGGGACCTCGACGATCCCGCGAAGATCATCATCGTCGAACTGTGGGAAACGCGCGGACATTACGAGCGCTACCTGCAGTGGCGCACCGACACCGGCGTGATGGCCGATCTCGGCACGATGATCGAGAACCCGTCATGGCGGTTCCTCGAGATGTGGGGTGTATAGCAAAAAAGGGGACATCTCACATTTCCAGTCATCACGCGCGGCGACGTGAAATGTCCCCTGTCTGACCGATCACGAGGATCCGTTTGGCGGTGCGGGATCGTGACACGCGACGCACACCTTGTTGCCCTCCGGATCGCGGAAGTAGGCGCCGTAGTAATCGGGATGGTATTCCGGCCGCAGTCCCGGCGTGCCTTCCGAGGTACCGCCTTGGGCCAGCGCCGCGGCGAAGGCAGCGTCGACGGCGGCGCGTGTCGGCGCCAGGAACGCCACCATCTGCCCATTGCCTGCCACGTGGGGCGCGCCATCGTACGGCCGTCCGATCAGGAACAGCGGCCGCGGGCCGGGGGTGGACTGCCAGCCGGCCCACGGCCGGGCGGGATCGCAGAAGCGCTCCTCGATGCCGAGTGCACCGAGCACCGCGCGGTAGAACGCGAGCGCGCGTGGAAAGTTCTCGACGCCGGTATGGATGTGTGAGAACACGCTGATCCTTCCGTTGAATCGTACCGCGCGAAGACGGCTCAGGGCCGCGTGCGGACGAACCGCTGTTCGAGCACCTCGGTGCCCCACTGCGTGCCCGGGCTCGCCTCCGCGAGCCGGAAACCGTGCGATTCGTACAGGTGCCGCGCGGCATCCAGGCCCGCGAACGTCCACAGGTAGACGCGCGGATACCCGCACTGGTCTGCGAACGCGAGCGCCGTGGACAGCAGCTGGCGGCCCGTGCCGTGACCGCGCAGCGCATCGGACGTGATGAACCAGCGCAGGTGCGCCCCGTCCGTATCCGCGTGCGCGCCGTCGATGACAATGGACCCTTCGATGCCATCCGCCTGCGCGAGCCAGAGGCCGTCGCGGCCCGGCTGGTAGTCAAGACAGAAACCGGCGAGTTCGCGCGCCACCTTGGCCTCGAACGCGACGCCGAATCCATAGTGCGCGCCGTAGTACGCGGCATGCAGCTGCGCGATGCGACCGATGCAGCCGGGCACGTAGCCCGTGGTGAGCGTGATCGACATATCGGCTCCTCGCATGAATCCTCACCCGTCCGGGCGACACGCGCGGATGAGGTCCGGTGACGATAGCCCGCGGCGGGTCGTTCGTCACGCGCCGTCGCGGATTGCGCCCAAGCGTGCTTTACACTGCCGCCACGCGCGTCCGCCCGGCTGCCGGCCATGCGCGCGCCCCGACCGCTCCGGAGACACCCGATGAGTGCCGCCCAGCCGCCGCGACGCCTGCTGTTCAACGCGTTCTCGATGAACTGCGTATCGCACATCCACCACGGGCTGTGGCGGCGCACCGATACGCGCCAGCTCGAGTACACCTCGCTCGAGCCGTGGGTGGACCTCGCGCGACGGCTCGAGGCGGCAGGCTTCGACACGCTGTTCCTCGCGGACGTACTCGGCACTTACGACCTGTACCGGGGCAGCGCCGACATCGCGATCCGCGAAGCGATGCAGATCCCGGCAAACGATCCGAGCCTGCTGATCCCGGCGATGGCGCATGCCACGCGCCACCTCGGCTTTGCGTGCACGGGTTCCATCTACGCCGAACCGCCGTTCAACTTCGCGCGGCGCGCGTCCACGCTGGATCACCTGACAGGCGGCCGGGTGGCCTGGAACATCGTGACGTCGTACCTGCCGAATGCCGCGCGCAACCTGGGATTTGCGGATCTGCCACGTCACGATGATCGCTATGACCGCGCGGACGACTACCTGGACGTGCTCTACAAGCTGTGGGAGGCGAGCTGGGACGACGACGCGGTGGTCCGCGACCGGGTGCGCGGCATTTTTGCCGATCCGGCGAAGGTCCACGCCATCCATCACCAGGGCCCGTACTACCAGGTGGAGGGGCCGCACCTGTGCGAGCCTTCGCCGCAGCGGACACCGCTGCTGTTCCAGGCGGGATCGTCGGATCGCGGCCGCGAGTTCGCCGCGCGCCATACAGAATGCGTGTTCATCACGGGTGGCGGGCGTGCCGAACTGATCGCGGATATCCGGGCGCGCGCGGCGCGGTACGGTCGACAACCGGACGATCTCCGGTTCTGCCTGGGCGTCTCCCTGGTAATCGGCGGCACCGAGACCGAGGCGCAGGCCAAGGCCAAGGATCTGAACGAGATGCTGTCGGTGGAAGGCGGGCTCGTGCACCTGAGCGGGCACCTGGGCGTGGATCTCGGCGCGTTCGATCCTGCGCAGCCGATCGACGAGACGGCGTTCAACGGGGTGCTCGGGTTTCTGAAGAGCTTCGCGGCGCAGACCCCGCACCGGCCGCTGACGTTCGGCGATCTCGTGCACCGCCAGATGAGCGGACAGTGGCTGGTGGGCAGCGCCGAGCAGATCGCGGACCGTCTCACGCATCTGGCGGCGTCCGGAATCGATGGCTTCAACCTCGTCTATGCCACCACGCCGGGCACGTTCATCGATTTCATCGACGGCGTCGCGCCGATCCTGCGCCAGCGCGGTCTCATGCAGGCGGGATATGCCGAAGGCACCCTGCGAGAAAAGGTCTTCGGCCACGCGCGCCTGCCGGCGCGGCATCCGGGGGCGCGGCATCGCCGCGGGTGACACGCCGTGTGCGGTAAACCGCCACAGTTTTCCGGGTTCGGACACCGCTCCGTCACAGGCGGTGTCTAGAATCCAGGCTTCTCCCCCTGTGACGGAGCGCCCGATGGCGCGGAGTTCCCCGCGTATCAGTCCTGTCCTCGCGGCGGGCGGACTGCTGTTCGGCCTGTGCGTCTGCGCACCGGCCGTCCGCGCCGACGTTGCCGCCGCGTTCGCGGACAAGGTAACCGTGGACACCGGCTTCGTGACAGGCGCGAGCACCGTCACGGATATCGCCTTCCATGTCGACGGGCGCGCCGTCGTCACGCGCAAGACCGGGCAGGTCCACGTGCGCCGGCCGGACGGCAATGTCACCGTGCTGGCCTATCCGTTCCCGGGCACCCTGGATACCGAGTCCGAGAAAGGCCTGCTCGGTGTGGTGGCCGATCCGGACGTCGCGACCAATCATCGCTTCTATTTTTATGTCTCGAACGGGACGACCGACACCGACAAGCACCGGGTCTACCGCGCGACGCTGACCGCGGCCGACACCCTGACCGTGGATCCGGATCCCATCGTCGGCGCATCGCGCGGGGTGGGTCCTGGCCTCGAAGGCCCGGCCAATCACGATGGCGGCGGCATGGTCATCCACGCGGGTCAGCTGTATCTCGGCGTCGGCGACACCGGCGCCAACGCATCCCCGCCCGTCAACAAGTTCGGCAGCTGCCTCAACAGGGGCAACGGCAAGATCCTGCGCGTCAACCTGGACGGCAGCGTGCCAGCCGACAACCCGCTGGTGGGACTGGCCACCGTGAGCGGGTGCGCGACTCCCACCGGTCCGTGGGTCGACGACGCGACGCCCGATCCGCGCATCTACTCCTGGGGCTTCCGCAATCCCTGGCGGCTGTGGGTGGATCCGCAGAGCGGCCGCCTGTGGGTGGGGGACGTGGGCGAAACCAGCGAAGAGGAAATCTCGATCGGCAGCGGAAATCAGCATTACGGCTACCCGTTCGTGGAAGGCAACCGGAACTGGGGCAACGTGGATGGCCGGCACTGCAACCTCGCGAGCCCGCCGGGCGCGCTCGTCCCCACGCGCGCGTGCACGCCGCCGGCGTTCACTTATCCGCGTACGGAGGGTCGCGCGGTGACCGGCGGACTCATCCTGGACGGCCCGGCCTGGGAAGCAGTCTTTGGAAGCCCGCACTACGTGTTTGGCGATTCCAGTACCCATTGGGTGCGCGTGCTGCCGGTGAACACCGCGCGCACGGGGTTCGCGGCCGCGCAGATGATCGACTTCGCCACTTACGCGAGCGCTCGACCCGTGTCCTTCCGGACCGGTCCCGACGGTGCGCTGTACGTGGTGTACCTGGGCCTGGGCGCGGTGTACCGGTTCGCCCCGTCCGTGCCGCCGTGCACGGACTGCGCCGTGCAGGTTCCGCTGTTCCCGTGGCCGTTCGTGCTGGCCGGCGCCGGCCTCCTGGCGGTGATCGGCGTGCGCCACCGCGGGACGTAACACGCCCCGGAAGCCGGCGGCGCCGCGCGGGTTCCCGGTGCGTGCGCCGCGCCGATGCCGCGTCTCAGAGCCACCGGCGGACGCGGGACGCGTACGCCGTGTACTGCGCGCCGAACGTGCGAACCAGCACCCGTTCTTCCGGCACGATCTGGAAGCGCGTGAGAAAGAGCACGAACCCCACCGGTCCGGCGCATGCGAGCCAGGTGCCGAGGTGCACGGCCCACGCGAGCAACAGGCACAGCATGCCCACGTACATCGGATTTCGCGTGACGCGGTAGACCCCCGACGTCACCAGCACGGACACGCGTTCGGGCCTGAGTGGGTTGAGGGTGGTGCGCGCGGCGCGAAATGCCAGCAGGCCCAGCAGGTCGAACATGAGCCCGGTGAGGACAAGACCGCCGGTAACCCCGTGCCGCGCAAGGCCGCGCAACGGCAGTTCCGGCCCTGAGCCGGCTGTCAGCCACATCAGCGCCGCGCACAACCCGGCGACGAGCGGCGGCGGGATCCGGTGTTCAAGGAAGGCCATCACGGGCATGCAGTCACTCCTGTCTGACCGCCGCACGAAGGGCTTCCTGCGCGGGGAGCGGCTTCTCCATCAGGTAATCCGCCATCACGAAGCCGCCGCCAATCTCCACATCGCAGACGCTCCGGACGTGGTAGCCCGCGCGCCGATATGCCTGGATGGCCAGCGCGTTGCGGCGATTGACGTACAGCGTAATCGCGTCGCACCCCGCGTCGCGCGCGAGCGTTTCCGCACGCACCAGCAGTTGCTGCCCATGGCCCTGGCCGCGATGCGCCCGGGCGAGATAGATCTCCGCGAGCCTGAACGCCGCAGGGCGCTCGTGTACGCAGCGCAGGAACCCGGTGGGTTCACCGCCGATCCGCAGCACTTCGAACCAGCGGTCCGGCTGATCCACGCACGCGGCGAGATCCTCCGGCGTGTACCGGCCTGCAAGCATGAAGTCGATCTGCGCGCGCGACAGGAATGCCGCGTAGTGCTCATGCCAGATCGCATGCGCGAGTGCCGCCACCGCGGCAAAGTCCGCACGCGTCAGCGGATCCAGTCGTGCGCCGTCTCCCGCGATCAGGCGGGCCGGCTCCCCGCCCCGCGCAGCGGCGACACCGGCAGGTGCACCTCCCGCGTGAGGAAATCGCCGAGCGTGCCCGCCTGCCGGCGCGCGAGGAGATCTTCCGGATCGAATTCCACGCCGATGGGGTTCTGTGCGAACCCGGGACCCTCCATGAATGCGTTGGCCTTTGCGAGGGAGTCGAAGCACTCGATCTGGAACTCCATCTGGTTCCGATCCGGATCCGCGTAGTACATGGACACGGTGATGCCGTGGTGGATGCACCAGTACGGCTTGATGCCTTCGGCCTTCAGCGCAGCGTAGTGATCGAGCAGTTCGTCCAGTGATCCGAACGTGTACGCCACGTGGTCCACGCCGATGACGCCTTCCTTCTCCACCTGCTGTCCCTGCGGATCCAGCACGCGCAGGTTCGCGAACGCGAACCGGTGATGCTCATCGTCGTAGGTCAGGAACGCGAGCGCGGGATTCTGATGCCGGACCTCGGCGCCGAAGACGGTCTTGTACCACGTCAGCATCTCTTCGAATCGCCGGGTGCGATAAACGATGTGCGCAAATTTCTGCGGGGCGATGCGGGGCATGGGTCTGCTCTCCAGGCGAACGGATGGGAACCGGGTGGGCGATACGCCGCCACCGGGCGGCGCATGATCGCGCCCCGGATGATGCCACGGTCAGACCCCCGGCTCCCAGCGCAGGAAACGCCCGGGTCAATGCCGGCCGCGCGCCAGCGCCAGCGCCAGGGTCATCACCCCCCAGCCCGGCACGAACAGCGCCCACGCGAACGCACCCGGCACGTAGCCCGTCATCGCCTCCGGACCCCGGACGACGAGCGGCGCCGCCGGAGCGAGAAACGCCACCAGCATCGCACTCACGCCGACCAACATCAGCGCGATCTCCCGCCACGTGAAGCGGGGCGCCTGCGCCGCACCCAGCGCCCACCCGCCCCACAGCACGAACACCAGCGCGATCGCGACCGGCGCGAGCCACGGTCCGAGCCACGGCCACGGGATCAGGAACAGCACGTCCCACTCTCGCCAGGTGACCGGCCAGTCGATGAACGCCTTCAGCCACGCGTAATAGAAGATGTCCCACAGCCCGAAGACATAGACGAACGCCGCGAAGCGACGCACGGCATCCCGCACGGCGAGCCACGCCACCGCGCCAATCATCAGGAGCGTCGCGAACTCGCGCAGCAGTTCAATCCCCAGGTGCGCGTGGTTCAGCAGCACCAGCGGGAAGAGCACGCGCGGGTCCGCCGGGTAGTAGAGATCGCGCAGGTACACCACCAGCGCGGATTCCACGCAGGCCATTGCCAGGGCATAGAGCGCAAGCGCGGCCAGCGGGGATTTTTCGTGCGGCACGTTTACGGTGTCCCCGGGTGCGAGGTGCGCCGGTGGCGCCATGTCAGCGCCGCCATCCCGTGCGCACGAGCCACGCCTGGTACTCGCGATCGAAGCGGGCGCGATCCCGGGGCAGCGGGATCGGCGGTTCCCGCGCCAGGCGCGCGGCCAGCGGTTCCAGTCCGACCGCGCGGCGACGCCGGTCCACGTTGTCCGGATCCTCCATGGCACAGGGGCGCGGCGTGCCGTCCTCGCCCGGCTCGAGCTGCGTGCCGTATCGCTGCAGCCTGCCTTCGAAGACGCGGATGCGATCTTCGAGCATCGCGGGTTGCCATGCCGGCACGTCACACGCTTCGGCCGCGCGCTGGAGCGCCTGCAGGCAGCGCCGCTGAAACTCCGGCTCGCCAATCGCATGCTGTGCAACCCGCCAGGCTGCTTCCGCGCCGTCTTCTCCCACCAGGGAAGAGGATGGCCAGCCCATCTCCTCGATGATTTCGGCGAGGCGCGCGGCATTGCGACGATGGATGGCCTCCATGTCCGGATGGTAACCGTCCCAAAGGGTTCCCGCCGCCGCCAGTGCCTCCCGCGTCCGGCGATCCTCTTCGGCGAGCGCCAGCAGCTCCCGTCGCAACACGGCGCCGGTCTCGACGTTCGCCCGCGTCATGAGGTTGGCCTCGGGCGCGCCTGTCCACCGTGCCGGCCGGCGGCGAGACGCAGGACGCCTTCCATCATCGTCAAATCGCGATGCTTCCGTTTGACCTGCCGAGACAACCTCAAGACGGGGTTTGCTGTTTCGCACCTGCCAGCGTGAAGTAGCTCGTCATGAGATTCCGGTAGTTCGGGATGTGGTTCGAGAACAGCGTGCCGAGACCTTCGATGTCGTTGCGCCAGTCGCGGTGCAGCTCACATGCCATCCCGAACCAGTTCATCAGCTGGACCCCCGCCGCCTGCATCCTCAACCAGGCAGTGTGCCGCGTGACCTCGTTGAACGTGCCCGAGGCATCGGTGATCACGAACACCTCGTACCCTTCCTCCACGGCGGAAAGCGCCGGGAACGCCACGCACACCTCCGTGACCACGCCGGCGATGATGAGCTGCCGCCGCCCGGTCCGCCGGACGGCTTCGACGAAGTCCTGGTTGTCCCACGCGTTGATGTTGCCCGGGCGCGCGATGTAGGGCGCAGTCGGGAACATCTCTTTCAGCTCCGGGACCAGCGGTCCGTTCGGTCCGTTCTCGAAGCTGGTGGTGAGGATCGTCGGGAGTTCGAAATACCTGCCGCAGGCGGCGATGGCCAGCACGTTGTTCTTGAACTCGCCCGGCGAGAAATCCTGGACCAGGGAGATGAGGCCCGCCTGGTGATCCACCAGCAGCAGGGCGGCGGCGTCCCGGGACAGGCGGTTGTACTTGAACGGAGCGTTCATGGCGGGTACCTCGCGCGGTTGAACGTGTCCAGGGATTCTAGCGGCCCGGCCCGGTGTTCGCGTCACCTCCACTCAGCACGTGCGCGGAGACCTGGAACACCGCCCTTCCCTGCGCGTCCGCAAAGCCACGCAGCGCCCGGTCCG
>JBFWUN010000040.1:0-5050 GCA_050247235.1 Gammaproteobacteria bacterium
TGCCGCACACCCTGTGGTGCTACCAGCCTTTCGCGGACATGCCGGCGGTATCGCCACTGCCCGCGCTCGCGCGCGGTTACCTGACATTCGGGTCGTTCAACAGCTACACGAAGATCGGCCCGCGGGTGGTCACCCTGTGGGCCGACCTCCTGCGCGCGCTGCCGGACAGTCGCCTCACGATGATCACGGTGCCGGCGGGTGCCGACCATGCGGCGCTGCAGGCGCGGTTCGCGCATCACGGGGTGGACCCGGCGCGAATCGACCTGCGCGATCGCCTGCTGCGTGCGGAGTACCTGGCGCTGTTTGCCGAGGTCGACGTCGCGCTGGATCCGTTCCCGGTGAATGGCGGGACGACGACCTGCGATGCCCTGTGGATGGGGTTGCCAGTGGTGACCTTGACCGGTGACACGTTCCTGTCCCGTGCAAGTTACAGCCTGCTGAACGCCACCGGCCTGACGGCGTTCGCGGCGGCCGATCCGGTCGCGTACGTACAGCGTTGCCGGGAATTCGCGGCGGACCTGCCGCGCCTCGCGGCGCTGCGGTCGGAGCTCCGGCCGCGCCTCGCGGCCTCGCCACTGCTCGACGCCGAGTCTTTCGTCCGCGACCTGGAGGACGTGTACCGCACGGGGTGGCGCGCCTGGTGCGCGGCACGCGAGGCGACACCGTGACGAGACGTTCAGTGCCGCGTCGGCTGGCCGCTCCACAGTTCGTCGAGATCGCGGAACGGCCAGTTCGACGGTGATTCCCAGTTCCTGATCTTGTCCTTGCCCGAGAGCCGCGCGAGATCGAACACCCGCGGCACGATGCGCTCCTTGCGGCGGGTACAGTAGAACGCCTTAACGGTGGGGGTCAGCAGCGCCTCGCTCTGGTTGTCCATGACGACCGCGAGCAGGCCCGACTCCAGCCGCACGAGCGAGCCGACGGGATAGATCCCGACGCACTTGATGAAAGCCTGGAAGACCGCACGATCGAAATGGCCTTCGCTCCACTCCGTCATCTTGCGCAGCGCTTCGGCCGGGCTCCAGCCGGCCTTGTACGCCCGGTTGGACGTGATCGCGTCATAGACGTCGCACACCGCACCCATCTTCGCGTACAGCGAGATCGCGTCCCCGGACAGGCGGTCCGGGTACCCGCTACCGTCGATCTTCTCGTGGTGGTGCAGGCAGACGTCGAGCGGAATGTCACCGACGCCCTGGCCTTCGATCAGCATGCGATGCCCGGCCGACGGGTGTCCCCGGATCACGTCGAACTCGTGGTCGGTCAGCTTGCCCGGCTTGTTGAGGATCTCGTCCGGGATCTCGGCCTTGCCGAGATCGTGCACGAGCCCGGCGAGGCCGATCTCGCGCGTGTCCGAGTCCGGTAATCCAAGCTGGCGGCCGAGCGAAATCATCAGGCCACAGACCGCCACGGAATGCAGGTAGGTGTAGTCGTCCTTGGTCTTCAGCCGGGCCAGGCTGACCAGCGCGCCGGGATTGCGCAGCACGGAGGAGGAGATCTCGTCGACCAGCGGCGCGAGCTGCTCGCCGGACACCGCACGGCCCATGCGCGCCTCCTTGAACATGGACATCACCGCGCCGCGAGCGCGGCTGCAGATGCGCGCGGCGCGCGCGATCTCCGCGTCCATGGCCTCGCGCCGCGGCGGTGCCGCGGGACGGGTCGCGAGATCCTGCAAGGCCGCTTCGTTGCGGGCCTCGATCTCCTGCGCCGTGCGCGCTTCAGGGACATCGATACCGCGCGCGGTATCGATCCAGAGCTCGCGCACCGGTGAGGCGACGAGCCGGGCGACGTCGGCAGGATCCTCGACGAGAAAGCGCGTGTTCCAGAAGGGATGATCCATCCATGAACCGCACAGTTCATCGACGAACATACCGGGTTGCAGCTGGTTGACCTTTATTTTCTTCCGCATAGGTTCTCAGCGCGCGGCCGCTCCTGGCGCGCGGGGTGGGGTTATGCAGCGGGTATCGTCCGCATCCGCGGGTCCCTTGAGCGGGCCGGCAGGTGTCAGGCGGACGTGAACGCGGGAAGCGTGAGCTCGGGCAGGACGTCTTCGAAGACCAGCCGGACGGGCAGGTCGATTTTGAGATCCGATGGCGTGCCGCGGTACGGCGCCATCACGCGGACCCCTTCCGGCAGGTCGACCGTGACGAGCGCGTACGGCACGTCGCGCTTGAATGCCGGGTGGAACGGGTGATGGGCCACGGTCCAGCTGTGCACGCGGCCCCGGCCGTCGGCGTCGATCCACGTGGTGCGCGCCGAATGACACTGGCTGCACAGCGGCCGGGGATAGTGGCGGACGGTACCGCAGTCGGCGCAGCGCTGCAGGCGCAGGCGGTGTTCGCGCAGCCCATCCCAGTAGGGCCTGGACTCCGGCGTGGGCTCCGGCAGCGGCCTCGAGGGCAGCGAATCGCTCATGCGCGGGCCATGATCGCGACGGTACCGTCGCCCATGTCACCGTAGCCGGTCACGAGCCCGATACGGGCGTCGCGGACCTGCGTCGCGCCGGCGGTGCCGCGCAGCTGCCTGACGAGTTCGACCACGTGGTTCAATCCCACCATGTGAGCCTGTGACAGCAGGCCGCCATGCGTATTGACTGGCAGCCGCCCGTCCAGCCGGATGGCGCCTGATGCGACGAACGGTCCTCCTTCGCCGGGCGCGCAGAAGCCCAGGGCTTCGAGCTGACGCAGCACCACGTAGGTGAAGCAGTCGTAGATTTCGGCCACGTCGATGTCGTCACGCGACACGCCGGCCATCTCGAACGCGCGCGGCGCGGCCTTGTCGAGCCCGATGCGGATGATGTCAGGGCGTTGCGTGATCGCGCTCGGGGAATCCGGATGGCCTTCGGCGACGCCCAGCACCGTCACGGGCGGCTGGCGAAGATCCCGTGCGCAGTCGGCGCGCGAGACGATCACCGCGGCGCCGCCGTCACTCTCCAGGCTGCAGTCGTAGAGCCGGAACGGGTCCGCGATCATCCGCGCGGACTGGTGATCAGCGACGGTCAGTGGCGTGCTCATCATCGCGTTGCCGTGCAGGAGGGCGTTATGCCGCGTGGACACGGCAATCTCCGCGAAGTGCAGCGACGTGGTGCCGTACAGCTCCATGTGCCGGCGGGCCATCGGCGCGTAGATCTGCGCCGGGGCGAACGCCCCCATCGGCAGTTCGAACTCGGCGAGCGCACGGAACTGCGGCATCTCGCGCAGCCGCGACGCGATGCGTCCGCCGGATGAGCCGTTGCGCGCGATGGGGACGAGCACGTGGCGGCAGAGTCCGGCGGACACCGCGGCCAGCGCGCACTGGATCGCGGCGAGCGGGCTCGCACCCCCGAGCGGCGTGTTCGCCGAGAAGCGCAGGTCCGGGATGCCGAAGTTGGTGATGAAATCCTCGGCGACGACGCCGATGCCGGCATGCGGAATCACGCCGTCGATGTCGCGGGGGGACAGTCCCGCATCGTCCAGTGCCGCGAGGGACGCCTCGAGATGCAGCGCGAGCACGCTCTTGCCGGAGACCTTGGAGTAGGCGGTCTCGCCGACGCCGCTGATGACGCCTTGCCGATGCAGTGACATGGTCTGGAAGCCGCTCGCCGGCCGGTTGCCGTGTCCGGAAATTAGCGTCCGCGCTGCGCGAACGCAAGCCGCATCCAGCTGGACATCCGACGGCGGGTTGCCGACTATCGCCCCGGGGTCGTCCATGGGAAAGTCGCATGCGCCGGAGAATCGTCAGCCTGCTGCCAAGCGCCACCGAGATGATCTGCGCGCTTGGGCTGCGCGACGATCTCGTCGGGGTCTCGCATGAATGCGACCATCCCCCGGATGTCGTCACCTTGCCGCGCGTCACTGCCACGCGTATCGCGCACGGCCTGACCAGCGCGGAGATCGATCGCCAGGTGCGCGAAGAACTCGGACGCCAGACGGCGCTGTACACGCTCGACCACCCGCTGCTCACGACGCTCGCACCGGACCTGCTGGTCACGCAGGCACTGTGCGACGTTTGCGCGGTGTCCGCGGAAGAAGTGGCCGCGGCGGCGTGCGCCTTGCCACGCGTGGCGCGTGTCTTCAACCTGCAGCCCGAGCGGCTCGACGACGTGCTGGACAGCCTGGTCGCGCTCGCCGAAGCCGCGGGTACGCCGGCCGCGGGTGTCGCCTTGCGCGCGGCACTCGCCGCACGGATTGCCGCGGTCGCGGCGCGCAGCGCGACGTTACCCCTCGCCGTGCGGCCGCGCGTTGCGCTGCTGGAGTGGCTGGATCCCCTGTTCGACGCCGGGCACTGGAACCCGGAACTGGTAACCCTGGCGGGGGGCGAGCCGGTGTTCGGCCGCGTCGGTCGGCCATCGACGACGCGCGAATGGTCAGCGCTCGCGGCGGCCGCGCCGGACGTGATCGTGATCGCCTGCTGCGGGTTCGATGTTACCCGTACGCTCGATGACGTGCGCAAGGTGGCGCGCCGGCCCGAATGGAACGCCTTGCGCGCGGTGCGCGCGGGATGCAGCTGGGTCATGGACGGCAACGCGTACTTCAATCGGCCCGGGCCGCGCCTCGTTGATAGCCTCGAACTGCTCGCGCACGTGCTGCATCCGGCACTGCATCCGATGCCGGCTGGCGTCACCCCGGCCGTGCGGTTCGGCGGTTAGCCCGACGCTCGAATCCGGAAGTCGCGCCACCGAGGTCAAGGTGCGGGCGAGAGGAGCCGCGGGCGCGACCGTCGCGCCGCAGGGATGCGGCGCGCGAGCCTCCAGGGATGGCTTCACGGCGTGTCGCGCCCGCGGCTCCTCTCGCCCGCGTACGCACATCCGCAGTCGCGACTTCCGGAATCGAACGTCGGGCGAGGACCGTGCCTAGAGCCGATCAAGCCACGGGATGTACCACGTGGACAGCGGCTGCCGCGCGCCCGCGTCGGTCAGCGGGTACCAGTGCGTCAGCGCCTGGGGTTGCCACGTGATCGTGGCATGCCGGTCCAGCCAGTTCCGCGCGGGGTCCGTGGTCGCGAGGTTCACGTGCACTTCGTCGGCACCGGCCACCACCTGCGCCCACAACGCCGGATACTCGGACCCCGAGGC
>JBFWUN010000040.1:5150-10649 GCA_050247235.1 Gammaproteobacteria bacterium
CGAGAGCGAGATCGTACGGCCACGTCCAGTGACGAATTCCCGATCGAGTTCGGCGATGAGCCCCGGCCAGACCGACAGGACATCCCGGCGATACGTCGGCGTCACGACGCAGCACGCACGCAGTCGACGATGCGTTCGCGTGCCGCGTCGTCCACCCACCAGCCACACGGGATCGCGAGGTTCTCCGCGTCGAAGCAGTCGACCCCGGGCAGGGCACGGGGGGCGCGCACGAAGCACGAGTAATGATCGTTGCGCAGGTGGAGGCGCTGCGCGCCGATGCCCTGCGCATGGAGTGCGGCGATAAGCGCGTCGCGGTCTGCGGCGCGCAGACCGTACGTCCAGCAGCCCGACTGCACATCCGCCGCGCGCGACAGCCGTGTCACTCCGCCGAGGCCGGCCAGTGCCGCGTCGAGCCAGCGCGCGTTCTCCTGGTGGCGGGCGATGCGTGCCGGGAATGCATCGAACTGCGCGAGACCGAGCGCGGCAGCGAGACTCGTCAGCCCGAAGTTGTAACCGCCCACCGGGATATCACTTGCCGGGTTCAGGTCGCCGCCCGGGAGGCGGAAGCTCGGCAGGTGGATCCCATAGCGCCGCTGCCAGCGGATGCGTTCCAGGTCCTCCGCACGGCGGCATACCAGCGCACCGCCTTCGCCCAGCGCGAGCGGATTGACCGCGTAGAACGACAGCACGGTGTAGTCGCTGCCGGTGTTCCCGATGACGCGTCCGCGATATGCGCCACCAAGTGCGGCCGCGGCATCCTCGATCAGCGCGAGACCATGTCCGGCGGCGAACGCCTGCAGTTCGGCGAGTGGCGCGATGTCGCCGCCCCAGTGATACACGACTATCGCGCGCGTGCGCGCCGTGAGCGCGGCGGCGAGCATGTCCGCGGTGGGCATGCCGGTGGCGGGATCCACGTCGCACCACACCGGGCGCGCATTCAGCGCAAGCACCGGCATGCTCGTCGCGAGGCATACGAGCGGTGACAGCAGCACGTCGTCGCCCGGCGCGATCCCCGCCGCGCGCAGCGCCAGGGTCAGCGCGGCCGACCGATCGGCGACGGCCAGCACGTGCGGGTTGCCGAGATACGCGCCCAGCGCGCGTTCGAACGCGGCCACCGTGTCGCCGCCGGCGAGCTGTCCGCTGGCGAGCACGTCGGCGAGACGCGGCAGCGCGCCACGCAGATCGGGCGTGCGAAACAGCGGGATCGACACCTCACCATCCACGCCGCATCACGTCCACGATGTGGTCCCGGTCTTCGTCCGTGACCCACCAGCCGCACGGGAGGTGCAGCATCCGCGCGAAGAAGCGATCGACCCCGGGCAGCGCCCGGCGGCTCGCGGCGAACACGGGGTGCGCATCGTTGCGCCGGTGTGCCTTGGAACTCGCGATGCCATGTGCGGCCAGGTGCCGGGAGAGATCGTCCGGGCGGTCCGTGAGTACCGTGTAGAACCAGTACGAAGGTTCCGCCGCGGGTGTCCACGTGCAGCGTTCAACGTCGGCAATCCCGTCGAGGGCGCGATCGAAGTAACGACCGTTTTCGATATGTCGCGCGATCACCGGCACGATGTGCGCGAGCTGCACCTGGCCGATCGTCGCGGTGACGTTGTTCATGTGGTATTTGAAGCCCGCCTCGGCGACATCGACGGTGGTCCGTTCGGCCGCCCGGTCGATCCCGAACCAGCGCAGCCGGCGGCCGCGCGGCAGCAGCGTTGCGTCGGCCACCGCGAGCATGCCGCCGTCCACCGTCGTCATGTGCTTGATGGCCTGGAACGAGAACATCACGAACGGGGAGTGCGTACCGATGGGACGCCCCGCGTAGCGCGCGCCGAGTGCATGCGCGGCGTCTTCGATCACCGGCAGGCCGTGCCGGGCGGCAAGCGCGAGCACCGGCGCGAGATCGACGGGGATACCGCCGTAATGGACCACGACGATCGCCCGTGTGCGCGAGGTGATGCATGGCGCGATCGTCGCGGCGCTGACATTGCCGTTCGCCGGATCGACGTCCGCCCACACCGGCGTGCCACCGGCATGCAGGATGGCGAGGTTCGTCGGCTCCGCCGTCATGGGGGTGCTCACGACCTCGTCCCCTGCGCGCACGCCGGCGAGCATCAGCGCCGTGTGGAGCGCAGCCGTCCCCGACGAGAACGCGAGACAGTGCGCGGCGCCGACGAACGCGCCAAACTCGCGTTCGAATCCGACCACCGCCGCGCCTTCGCCGATCTGTCCGCTGTACAGCACATCCTCCAGCCGCGGGAGCAACGCGGCCCGCGGCGGCATGTGCACCTTGAACAGGGGGATGCGCGGAGCTTCAGAACTTGGCGAACTCGCCATCGGCCATCTCGAGGATCTCGAACTCGCGATCAGCGAGCGCGATCATGCGCCTGATCTCCGTGGTACCGGTCACGTGGTCGCCGGACGCGAATTCCTGCGCCAGTTCGTCGTACCGGGCGGACTCCCACCACGGCATGACCTTGTAATACTGGCCGCAGTCGCGCACGCGCACCAGTTCTTCCTCGGACACCAGGATCTCGTGCAGCTTCTCGCCCGGCAGGATCCCGATGACCTTGTAGTCGCAGGCCTTGCCCGCTTCCTCGGCGAGCACGCACGCGATGTCGGTGACCTTGGCGGCCTGCGCCTTGCGCACGAAGATCTCACCCCCTTCGGTGTGCTCGGCCGCGTACAGCACCAGGTCGATCGCTTCGTTCAGGGTCAGCAGGAAGCGGGTCATGCGTTCGTCCGTGATCGTCATGGTCTGGCCGAGCGCGAGCTGGCGCCGGAAGAACGGCACCACCGAGCCGCGTGAGCGCAGGACGTTGCCGTAGCGCACGCAGCACAGCCGCGTGCCCTTGTTCGCGCGCGACAGGTTGCCATGGAGCACGGTACGCTCCTGCAGGGCTTTCGTCATGCCCATCACGTTGACGGGTTTGACCGCCTTGTCAGTGCTGATCATCACGAAGCACTCCACCGCGTGGCGCAGCGCCGCCGCCACGAGGTTCTCCGCGCCGAGCACGTTCGTCTTGATGGCTTCCTGCGGATGATGTTCGCACGCGGGCACCTGCTTCAGTGCTGCCGCGTGGAACACCACGTCGATGCCCTGCATCGCCTCGTCCACCACGCGCGGGTCACGCACGTCGCCGATCATCAGGGTCAGGTCGGGCCGGCCCCGGTAGAACACCCGCATGTCGTACTGCTTCTTCTCGTCCCGGGACAGGACCCGCACTTCCCTGACACCCGCGGTCAGCAGCCGCCGGACGACGAAATTGCCGAACGACCCCGTGCCGCCGGTCACGAGGACCCGTTTCTCGCTGTAGTTCACTGGTGATGCCGCCCCCGACGGAATCTTGACGCGACTGTGCCGCCGCCAGGGACGGTGCAAGCTTCAAGCCAACTCACGAAAAGCGGGCCTGGCCCGCAGGATTCGCGGCGCGCTCCAAGAATTCGCGCGTCACGCCGATACAGCCGGAGTCCGCCATCCGGCGCCTGACCGCTGCGCCGACCGGACCCATCGCGAACCACTCAACGGGGTGCAATGAATGAATGCAATGCCGCGCAGCGCCACGCTCGGAGCCGCCCAGTACCGCAAGGTCGGGGTGCAGTCCAATATCGAGACGGCGTCACCGCACAAGCTCATCCAGATGCTGATGGACGGGGCCCTGGGCAAGATCCAGCTCGCGCGCGCGCTGATGGAGCAACACCAGACCGCCGCCAAGGGAGAGCAGATCTCGTGGGCGCTGCAGATCGTCGAAGGTCTGAAGTCCGCGCTGGACCTGGAGGCCGGTGGCGAAATCGCCGCCAATCTCGACGCACTCTATGACTACATGATGCGCCGCCTCGTAGTGGCGAACCTCGACAATGACGTGACCGCGCTCGACGAGGTCGCGAAGCTCCTGCACGAAGTGCGCGCCGGGTGGAACGGCATCTGCCCCGACGCCACGGAAGGCGCGTGACACCCTCCGCCACCTCGCCGGGGTCGCGCGACCACACGCGGGCGGCGTGTGCGCCCCTGCTGGACGACCTTCGGCAGGTGGAAGCGCTGACCGCGTGCATGCTCGAGGCGAGCGCGCAGGCGGACTGGGCGCTCGTCGGCGAGCTGGACTCCCGCCGCGCCGCGCTGCTCCTGGGACTTCCTGCCCAAGTGGCCGCCTCGGATCGCGCGCGCGTCGCGCAGGTCCTGCAGTCCGCGCTCGCTGCGACCCGGCAGATCACCGCCGCCATCCGCGCGGCCCAGGCGGCCGAACGTGCCTCGGCCGACGCCTTCCGTCACGGCAGCCGCGCGGCCCTGACCTACCTGAACATCGCCGCAGCCCCTTAGCGAGACCAGGCGTCCCGTGTCGGCGTCGGATTCGTGACGCCGCGCGCACCGGACGCGTCGATCAGCCGACGCAGATCGACACAAAGTGTGACGAATTGTGCACGAGCCTTGTCGGAATTCCCGACGCCACTAAACTACCGCGCGTCATCGCGTCGGAATCTTGGCGAATCGAAGGGTATTTCCATGGCGGCCCAATCCCCAGTCCTGCTGATCGAGAACGACGGGGCGCTCGCGCGCCAGATTGTCGACATTCTGACCTACCTCGACCTGCCTGCCGCCGCGTGCGATGCCGATGGACCCTGGCGCGCGCAGTTCGACGCGCAGCAGTCTCCCGGCTTCATCCTGCTCGGCCAGTGCGGCACGCCGGAGCGGCGGCGCGCCACGTTCGAGGAGCTGAAAACCCTGGATCCGTACGCGCCGCTGCTGCTGCTCGAACAGGGTGACGGCGAGACCGGGCTCGGACCCGACGTCGACACCGGCGTGCTCGCGCGGCTCCGCCTGCCGCTGCGTCACGCGCAATTCGAACGGCTGCTGCAGAAGATCGAGACCTACCGGGAGACCCGCCACCTGGCGGGCTCCGCACGCAACCCTGAACTGTTCCGCAATCTCGTGGGCGGCAGCAAGGGCATCCAGCGCGTGCGCAACATGATCGAGATGGTTGCCAAGAGCGACGCCAACGTACTGGTCGTCGGCGAGTCAGGCACCGGCAAGGAAGTGGTGGCACGACACATCCATCATCATTCCGTCCGGCGCGCCAAGCCGTTTGTGCCGCTGAACTGCGGGGCGATTCCCCCGGACCTGCTCGAGAGCGAACTCTTCGGACACGAGAAGGGCGCATTCACTGGTGCGATCACCAGCCGCCAGGGCCGCTTCGAGATGGCGGACGGCGGCACGCTGTTCCTGGACGAGATCGGCGACATGAGCCTGCCGATGCAGGTGAAGCTGCTCCGCGTCCTCCAGGAGCGCACGTTCGAGCGGGTCGGGAGCAGCAAGAGCATCACGGTCAACGTGCGGATCATCGCCGCCACGCATGTGAACCTCGAGCAGGCCATCGCCGAGGGCCGCTTCCGCGAAGACCTGTTCTACCGTCTGAACGTGTTCCCGATCGAGACCCCGCCGCTGCGCGAGCGCGCGGAGGACCTGCCGCTGCTGATCAACGACCTCGTCGAACGGCTCGGCCACGAAGG
>JBFWUN010000040.1:10749-18784 GCA_050247235.1 Gammaproteobacteria bacterium
ACGCGAACCGGGCCATGCCGCGGACGGCACGGCCGATCCCAGTGTCGATCGGCGTGTCGCCGAGCTGACCGACGCGCTGCACGCATCGCACCAGGTGCTGGCCGCCGAACTCGCCGAGAAGGAACGTCTCGCCGGTCGTCTCGGTGCGCTGCTCGACGCGCTGCCCGGCGGCGTGGTCGTCCTCGATGGCCAGGGGCGCGTCGCGCAGTTCAACCCGGCGGCGAGCGAACTGCTCGGCGCGCTGCGCGTGGGCGAACCCTGGATTGCCGTCGTTGCGCGCGCGTTCGCACCGCGGTGGGACGACGGGCACGACGTATCGCTGCCCGACGGTCGCCGCGTGAACGTATCCACCGCGGCGCTGCCTGGTGAGCCCGGCCAGATCCTGCTGCTGAAGGACGTGTCCGAAACCCGGCACTTGCAGGACCAGCTCGCGCATCACCGCCGTCTGTCCGCGAAGACCGAACTGGCCGCGGTGCTCGCCCACCAGATCCGCACGCCGCTCGCGACTGCGCTGCTGCAGCTGTCCAACCTCGCGCGGCCAGCGGCCGACACGGCGGTCCGGCAGCGCGCGCGGGTGCGCGCGCTCGAGGCCATCCGCCAGGTCGAACACCTCGTCAATGACATGCTGACCTTCGCGCGGGGCACGGTCGTCGACCCGGAGCCGATCGCGGTCGGCGAACTGCTGAAGGACGTCTGCCGCGCCGTGGCCGCGCAGGAGCACGCCGAGACACTTGCGTTCACGGTCAGCGACGCGCCGGCTGCGCTCTGCGTGATCGGCAACCGCCACGCGCTGGTCAGCGTGCTGCTGAATCTCGTCGACAACGCCCGCCACGCGCAGTCCGGCGCCGGCCGCTGCGACCTGTCAGTCGCCGCGACCGCCTCCCACGTGGTGTTGCGCGTGACGGATGGCGGGCCGGGCGTGCCGGTGGCGCTCCACGAGCAGATCTTCGAGCCGTTCTACACGACGCGCACCCAGGGCACCGGGCTCGGCCTGTCGGCGGCGCGGGCGGTGGCCCGCGCGCATCGCGGCGAACTGGCGATCGACCCCGCCGTCACCGATGGCGCCGCATTCGTACTGACCCTGCCGCGCGCCGATGCGCGCGCCGCCGCCCGCGAGGACATGACCTGATGCACCGTAACACGAGGATCGCGATCGTCGAGGACGACGCCGCACTGCGAGAAGCCCTGTGTGAAACCGCCGCGCTGGCGGGTTACGAGGTATGCGAGTTCGCCGACGGCGCGAGCTGCCTCGATGCCCTCCACGACGGGGGCATCGAACTCGTGATCAGCGACGTGCAGATGTCGCCGATGAACGGGCTGGAGCTGCTGCGCGAGATCCGCCGGCGCAACCGGGACATTCCCGTGCTGATGATGACCGCCTATGGCTCGGTGCAGACGGCGATCGACGCGATGAAGCACGGTGCGACGGACTACCTCCTGAAGCCGTTCGAGGCGGAAGTGCTGGTCGCGAGTCTCGGCCAGTTCCTCGCGAGCCCGGCGGCCGAGCCGGGCGAGATGATCGCGGAGGACCCTGCGACATTGCGCGCGGTGGAACTGGCGCGACGGGTGGCCCGGACCGACACCTCCGTGATGATCACCGGCGAGTCCGGTGTCGGCAAGGAAGTCTTCTTCCGCCTGATCCATCGTTCCTCGCGTCGTGGGGCGCACGCGCCACTTGCGATCAACTGCGCGGCGATCCCCGACAACATGCTGGAAGCGGTGCTGTTCGGCCACGAGAAGGGGGCGTTCACCGGTGCCTACAAGTCGTGCCCGGGCAAGTTTGAACAGGCCCAGCACAGCACCCTGCTGCTCGACGAGGTCTCGGAGATGAGCCTGCCGCTGCAGGCCAAGCTGCTGCGCGTGCTGCAGGAGCGGCAGGTGGAGCGCGTGGGGGGCAGCACGCTGATCGACCTCGACGTCCGCGTTATCGCCACCTCGAATCGTGACCTGCTGACGGAGGTCCGCGCCGGGCGTTTCCGCGAGGACCTGTACTACCGACTCAACGTGTTCCCGTTGCACGTGCCGCCGCTGCGCGAGCGCCGGCTGGACATCCTGCCGCTCGCGCGGTTCCTGCTCGCGCGCGCCGCGCAGCGCGCCGACTGCGCGGTGCCGGTGCTCGGCGCCGGCGCCCGCGCCGCGCTGCAGGCCTACGCGTGGCCGGGCAACATCCGGGAACTCGACAACGTGATGCAGCGGGCGCTGATCGTGCACGCGGGCCACGCGATCGAAGCGGACGACCTGCTCTTCGAAGCGGCGGCCGCGCCGCGCGAGGTCCCGCCGGTGCCGCCGGCCGCGCACGACGAGGCGGCAGCCGAGACCCTCGGCGACGACCTGCGGGATCACGAACGCAAGCTGATACTCGACGCGCTGGACGAAGGCGGCGGCAGCCGCAAGTACGCCGCCGAGAAGCTCGGCATCAGCCCGCGCACGTTGCGCTACAAGCTCGCGCGCATGCGCGACGAAGGCCTGGCTGTCCCCGGCCACTGAGTCCACTGCGAGGTGTGTCCATGAACACGATCGACGCGAACGGATTGCTGCTGCAGATGCGTGCGCTCGCCGCGCGCGCGCAGGCGGGCGCCACGCTGCACGAGACCGCGAGTGCGCGGCCAGCCGACTTCCAGGGCCTGCTGACGCGGGCGCTGGCCGGCGTCAACGAGACGCAGCAGGACGCGCGGGTACTGGCGGAGCGCTTCGATCGCGGGGATCCGAAGGTCGATCTGTCGGAGGTGATGATCGCCTCCCAGAAGGCCAACGTGTCGTTCCAGGCGGTGACCCAGGTGCGCAACAAGCTCGTCAGCGCGTACCAGGACATCATGAACATGCCGATCTAGACGTGCCGCAGCGCGCGGATCGACTCACTCGCAACCCGACGGATCCCTGACTCATGGCCGACACCACCGTTTACGTGGAACAGACCTCGCCCGCGGCGATTCTCCGCCAGCTCGTGGTCATGCTCGGCATCGCGGCGAGCGTCGCGCTGGGCGTGTACGTCGTGATGTGGGCGCGCGAACCGAGCTACACCCTGCTGTACACCGACCTGTCGGAACGCGACCTGAGCCAGGTGGCCGATGCGCTGAAGACCACCCAGATTCCCTATCAGATCGAGGCCGGGGCCGGCTCCATCCTGGTGGACGCGGGCAAAGCCGACGAGGCGCGGATGAAGCTCGCGGCCGCGGGTCTTCCCAAGGGTGGCGCGCGGGGCTTCGAGCTGCTGGAGCAGCAGGAGAAGTTCGGCACCAGCCAGTTCCTGGAACGCGCGCGCTACCAGCATGCGATCGAGGGTGAGCTGTCGCGCTCGATCGCGCGCATCGACAACGTGCGCGGCGCGCGCGTACATCTCGCGCTGCCGGCAGAGAGCGTGTTCGCGCGTCACCGCAAATCGCCCAGCGCGTCCGTGATCATCGACCTCTACCCGGGGCGCGGCCTCGATCCCCAGCAGATCGACGCGATCACGCATCTCGTCGCGGCCAGTGTGCCCAATCTGCCGGCCGGTCGCGTGACCATCGTCGACAGTCGCGGCAACCTGCTGATGAGCGAGAACGCCGACAAGGAAATGGCGATCACGGCCCAGCGTTACGACTACGCGCGTCGCCTCGAGCAGTCCTACATCGAACGCATCGAGCAGATCCTCGCGCCGCTGGTCGGACCCGACGGGGTGCGCGCGCAGGTCAACGCCGATCTCGATTTCACGATCAGCGAACAGACCCGGGAGAGTTTCAATCCTGACCTGCCGGCCGTGCGCAGCGAGCGGCTGCTGGAAGAGGAACGGTCGGGCAACGGTCCGGGCGGCGTGCCCGGTGCGCTGTCCAACTCGCCGCCGGCCGACGCCGCGGCACCCGAGGCGATTGCCGAAAGTGACGCGGGCGCGGACGGTGCCGTGCCAGGCGCCGCTGCCGCCACCGAACAGGAGGCGACGCCGCAGAACCGGCGCAAGCAGACCACGCGCAACTACGAACTGGACCGAACAATCTCGCACACGCGACCATCCACCGGCACGATCCGCCGGCTGTCGGTTGCCGTGGTGGTACGCAACGTGGTGCCGCCCGCGCCGGCGGCCGACCCTGCGGCGGCGGACGCAGGCGACGCCGCGCCGGCCGAAGGCGAAGCCGCTGCCCCTGCCGCCGCGCCCGCGCCGGTGGAGTTCACGCCGGAACAGATCGAACGGATGACACAGCTCGTGCGCGAGACCATCGGGTTCGATGCGGCGCGCGGCGACACCGTCAGCGTGACGGGTGCGGATTTCCTTGCCCCGCCAATGCCCGCGGCGATGCCCGAACCGCCGCTGTGGGAGCAGCCGTGGGTATGGAACGTTGCGAAACAGGCCGCGGGTGCGCTGTTCGTGCTGTTCCTCGTGTTCGGCGTGCTGAAGCCGACCATCCGCTCGATGCTCGCGAAGCCCGCGCTGACGGGCACGTTGGCGGCCGCCGCCGGCGCGCTGCCGGGTCCGGACGGCCAACCCGCGCTCGCCGGCGCCGCGGCGGAGACGCTCGCGCTGCCAGGGGCCGCCGGGGCGGCCGGCGGCACGGCCGCGCGCGGGGAGATCCCGCTGCTCGCGTCCGGGGCGCCGCACGAGAACATCGAACAGGTCAGGAACATCGTGGTACAGGACCCGAGAGTCGCGGCGCAGGTGATCAAAGGCTGGGTCGGAGAGTGACATGGCTGAAGCAGCGGGCCCGTTGACGGGCGTCGACAAGGCGGCGGTGTTCCTGATGAGCCTGGGGGAAGGTACCGCGGCGCAGATCATCAAGCACCTGGGGCCGCGCGAAGTGCAGAAGATCGGCGCCGCGATGGCCGCGCTGCAGAACGTGTCGCGTGAAATGGTCAAGGACACGATCGACGATTTCATCCACCTCATCCAGAAGCAGACGCCGCTCGGGATCGGCAACGACGACTACATCCGCAAGGTGCTGAACGACGCGCTCGGCGAAGAAAAGGCCAAGGGCATGATCGATCGCATCCTGATGGGGGGCAACACCAAGGGGCTCGACTCTCTGAAGTGGATGGACGCGCGCAGCATCGTCGAACTCATCCGCTTCGAACATCCCCAGATCATTGCCATCGTCCTGTCCTACCTCGACTCCGATCATGCCGCGCAGGTACTGACGCAACTGCCGGAGAACACCCGCGCCGATCTCACGATGCGCATCGCCGCGATGGACGGCGTGCAGCCCGCCGCGATGAAGGAACTGAACGACATGCTCGAACACCAGCTGCGTGGCGGCAGCGGCGGGCCGACGTCGGGCCTGGGCGGGGTGAAGTGCGCCGCGAACATCCTGAACTTCGTCGACCGCAGCGCGGAGGCCAAGATCTCCGAGACGATCGCGGAGCTCGACGCGGAGCTGTCCGGCAAGATCCAGGACCTGATGTTCACGTTCGACAACCTCAGCGACGTCGACGATCGCGGCATCCAGGTGCTGCTGCGCGAGGTGTCCTCCGAGAACCTGGTGCTCGCGCTGAAGGGCACCGACGACACGCTGAAGGGCAAGATCTTCCGGAACATGTCGCAGCGTGCCGCCGACATGCTGCGCGACGACCTGGAGAACCGCGGCCCGGTGAAGCTCTCCGAGGTGGAGGGTGCGCAGAAGGAAATCATCACGATCGCGCGGCGGCTGGCCGAGGAAGGTCAGATCAGCCTGGGCGGCGCGGGCGGCGAGGAGATGGTGTGATGCCCCTCGGCCGTTCCCGCGAGGCGACGCGATGAGCGCCAAGGTGCTGGCCGCGGAGCGGGTGGCCGGCTATGCGCGTCACGCGCTGCCCACCATCTCCGGCCCCATCGTCGGCGAGCATCCCGGTCCCGACGCGCGCGCGGCGCAGGTCGCCGCGCCGTCCGCCGAGGAGATCGCCCGGATCCGCGAGCAGGCCCGGCAGGAGGCTTACCAGCAGGGCCTCGCGCAGGCCTACACCGAGACCGCGCAGCGCGTGAAAGACGAAGTCGCGCGGCTCGCACGGCTCTGCGAGCAGCTCACGGTGCCGCTCGCGAATGTCGACGACCAGGTCGTCGACGCCGTCGCCGAACTCGCCGTCACCATCGCGCGGCACCTCGTGCGCCGTGAACTGCGGTACTCGCCGGGCGAAGTGGTCGGCGTCGTGCGCGAAGCGATGCGCCAGCTCCCGCTCGCGACGCGGCGTGCCCGCGTCCACCTGCATCCCGAGGACCTCGCGATCGTGCAGGAGGCGCTGGCCATCCGCGCCGACACCGCGTGGGAACTCGAGGCAGATCCGCTGATCACCCGTGGCGGGTGCATCGTGGAAACCGAGACCTCGCGCGTCGATGCGCAGGTGGAGAGCCGGTTGAGCGCCATCGCTTCGCGGCTGCTCGGCGGTGAACGGGGGGATGACCGTGGCCGCTGACCGCGCGCCGCGCGAACGCTGGCTGCCCCGGCTGCACGATCTCGCACAGCGCGTGCAGGCGCCGCCGCCGCTGGTGGTCGAAGGCAAACTGACCCGCATGGTCGGGCTGACGCTCGAGGCCGTCGGCTGCGAAGCCGCGATCGGCGATCGCTGTACCGTGCTGAACCGGCACGGCGATCCGGTGGACACCGAGGTGGTCGGGTTTGCCGGCGAGCGCGTGTTCCTGATGCCGACCGGCAGCACGCGCGGACTGGCGCCGAACGCACGCGTGATCCCGCAGGGCGGCGCTGGCGAAGCGGGGGTCGGCGAGGCGCTGCTCGGGCGTGTAATCGACGGTGCCGGCCAGCCGCTCGACGGCCGCGGGCCGCTGCGGCTGGAAGCGCGTTACCCGCTGCAGGGCGTGCCGATCAATCCGCTGGACCGGGCGCCGATCAAGGTTCCGCTCGATGTCGGCGTGCGCTCGATCAACGCGCTGCTGACGGTCGGGCGCGGCCAGCGGATCGGGCTCTTCGCGCCCGCGGGCGTAGGCAAGAGCGTGCTGCTCGGCATGATGACGCGCTACACGAATGCCGACGTCATCGTGGTCGGGCTCGTCGGTGAACGTGGTCGCGAGGTGAAGGAGTTCATCGACGACAGCCTCGGTGACGAGGGGCGCGCCCGGTCCGTGGTGGTGGCGACGCCGGCCGACAACCCGCCGCTCATGCGCATGCACGGCGCAACGCTCGCAACCTGTATCGCGGAGTACTTTCGCGACCAGGGCCGGCACGTGCTGCTGCTGATGGACTCGCTCACGCGCTACGCGCAGGCCAATCGCGAGATCGCGCTCACGATCGGCGAACCGCCTGCTACCCGTGGCTATCCGCCGTCGGTATTCGCGCGGATGCCGCACCTCGTGGAGCGTGCCGGCAACGGGCTCCACGGGCGGGGGTCGATCACCGCGTTCTACACCGTGCTGACGGAGGGCGAGGAGGGCAGCGACCCCGTCGCCGAGAACGCGCGCGCGATTCTCGACGGGCACATCGTGCTGTCGCGCGCGCTGGCAGAGCGCGGGCAGTACCCCGCGATCGACGTCGAGGCATCGATCAGCCGCACGATGCCGCAGGTCGTCGATGGCGCGCACCTCGAACTCGCGAAATCCTTCCGCCACTATCTTTCGCTCTACGAGCAGAACCAGGACCTGTTCAATGTCGGTGCCTACCAGCCCGGGGCGAATCCCGAGCTCGATCGCGCGATCGAACTGCGCGGCCGGCTGACCGGCTTCCTGCGCCAGGACCCGCGCGAGGCCATCAATCTCGACGCGGCGATCGCCACCCTGGGACTCGCGCTCCGCTGAGCGGCCACCGAACCTAGCTGCGCGCCCCGTGAAGAAGTCCCAGCGCATCCACCGTATCGCCGGACTCGCCAGCACCGAGCAGCGTATCGCCGCGCAGGCGCTCGCCGCCGCGCAGCGTGAGCTGAACGCGCAGCAGGGCCAACTCGCGAACCTGCGGCACTATCATGCGGACTACCTGCGGCGTCTCGGGGACGGCAATGCGCTGTCCGGTTACGAGGCGCAGAAACTCCGGGTTTTTGCGCAGCGCATCGAACAGGTGGTGGCCGGTCTCGCACGTCGCGTGGACGCGAGCGAACGGCGGGTCGAAAGGGAACGCCTGCGCATGCTGGGGCACCAGCGCCGCGCAAACGC
>JBFWUN010000040.1:18884-39388 GCA_050247235.1 Gammaproteobacteria bacterium
GCGGGCTCCCAGCCGAGCTGGGCGCGGGCGCGCGCGATGTCCGGGCAGCGTTGCCGGGGGTCATCGCTCGGCAGCGGCCTGCAGGTCAGCGCCGATCGCGAGCCGGTCAGTTCGATCACGAGCCGCGCGAGTTCGCCGATGGTGAACTCGGCGGGATTGCCCAGGTTGATTGGCCCGGTCACGTCGTCACCGGTGCCCATGAAGGCCAGGAAGCCGCGGATCAGGTCGTCGACGTAGCAGAACGAGCGTGTCTGCGAGCCGTCGCCGTACAAGGTGATCGGCTCGTTGCGCAGCGCCTGTACGATGAAATTGGAGACCACGCGGCCGTCATTCGGGTGCATGCGCGGGCCGTACGTGTTGAAGATGCGCGCGACCTTGATCCGGAGGGCGTGCTGCCGGTGATAGTCGAAAAACAGCGTCTCCGCGCAGCGCTTGCCCTCGTCGTAGCACGCGCGCAGTCCGATCGGGTTGGTGTTGCCCCAGTACGACTCCTCCTGCGGGTGCACGCTCGGATCGCCGTACACCTCGCTGGTGGACGCCTGGAAGATGCGCGCGCGGACCCGCTTGGCGAGTCCCAGCATATTGATCGCGCCGTGCACGCTGGTCTTCACGGTCTGCACCGGGTTGAACTGGTAGTGCACGGGTGACGCGGGACAGGCCAGGTTGTAGATCTCGTCGCACTCGACGTACAGCGGAAACGTCACGTCGTGCCGCATCAGCTCGAACGTCGGCCGCGCGAGCAGGTGCGCGATGTTGTCCTTCGAGCCGGTGAAGTAGTTGTCGACGCACAGCACTTCGTGCCCGGCGTCCAGCAGCGCTTCACACAGGTGCGAGCCCAGGAAGCCGGCGCCGCCGGTCACGAGTACGCGCTTGCGGGTCAGGGGGGCGGACGATGAGTGCACGCGCGAGACTCCTTTCCAGGGGAAATCGGCGGAGAGTGGGGAACCTTAAACCAAATCCCCGCTTCCGCGGATGGCACATCGCTTGCTCTGTCCCGATCAGTCGAATCACAAGTGCTCCACGAGCAAAGGTCTTCCATGCCAGATGCAGTCGCGCTCGCGCCCGCCGCACCCAAGGCGATGTCGTCCAAGGGATTGATGGAACAGGAGGTCGCCCCGGCCGACGAGGGGCAGGGCGAGTCCTTCGCGACGCTCGTCGACACGCTGCTGCCGGCGGCAGCCCCCGGCGCGGAATTGCCGGTGGACACCGCGGCATTGCCGGCGGATGCCGCGTGGATGCTGGCCACGCTGGGCAGCGCGACGGCCGCAGCGGCGCCGATGGACCCGGCGGCTGACCTGCCGATGGCTGAAGACCTGTCGCGCGTCCTGCACGGGCTGCGCCCGGCGATGCCCCGCGCGCCGGGGAATGCGTCGGCGTCCGCCTCGCCCACCACGGACCCCCGGACGTCCACCGATCCCGAAGCCGACGCCACCGACGATCTGCCGTTCGGCGCGTGGCGCGCGAACGCGCGGCAGGATACCGGCGCCGTCACGGATCCGGCGACTGCCGCGCCGGCGGGCGACTTCGATCTCGCTGCGTTCGACCTGCCGGAGGGCACCGGCACCCCGGTGCATGCGCCGGGCGCGGGCACGGAACGCACCACCTTGCCCGAGCCAGCCAGGCTGCAGCTCGACAGCCGGCTGCCGGTGACGACGCCGCAGTTCGTCGATCGGTTCGCCGAGCAGGTCACCGTGCTCGTCGAGCATGGGGTCAAGCACGCCCAGCTCAGCCTGAATCCCGCCGAGCTCGGCCCGATCGACGTCCGCATCACGTTTCATCGGGACGAGGCCACGGTGCAGTTCGCGTCCCACCACGGCGCGGTGCGCGATGCCGTGGCCGACGCGCTGCCGAAGCTGCGCGAGATGCTGGATGGCGCCGGGGTCAGGCTCGGGGACTCCGGCGTGTTCGCGCAGCTGCCCCAGCGCGAGACGCCGGCGGACGGACGCGCCGGCCACCTGCCCCGCGAACAGGCGCGCGCCTCCCACGAGACCCTGGCGGAGTCACCGGCGGTCGCCACCCGGCTGTCGCTCGGGCTGATCGACGCGTACGCCTGACGGCGGTCTGCGTCAAAGCCCCGTCGGGCGCGGCCCGGCGCCGCGCGCGGCGGGTCAAATGTTTGGCGCAGCAACCCGGCTGTATTCCCAACTCGTTGATCCTTCTGAATTGAATTCCCTGGCACGCGTCTTGCTCAACCTCCGCACCAGCAAATGGAGGTCGCAATGTCCGACGCAGCGAAGCCCGAATCCAAGGGCGGTGGCAACAAGAAACTGATCCTCATCGTGGTGGTGGCCGTGCTCGTGTCGGTCGGTGCCGCGGTGGGCGCGACGATGATGCTGATGGGCGGCAAGGACAAGGAAGTCGCCGCCAAGAAGCACGACGCCGAGGACGAAGGGGATGAGGAAAGCGGTGACGAGGCGGACGAGGACGCCGCCGCCGAAGGCGAGGAAGGCGAGAAGGCCGGCCCCGTCTACGTCTCGCTCGAGCCCGCCTTCGTTGTGAACTTCCAGGACGCGAAGAAGCGCACCAAGTTCCTGAAAGCCGAGATCAGCGTGGTCACCGGTTCGCCCAAGGCGCAGGAAGCGCTGACCACGCACATGCCGGCCGTGCGCAACAGCCTGGTGCTGCTGCTGAGCCGCCAGGTGTTCGAGGAACTGGCCACCAACGAAGGCAAGGAGAAGCTCCGCGCCGAGGCGCTGGCGGCGGTTCAGGGCGTGGTCAAGGAGCAGGCATCCAAGAAGGCCGCCAAGGCCGTCAAGGACCTGTACTTCTCCAGCCTCGTGATGCAGTGACCGGTCATGGCGAACAAGGATCTTCTTTCGCAGGACGAGATCGACGCGCTGCTGTCCGGCGTGGACAGCGGCGACGTCGACATCGCAGCGGCCGACGAAGGTCCGGGCGACGGAGTCCGCACCTACAACTTCGCGAGCCAGGACCGCATCGTCCGCGGCCGGATGCCGACGCTCGAGATGATCAACGAGCGTTTCGCGCGCAACCTCCGCATTCGCCTGTTCAACATGCTGCGCCGCTCGCCGGTGATCTCGGTCGAAGGCATCCAGCTGATCAAGTTCGGCGAGTACGTGCACACGTTGCTGATGCCGTCGAACCTCAACGTAATCAAGATCAAGCCACTGCGGGGCTCCGCGCTCCTGGTCTGCAACCCGAAGCTGGTGTACTCGCTGGTCGACTGTTTCTTCGGTGGTGACGGGCGCTTCCATACCAAGATCGAGGGTCGCGACTTCACCGGGACCGAGATGCGGATCGTGCGCAAGGTCGTTGAGATGTCGTTCGAATCCCTGACCGAGGCCTGGGAACCGGTACTGCCGCTCGAGTTCGAGTACGTCGGGTCGGAGGTCAACCCCCACTTCGCGAACATCGTGAGCCCGAGCGAGGTGGTGGTGGTGTCCACCTTCCACGTCGACCTGGAAGGCGGCGCCGGGCACCTGCACGTGACGATGCCGTATTCCATGGTGGAGCCCATCCGCGAACTGCTCGATGCCGGCATCCAGAGCGATACGGTGGACAAGGACACGCGCTTCTGCACCTTGCTGCAGGAGGAAATCAAGACGGCCGAGGTGGAGCTGCGTACGCGGCTCGCGACGACCGAGATCACGGTCGGCGACCTCATCAATTTCAAACCGGGTGACGTGCTGCGGATGGATCTGCCCGAAACCGTGCTGGCGTTCGTCGAAGACGTGCCGATCTTCCGCGCTCGTTACGGCGTGTCCCGCGGCAATTACGCGCTGCAGGTCGAGAACCTGCTGCGGCATTCGGAAATCACCCCCAGAGCGACAGAGATTGGAGTCAAGCCATGAGCGAAGCGGACAACGCGGCAGGTGACGACTGGGCCGCGGCCCTCGCCGAGCAGCGCGCGGCCGAAGACGGCGGTGCCGAGGACGACTGGGGCGCCGCACTCGCCGAGCAGCGCGCGGCGACGGGCGGCGCGGCGGTCGCCCCGGCCGAGTTCGAGACGCTCCATGCCGCGGGTGTGCAGGGCAAACCCGCAGACCTGGACAGCATTCTCGACATCCCGATCACGTTGTCGGTGGAGATCGGCAAGAGCCGGCTCAGCATCCGCAACCTGCTGCAGCTGAACCAGGGCTCGGTGGTCGAACTCGACCGCATGGCCGGCGAGCCGCTCGACGTGCTCATCAACGGAATGCTGGTAGCGCACGGCGAAGTGGTGGTCGTGAACGAGAAGCTGGGGATCCGGCTCACGGACGTCGTCAGCGCGCAGGAGCGGGTCAGGAAGCTGAAGTAGCGCGGAGTGCGCCCCCTGGTGGCCGGGCAGGCCACCCGACCGCTCAACCCGACCGGAGGAATCGTCCGCGTGAGAATCCCGCGCAGCCCATCGTTCTGCCCGCCGTGCGTCACCTGGCTGTGCCTGTGCGCGTGCCCGGGCGCCGTGGCGGCGACGCGCGACGTGCTGAGCCCGGCGCGCATCGGCCAGACCCTGGTGGTGCTCGCCGCGATCGTGGCCAGCCTGTTCGCGCTCGGCTACCTGGCGCGCCGCCTGCCGGGACTCGCCGCGCGGACCGGCACGCGCGGCGCGCTGAAGCTGGTGGACGCGCTGTCGCTGGGCGCCCGCGAAAGGATCGTGCTGGTGGAAGTCGATGGCGAACGGCTGGTGCTGGGCGTCAGCCCCGGTCGCATCGAACGCCTGCACGTGAGCGCCGCGCCGGTCGCCGGCGGCTTCGGCACCGTACTCGCGGAAGTCGGGCGCGTGCAGGAGTCCACACCGTGACCTGCCTGCGAATTCTCGTCCTGCTCACGCTCGGATTGCCTGGCAGCGCGTTCGCGCAGGCGGGTTTCGAGGCGCTGTCCGTGACCACCGCGGCCGACGGCACGCAGACCTACAGCGTCACCCTGCAGGTCCTCGCGCTGATGACCGGACTGACCCTGCTGCCGTCCGTCGTCCTCGCGATGACGTCCTTCACCCGGATCATCATCGTGCTCGCGATCCTGCGCCAGGCGCTCGGCACCGCGCAGACCCCCTCGAGCCAGGTCCTGATCGCGCTCGCGCTGTTCATGACGGCGTTCATCATGACCCCGGTGCTCGATGACATCTACCGGAACGCGGTGACGCCGTACATGGAGGAGCAGCTCGATCTGCAGACCGCGTTCGATCGCGCCCAGGGTCCGCTGCGCGAATTCATGCTGGCGCAGACGCGTGAATCCGACCTGAAGCTGTTTGCCGAGCTCGCGCGCCACGAGGAACTCGAGTCGCCCGAAACGACGCCGTTCACGTTGCTGGTGCCAGCCTTCGTGACCAGCGAACTCAAGACCGGGTTCCAGATCGGGTTCCTGATCTTCATTCCGTTTCTCGTGATCGATCTCGTGGTCGCGAGCCTGCTGATGTCCATGGGCATGATGATGCTCTCGCCGCTCATCATCTCGCTGCCGTTCAAGATCATGCTGTTCGTGCTGGTTGACGGCTGGGCGCTGGTGGTCGGCAGCCTCGCGGCGAGTTTCTATGCCTGAAGTCCACTGGAGGGGAGACGACGCCGATGGGTCCGGAACTCGTGATGGAGATCGGGCGCCACGCGCTCGAGATCACTTTGCTGCTGATGGCGATCACCCTGCTGCCCGCGCTTGCCGTCGGCCTGCTCGTGAGCGTCTTCCAGGCCGCCACGCAGATCAACGAAGCGACCTTGAGCTTCGTGCCCAAGCTGCTGGTCACCGCGCTGACCCTGGTCGTCGCCGGGCCGTACCTGCTGGCGGTGACCACCGACTACCTGCGCCAGGTGTTCGCGATCATTCCCGCGCTCGCGCAGTGAGCGTCCGGCTGCAGTCGCGGAGCGGCGCATGACGATTGATTTCACCGATGCGCTGCTCATGGGCTGGCTGCGCGCGTGGTGGTGGCCGTTCCTGCGGGTCTCCGGTTTCGTGCTGACCGTGCCCATCATCGGCACGCGCGCGCTGCCGCGGCGGGTCCGGCTGCTGTTCGCGCTTGCGATCACCGGCGTGCTCGCCCCGCTGGTGCCGCCCGTGCCGGCGCACGCGGCGGTCGCCCCGCTCGGTGCGCAAGGTCTGCTGATCGCGGCCCAGCAGCTGGTGATCGGCGCCGCGCTGGGGCTGGTGCTGCGGATGGTGTTCGTGGTGTTCGAGTTCGCGGGGCAGGTCATCGCGCAGCAGATGGGGCTCGGCTTTGCGGCGATGGTCGATCCCTCCTCGGGGCTGCAGGTGCCGGTGGTGAGCCAGTTCTACATCGTGCTGGCGACCCTGCTGTTCTTCGCGACGGACGCGCATCTGCAGCTGGTGCGCCTGCTCGCGGACAGTTTCGATCTCGTGCCGATCGGTGCCACGGTCGGCCGCGAGATGCTGGGCGAGGTGATGCACTGGAGCGGGTCACTGTTCGCCTTCGCGCTCGCGATGATGCTGCCGGTGGTGATTGCGCTGCTCGTGGCCAACCTGGTGTTCGCGGTGATGACCCGCTCGGCGCCCCAGCTCAACGTATTCGCGATCGGCTTCCCGATCACCCTGCTGTTCGGCGTGGCGATGCTGGTGCTGACCGTTACCGCGTTCGACGCCGACTTCGCGCGCGTGATCGGTGCGGGATTCGACGCGGCCTATGGTTTCCTGCGGCAGGGGTGACCGATGGCCGAACGCGACGACGCCCAGGAACGCACCGAACAAGCCAGTGCCAAGCGGCTCGAACAGGCGCGCGAGCGCGGCCAGGTTCCACGCTCGCGTGAACTCGCGACGATGCTGATGCTCGTGACGGCGGCGGGCACCTTGTGGGCCACGAGCGATCGGCTCGGGGGCGCGCTCGCGGCGTCGATGCGGCATGCGTTTGCGTTCGAGCGCGGCGCGCTTGCCGACGCCGGGACCGTGGTCGGTGCGCTGCGCGCGGCCGGCGGGGAGGCGCTGCTCGCGCTGGCGCCGCTGCTTGCGGTATCGGTGCTCGCGGCGATTGCCGGCACGGTATTTCTCGGCGGCCTGAACTTCGCGACCGAGGCGCTGGCGTTCAAGTGGGAACGTCTCGATCCGATCGCGGGCCTCGGCCGCATCTTTTCGCTGCGCAGCGTCGTCGAGCTCGTGAAGGCGATCGCCAAGTTCCTGCTGTTGCTGGGCTGTGGACTGGGCGCCCTGTACCTCGAGTTCGACGCCATCCGGGCGCTCGCCGCGTTCGAGATCGAAGCCGGTCTCGCGCACGGGCTGCGGCTGTCGTTCTGGGCGTTCATGGCGGCGACCGCCGGGACCGTGCTGATCGCCGCCATCGACGTGCCCTACCAGTGGTGGGAACACCGGCGCGGGCTGCGCATGTCCAAGCAGGAACTGCGCGAGGAGAACAAGGAAAGCGACGGCTCTCCCGAGGTCAAGCAGCGCGTGCGACAGATGCAGTACGAGCTCGCGAACCGCCGGATGATGGAGCAGGTGCCGAAGGCGGATGTCGTCATCACGAACCCGACGCATTACGCGGTGGCGCTCAAGTTCGATCCGGCGACGATGGCGGCGCCGCGGCTCGTCGCCAAGGGTGCCGACGAAGTGGCACTGCGCATTCGTGAGCTCGCACGCGTTCACCGCGTCACAACCTTGGAAGCGCCGCCGCTCGCGCGCGCGGTCTACCGCTCGACCCGGATCGGACACGAGATCCCGGCGGGGCTCTACGTCGCGATTGCACAGGTGCTCGCGTACGTGTTCCAGCTGCGCCGCGTCGCCGAGGGCGGCGCGCGGCCGGTGCTGCCGGTCGAGTTCCCGATCCCGCCCGAACTACAGGACTGACGACACACCATGGCGACGCTCGCGACCCGGGGCCTGAATCGGGATTTCATGATCAACGCGCTGACCAGTGGCGTCGGCGTGCCGCTGCTCGTGCTGATGCTGCTGGCGATGATGGTGCTGCCGTTGCCACCGGTCATCCTGGACGGGCTGTTCACGTTCAACATCGCGCTGTCCCTGATCGTGCTGCTTGCCGCGGTGTACAGCCGCCGGCCGCTCGACTTCCCGGCGTTCCCCACCGTGCTCCTGGTCGCGACCCTGCTCCGGCTGTCGCTGAACATTGCCTCCACCCGCGTGATCCTGCTGCACGGTCACCAGGGACACGATGCCGCCGGCAACGTGATCGAGGCGTTCGGCGAGTTCGTCGTCGGCGGCAACTACGCCGTCGGCCTGGTGGTGTTCCTGATCCTCGTGATCATCAATTTCGTGGTGGTGACCAAGGGCGCCGGGCGTATTTCGGAGGTCAGCGCACGTTTCACGCTGGATGCGATGCCCGGCAAGCAGATGGCGATCGACGCCGATCTCAACGCGGGTGTCATCACGCAGGAAGAGGCCAAGACGCGTCGCGCGGACGTTGCCCAGGAGGCCGACTTCTACGGCGCGATGGACGGCGCGAGCAAGTTCGTCCGCGGGGACGCCGTGGCCGGTATCCTGGTGCTCCTGATCAACCTCACCGGCGGCTTCGCGATTGGCATCCTGCAGCACGGGATGCCGGCGGGGACCGCGGCGGAAGTGTTCGCGCTGCTGACCATCGGTGACGGGCTGGTGGCCCAGATCCCCGGACTGCTGCTGGCGGTGGCGTCCGCGATCATGGTCACCCGCGTGTCGTCCGAGGCGGATATCGGTGCCCAGGTCACCGCGCAGCTGTTTGCCAACCCGCGCACGCTCGCGGTCACTGCGGCGGTGCTCGGCCTGATGGGGCTCATCCCGGGCATGCCGAACCTCGTGTTCCTGGGAGCTGCCGGCGGCGCGGCGTACGGCGCGCGCTGGCTCGAACAGCGCCACCGGCAGCGCGAGATCGACATCGCGGACGCGCCGCCGCCGCCGCCTCCGGCAGAGAACAAGGAGCTGAGCTGGGACGAACTGCAGCCGCTGGACGCGCTGGGGCTCGAGGTGGGGTACCGCCTGATCCCGCTGGTGGACCGGGCGCAGGGCGGACAGCTGCTGAACCGGCTGCGGGGCGTGCGCAAGAAGCTCTCGCAGGAGCTCGGCTTCCTGGTCCCCGCGGTGCATATCCGGGACAACCTGGATCTCGAACCCACGACGTACCGCATCACCCTGCACGGCGCGACGGTCGCGCAGTCGCAGCTGCAGCCGGGCCGCGAGCTCGCCATCAATCCTGGCCAGGTGTACGGCCAGCTGCGCGGGACTCCGGTGCGTGACCCGGTATTCAACCTCGAGTCGGTGTGGATCGGTGATGACCAGCGCGAGCAGGCGCAGGCGCTCGGCTATACCGTGGTGGACACCAGCACGGTAATCGCCACCCATCTCAGTCAGATCGTGCAGGACAACGCGCACGAGCTGCTCGGGCACGACGAAGTCCAGAAACTGCTGGACGGTCTCGCCAAATCCAGCCCCAAGCTCGTCGAGGACCTGGTGCCGAAGCAGGTCAGTGTCAGCACCGTCGTGCGGGTCATGCAGAACCTGCTGCGCGAACAGGTCCCGGTGCGCGATGTCCGCACGATCCTCGAAGTTCTGGCGGACCGCGCCGGCAAGAGTCAAGACCCCGTCGCGCTGACGGCGGCAGTCCGTGAAGGACTGTCCCGGCTCATCGTGCAGCAGATCAACGGCTTGAGCGAGGAACTTCCGGTCATGACCATCGATCACGGGCTGGAACAGATATTGCACAAGTCGCTCGAGGGTGCAGGTGAGAGCGGCGTGGCCATCGAACCCGGCCTCGCCAATCGACTCCTGCAGTCGCTGCGCGAAGTCCACGAACGGCAGGAACGCGCAGGGCAGCCCTCGGTGCTGCTGGTGCCGGCGCCGCTGCGGGAATTCCTTGCGCGGTTCGTCCGCCACGGGATTCGGGGCATGCACGTGCTGAGCTACAACGAGGTGCCGGATTCGAAGCAGCTGCGCATCGTCGCAAGCGTCGGGGACAGCGCCGCGCGCTGAACCCGGCCACACAGTCGAGGATAGAGATCGTGAGTGATCGAACGGATACGCGGACTCCCGGGCGCCGGGCGACCGGACGGAGGACCAGGACATGAAGGTACGCCGCTACGTGGCCGCGTCGATGCGCGAGGCGCTCGATGTCGTCCGCCGCGAACAGGGCAGCGACGCGCTGATCCTGTCCGACCGCGCGGTCGACGGGGGCATTGAACTGATGGTGGCGACTGGCGAGATCGATGCCGCGGTGCTCGAGCGTCTCACCCCGCGCAGCCGCACCCGTGCGGCGCCCGCTGTGGTGGACGCGCCGCGTGAACCGGCTGCCGTCGCGCCGGCACCGGCGGACACGCGCGGAGAGGCGCTGTGGACCCATCCGCGGCTGGTCGAGGAAATGCAGCGCGAGCTCGGCGCCATCCGCGCGCTGATCACGCAGCAGATGTCCACGTTCGCATGGCACGACGCACGCGGCCGGAGCCTGCATGCGCGACTGCTCGCGGGGCTCGATCGCCTGGGCCTCGCGCCGCATCTCGCGCAGCCGCTGGTGGCCGCGCTGGGCGACGATGCGGCCGCGGTTCCCGATTTCGACATGGCGTGGCAGCAGGTGCTCGCGCACCTGCGCGCGGGACTGCATGCCAGCCCGGACCCGTTGCGCGATGGCGGCGTGGCGGCGTTCTGCGGCGCGACCGGTGTCGGCAAGACCACGCTGATCAGCAAGATCGCCGCGCGCCACGCGCTCGCTCACGGGGTGGACGCGGTGGCTATCGTGTCAGCCGACGAGCAACGGCTTGGCGCGCATCACCAGATCCAGACCTTCGGACGGCTGCTCGGCATCCGCGTGGAAGTGGCGCGGGACCGCGCCACCCTGGGCGCGTGCCTGCGCGCCCTCGCCGGCACGCCGCTGGTGCTGATCGATCTGCCGGGTCACGCACCGCGGGACGCGCAGCTCGGGGTCACGCTCGACGATCTGCACGCGGTCGATGACCAGGTCGCGCTGTACTACGTGGCGGCGGCAACCACCGACTACCACGCCTTGCGGCGCGCGCTGCTCGCGCTGGCCGACGCGCCGCTGGCCGGTCTCTGCCTCAGCAAGCTGGACGAGGCGGCGGGGTTCGGCGCGGCGCTCTCCACGCTGTACGAAACCGGCCTGCCGCTCGCCTACGTCAGCGAAGGCCAGCAGGTCCCCGACGACCACCTCGACCTGCCGCTCGACGGCTTCATCGCGCGCGCCGACCAGCTCAGCGTCCCCCAGCACGTGTCAGCGGTGCCGGGCGCACGGGCGCTGTCGGCCTGACCCGGAAAGGATGCACATGACGATACCCGTTCCACGCCCGCAGCTGCCGCTGCCCCGCGTGCTCGCGGTGACCAGCGGCAAAGGGGGCGTCGGCAAGTCCACCGTCTCCATCAACCTCGCGACCGCGCTCGCGGAGCGGGGCGAGCGCGTGGTCCTGCTGGACGCCGATCTCGGGCTCGCGAACATCGATGTGCTGCTCGGCCTGTCCCCGGGCGGGACGCTGGAACAGGTGCTCGACGGCAGCTGCGCGCTCAACGACGTGCTGCTGACAGGACCCGCCGGCATCCGGATCGTGCCCGCCGCGTCGGGCGTACAGCGGATGGCCGAGCTGTCCCACGGCGAACGCGCCGGGCTCATCCACGCGTTCAGCGAGCTGGAATATGCCGCGGACTGGCTCGTGATCGACACCGCCGCCGGCATTTCGGCGAACACGCTCCAGTTCTGCGAAGCCGCGCAGGAGATCCTCGTCGTGGTATGTGACGACCCCGCATCGCTCACCGATGCGTACGCGACGATCAAGGTCCTGAACCAGGTTCACGGCCGTCGCCGCTTCCGCGTGCTGGTCAACATGACCCGCAGCGAGGACGAGGCGCGGCTCATCTTCAAACGCCTGTTGACGACGACAGACCGGTTCCTCGACGTGACGCTCGAGCTGGCCGGCAGCGTGCCCTACGACCGCCAGGTCGCGGGTGCCGCGCGCCGCCGCCTCCCCGTCACGCTGGCCTACCCCGACGGCCCCGTCGCCGCTTCGTTCAAGAAGCTGGCGAACGCGGCCGATATGTGGCCCAGGCCCAACGGGGCGACCGGGCGGTCGGAGTTCTTCTGGGAGAGACTCATCCAAGCCGATGTGACTGGGAGGCATGCTCGCGCATGAAGGAAGTTGCCAAGTACAAGAAGACGGCCAAGTCCGGCCTGCACGAGCAGGACCAGGAGGAACTGGTCCGTAAACACGCCCCGCTGGTGAAACGTATCGCGTATCACCTGATGAGCCGGTTGCCGCCGACCGTCCAGATCGACGACCTGGTGCAGTCCGGAATGATCGGATTGCTGGAAGCGGCCCGGAATTACGACGCGTCCCAGGGCGCGAGCTTCGAGACCTATGCAGGTATCCGCATCCGCGGCTCGATGCTGGACGAGATCCGCAAGGGTGACTGGGCCCCACGCTCGCTGCACCGGCGGATCCGCGAGATCGCGAAGGTCGTCGCCGAGATCGAGCACGAGCAGGGACGCGACGCGCGCGATTCCGAGGTGGCCGAACGGCTCGGCATGGACCTGAACCAGTACTACCAGACGGTGCAGGACGCGAGCAGCCACAAGGTATTCAGCTTCGAGGAGCTCCCGTCCAAGGACGAGGTGCTGTCCGAAGGGCTGACCGCGCGCATCCCCGAGCCGCTGGAGAACGTCGAGAAGGACCTGTTCAAGCAGGCGCTCGCGCAGGCCATCGCAAGCCTGCCGGAGCGGGAGCGCCTGGTGATGTCGCTCTACTACAAGGAAGAACTGAACCTGCGCGAGACCGGCGAGGTGCTCGGGGTCAGCGAATCGCGCGTGTGCCAGATTCATTCCCAGGCGCTGATCCGGCTCAAGGCTCGGATGGCGGACTGGTACAGCTAGATCGTTCGCGACATGTCGCGGGAATCGACGGGCGCAGTCCGTGGATTCCCCGGCAAGGCAGGAATCACCGTTCCTGCGTTGCGATCTCCGTGACAGCCGTGGAGGGCATGCGCGGGGCTTTCTTAAATTCGGAGGTGCTGGTGGACAAGAACATGAAGATCCTGATCGTCGACGACTTCTCGACGATGCGACGGATCATCAAGAACCTGATGCGCGACCTGGGCTACTCCAACACGCACGAGGCGGATGACGGCACCACCGCGTTGCCGATGCTGAAGTCGGGCGGGTTCGATTTCCTGATCACCGACTGGAACATGCCCGGCATGCAAGGGATCGATCTGCTGAAAGCGGTGCGCGCCGACCCGCAACTCGCGAGTCTCCCGGTGCTGCTGGTCACGGCCGAGGCGCGTCGCGAACAGATCGTCGCCGCCGCCGAGGCTGGCGTGAACGGCTACATCGTCAAGCCGTTCACCGCGCAGACCCTCAAGGAGAAGATCGACAAGATCTTCGAACGTCTCGGCGCCGCCGCCTGAGCGGCGCAGCACATCGCCCGCACAACAATACGAACAACGCAGAGGTCGACCCGTGTCATCCATCCCCCGCCTGGACGTTGCGCGCGAGCTCTACCGTGCGCTCGAAGCCGGAGACGAAGCCGCCGCCGATCTGCTGATCGGCGAGCTGAACGAACAGAAATCCCGTGCGATCCTGCGCCAGCTGGCCGAGCTGACCCGCGAGGTGCACAGTTCGTTCTACGGCGTGGCGTCGGATCCCCGGCTCATCGAGATCACCAAGCATGCGATGCCCGATGCGCGGGATCGTCTGCACTACGTGATCGAGAAGACCGAGGAGTCGGCGCACCGGACGCTCGGCGCGGTCGAAGAGATGATCGGCGTCACCGACTCGATGGTGACGAATGCGCAGGCGCTCGAATCCGCACTGGCGCAGGGTCCCGTGGATGCCGCGCGCCTGCGTGACTTCGTCGACGCCAGCAAGGCTTACGGCGAACGCGTGCAGCGCGGCCTGACGGAAGTGCTGATGGCGCAGGAGTACCAGGACCTCACGGGCCAGGTGATCAAGCGCACGATCGATATCGTGAACGAACTGGAACGCGGCCTCGTCGCCCTCATCACGCACGAATGGGTGGACAAGGGCGCAGACGTGACGACGCGGCCGGTGGATCCGATCGCGGCGCAGGGCCCGGCCGTCCGCGGCCAGGCCGGCGTCGTGAGCCAGCAGACGGACGTGGACGACCTCCTCGCCAGTCTCGGCGTGTGATCCGCGGGAACTCAGAACCCGGGCAGGCAAACCGATGCAGATGGACGATGACATCCTCCAGGACTTCCTGATCGAAGCCCAGGAGATCCTCGACAACCTCGATTCGCAGCTGATCACGCTCGAGTCCGCGCCCGATGACCAGGCGCTGCTGAACACGGTTTTCCGCGGTTTCCACACGATCAAGGGCGGCGCGGGTTTTCTCAGCCTGGAACCGCTGGTGCAGGTGGCGCACAAGGCCGAGGACGTGTTCGACCTGCTGCGCAACGGCCAGTGCCGGCTCACGCCCGCCATCATGGATCTCTTCCTGCGCGTGCTCGATACCTTGCGCGGCATGTTCGACGCGCTGCGCGAGGGCGCCACCCCGGAGTTCGCGGATCCTGGCCTGATTGCCGGGCTCGTCGCAGTCGCGCAGGGCGATACCGCCGCGCCAGCTGCGGCGCCGGTCGCGGTCGCGGTGGCGGAGCCGGAGTTCGACGCGGTGGTCGCCGCGATGCTCGCGGACGCGCCGACGGCGGAGGCGGCCCCCGCCGCCGCGTCCGACCTGATCACCGATGACGAGTTCGAGCTGCTGCTCGATCGCCTGCAGGGCGCCGGTGCACCGGCCGCCGCGCGCCCCGTCGCCGCAGCCGCCGCGGGCGCATCGGCGGCGTCCGACCTGATGTCCGATGACGAGTTCGAATCCCTGCTCGACAACATGCACGGCAAGGGGCGCTTCGTGGCACCCGCGGCCACGCCGGGCGCAGCGGATCCGACTGCGTCCGTGATGGCGATGGTCGTGGCTGTACCAGAAGCCGCCACCGCACGCGTGCCCGCGCCGAAGAAGCCGGAGGCGGGCGAAGCGGACAACACGATCAGGGTGTCCACCGACGTGCTCGACCGCATCATGAACATGGTGGGGGAGCTCGTCCTGATCCGGAACCGCCTGGAGAATCTGCAGGAGTCGATCGGCAATCCCGAGATGACGCAGGCCGTCGCGAATCTCGACGTCGTCACCAGTGACCTGCAGATGACTGCGATGAAGACGCGGATGCAGCCTATCAAGAAAGTATTCGGGCGCTTTCCGCGCGTGGTCCGCGATCTCGCGCGGAGCCTGAACAAGGAAATCGAGCTGGTGATGGCTGGCGAGGACACCGATCTGGACAAGAACCTCGTCGACGCGCTGGCCGATCCGCTGGTGCACCTGGTGCGGAACTCGTGTGACCACGGCATCGAGCTTCCGGAGGTGCGCGAGTCCGCGGGGAAACCCCGCAGCGGCACGCTCAAGCTCGCGGCAGAGCAGGTCGGCGATCAGATCGTGCTGACCATCGCCGACGACGGCAAGGGCATGAACGCCGACCTGCTCCGCGCGAAATCGGTGGAGAAGGGGCTGCTGGACGAGGACGCCGCCGCGCGCCTCAGCGAGCGCGAATGCTTTGAACTGATCTTCCTGCCGGGTTTCTCGACCAAGGAGCAGATCTCGGACGTGTCGGGGCGCGGGGTCGGCATGGACGTCGTGAAGACGCGCATCACCCAGCTGAACGGCAGCATCGAGATCGATTCCCGCGTGGGTATCGGCACCACCATCCAGATCAGCGTGCCGTTGACGCTCGCGATCATGCCCACCCTGATGGTCATGCTCGGCAGGCAGGTGTTCGCATTGCCGCTGGTGAACGTCAAGGAGATCATCGACTTCAAGCGCGAAGACGCGCGCGACGTGAACGGCAGGAAGACCCTGGTGGTGCGCGACAAGGCGCTGCCGCTGTTCTACATGTCGCGGTGGCTCGTCCGCGGTGTGCACGAGCTGCTGGTCGACCAGGGTCACGTGGTGGTCGTGTCGGTCGGCAACCAGCAGATTGGGCTGCTGGTCGATGAACTGATCGGCCAGGAGGAAGTGGTGATCAAGCCGCTCGGGATCATGCTCCAGGGCACCAAGGGGCTGTCCGGCGCGACGATCACCGGCAATGGGCGCATCGCGCTGATCCTGGATCTGCCCGATCTGATCGACGCCTACGGTCGCCGTTGACCGGCGCCGACGCGGGCCGGGGAACCTTGGCATGGATATCCTGACCCTGCTCGGCCTGCTGCTCGCGATTACCGCGGTGGCACTCGGGCAGTTCCTGGAAGGCGGGCACCTGTCGATGCTCGTGAACGGGCCCGCGCTGCTGATCGTGCTCGGCGGCACGCTGGGCGCGACGATGGTCCAGTCACCACTGCCCACGTTCGTGCGCGCGATGCGGATGGTGAGATGGGTGTTCCGGCCACCACCGCACGACACCGAGGCGGTCATGAAGGAACTGCTCCAGTGGTGCCGTACGGCGCGTCGCGACGGCCTGCTGGGTCTCGAGAGCATCGTCGACGCAGTGCGTTACGACTTCTCCCGCAAGGCGCTCCAGCTGCTGATCGACGGCAACGATCCGGTGGTCATCCGTGAGACCTTGCAGCTCGACAGCGCGGCGCGCGAATCGCGCGACCTGCTGGCCGCCCGGGTGTTCGAGGCGATGGGCGGCTATGCCCCCACGCTCGGTATTCTCGGTGCCGTGATCGGACTCATCCAGGTGATGAACAACCTTGCCGATCCGTCCCTGCTGGGGCACGGCATCGGGATCGCGTTCGTGGCGACCGTCTACGGCGTGGGGTTCGCCAACGTGGTGCTGCTGCCGATTGCGAACAAGCTCAAGGCGCTGGTCCGCGACGAATCGCGCCTGCAGGACATGATCACCGTCGGCATCGTTGCAATCGCGGACGGTGAGAATCCGCGCATCGTCGAGTCGCGGCTGATGGGGCTCCTGTGACCCGCACGCGCCTCGCCTATCGCACGCGCGCCGACGACCTGCACGACGACGCGCCGGATCGCGACCGCTGGCTGGTGTCGTATGCCGACTTCATCACCTTGCTGATGGGGTTCTTCGTGGTGCTCTACTCGATTTCGTCAGTGAATACCGGCAAGTTCCGCGTGCTGTCGGATTCCATGATCACGGTGTTCAACGAGCAGGCAATCGATGCTGCCCGCGCGGCGCCGATCGATCTCGGTGGCGGCGTGGCTCCGCAGGACGATATCCGGGTGGCGCCGCAGAGCGTGGCCGTGCTCGAGGAGGCCGCGTCCAGCGTGCAGGGCACGGCGCCGAACATTCCCGACGTCGTCCCGGCGCCCCGGCAGGGCACCCCGCGCCAGCGGCTCGAGACCGCGCTCGGTCCCCTGATGCAGCGCGACGACGTGCGCCTGCGCGACAGCCGCGACTGGCTCGAGATCGAGCTGGCGAGCGAACTCCTGTTCACGAGCGGCAGTGCGGAGCTGCAGGCGCGCTCGCTGCCGGCGCTGCGCGAGATCGCGAGCGTGATTGCCGAACTGGGCAAGCCCGTACGGATCGAAGGTCATACCGACAACGTGCCGCTGAGCGGCGGGCGCTTCGCCTCGAACTGGCACCTTTCCGCGGCCCGCGCCGCGAGCGTGGCTGACCAGCTGGTGGTGGCGCACGTGCCGCCGGAGCGGCTGTCCGCGACTGGCTACGGGGAGTACCGGCCGCTTGCCGACAACGCCACCGAGGACGGGCGCCGGCAGAACCGGCGCGTCGTCATCGGCATCGCGAAGCGCGCGGGCGTTGCGACGAGCGCCACCGGGAGCGGCGGCGACGCCAGCGTGCCGCGTACCCTCCAGCGCATCGACACACTTCCTCCACCGGCGGAGATCGGACCATGAAGACCTGGGCAATTGCGGCACAGAAGGGCGGGGTCGGGAAGACCACCACCACCGTCAGCCTGGCTGGTGCGCTGGTGGCGCGCGGTGCGCGCGTGCTCGCGATCGACCTGGACCCCCACGGGTCGCTGACCGGCTACTTCGGACATGACGCGGAACAGGTCGAGCCGAACGTGCACACCGTGTTCGAGGCCGCCGCCAACGGCGAGACCTGCGCGCTGTCCGCCGTGACCGTGCCGACCGCGGTGCCGAACCTGTGGCTGGTGCCCGGCTCGACCGCGCTCGTGACCCTGGAACGTCGCTACGGGCTGCGGCAGGGCATGGGGCTCGTGCTGAAGCGCGCGCTGGCGGCCCTGTCGACGCAATTCGACTTCTGCCTGCTGGACTGCCCGCCGACCCTGGGGGTGCTGGTGGTCAATGCGCTGGTGGCGGCGGACCTGCTGGTCATGCCGGTGCAGACGGAGCCGCTGTCCGCGCAGGCGGTGGACCGCATGCTGCATTCCCTGCAGATGATCGAACGTTCACGCGGCCGCCCGCTGCCGTACCTCGCAGTGCCCACGATGTTCGATCGCCGTACCCGCGCCTCGGTCCACACCCTGGCCGGCCTGCAGGCGCGCACCGACCTCTGCCTGTGGAACGACGTGATCCCGGTGGACACACAGTTCCGCGAAGCGAGCCGCAGCGGCCAGCCGCTGACCGTGGCCCAGCCGCATGCACGCGGCAGCGAGGCCTACGGCCGCCTGGTCGACGACCTGCTGCGCGCGGGACAGCTGCACCTCGTCCAGCGGGCGAGCGCCTGAAGGAGCGACCCATGCAGACATCCCCGCAAGGTTCGACCACGCGACGCCTGCTCGAGCGTTATCTCGACGAGCATCTCGCCGCGGACGTCGTCGCGCCGACCCCGGACCCGACATCCGCCGCCCCGGCGGTCAGCCGCTACGTGCACTTCCGCGTCGGCCCGTTCCAGTTCGTGCTCGCGGCCGCCGCGGTGGGCGAGTCGCTCGGCGAGCGCAGCCTGCAGATCGCCGCCACCGAGCTCGTGCCCGTGCGCTACCGCGACCGTCTGGCGGGTCACGTGCACGGGCCGGACATGCTGGTGCTGAAGGGCGGGCGGATTGGTATTGCCGGGTGCCTGCGCATCGGCATCCTGGACCTGCCGCCCGCGGCAGTCTCCGCGCGCGGCCTGCGCCCGGAGTCGCCGTGGATCATGGGCAGCGTGCAGCAACCGCCGAGCTTCGTGGTGGATCCGGACGCCCTGATGCTTCATTTCGGCCGGCGTGGCTGACCGCATGCGCAATCCGGTCCTGGCGCAGGCCCTCGCGTGGGGCCACGACACGAAGCGCACCCTTGCGGCGGGGTCCGCGGCGCGGTGCCCGCCTGGTGGCGCCTCGCTGGCACGAAGCCTGCTTGAACCCTGCAGACCCGCCGGACCGCGACGGGATTCCGACGCGGTTCGGCCCGGACACCGGAGGTGAACGAATGAGTGCAGTACTGCAGCCGCTGGGCAAGCGGATGTGTCGCTGGGTGACCTTCCAGCTGGGGGACGAGATCTACGGCATCAACGTCATGCAGGTGCAGGAAGTGCTCCGCATGTCGGAAGTCGCACCGGTCCCCGGCGCGCCGCCGGCGGTGATGGGCATCATCAACCTGCGGGGCAATGTCGTCACCGTCATCGACACGCGCGAACTGTTCAACCTGCCCACCGGCGATCTCACCGAACAGACGCGCATCATGATCGTGGAGTGCAACAAGGTCACCGTAGGGCTGCTGGTCGATGGGGTCGCCGAGGTCGTGAACATCGACAATGCCGAGATCGACGCTGCGCCGAGCGTCGGGGGCGATGACAACTCGCGCTATATCCAGGGGGTGTACAACCTGGAGCATGGCATCCTTATCCTGGTGGACCTGGACAAGCTCGTCGGTGCGGACGGCCAGATCTTCCAGCCCGGATTCTGACGCGGAGGACCGCCATGGACATCGCGATGCTCGCGGATCTGGGGCTCGCCCTCGGCATCACGCTGCTGGCAGGACTGGCGTCATGGCAGTCGCGCCGGATCCGCGCGCTCGGACGCGCGCTGACAAAGGCCGGCGGAGAATCAGCGCGGCTCGAACAGGAGATGCACGCGCTGCTCGAGATTTCCCGTTCGCTCGGCCACCGCGTGCGTGATCAGCATGCCCAGCAGCTCGCACTGACGGCGCAGATGCAGATCATGACCCGCCAGCTCGCAACTCACGCCCCGCGACCCGAGGCGGCGCCGATGTCACCCTTCGCAGATTCCGCACAGGACGCCGATGCGGTGACTTCACTCGGGGAGCTGTCGCAGGGTGAAGCCGCGCTGCTGTCACGCTGGCGCGCGCGCCGCGCGGCGGCGTGACCTGACGGCCCAGGCCCGTCTTCCGCGTTTCATTGCGGCGGCCGGCAGGGTGGTTTACCCTTGCGGCCCCTGCGCGATGTACCCGCTCCCGCCACTCGCCACGCGCAGGCCGCAGTGATTTCCGCGCAACGGAGAGGTGTCCGAGTGGTTTAAGGAGCACGCCTGGAAAGTGTGTATAGGTTAAAAGCCTATCGCGGGTTCGAATCCCGCCCTCTCCGCCACCCTCGCCAGAGCCCCCTCGCAGCGGTTGGACCTGCCCGGCACCTCCCGCACCTGACGATCCGGTTATTGATGAACGGCCGTGCTAGCGGCCTCGTCGCAGGAAGTCGCGCGGAGGCGCGTTGAACTGCCGGCGGAAGCGTCGTGAGAAATGCGCGACGTCCCGGAATCCACACAGGTACGCGATTTCGGACACGGTCTTGGGTCCGCCCAGCGCGGTTTCCAGCATGCT
>JBFWUN010000041.1:0-30692 GCA_050247235.1 Gammaproteobacteria bacterium
TTCTTCCGGAATCATTCCTTATCAGTCTTCGTCCTTCGGCTTGGATGATCTGCGTGATGCCTATAACTAAAAGTAGTCTTCCGAAATGACGAGTTCGAGATCCATCATGTAGGAAAGGATAATCGCCACTTCGCGTATATTCAAAGCGTTACCAGGGAGGTAACGCGTCAGTTTCCATGATCCGAAGTGGGCAAGGAGGCCTGGAATGAGTCAGCCACGTCTGTTGGACCGTGTGCGGGAAGCGCTGCGCGTCCGTCATTACTCGTTACGTACGGAAGAGTCGTATCTGCACTGGATCCGGCGCTACATCCTGTTTCACGGGAAGCGTCACCCGGGAGAAATGGGTGAAGCGGAGATGGAGGAATTCCTGAGCCATCTGGCCACTGTGGGGAGGGTCGCTGCGTCCACGCAGAACCAGGCGTTGTCCGCATTGTTGTTTCTCTATCGGAAGGTGCTGGATCGTCAGCTGGAGTGGCTGGATAACGTCACTCGTGCGCGGCGACCCAGACGGTTGCCCGTGGTGCTTTCCCGTGATGAAGTCAGGCGTATCGTCGGTCGCATTCGGGGCGTGCGGGGACTGATCGTCCGGCTGCTTTACGGCACCGGCATGCGCTCTCTGGAGTGCTTGCGACTGCGCGTCAAGGACGTTGATTTTGCGTATCGGCAAATCACGGTTCGCGAAGGCAAGGGCAACAAGGATCGGACGGTGCCGCTCCCGGAAGCGCTGGTGCAACCGTTGCTCGTGCATCTGGCGCAGATGCGGGAACAGCACAACGCGGATCTCTCAGCCGGTTTCGGTACGGTGCACCTGCCTTATGCGCTGGCGCGCAAGTATCCGCACGCCGGTCGGGAATGGGGTTGGCAGTATGTATTCCCCGCGTCCACCCGCAGCCGGGATCCGGAGTCCGGCGAGATCCGGCGGCACCACGTCCACGAGCAGAACATTCAGCGCGAGCTGCGTAGAGCGACGCGCGATGCAGGGGTTGTGAAGCGCGTGTCCACCCACGTGCTGCGTCACAGCTTCGCAACCCACCTTCTGGAGGATGGTTACGATCTGCGGACCATCCAGGAGCTGCTGGGTCACAAGGACGTGTCCACCACGATGATTTACACGCACGTGGTTCGCCGTGGCGGGCGCGGGGTGCGCAGTCCGCTCGACGGACTGGGCGGTGACCCTGGAGCCTCGGATTGACCAGGCATTGCGAGCTGGCCGGCGCGCCCACCGCGGCGGCCGGGATGCACTCCACCGCCGTCCTCATTACACTCCGCATGCGCTGCCGGCCGGATGCAGCGGCGCTTCCTGCTACAACCCGGAGTCCCCCGATGGCACGCCTGAAAGACAAGATCGCCCTCATCACTGGTGCCGGCGCCGGCATCGGCCGCGCCTGCATGCTCCTGTTTGCGAAGGAAGGCGCCACCGTCTGCGGCGTATCGCGCACGCAGAAGAACCTCGACGAAACGCTTGCCCAGGTCAAAGCGGCAGGTGGCCAGGGATCCGTGGTGGCGGCGGACCTCTCCACGCCGGAAGGCGCGGAAAAGGCGGTGGCGGAGTGCCTGGCGCGGCACGGCCGCATCGACATCCTCGTCAACGCCGCCGGGGTGGGTTACAGCTGGCGGCACACCAGCCCGGGTTCGATGGACCCGGTGCACAGCACGCCCATCGACAAGTGGCGCGAGGTGATGGCCATCAACCTGGACAGCGTGTTCTACATGTCGCGGCTCACGTTGCAGCAGATGAAGAAGCAGCAGCAGGGATCGATCGTCAACGTCGCCAGCATCTTCGGGCTGGGGGGCGCACCGGATGCGCACACGTACACCGCCACCAAGGGCGCCATCATCAATCTTTCGCGCTCGATGTCCGTGGCCTACGTGGATGATCACATCCGCTGCAATGTCGTGGCCCCGGGCTTCGTGCAGACGGAGATGGTGGCGGACGTGCTGCCGATGCTGTTCTCCGCGGAAAACCCCAAGCTCATCTCGCCGATGGCACGGCCCGCCACGGTGGAGGAAGTGGCGTACGCGTGCCTGTTCTTCGCATCTGACGAGTCTTCGTACTGCACCGGATCCGTTCTCGCGGTGGACGGTGGAGAGACGGCGCGGGCGTAACGGAGGGCGGCGTCACCTCGCGAGCTCGCCGGTTCGTCGTTCCCGGTTTCGCGTTTCGTGACGCCCGCGCGGGCCGGATAGATGGATTGCGTTGTCGCTCGGTGATACCCGCCCGTTCACTCGCGTCGCAGCGCCAGCAGCCCGATTCCCGGCAGCTTGATGCCCAGGTGCCACGGATCGATTCCGAACACCGCGCCCAGCACGTTCACTTCCAGGCCTTCACGCAGCGCGGCCAGCACCCCCACGTAGCCACCCAGTGAAACCTGCACGCCGGTGCCGCTGGGGGCAGGTGCCAGCAGGCGCCCATCGCCCAGGTAATCCTTGCCGATGGCCGTGGGCGGGAGCGCGAGCCGGAGCTCGGGCACGGCCCGGCCGACGTGCGCGATGAACGTGTTGCTGTTGGGGCCCGGCCACAGGCCGTAAGTCTGGCGGTAACTGTAATCGGCCACCGCGCGTTCGATCGCGGGAATCAGCGCCGCGGCTGCGGGGCCGCGCACGTCGCGGATCACCGTCGGTTCGGCGTCGTACCAGCGGCGGTCGGGGAGATCGATCCGCGAATCCACCACCGAACGTCCACCCCCTTCGTACCAGCCCACCACCTGGTGCACGCGGTAGCCGGGCGCATCGGCTTCCTTCGTCGCGATCCACGTGTGCACCGCGAAGAGCCCCCGCCAGTTGAATGCGCGTGCCGCGTACACCTGTACCACGGCTTCGCGCGCAACGTGCGGATCGGGCGCGCGGCCGGTACTTTCGCGGCTCGCCGTGCGCCAGTCGGCCGTGAGGCTGACCGCGCCGCTGGCCGCGACCACCAGCGGACCCAGCACCAGCAACCCGAGCAGCCACAGCGTCATCCTTGCAATCCGGTTCCCCGCCGCCGCAGCAGGCTTCGTGGCATGGCGCTCACGCAACGGAATCTCCCTGGTAATCCCTTGGTATCGAACGCGTTCAAGTGGATCCGCTGAAGTCGTCTCACCCGGGACGACCCGTCGTGCGCGATGATACCAGCGCCTGCTCACCCGGCGCGTCTGCGCGAATCCTCGTTACAATCCCCTTACACATTCACGTCAGGAGGCTGCGATGCATCCGCTCGAACTGGACGCCCTGGAGGTGCTCGTCGTCGTGGACAACGAGACCGACACCCTCTCCAGCGTGGATGACGGCATCCCGCAGATCCCGGAAGTCCTGCAGCTCGCGGCCCGCATGCCACCTGCACGGGTGCACGACGGTCACGACTGCAAGGTGGTGATGGACCAGCTGTGCTGTGCGTGCCACGGGTTGTCCGTGCTGCTCACCGGCCGGCGTGGCAGCGAGGTGCACACCTTGCTGTTCGACGTGGGCCCGTATCCGGACGTGTGGCTGGACAATGCGCGGCGGCTCGCGCTCGACCTGTCGCAGATTGAACAGGTGTTCCTGTCTCACTGGCATTTCGATCACAGCGGCGGATTCCCGGAAGTGATCGCGGCAATCGCGCAGGCGCGCGCCGGCGCGGGTTTGCCGCCGCCCCGCGTGGACGTGCACCCGGATCGTCCGGACCAGCGCGGCATCCTGGCGCCGAACGGCACCTTGCTGCTGCTGCCCACGGAACCCACCTTGCAGATGCTGCGGGACGCAGGCGGCGACCTGCGCACGGAAGCCGATCCGCATCTCCTGCTCGGAGACTTCTTCTACGGCAGCGGCGCCATCCCGCGCGTCACGCCCTACGAAACGGGTCTCGCGGGCCATCACACGTTCCGCGGTGAGACCCTGGAGGCGGATCCGCTGATCATGGACGAGCGCTTCATCGCCGCGCGCGTGAAGGACCGGGGGATCAGCGTGTTCTCGGCGTGCTCGCACGCGGGTATCGTCAATGCGTGCCTGGGCGCACAGGATGCGTTTCCTGGCAACCCCATCGATCTCGTGCTCGGCGGCTACCACCTCGCGGGCCGCATCATGGAACAGCGCATCGAGGACACGGTGCGCGATCTCGCGCAACGCATCCAGCCGCGGCTCGTGGCCCCCGGCCATTGCACCGGCTGGCGGGCGAAGGCGCGCCTGGCGGACACGTTCTCGCCGGGCCGTTACGCGCCGAGCGTGGTGGGGACCTGTTACCGGTTGCGCGCCGGGTGATCCGCGGGGACGGGCAGCCTGGCGCGGGATCCGCGCCAGACATCGCTGCAGGCGCCGATGCGCGAGGCATGGCGTGTAGACTGCGGACACAGCATCCCGTCGCGCCGGTGCCCACGCACGATGCCCGGCGGAGATCGAACACGATGACGAAGACACCCAGAGGAGAATCCCGATGACGACGGATCCGTTCGCCGGTTTCAAAGCCGCCCAGCGCGAGGGCTGGGCGTTGTTTGCCCCGCTGGAAGCGCTGACCACCCCGCCGGCGGCCGCACTCGTGGAGTTTGCCGGCGTGCAGGCCGGGCAGCAGGTGCTGGACGTTGCATGCGGCACCGGCGTGGTGGCGGTGACCGCGGCGCGGCGCGGCGCCCACGTGCGGGCGCTCGACCTCGCGCCCGCGCTGCTGGAACGGGCACGACAGAACGCAGCGCTCGCGGAGGTGTCTGTGGATTTCGTGGAAGGCGACGTGGAAGCGCTGCCGTACGCGGACGCCAGCTTCGACGTGGTCATGAGCCAGTTCGGACACATGTTCGGGCCGCGCCCCGAAGTCACGCTCGCGGAGTTGCTGCGCGTTCTGAAGCCCGGTGGCCGCATCGCGTTCTCCACGTGGCCGCCGGAGATGTTCACGGGGCGCATGTTCCTGCTCGTGAACAGCTACCTGTCGCCACCGCCCGGCGTGCCGCCGGTCACGGACTGGGGCAATCCGCATATCGTGCGCGAACGCCTGGGTGACGCGGTCACGGATATCACGTTCGAGCGCGAGCTGATGATCGCGCCCGCGCTGAGCCCGGCGCACTACCGGGCCACGTTCGAGCGGACCGCGGCGCCGGTCATCAAGCTGGTGGAAGCGCTGAAGGACGATGCCCCCCGGCTGGCGAAGTTCCGCGGCGAGCTGGACGCGCTGATCGCGCTGTACCTGAAAGGCAATGTCCTGCGCCAGCATTTCCTGATGACGCGTGCGACCCGGCGCTGAGCGGCGCCCCGGCGTACACCGGGGTGTGGGAAGGATGGATTGAGGACGGTCGCGCCCCGGACGAGGCATCTCTCGCCCGGAACGCCGGGAGGCCGCGCGGGTGATGTCGTCAGGCCGCGGCGCGGGTATTGAACTGCGGGAGCACCTCTTCCACCAGCGCCTGCTGGGACGCGGACCACGCGGCGTATTCATCCATGAAGTCGAAATTGATCACGAGCAAGGTGCCGAAGCCGCCGGACTCTTCCTCCATCTCGGCGAGCTTGCTCGCCACCGTACGGGGTGACCCCACCAGCCAGTTGTGATCGACGAGGTACTCCGGCGTCACGTCGGAGTCCGGCACACTCTGATCGTGCTTGAACACGGACAGCAGGCGGAAGGATCCGAACAGCGGCAGCAGGTACTCGCGGTACGCGCGCCCCATCATGCCGTTCAGCGCCAGCTTGCGGGCTTCCGCGTCGGTCTCCGCGATGTAGACCTCGCGCACCACGCGCCAATCCCGCCGATCCGGGGTGCGGCCCACGCGCTCCGCGCCGCGCACCACGGAAGCCCAGTGATCGCGCAGGTACTCGCGCGAGAGGTTCAATGACAGCGGCATCAGCCCCATCTCGCCCGCCATCTCCAGGGTATCCGAGCGCGGCGAAAGCCCCGCGATGCCAATTGGCGGATGCGGGGTCTGCAGCGGCTTGATGTGCATCTTCAGCCGGCCGTCGAACATCGGCTCGATGCCATTCACGTTCCAGTACTTCCCGCGATACTCGAACGGCGCATCGCTGTTCCAGATCTTGAGAATGATCTCCAGCGCCTCGCGCGTCATCACGCGGTTCTCACCGCCCATCCCGTCCACGTTGAACAGCCGCCAGTCGCTCGGCAGACCGCCCGCCCCCACGCCGAACATGAAACGGCCCTGCGCGATGTGATCCATGAACGCCACGCGGTGCGCGAGTTCCGCGGGATGATGGTACGGCAGCAGGTGGGCGCCGGCCCCAAGCCGGATCCGTTCCGTCCGCAGCAGCGCCTGCGCGATCAGGATGTCCGGCGCGGGGTTCGGTTCCCACGGCGCGGTGTAATGCTCGCCGATCCACGCTTCCGAGAAGCCCAGCCGATCGCACAGCGTGATGTGTTCCAGGTCCCACTCGAAACCCGCGCGCAGATCGCGCTCCGGCGGGTGGGACGGCATCATGAAGACTCCAACGTCCATCGCATTCCTCGACAATCAAAAGGACAAGACCAGGCAATCGGGGACAGACCCCGATTTCACGATGGCAGGGACGCTAGCACGGCGATTGCGCGGGTCGCAATGTGACGAGACGAGTCCCCTGCGGGAACCGCGTCGCACCCTCGCCCGGACACCGACCCCGATTTCTCGATCCCTTCAGCGGGAAATCGGGGTCTGTCCCCGGATTTCGGGAGTCGATGCGAGCGGCCCCCCCACCCTGCCCTGCACGTCCACCCACACGTGCGGCAGACCGAGCGCCGCCAGCCACGCGGGGCCCGCCTCTTCCTTCAGCAGTGCGATCGTTGCCGCGCTGCCGGCCACCACGCACAGGTCCGCCACCACGCTGACCGCCGCGAGATGCCGCACCGGCCAGCCGGTGCGCGGGTTCAGGATGTGGCCGTAGCGCACGCCGTCCACCACGATGCAGCGCTCGTAGTCGCCGCTCGTCGCCACCGCGCCGGCAGTCAGCGCGATCGTCTCGAGCGTCCGTCCAGGCACGCGGGGATGCGCCAGGCCTACCCGCCACGCAGCACCGTCAGGGCGGGACCCGAGCACCCGGACATCGCCGCCGAGATTCACGATCCCGTGCGCAATGCCCTCCTCCGCACACAGGCTCGCGGCGCGATCCACCGCGTATTCCTTGACGATGCCGCCGAAGTCGAGCGCCATGCCGGGCCGCCCGAACGCGAGCGTCGGCCGCCGCCAGTTCACGTGTGCCCAGCCGATCCGTGCGCACAGCGCGGCCAGGTCCTCGGCGCGCGGGATCTCCGCGTGATCGAACCGCCACGCGGCGCGCAGCACGCCGGACGTGATGTCGAACAGGCCGTCGCTCTGCGCGTGACAGGTCTGTGCGTAATCGAGCAGGCCGGCGGTCTCGGCGTCCACGTCGACTTCGCCGCCGCGCGCCGCGACCGCGTTGATGCGCGACAGCAGGCTGTCGGCGCGGTAGCGGGAATACTTCGCCTCCAGTCGCTCGATGTCGGCGCGTACGAGCGCGGTGACTCTCCGCGCAGTGGCGTGGTCCGGCGCGTGCAGATGAAGCTCGCAGGGACATCCCATCGCCCGGAACGGGGTGTGCAGCGCCGACATCACGGCTCGCGGCCTCCGCACGTCAGAACGTGAACGACCAGCTCGCCATCAGCGCGCCGTCGCGTTCCAGCTGGACACCCTCGAAGTCCGTCGCCAGCGGCTGCAGCCACTCGATCGCGAGCGCATGCCCTGCGAACGCGTCGCCCGGCGGGGCCACCGTCACGCCGAGTCCCAGGTCCCAGGTGCGCATGCCCGTGTTGCAGGGAAAGTCGACGGGAGATTCCTCGGCGTGCGGGATGCGGAAATCACCTTCAACCTGCCCGACGTCGTTGTAGAGGCCCCGCACGGTGCCGGTCAGCCAGCGCGCCAGCCGATACCCGCCCCAGCCCGTCGCGTGCCAGCCGTCGCCAAGCGCATACCCCGCGTCATTGCGCGATTCCAGCCGGATCACGCCGCCGATCTGCGCGCCCCACTGCCACGCGCCGTGGTGTCCGGAGTAAGTGATCGTCGGCCGAGCATCCCACGTGCCGCTGCCGCGCTGCATGCCGAAGTCGAGCGGCAGGTCGTCCGGGAAGTCGGTCGGCGTCGCGTCGCTGTCCCCGGTGGGCGCACTCAGCGCGATCCCCGCCTGCACCTGGTGGCCGTCACGCGTGAACATCCGCCACAGTGCCGCGACGATCGTGTCGCCCAGGCCATCGCTGGTGTGCTCACCCAGGTGATGGTCCGCCGCCGGCGCCCCGGCCAGCTGCGCCTGCGACATGCTGCTGTCCAGGATCTGCGGCATCAGCATCAGGGTCAGCTGCGGGGTCGGCGCGTACATCACTTCCAGCATGTGCATGCGCATCGTCATGTCGGTCGGTCGCGAGCGGCAGCCGCCTGTGCCACAGCCGTTCGCGGCGACGAACGCGTCCCACACGGCATCCCCATCCGCCTGCAGTGCGCCGCCCTGCCGCATGTCCATGTACCGGTAACCCACCATGAAGGCGCCCGCGGACAGCCCGTGCGCGTACATCACCCCGGCGGGGGCCATCGCATGGTCCGCGTGATGCATGTGATGGTGATGCGTGCCGCTCCGCGTGGCGGCCGAGAGATCCACGTTCAGCGCCGCGTGCACCATATACGCACTGAAATCCGCGTAGTCGCCGGCGCCTCCGCCCCCCAGCTTGAGCGCGCCTTCGTGCGTGTAGTACTCCAGTCCCGCCTGCACGCGCACCGCGTCGCCGAACGATTTCGCGAACGTGATGCCGCCGCTCAGTGCGCCGTAGCCGGACAGCCGGAAATCACTGGAATAGTGGCCGTCGGCCCGCGGAGCCAGGAAATACGGCGCGAAGAACGCCGCGCGCGACTGCGTGTAGTAGCGCACGAACGGCGTCACCGTGATCTCGTTCGGCAGCGTCTGGTACCACTCCACGCCGAGGGTGTGCGAATCAACCTCCCAGTCGTCCGTGTAGTAGCGGTAGTCCACGTGGACACTGGCATCGAGTGCCGGCAGATGCTGGTTGAAACGCGTGGACACCGTCCACAACCGGCGCAGATCCGGCCGGCGCTCCCTGAACAGCTCGATGCCCACCACCTCCAGCGGGGTCACCGCGGTCCAGTCCACGTCGTCATCGCCGCGCTGCCAGAGATCGTAGTATTCCTCCGCCGTGATCTCGCCGCGCACGTAGACGAGCTTGTAGGGATTGCTGAGGTAGCCGCGCTGCCGCGTGTACCCGGCGGAAACCTGCAGCAGGCGGTGCTTGTCGAGCACCTGCCCGAGGCTCAGGTTCAGCTGGTGGAAATGGCTCTCTTCGTCCAGCGCCGGGTACTCGGCGACGTCGCCGTGTTCGTGATCGAACTCGGCGTGGTCGTGCGCGCCGGCGCGCGTGATGTCGTTGTGCGTGTAACCGTAGCCGAGCGCGACGGTGGTCAGCGCATCGTTGAACTCGCGGCTCAACGTGAAACTGCCGAAGCTCGACCGGAAGTCCGGTTCGTCGGAAATCCCGCCGTTCACCGCGAGCGACGTGTCATCCAGGAAGAACTTCGCGCTCAATGTCGGCTGGTTGCGCGTCTCGCGCGGCTGCTGCTGCATGCGCTGGGTCGGCGGCTCGCCGGCCGGCACGGCGCGATCGAGCACCGCCTGGAACTGCGCGATCGCGACCTCGCGTTCCAGCTGCGCGGCCCAGGCAACCTGCTCGGGCGTCTCCGCAGTGCCTGGTGCCACCCCCGAGAGCTGCACGTCGTCCAGCCGCATCTCGAAATCCTTGCCGTCGGCCGGCGTGCGCGGGTATCCGCGGTAATGGATCCAGAATGCACGGATGTTCTGGAACGCGGGATCGAGCGTGAGCGTACCGTCAAACCCGTTCGCGACGGTCTGCAGCGCGACGCGCGAGGGATAAGTGACTCCGTCGCCGGCGCCGAGCGTCGGATCGATCGCGGTGTCGAAGCCCAGGATCTCCCACACGTCGTCGGCACCCGCGTCGGGGTTTGCCCCCGAGAGCGGTGCACGGAACAGCATGGAATCCAGGTTGAACGTGGCACCGTCCAGCGCGCGGATGTAGATGCCGCTCGAATCCGCGTGGTACCCGAGCGCGCGGTTCGCGGCCGGCCCCACGCGGTGCAGGTGCGCAACCGGGTTGGTGGCATCCGCCACGATGCCGACGGCCATGCCGTCTTCGAGATAGCAGCCGAACGCCGCCAGTCCCGGGCATGCGCCGCCGGCCACCGGCGTGTCGTTCGCCGCGCCCTGGTAGGACGCGAACGGCATGCCGGAGAAATCGAGCGTCACGGGACCCGGCAACGTGGGCGGTGCGGGCGGTGAGAGCGGACGCGGATTGGCGGCGATGAACGCGGCCTCGGCCGCCGCGCGGGCGTCGATGAACCCGGCGAACGCGTTCAGGCCGCCGAGGATCGTGAGCCCCCCCGCGGTGACCCCCTGCGACGCCTGCGAGACGACATCCGTGAAACTGAGCGTCGACGCGGGTGAGCCATCCGCGTTCTGGCTGAACTTGGGCTGGTTCGCCATCGTCTGCGGAATGCTGAATGCAGGCGTCGCGCCGCTGTAGGTGTCGCGATCGAATGCGAACGACAGCTCCACCCGGTCGCTGACCGGCAGCACCATGTCGCCGTGGGTGATCTCCACGCGCATGCGCCGATCGTTCTCCTGGTAGAACCCGAACTGCGCATGCCCTTCGGGCGCGGCGAGCGGCGCTGCGGCCTGTGCGCGCATTCCGGGCAGCGCGAGCGCCGCGGAGGTCAGTGCCAGCAGTGCGCGCGAGGATTCAATTGCAGCCACAGCCGCCGCCCGCGCCGGTGTGGCCGCCCTGCGAAGCCTCCTTGCTGACCAGCATGTGATCGCGCAGCGCGCGCAAGCGCGGATCCGGGGTGACGGACATGTCGCGCCGCGCGAGCGCGCCGCGTTCCCATGGTTCCACGTGCGCGCAGCCCGCGAGCGCAAACCCGATCACGACGAGCACGCAAGGCTTCCGCAACGTACGCATGACGGAACTACTCCGCGAGCAATCGCGTGACGGTGGCGGCGAGCGCGGCTTCATCGTCACGGCGATACCCGGCGTGCGCCAGCCGCACCACCCCGGCGCGATCGAGCACGTACGTGGACGGCATGCCGGCGAGCGCGAACGCACGGGGACATTCGCCGGCGGCATCGAACGCGACGGGGTAGCTGACCGGCCGCCGCGCGAGAAAGCGCTCGGCATCGGCCTGGACTTCATCCACGTTGATCGCGATCACCGCCAGGCCATCGTCGCGATGGCTGCCGTAGAGGTCATCCAGGAACGGCATCAGCTTGCGGCACGGCGGGCACCACGAGGCCCAGAAATCCACGACGATGACTTTGCCGTCGAGCCCGTGCGCGGCACGCGCGGCAGCGAGCGGCGCACAGGCGGGCGCGGGCACACCCACGTCCGCGGCGCACGCGAGGGCACAAGCGAGACTCGTCACCAGGGCGCAAAGCGATCGGCGCATCGGGCTCTCACGAAACGGCGACCGCCCGGAAGCCGGGCGGTCGCTGAGCGGAACGGAGGCGCAGCTTAACCGATGGGCCGCACGCGGTCAGGCCGTCAGCCGGCGACGCGTCGCGCCGACGAGTCCCGCGAAGCCGGCCCCGAGCGCCCACAGCCCGAGCGCCGGCACGGGCACGGGATGCACCTCGGCGGGCCCGAGCTGCACGTTGTCGATGGTCATCGCGAAATCGAGCGTGGACGGCACCGCGGGTGCACCCTGGAAATGAATCCAGAACGCATTGATCTCGTGAAATTCGTGGTCGAGGGTCAGCGTGCCCGTGAACCCGTTGGCGAACGTCTGGTAAGCGATCCGCGAGGCGTAGTTCGTACCGTCGCCGCTGGCGAGATCCGGGTTCACCGCGGTGTTGAAGCCGAGGATCTCCCACACGCCGTCCACGTCCGGGTTCTCGTCCGTGAAAGAGGCATCGATATCGATCGAGAAGAGTCCGAATTCATGGCCATCGGCGCCGCGGATGTAGATGCCGGAGGAGTCCGCATGGTAGGACAGCCTGCGGGCACCGGTCGGTCCGGCGCGGTGCACGTGTTCCGACGTGAACGGCGTGGGATCGTCCACGGTGCCGACGAGGAAGCCATCCTCGGCGTAACAGGTACCGGCCCCTTGGCAGGCACCAGCCACCAGGGCGAGGTTGGCGGCGCCGAACACGGCGCTCGGCAGCGCCTCGAAATCCACCGTCACCGGGCCGGCGACGTGGGCGTGCACTGCACCGCTGGCCGCGAGCAGGCCGGCGGCGATGGTGGAAAGGGAATTACGTGCGTACATGCGAGTCTCCCGTGAGCTTTTCTTTGAAGGTCAGGAATGTCGGCCGCGACGGCAGAGCGCGCCGAGCGCGCTGCCGAGCAGCAGAACCGGCGCCGGCAGCGGGACCGGCGCGGGGGTGACCTGGACCGTCTCGACGGTCACGCGGTACGCGCCCGACGAGCCGTCCGTACCACCGATCACCAGCGTGTAATGCGACGCCGCCAGCGCGGTCTGGAAGAACAGGCTCACCGTGTCCACGCCGGGCGCGTTCGGAATCGCCTGTACGAGCACCAGGTCACTGCTCAGCGCACCGTCGACCGGGGCGTATGGTGCGATCCGCTGTGCCGGCGAACTGCCACCCGCGGCGGCCTTCACCGCGCCCGTGGCACCCGACCAGGAGTGGTCCCAGCCGGCGAACAGCGCGACGGTGGGCTTCAGCGTGCTGCCGAGCGTCGCATCCGCGCTCACCGTCACGCGAACCCCGTGACCGTTCTCGAACTGTGGGTTGTCCACGCGGATGTACCCGAAATCGAGCCCGGTGCCGAACGTGCTGCCGCTTGCGCCGAGCAGGAAATTGCCGGGGGTCGACGCGCTCGCCGTCAGCGCGTCCGCGGTGCTCAGATCGAATATCTCTCCCGCTTCGTTGGCGGCAGCGTGCAGTGCGGTCATCCAGTGCACCGGCAGAGCCCCCTGGTAGAAGCTGTTGCCGGTGGTGGTGGCGTTCGGGCCACTGCCACCGGCGTACTGCGGCGCGGGCAGCCCGAATCCGTCCAGCCCGCTCAATGTGAACAGCGGATCGAGCGTGCCGGCAAAGCCCGTCACGTTGTAGGTCCGGTGCGCGAATGCGCCCTGGGACAGCGTCGCGAGCGCGCCCGCCACCGCGGCGGCTGCCACGCGGCGCCGGAACATCGGGTTCGAAATCATGAACTTCCCTTCCTGGTGTCTTGTGTGGTGTCGTCCGGCGGACGGGAAGCACTGCCTGACCCTGTGTCCGCTGCACGGGCTTTATAGAAAATCCGGGGGGCGCGGGGAATGCGACAAATTGTCGCAGCGGCGCCTCAGGGCAACGCGCGGCAGCTGCCCACGCGCTGTCCGAGCTGGGGAATCCCCGTCATCGCCGTGAGGTGCCGGGACTGCACGGCATCGTACCCGGAGGATTCCGCGGGACCCGCGAAGATCGTCGTGAAGACCAGGCTGCCGCCGGCGCCCGGCGTCACGAGCGTGATTCCGGATTCGGTGCGAATGACCTGCGAGTCCCGTGCCGCGAGCGTGTCTTCCGCCACCGCCGCGCGGTCGTGCGCCGGGTCGAGCCCCGCGATGCGCACGCGGGTCCCGGGGGACTCCCCCAGCGTGCAGTCGAAGCCGCCGGCTTCGAACACCCCGCGTGCCGCGACGGGCACCGCGGTGACGCAGAGCACGAGCCACGTCACGGCGGCACGGACATTCACGTGGCGAAGTAGCGGTTCGCCGGCCGCGGCACGCCCAGGTTCTCGCGCAGGGTGCGGCCTTCGTAACGGGTCCGGAAGATCGCCCGGCGCTGCAGTTCCGGCACCACGCGGTTCACGAAATCGTCCAGTCCTTCGGGCAGGTACGGGAACATCACGTTGAAGCCGTCGCACGCGCGCGTCTCGAGCCAGGTCTCCATCTCGTCGGCGATGGTCTGCGGTGTACCCGTGATCTCGAACGTGCCGAAGCTGCCACCGATCCACTGCGCCAGCTCGCGGATGGTGGATCCTTCACGCGCGGCGCGCTCCAGCACCTTCTCGCGCTGGCTCTTCGCCGAGTTGGTCGGCGGGATCTCGGGCAGCGGTCCGTCCGGATCGCAATGCGACACATCGGTGCCAAGCAGCACGCCGAGAGATGCGAGCCCGCTGTCGAGGTGCACGAGGCTGTCGAGGTGCCGGCGTTTCGCCCGGGCCTCGGCCACGGTGTCTCCCACCACCACGAACGCGCCGGGCAGGATCTTCACGTGCTCCGGGTCGCGTCCCGCCTGTCGCGCGCGGGCTTTCACGTCGGCATAGAACGCCTGCGCGGACTCGAGCGTCGCGTTCGCGGAGAACACCATCTCGGCGGTCTCCGCCGCGAGCCTTCGGCCGTCCTCGGATGACCCCGCCTGCACGATCAGCGGCCAGCCCTGCACCGGTCGCGCAACGTTCAGGGGACCGCGCACGTGGTAGAACTCGCCGTGATGATCCGGCACGCGCAGCTTGCCGGGATCGAAATAGATACCGCTCTCCACGTCGCGGATGAACGCATCGTCCGCCCACGAATCCCACAATTCGGTGACCACGTCGAAGAACTCGCGCGCGCGACGATAGCGCTCTGCGTGTTCGTAATGTTCCTCGCGACCGAAGTTGCGCGCCTCCTGCGGATTCTGGCTGGTCACGACGTTCCAGCCCGCGCGGCCATCGCTCAGGTGATCGAGCGACGCGAACTTGCGCGCCACGTGGTACGGATCGTTGTACGACGTGGAGGCGGTCGCGATGAGGCCGATGTGCTCGGTCACCGCGGCGAGCGCCGGCAGCAGGATCAGCGGGTCGAACGAGGTCACCGTGGCGCTGCGTTTCAGCGCATTCATCGGCATGTTCATCAGCGCCAGATGATCGGCCAGGAAGATGGCGTCGAAGCAGCCGCGTTCGAGCGTCTGCGCGAAGCGCCGGTGATGCCGGAAATTGAAGTTCGCGTCCGGGAACGCGCCCGGGTAGCGCCAGGCGCTGGTGTGGATGCTGGCCGGCCGCATGAAGGCGCCCAGCCGGAGCTGGCGGCGTTCGATCATCTGGTTTCCCCGCAGGCAAGGACGTGCGCGTTCCTTATACTGCCAATCCCCGTCCCACAACAGCCGGAGACCCGAGATGAGCGAATCGCTGGGAGAATCCATCGCACGCGCCGCTGCCACGTTCCGCGAATCGCCGCCGCGCGCGCAGGCAACGTTCCGCTCGGAGTCACGACTCGGCGCGGGATTCCATTCCGAGGTGAAGCTGCGGCATCACGCGCTGTCCGTCGACGAACCCAAGGGTATCGGCGGCAGCGACCAGGGTCCGACACCGGTGGAGCTGGTGCTCGCCGCGCTCGGCACCTGCCAGGAAATCACTTACCGCGCGTTCGCCACTGCGCTCGGCATCCCGCTGGAATCGGTGGCGGTCACGGTGGAGGGAGACATCGATTTCCGCGGATTCTTCGCGATCGACGAGACCATCCGGCCCGGGTTCGGTGCGCTGCGCGTGAAAGCCGTGGTGAAATCGAGCGCGGCACCCGCGGAACTCGCACGACTGCGCGAGATGGTCAACGGCCACTGCCCGGTGCTGGACATGCTGACGAAACCGGTCCCGGTGAGTTTCGAATTCCTGGCGGTGTGACGGTCACGCGCGCGGGGTCACGTCTCTGGAGCGCCGGGCGCGCACCCGCGCCCGGCGGAGTCGAGGCGGCTGGGTACCGATGCCGCCGATCGTCGCGTGGACGGACTCCGGACGGGTTGCTGGTTCTCCATCGCGCGATCTGCGCGCGGCTCAGGTGCATCACCTGCACCGCATCGCGCGAAAAGCCGGACATCAGGAAAGGGGACATCTCACGATACCCATGAATGGAGACACGTGAGCCGGGTGCATCCTCGGACTTGCAGGATGTCCCCTGTAAGCATTTTGTGTCCTCCTTTTTGCCGTCTATTCCGTTAGATTACGGCACTCAACCGCGTGCATCCCGCCATTGGAGGTTTTCATGCGCAAGACAGCTTTGTGCGAATTGCTGGGCATCAAGTATCCGATCCTGTCGGCCGGCATGGGCATCAACATCGCGGGCCCCGAGCTGACCGCTGCGGTTTCCAATGCGGGTGGCTGTGGCGTACTTGGCAGCGGCGGTCTGCCCGCGCCACTCATGACGGCGCAGATCCGCGCGCTGCGGGCGCTGACGGACAAACCCTTCGGCGTCAACATCATCCTGCCCATGATGCAGGAGGGGCAGGTCGAGGTCGCGCTCGCCGAGCGCGTGCCGTTCATCGTGCTGTTCTGGGGCGATCCCGCGCCTTACGTCGCCGACGCCCATCGCGCGGGGGTCAAGGTCTTCATCCAGGTCGGTTCGGTCGAGGAGGGTGTCGAGGCGGCCGCCAAGGGTGTCGACGGCATTATCGCGCAGGGCATCGAGGCCGGCGGCCACGTCAAGAGCAAGAGCTCGCTGTCGACGATCGTGCCGGCGATCGTGGACCAGGTCAGCGTGCCGGTGATTGCGTCCGGTGGCATCGCCGACGGCCGCGGCATCGTCGCTGCTCTGAGCCTCGGCGCACAGGGCGTATCACTGGGCACCCGCTTCGTCGCGTCGACCGAAGCGCGCGTGCTGACGAGCTACAAGCAGCGCATCCTCGAGGCGCGCGCCGAGGACACGGTCTATACGAGCCTTTTCGACATCGGCTGGGAGAATGCCGAGCATCGCGTGTTGCGCAACCATGATTATTCACGCTGGGAGGTGCAGGGCGAAGCAGCGCCGGGCGCGCGGCCCGACGAAGGCCGGATCGTCGCCAGCGTCACCGTGGGCGGTGAAACACATGCCCTGCCGATGTATTCGGTGTTCCCGCCGATCGAAGGCTATGAAGGCGATCTCGAGCATGCCGCGCTGTACTGCGGCGAGTCCTGCCGGCTCATCCGCGACATCAGGCCGGCGGCCGACATCGTGCGGGACCTGGTCACGGAGGCAGACGCCGCGCTCGCAGCCCTGCGGACGTAGGCCGCAGGGAGTTCCGCAGTGCCCCCTCGATTTCCTTGCCGTCCGGCAGCCCGGGTGCCGTAGCCGCGACCCGACCAGGCGCTCGGCTGTCAGGACCCGAACCGCGCCACCAGGTCGTGCAGGTGCTGCGAGGTGGTCGTCATCGTCGCGCCGAGCGACACCGCCCGCGCGCTGTCCTGCGCGGCGCCGTCCGCGCTGTCCCGGATGCCGCCGATCGTCGCGTGGACGGACTCCGCGACTGACTGCTGGTTCTCCATCGCGCGCGCGATCTGCGCGTTCATCTCCGAGATCGTCGCAACCTTCGCCGTGATGCCGTTCAACGTGACACCGACGCTGCTCGCGAGATCCACCGAACGCGCGGTCTGCTCGCGGCTCATGTGCATCACCTGCACCGCGTCGCGCGAGCCCGTCTGCAGGCGTTCGATGATGTTCTGGATCTCGCGGGTGGACGCCTGGGTCCGGCTCGCGAGCGTGCGGACCTCGTCCGCGACCACCGCGAATCCCCGCCCCTGCTCGCCCGCGCGCGCTGCCTCGATCGCCGCGTTCAGCGCCAGCAGGTTGGTCTGATCGGCAATCTCGCGGATCACCGACAACACCGTGCCCACGCTGGCGCAGTCGCCTTCCACGCGTTCGATCACCTGCGCGGCGCGGGCGATGTGCAGGTTAAGCTCCTCGATGAGCGATACGCTTTCGGTGACCACCGCGCCGCCCTGGCTCGCCGCCTGGTGGGATTCCAGCGCCGCGGCCGCGGCGCGCGAGGTGTTGTCCGCGACCTGCTGGGCATTGCGGACCATCTCGTCCGCGGTGGCCGCGAGTTCGCCGATGCTCGCCTGCTGCCGCCGGAGACTGTCGCTGGTGCGTGCCGCCGCGTCCTCCATGTCGCGCGCATGGCGCGCCACCTCGGCGCTGCCTGACGCGACGCCGCGCACCAGGTCCTGCAGGCCGCCAAGCAGCCGGTTGAAGCCCCCGACCAGTTCGCCGATCTCGTCCTGCCGCGTCACTGCGAGGCGCTGACTGAGGTCTGCATCGCCGGCATTCATCCGGGCGAGCACCCGTGATACCCGGGCGAGGGGCGGGATCACGCGCTGGTAGAGGCCGTACATCATGCCCGTCACCGTGACGAGCAGTCCGACGGCGAACAGGGTGATCTGGCGGGACGCACGCGCCGTGGCCGCGGCCAGCCGCGCGTCCGCGGTGCGTGCCGCGGTGTCGTAGGTGGTGCCGAGCGCATCGATCTGCGACGCGAGTTGCGCAGACAGGTGATCCACGCCGCTGCCGGCGCGCTGCATGATGGCGTTGCCCGCCTCCTGCCCGCCCAGCACGTACGCCCTGGCCATCTCCACGCCCGTGTCGTGGAGCGTGGCAACCTCCGCCGCGATGCGCGCGAAGGCCGGCGCTTCCACCGGGTCGAGCTCGCCCAGCCGTGCCGCCGTGGCGCGCGCGGAAGCCAGGTGCGCGGCCGCCTCGTCGAAACCGCCGGAATCGTGGGTGGCGCCGACATCGGTCAGGTGCTGCTGGATCTGGACCACGTGGAAGCGCAGGTCCTTCAACGCGATTGCAACGTCGCGCGCGTTGCGCTGCGCGTCCCGGGCATCGCGCATGTTCCCGAATTCCAGGCCGATGAGCCCGGCCAGCGCCACCCCTGCGAGCCCCAACACCACCACGATCGACACGAACCAGGACCTGATCTTCCAAACGGGCGCAGCGGTGCTCACGTCAGTCTCCTTGTCACGGACTTATAGGAATGGGTAACAGCGCTCGGGGTAGCGGCCTCCAGGGCCGATCCTGAAGCGACGAAGACTACGCGTGACGGCAGCCGGTGTTCTATGCTGCGGCCTCCAGGCCGGGACATTCCGCGACCGGCGGCCGACGAGGAGGTGCAGATGGCGTACCGACTGGGCGTGGATGTCGGTGGCACGTTCACCGATCTGATCCTGCTGCGTGAAGCGGACGGCGAGGTGTTCACCGCCAAGGTCCCCTCCACCCCCGACGATCCCTCCCGCGCGGTGTTCCACGGGATCGAGAAGATCTGTGCCCAGTCCCACGTGGACCGCACCGCGATCACGCACGTGATGCACGGCACCACGGTCGCCACCAACGCGGTGCTCACCGGCAACGGCGCGAAAGTCGGTTTCATCACGACCCGCGGCTACCGCCAGATGCTGCACATCGGGCGCTCGTTCGTACCCGGCGGACTCGGCGGCTGGGTCATCTACCGCAAACCCCGACCGCTCGCCCCGCTGAAATGGACCCTGGAAGCCGACGAGCGGATGAGCGCGCAGGGCGAAGTGGTCACGCCGCTGAACGAGCCGGCGCTGCGCGCCGCGTTGCCGGTGCTGCGCGAGGCCGGGGTGGAAGCCGTCACCGTGGCGCTCATCAACGCGTTCGCGAACGGCGCGCACGAGCGGCGCATCCGCGAGATCCTCGCCGAGGCGCTGCCCGGGGTCCCGGTGTCGATCTCTTCCGAGGTCATCCCCGAGATGCAGGAGTACGAGCGCGCGATCACGACCGTCGTGAACTCTTACGTGCGCCCCGTGGTCGGGCGCTACGTGGACAACCTCCAGGCCGAGCTCGACCGCACGATGGGCGGCGTGAAGCTCGGTATCCTGAAATCCGACGGCGGGCTTGCGTCTTCGCGCGCCGCGGCGGATTACCCGGTGAACCTCCTGATGAGCGGCCCTGCGGGTGGGGTCTCGGGTGCAATCTGGGCGGCGACGCAGGCGGGCTTCCGCAACATCATGACGTTCGACATGGGTGGAACTTCCACGGACGTCGCGCTGATCGAGAACGGGGTCGCGCACCTGCGGCGCGAAACCCGGGTGGGCGACGTGGTGGTGCGGGCGTCGTCGGTGGACGTGCGCACGGTGGGGGCCGGCGGCGGCTCCATCGCACGCGTGCCGGAACTGACCGGCGCGCTGCGGGTGGGTCCGCAGAGCGCGGGCGCGGTGCCCGGCCCCGCCGCGTACTGCAAGGGCGGCGAGGAACCCACGGTGACCGACGCGAACATCGTGCTCGGCTACCTGCCGGCGCAGTCCCTGCTGGGTGGTGACATGCGGATCGACCGCGCGCGCGCCGAGCGCGCGGTAAAGAAGATCGCGGATGCGATGAACCTGTCGCTCGAGGAAGCGGCAGCCGGCATCATCGACATCGTCAACGAGAACATGTTCGGCGCGCTGCGACTGATCTCGATCGAACAGGGGTACGACCCGCGCGACTTCGCGCTGATGGGCTTCGGCGGCGCCGGGCCGCTGCACGCCAACGCACTCGCCCGGCTCACCGGCGCGTGGCCGGCGATCATTCCGCGCGGACCGGGCGTGCTGTGCGCTTACGGTGACGCGACCACCCGGATGCGCAACGAGGCATCCCGCACGTTCATCCGGCGCTTCGGCGCGGTGGATGTCGGAGATCTGCGTGCAATGCTCGACGAGCTCGCGGAGCGCGCGCTCGGTGTGCTGCTCGCCGAGCACGTGGCGCGCGCGGACTGCACGGTGACCTACCAGCTCGACATGCGCTACGGCGGGCAATCGATGGAGCTGACGATGGACGTGACACCGGGGGAACTCGCCGCCGGCGGGCTTGCCGCGGTGTCCGCACGGTTCGACGAGATGCATCGCCAGCTCTACACGTTCGCGCTGGACAATGAGAAGGAGCTCATCAATCTGCGGGCGGTCGCGGAGAGCCGCAGCACGTTCGCACGGGCACAGGAGATCGCTATCGGCAACGGCGATCCGGCGGACGCGCTGGTCGAGGAGCAACGCATCTACGCGGGCGGCCGGCATCACCTGGCCGGCATCTACGCCCGCGGCCGGCTGCGCGCGGGCGATCGCGTGACGGGTCCCGCGATCGTGACTGAGATGGACTCGACCACGCTGATCCTGCCGGACCACGTGGGCGAGGTGGACCGCTTCGGCAACATCCTGATCCGGCCGCAGGCCTGAGGTATCCCATGGCGACGATCCTCCAGACCGACTCCACGCCGTTCGCGACCGTCCCGGTGGACCGCATCACGCTGGACCTGGTGGAGAACGGGCTCGTCAACGCGCGCCAGCAGATGGACAGCCTGCTGTTCCGCACCGCGATGTCGCCGATCATCCGCGAGCAGCGTGACGGCTTCCCGGTGATCACCGACCGCCACGGCCGGCTCGTTGCGGGACAGTTCGGTTCGCCGGTATCGGGATTCATCGATCGCTTCGACACCACCGTCGAGGAAGGTGACGTGTTCCTGACCTCCGATCCTTACGCCTGCAACGGATCGATCAGCCACGCGAACGACTGGCTGGTCTGCGTACCCGTGTTCCACCGCGGGCGGCTCATCAACTGGTCCGCGATGTTCGGGCACATGAGCGACATCGGCGGCAAGATCCCGGGCAGCATGCCCACGGATGCGCGCGAGATGTTCGAGGAAGGCATCTACATCCCGCCGGTGAAGATCATCCGTCGCGGCGAACTGCAGGAGGACGTGCTGCGCGTGGTGCTCCATAACTGCCGGATTCCGGAATGGAACCGCAGCGACTTCAACGCGCTGGTGGCCGCCGCACGGATCGGCGAGGCGCGCTGCCTGGAGATGGCGGAGCGCTTCGGCGCGGATCTCTTCACGTCCGCGCTGGACGAACTGCTTGCACGCAACCGCCGCGCGATCGCGAAAATAATCCGCGAGACCCTGCCGCAGGAGAAGGTCTATTTCGAGGATTACCTGTGCGATGACGGCATCGGCATGGGGCCGTACAAGATCGCCTGCCATATGTGGCGTGAAGGCGAGAAGCTCATCTTCGATTTCGGCGCGACGGACCCGCAGTCCCAGAGCAACATCAACTTCATCCTGTCCGAACAGATGTACAAGATGTTCTGCGCACAGTTCCTGGTGATGATGTTCGACCCGGACGTGCTGCTGAACGATGGCTTCTTCGAACTGATGGAGGTGCGTATTCCGGATGGTTCGCTGCTCGCGCCGCACCGGCCGGCGGCGCTGAACGGTCGTACGCACGCGATGGGTCGGATCTTCGACGTGATCAGCGCACTGTTCGGCAAGTCCAATCCCACCTACCTGTGTGCGGCGGGCTTCTCCGCGAGTCCGCATTTCATGTACTCCGGGCACGATGGGACCGGCCGCTGGTTCCTGCTGTTCCAGATCGGTTTCGGCGGCGTCCCGGCGCGACCGCTCGGCGACGGGCTGGACGGGCACTCGCTGTGGCCGAAGTTCACGAACGTGCCGAACGAGTACCTGGAGAGCTACTTCCCGGTGCGGATCGAGACCTACGAGACGATCCCGGACAGCGGCGGGGCGGGCCGTTTCCGCGGCGGCAACGGCATGCGAATCGGCTATCGCTTCCTCGCCGACGGACGGATCTCTATTCACGACGATCGGTGGCTGACCTACCCGTGGGGTGTGAAGGGCGGCGAGCCCGGCGTACGCAGCCGCAAGATCCTGCGCCGTGGTGACGGCAGTGAGACGATCCTGCCGTCCAAGGTGGACAACATCCTCGTCACACCGGGCGACTTCCTGCTGTTCGAGACCTGGGGTGGCGGTGGCCTCGGTCTGCCGCACGAACGCGATCTGGACGACCTCGAGTACGACCTGGAAGCGGGCCTGCTGACCCCGGCCGGTGCCACGCGCTTCAGCGTGGTGGTCAACGGCGACGGGCGCAGCATCGACCGCGCCGCCACCGCCGAACTGCGAGCGCGCTGCGCAGCCGAATGCACGCAGGCACCCCCGCTGTTCAATTTCGGCGGCGCGCTGGAGACGCTGCGCGCGCGCTGTCGCGCGGAGACCGGCCTCGCGCCACCCATACCGCCCGTATTCGCCAACGGGCTGAAACGTGCAGAATGAATTGGAGGAGAATTGGGGAGAATTGGGGAGAATTGGGGAGAATTGGGGTCAGAGTAACGATTAGCGACCGCTAATCGTTACTCTGACCCCAATTCTCCCCAATTCTCCCCAATTCTCCCCAATTCTCCCTCCCAATTCTCCCAATTCCCTGATGAATCGCTTCAAACTCGCCGTCTTCGGCGTCAACGTCAGCCACGGGTGCACGATCTCAACCGCGCCCGGCGGTATCACGGTGGACTGGGACGAGTCCGTGCGGCTCGCGCAACGTGCCGAGGCCGCCGGCATCGAGGCGTTCATCCCGGTCTGCCGCTGGAAGGGCTTCGGAGGCCCGAGCGATTTCAATGCGCGCACGTTCGAGACCTACACCTGGGCGGCCGGCCTCGCGCAGGCGACGTCCCGGATGACGATCTTCGCCACCACCGCGGTGCCGACCATCCATCCCGTGCTGGCCGCCAAGCAGGGCGTGACGATCGATCACATCTCGGGCGGTCGTTTCGGCATGAACGTCGTGGCAGGCTGGAACGGCGCGGAGGTGGAGATGTTCGGTGTGCAGCAGCTTCCGCACGCCGATCGCTACGCGTATGCCGACGAGTGGATGACCTTCATCAAGCGGCTGTGGACGGAGACTGCACCATTCGACGTCCGCGGCGCACATTTCAACGCCCCTGGCTGCGTGGCCGAACCCAAGCCCGTACGGACGCCGCGCCCTCCCATCATGAGCGCGGGGGTGAGCCCGGCGGGGCGTCGCTTCGCCGCGAAGCACGCTGACATGAACTTCATCCTGGCACCGACGCTCGAGCATGTCCGCGCGACGGTCACCGACGTGCACCGCATCGCGCACGACGAGTTCTCGCGTGACGTCGAGGTCTGGGGCAACTGCGCGATCTTCTGCCGCCGCACGCGCGCGGAAGCCGAGGCGTTCTATCACGACGTGATCCACGTGCACGGGGACCTCGTCGCCGCGGGGAACCTGCTCGACACGTTCACGCGGGAATCCGGCAGCCAGATCGATGATCCGGCGCTGCGCGAGTCCTACCTCCGGAACATGATGGCCGGCTACTCGGGCTTCCCGGTCGTGGGCACGCCGGCCGAGGTCGCCGACTTCATCGGCTCGCTCGCGGAATGCGGGATCGCAGGCGCCACCCTGTCATGGCCCGACTACGGCGAAGGACTGGACCAGTTCGCGAACGACGTGCTGCCGATCCTGCAGCGGCGCGGATTGAGAGACTGAGCCACGCCGCTCATCGCGCACCGTGCCCGTGCGGAGCCTCACCGCGCCGATGCGCGGCGTAGATCTCTTCGACCCAGGTAAAGAACGGCCGCTGCCGATGGCTGTCGCGCATCTTGCGCACGTGCGCGGGGAATCGCGCGGTGACATCCGCCTCTGCGCGACCCGGCGCGCAGTAAGGGGACAGCAGCGCGCACGCCGTGAGATCCGCCCGGGTGAAGCGATCACCGACGAGGTAACGTCGTTCCGCGAGCGCCTGGTCCAGGACTCCGAGTGCCGTCAGCATGCCGATTTCCGCGTCCGCAGCGGATTCCGCGTGGATGTCCATGGCTTTTCTCATCGCGGTGCGCACTCCCGGAAAGATCAGCGCGTACAGCGGCCGGCCATACCAGGGGGCGCCGTCGAGCAGGAAGCGCTGCGCGCGCCGGCGGTCGGGCAGCGCGTGAAAATAGAACCAGCGCCGCAGCAGCACGCCGATTTCCTCGTCCAGCCGCTCTTCCCACGCGAGCGCCGCCTGGGCCTCACGCGGATCCGCCGGGGTCAGCGGCCGCTCCGGGAAGCGCTCGTCAAGGTACGTGAGAATTGCGGTGGAGTCCTGCAGCACGGCGCCATCGATGACGAGGATGGGGACATCGGAACGAGAGGCAAGCCGGCGCGTCACGGCGAGGTGCGGACCGGGAATGAGGTTGCGGCAGGTGTACGCGAGCCCCTTGTAATCGAGCGCCCAGCGGACCTTCTCGCAGTAATGGGAGAAAGCGAACTGGTACAGCGTGATCATCGCGACGCCCCGGCCGTGTGCCGCCGGGCCGCGAGCGCCCCGAGAAGCCACGCGGCAACCCCCGCGTGCAATGCGACGTTCATCCCGATAGCGCCGGTTGCCACACCCGCGGTCGCAGCGGCGGCCTGCACGCCGGCCTCGATCGCGTTGAACAGCAGCAGGCCCACCAGCAGGGGTGTCACGACGGCCGGGTCACGCGAATCCCGCAGCCCCCACAGGACCAGGCCGAACCCGATCAGCGTGGCAGCATAGCCACGCGCGACGAGCGCACCGTCCGCATCGAGCGCGACGCCGAACTGCGCGAAGATCGGCTGCGGCGCGAGCAGCGCGGCAATGCCAAATGGAAGAGTCAGCAACACGTTCACGACGACAAGCTTCCTGATCATGCGTCCTGCCTTTCCCGACGTTCCCGTCTGGTGATGCGGATTCCGGCCTCATGCAGCCGCGATGGCACGCGGCAGTTCAATCTCCACGATGAACCCGCCTTCCGCGCGGTTGTGCGCGTGGATACGCCCGCCGTGACTTTCCACCGCGCGCCGCGCGATCGCAAGCCCGAGCCCGGACCCGCCAGCGGGCACGCGCGCGGGGTCGCCGCGTACGAACGGTTCGAAGATTCGCGCCAAGGTCTCGGCCGGTACGCCGGGCCCTGAGTCTTCCACCGTGACGCGGCACGCGCGAGATTCGCAAGCCAGGGACACGCGCACGTCGGTGCCCGCCGGCGGATGCACCACGGCATTCCGCACCACGTTCTCCAATACGCTGCGCAGCAGGTTCGGATCACCCTGCACGGGGCACGCTGCGCCGGGTTGCCACGCAACCCGGATATCGCGGCGCGCGGCTTCGAACGCCGCATCGCCCACCACGCCGCTGATCAGCTGCGCGAGATCGACCATCTCCCGCGCGAGCGTGCCCGGCGCGTTCTCCAGTCGCGCCAGGATCAGCACCTGTGCGATCAGCGCATCCAGCCGCGCGGCCTCCTCGGCGATACGATCGAGCGCGGGCGCCTCGCCACCGCGCTTGCGCGCGAGCTCGAGCGCCACTTCGAGCCGCGCGAGCGGCGAGCGCAGTTCGTGCGAGACATCGCGCAGCAACTGGTTGCGGGATTCGACGATCTGCGCGATGGACTCCGCCATGCGATTGAAATCCTCCGCCAGGGCGCCGAGTTCGTCGCGTCGCGAAGTGAATGGTGCAGGCACGCGCGCGGCCAGATCACCCCGCGACACCGCGGCGCTCGCCGCGCGCAGCGCATGCACCGGCCGACTGAAATGGCGGGCCAGTCCGTAACAGACCGCCGCACTCAGCACCAGCGCGGCGGCAAACCGGGTCAGCGCGAGGCCGGGTGGCAGGCGCCAGTCGCGGCCGAACGACGGCAGCGGGGCGAATCCGCGCGGCGGCGCCGGTTCGCGGCGCACGCGCCACGCCAGCCAGCGCTCCGCAGTGCCCGGCGCCTCAAGCCGGACAAACATGGCATTGGCGTGCGTGACGCGCGCGGAACCCGACGGGCGCGCGGCGAACGCCTCGCGCAGCGCGTGCGGCAGCGGTGGCCCAGCCAGCGCGGTGCCGTCGGCTGCCAGCAGGTGCAGCCGCCCGGCGATGCCGGGCCGCCGCACAAAAGGGGCCAGCCAGTCACGGAGTGCCGCATCGCCGCGCGCCGACAGGATGGCCGCGGCGGCCGTCGCCTGCTGTTCGCGCCACGCCTGCGCGAAGCCGTACCGTTCCTCGCCGCGCGCGTGCTCGTAGACCTGCCGGGTGATGAAGTGTGCGCCGAACGCGACCGCGAGCGATGTCAGCCAGAAGCCGAGGAACAGCTTGAAGAACAGGCTCTTCACGGCGGCGGCGTCGGGATGACGTACTGGTATCCCAGGCCGCGCGCGGTGCGGATCCGCTCTTCACCGGTGGCGGCCGACCCGAGCTTGCGGCGCAGGCGGGAGACGTGCATGTCGAGCGCGCGGTCGAAGCGGCCGAACTTGCGCTGGAATGCCTGCTCGGAGAGTTCGGCCTTCGTGACCAGCCGTCCGGCGTGTCGGACCAGCACCTCGAGCACCGCGTACTCGCTGGACGTCAGATCGAGCGGCGTGCCTGCCTGCCACGCGCGACGTTCGGCGGTGCGCACGACCAGGTCACCCACCGTCAGCGTCCCATCCGCCAGGCCGGCCGGCGCCGGCCTGGCGCGCCGCAGGATCGCACGCAGGCGCGCGACGATCTCGCGCGGGTTGCACGGCTTGCCGACGTAGTCGTCCGCGCCGATCTCGAGACCGACGATGCGATCGATTTCCTCGCCCCGCGCAGTCAGCATGAGCACGGGCACGCGGCTGAACGCGCGCAGTGCGCGGAGCACGTCGAACCCGTTCATGCCGGGCATCATCACGTCCAGCAGCACGATATCCGGCGGCGCCGTGCGCAGCAGGTCGAGCGCGGCCGTGCCATCGTGTGCCACGCGCGCGTCGAACCCCTCCTCCTGGAGGTAGTCGCGCAGCAGCGCGCACAGCGCCACGTCGTCATCGACGATCAGCACGGAAGTCGGCATGCACGGGAAGTCCACTCACCTGCCGCGGATTCTCGCACCCCGGCGCCCGCGCACGGAACTCGTTACGTACATTTACGCATCGCGGACATGCCGTGACCCTGGCTCGCCGTACGGTGAGCGCCGTCGCGATTGGCGACGCGTTTCACCGAGGAGACCCTCATGCACCACCCCCGTCATTCCCGCCGCTTCAACCTTTCCGCCCTCGCCCTGACGCTCGGTCTCGCAACCGCCGGGGTCGGTGCACATGCAGGCGGTCACCGCGGACACGGACCTGGGCCGGATTTCAGCCCCGAGCGGATGATGCACCTGATGGAGCGCCTGGACGTGACGGATGCGCAGCGCGACCAGATCTTCGCGATCGTCGACGAAGTCCAGCCGCAGTTGCGCAAGGTGATGTTCGCGCGGCGCGATACGCACAAGGAACTGCGTGGGCTGCTGGCGCGCGGCCCGGCCGACGCCGCAACGGTCGAGCGCCTGGCGGCACGTGCGGGCGAGCAGGCTGCGCAGGCCGTGCGCCTGACCGCGGGCCTGATGGGCCGCGTGTCCGCGCTGCTGACACCTGCGCAGCGAGACGAACTGACGCGTCTGCTGGAACGCCGCGGCCACGGCTGATCCACGCGCCGCGGCACGCGTGGGAACAGCTCAGAGACGGCGGTGCGCTCTGCGCGCGGTCGTTCCGTCGGCAAGTCGTCGCCTTCGTCCCGGCGCACGCGCCGGGACACCCCGCACTGGACGGGAGGCTCGGGTCAGACGTGCAGCCTGCGCAGCGCGGGCGCAACCTTCTCGCCAAGCAGGCGCACGCTGTTGCGGACGAGTTCGAACGGCAGGCCGGCGTACGACACCGCGAACGAGGGACGCAGGTCACCCGTGATCCGTGCGCGCTCGGTCCACTTGGCGATGATCTGCTCCGGCGTGCCCCAGACCTGCTGCTGGATGAATGCCTCACACGCCGCCTCGATCCCCACTTCCTGGATTACGCTCGCCCCGGCCTGGTACGCGTGGTAGCCCTGGGTCTTGCCCCAGTGCGAACCGTCGAAGTCGTAATGGCGGACCAGGGTCCGGTAATAGCGGACGAGGTAATCACGCACCACGTTCTCCGCAACCTGCGCGTCCTCATGGCAGAACGTGAAGTCCGCGAACACCGGCGCGCCGGGTGGCTTGCCGGGATGATGTTTCCGGAACTGCGCGCGCCACGCCTCCACTGCCGCGTGGTGCTGTTCCCAGGGTCCCGACACGAACGACATCATCGTGCCGCCGAGGGTGGCGGCCGCCGCGGCAGACTCCGGCGTGATCGCGACGCACAGGAACTCGCGATCGCGGTAGCCATTCAAAGGCCTGGGCGTGACCGGGGTGCGCGGCTGCTTGAAATACGGCGTCTCGTACTCCGCGATGCCGGTCTCCAGGATGTCGAGCACGATCTCCGCGGCCTGGTCGAAGCGTTCGCGCGAAGTGCCCATGTCGATGCCGAACGCGCGGTACTCCTCGCGCGCCAGCCCGCGGCCGAAGCCCAGGATGAAGCGATCCCCAAGCAGGATCTGCAGCAGCGCGATGCGCTCTGCGACGCGTGTGGGGTTCTCGTGCCACGGCAGGATGATGGCGCCGGTACCGAGCTTGACCCGGCTGGTCCTGCCGGCGAGATAGGCCAGCCACTGCATGTTGTCCGGCATGATCGAGTACTGGGGATCGAAGTGATGCTCCGGCAGCAGCACGAAATCGAGCCCGACTTCCTCCGCCAGCAGGATCACCTCAGTTTCCGCGCGCAGCATCTCGGCATCGGACAGACCGGGATGCATGTTCTGAAAGATGAATTGCAGACCGACTTCCATGGGAATCTCCTTGCCGCGGCCGGCGGTCCTGAGCGGGAACCTCCATCGCACCGGTGGTTGAAGCATCCGCGAACACTATAGGCAAGCTTTGGCGCGGCGAGTACCGGCGGCGTCCGACGACCGGACGCAGCCGGTTACGCCGACCACCGCCGCCACGACCCCGGCGTCCTGCGGCCGGGCGCGGGGCAGGTTGCCGGAGACGGTTCACTTGCAGGGGATGCGTGAGGGAGTCACCCGTGCCGCCGTCGCGCACGCGAAGTCGGTAGACTGTCCCTTTTCCGGAACGGGATGAGAGACGACATGACCTCCATCGCCCCCTCACCCACCACCTTTTACGCCGAGGAACGCTGCTTCTGGCACAGCACCGGCGGACTGTTTTCGCTGTTCCTGCCCGTCGGCCGCTGGGTGGAACCGCCGGCAGGCGCGGGGCTCGCGGACTCGCCTGAATCCAAGCGCCGGTTCCTGTCCCTGCTGCAGGTGTCGAGCCTGCGCGATGTGATCGGATTTCGAACGGCGCCGATGGCGTCCGAGGAAGACCTGCGACGCGTGCATCCGGCTTCCTACCTGGACCAGTTCAAGGCACTGTCCGATGCGGGGGGCGGGGAGCTCGGGTTCATCGCGCCGTTCGGACCGGGCAGCTACGAGATCGCGCGCCATGCGGCGGGACTCGCCGTGCAGGCCGTGGACGATGTGCTGCGCGGGCACTGCCGGAACGCGTACGCGCTGTGCCGGCCCGGCGGGCATCATTGCCTGCCGGACCAGGCGATGGGCTTCTGCCTGCTCGCCAACGTCGCAATTGCCGTGGAAGCCGCCATTGCGCACCACGGGCTGACGCGGGTTGCAATCGTCGACTGGGACGTCCATCACGGCAACGGCACGCAGTCCATTTTCTACGAGCGCGACGACGTCCTCTTCATCTCGTTGCACCAGGAGAATTGCTTTCCGCCCGGCGGGGGCGCGGCGTCCGAGCGCGGCGCCGGACGCGGCCGCGGATTCAACCTCAACATCCCGCTGCTGCCGGGCAGCGGACACGAGGCGTATCTCTACGCGATGGAGCGCCTGGTGTGCCCCGCGCTGGACGCCTTCCGGCCGGAGCTCATCGTGGTGTCGTCGGGACTGGATGCCAACGGGGTCGATCCGCTCGCGCGCATGCTCGCACACCCGGACACCTACCGCGCGATGACCCGGCGCCTGATGGACGTCGCAGAGCGACACTGCAAAGGCCGACTCGTGCTCGCGCACGAGGGCGGCTATGCGGAATCCGTGGTGCCGTTCTGCGGGGCGGCGATCATGGAGACGCTGTGCGGCGTGACCAGCGATGTCGTCGACCCCACCCGCGAGATGTTCGAGGCCTGGCAGCCGAATGCCCGTCACGTGGCCTTGCAGAAGCAGCTCATCGACGAAATCGCCAATGCCGGCTGACGCGCCGCCCGACCTGCTGCTGCAGGGCGGGCAGATCATGACGATGGACCCGCACCTCCCGCAGGCGGACGCCCTGCTGGCGCGTGACGGCCGCATCGTCGCTGTCGGCCCGCGGGCGGACGTGGCGCCGTGCGCGCGGCCCGGGGCGCGGGTGGTCGATCTCGCGGGACGCACCGCGCTGCC
>JBFWUN010000041.1:30792-37824 GCA_050247235.1 Gammaproteobacteria bacterium
CTGCGCGATGCACGCGGCGAACCGACGGGCCTGCTGCTGGAGGAAGCGGACAGCCTCGCGCGCAACCGCCTGCCTGACTGGAGCGATGCGCAGTACCTCGCCGGCGTGGAAGAGATGGTCCGCATCGCGCACCGCTACGGCATCACCGCGGTCAACGACGCCGACGCGAGCGAGCCGCTGCTGCGCGCGTACCATGCAGCGGACGCCGCGGGCCGGCTCAAGATGCGGGTGGCGGCGAGCCTGTCCACACCCTACGGCCGCCGCACGACACCGCTGGACAGCGCGACGTTCGAAGCGCTGCGTGATCGGTACGCGTCTGCGCACGTCGATACCCGGTTCGTGAAGATCTACCTGGACGGGGTGCCCACGTCGGCACGCACCGCGGCGATGCTGGCGCCGTACCAGCCACATCCGGATTTCCCGGCCGGACATACCGGCGCCGTGCACGTGGACGCCGACGTGCTCGGGCAGGACATCGCCGCGTTCGAGGCGCGCGGCTTCACCGTGAAGCTGCACACGGCGGGCGATCGCGCGATCCGGGTGGCGCTCGACGCCATCGAGGCCGCGCACCGCGTGTCCGGCCGCACGGACCTGCGGCACGAACTCGCGCATGCAGGCTTCATCGACGAGACGGATCTCCCCCGCTTCCGCGCGCTCAATGTCGCGGCGGATCTCTCGCCATATCTCTGGTACCCCTCTCCGATCAACGATTCGATCGTCGGCGCGGTGGGTGAGCGCGGGCGACACTACTGGCCCATCCGCACGCTCGCCGAAGCCGGTGTCGCGCTGCTCGCGGGCTCGGACTGGCCGGCAGCCGTCGCATCGATGGATCCTTGGATCGGTCTCGCGACGATGGTCACGCGGCGTGATCCCGCCGGTCGTGCCGCGGGGGCGCTGTGGCCCGCGCAGGCCATCGATCTCGAACGCGCACTCGCGATCTTCACGCGTGATGGCGCCCGCGCGCTGCGCATCGAACACCACGCAGGCACGTTGAACCCGGGGAAGTCGGCGGACGTGATCGTGCTGGACCGCGATCTGCTACAGACAGCCCCCGACGCGCTCGCGTCCACGCAGGTCGACATGACGTTCTTCGCGGGGGAATGCGTGTGGGATCGCGGCGCGAATTGAATCGTCCGGGGACAGTTCACTTGTCGGCGTTCCAGGGGAGCGATACAAGTAAACTGTCCGCTCCGGCTTTGAATTTCGCGGTTGCACAACGTGCCGATCCGCCACACCGAGGAATACCACATGCCTGATCGTGATCTCGTCTCCACGCACTACACCCACGGCGGCCTCGTCGACGCGATCGCCGCGGGCGTCGAGAAACTGGGCAAGACCCCGGCGACCGTGACCCTCGAGGATCTCGCCCCGGTGGACGAGTTCCACGTGGGCGGAAGAGTTGCGACGGAGGCCTTCCTCGATCAGCTCGGGATCTCCGCAACGGATCACGTGCTAGACGTCGGTTGCGGGCTCGGCGGCGCCAGCCGCTTCGCGGCGCATCGCTACGGCTGCCGGGTGACGGGCATCGATCTCACGCCGGAATACGTCGCGACCGGCAACACGCTGTGCGGCTGGGTGGGGCTCGCGGATCGCATTGCGCTCACCGTGGGCGATGCCACGGCGCTCGGCTTCGCCGATGCAACCTTCGACCGCGCGTACATGCTGCATGTCGGCATGAACATCGCGGACAAGCAGGCGCTCGCCGGCGAGATCTTCCGGGTGCTGCGTCCAGGCGGCCGCGCGGGCATTTACGACATCATGCGCATCGAACCGGGCGAACTCGCGTTCCCGGTACCGTGGGCCACAACCGCGGCGGGCAGCGCGCTCGCCACGCCGGCGGAGTACAAGGCAGCGCTCGAGGCCGCGGGCTTCACGCTCGTCGCCGAACGCAACCGCCGGGAATTTGCGGTGGACTTCTTCGCGAAGATGCAGGCCCGGGCGCAGAGCGCCGGCGGCCCGCCACCTCTTGGCATCCATGTCCTGATGGGCGCGACCGCGCCGCTGAAGGTGAAGAACATGATCGACAACATCGCGCGGAACCTGGTGGCGCCGGTCGAGCTCGTGTTCGAGAAAGCCGCGTAATCTCTCCCGACGGCAATCCCGCGGACAGTCTACCTGCGCGCCTGGGACTCAGAACCCGAGCGCGCCCGCGAGCAGTTTGCCGGTGGACGCGCCGCCGGACGACGACAGGTAATCCACGACCACCGGCACGAACTTGCCGGCGAGCTTCGGCTTCATGCCAAGCGCCTCGAACGCCGGCGCGAGCTTCTGCAAGGTCTGCACCTTGCCGCCCAGCCCGCCGAGCTGCGGATTGGCGGCCAGCGCGCCTTTCGCCACGTCCGCGAGTTTGCTGCTCGCGGTCGGCGTGGCAGGTACCGCGGGTGCGACGGCCGGCGTGGCGTCCACCGCCGCGGGGGCAATCGCCGGGACCGCCGCGAGGTACTTGTCCATCCCCGGCACAGCCTGGCTGATCTTCGCGAAGTTCGCCGCGGTCATCTGCGACTTCGCGAGTTGGAAGATCGATCCCGCACCACCCACCGCCTGTGGCTGCGTGACCCCGACCTTGCTCATCAGCAGATCCGTGAGTCCGGCCGCAGCTGCCGGCCCCGCCAGCACCAGCGCGAGAAGTGCCAGCCATCCCTTTACCTTTGTGCGCATGCGTGCTTCCTTCCGTGAACGTGTGGTCCTGCAGTGTAGCGGGCGCGGTGCGCCGGTCAACGCGGGGTCACGGCGGGCGGGCGATTCCACCCGGCCGCGCATGCCGGCGCGCGGCGACACCCACGCCGCAGGCACCATGCGAGGTGCCTTGCACGTCCCGTCGTCGGCTATGCTGTGCGCAGTCCATCCCCCAATGAATCCACGTGACCCCTCGAAAGGAGCACCGCATGGCGACGAAGAAAGCAGCCGGCCACGAAGTCTCGAAGCTCGGTTTCGATTCCAGGCGACTCGCGCGCGTCCGCGATGCGGTCAGGGCGGATATCGACGCCGGCCGCTGTCACGGCGTGCGGCTCGTGGCGGCCCGCCGCGGTCGCGTGGTGCTCGACCTGTGTGAAGGGTACGCCGATCGTGCGGCGAAGAAGCCGCTGAAGCCGGACGCGGTGTTCGCGACGATGTCGGTGGCCAAGCAGTTCACCAATGTCCTCGCCCTGTCGCTGGTGGAGCGTGGACTGCTCAAGCTGCACGCGCCAATTGCAGAAGTGATCCCGGCCTTCGGCACGCTCGGCAAGGAGAAGGTGAATCTCTATCACCTGCTCACGCAGACGAGCGGCGTCATGTCGGCGATTCCGCCCGTGAAGCCGGACGTGCTGATGAACATCGACAAGCTCGTGGAGTACGCCTGCACGTTGCCGCTCGAATCACAGCCGGGTGAGCGCGTGAACTACTCCATCCTGCTGGGTCACTCGATCATCGCGGCACTGTGCCTGCGCGTCGCGGGCAACGGGCGCAGCTATGCGCAGATGCTGAAGCAGGAGATCTTCGATCCGCTCGGGATGAAGGACACCAGCCTCGGGGCCCGCCCGGATCTCGCGAAGCGTCTGTGCCCGGTGCGCGTGGCATACCGGGACCTTCCCGCGCTGCTGCCACCGGAAGCCGTGGAAGGCCTCGGCACCCTGCTGACCACGCCGGGCTGCGAGATCCCGGGCGGCGGCTGTGTCAGCACGGTGCAGGACGTGCACCGCTTCGCGGAAATGCTGCGCCGGGGCGGCGAGTTGAACGGCCGCCGCGTGCTGTCGCCGGCGATGCTCGACTTCTGCACGCGCAACCACACCGGGACCTTGCGCAACGTGCTGTTCGACATGTGGATCGGCGTGCGCAACTGGATCGAGTACCCCGCGCACATCGGCTGCGGCTTCTTCATGCGCGGCGAGGGCAACCTGACGGGAGGCTTCAGCCCGATGAACTCGCCGCGCAGTTTCGGTGGTTTCGGCGCCGGTTCCACCGGCTTCATCGTCGACCCGGCGCACGACCTCACGTTCGCGTTCATGTCCTCCGGGCTGATGGAGGACAGCTATCACTTCGAACGCGTCGCCGTGCTGCAGGGCCTGGTACTCGCGGCGATCGTCGACTGAACGATCGTCAGTCCAGGATGCTCGTGTACCTGTCCGAGAACACGTCGCGACCGATGATGTAGCGCATGATCTCCGAGCTCCCTGCGTAGATCCGGCTCATGCGCGCATCGGTGAACACGCGGGAGATCTCGTACTCCTTCATGTAGCCGGCGCCGCCGTGGAGCTGGAGCCCGAGATCGGCCATCCGCCATTCGATCTCGCTGCCGAGCATCTTGGCCTTCGCAGCCATGTTCGCCGTCAGCCGGCCGGCGTTGTGCTCAGCCACGCAGTGGTCGACGAACACCTGCAGCATGTCGAGTTCGGCATCCATCTCGGCCATCCGGAACTGCGTGTTCTGCTGCTCGGACAGGGGTTTGCCGAACACCTGCCGCTCCATCACGAACTTGCGCGTGAGGTCGAACGCGTAGCGGCCGTTGGCGAGGTAGCCGCAGGCCGCGATCAGCCGCTCCTCGGCGAGACCTTCCATCAGGTAATGAAAGCCCTTGCCGGGTTCACCGAGCACGTTTTCCTTCGGTACCCTGACGTCATGGAAGAACAGCTCCGCGGTATCCTGCGCATGCAGTCCTATCTTCTCCAGGTTGCGCCCGCGCTCGAAGCCGGCCATCCCGCGCTCCACCACGAGCAGCACCATCGCGTGCCGCTTCTCGGCACCATGGAGCTTGGCCGCGACGATCACGACATCCGCGTTGATGCCGTTGGAGATGTAGGTCTTCTGCCCGTTCAGCAGGAAATGATCGCCCATGTCCTTCGCGGTGGTGCGGATGGCGGACAGATCGCTGCCGGCACCAGGTTCCGTCATCCCCACCGCCAGGATGGTCTCCCCGGAGACACACTTCGGCAGGAAGCGTTCGCGCTGCGCTTCGCTGCCGAAGCGCTGGAAGTACGGCCCCACCAGCCGGCTGTGCAGCGTGTTGTACCACTCGCCGCACCCTGCCCGCGCCGTCTCCTCGAGAATGATCTGCTCGAACCGGAAATCACTGTCACCCGTTCCGCCGTACTTCTGATCCGGCCAGATCATCAGGAAGCCGAGATCGCCGGCACGGCGGAAGATCGCGCGGTCCACGATGCCTTCCTCGCGCCAGCGCGGCATGTGCGGCTGCACTTCCTGGGCGAGGAAGCGGCGGTAGGTATCACGAAACAGGCGCTGTTCTTCGGTGAAGTTTCTCACGGGCAGTCCTCATGGCTGGGGGTCCGGCGGCGGACCGTGGCGTCAGCATAATGCAAGGTCGCGGGCTTGGCAGGCGGCTGGCGCCGCGGCGCCCGTGAATGATCGGCGCGGCGGGTCAATGCCCCGCGGCGTGCGACGGTCTGCGCGTGGTGGCGAGCAGACCGAATGCCACCGCGCACGTGGCAGTGGCAAGCCAGAAGATCGCGGGATAACCGGCCTGGATCGCGAGGTAGCCCTGGAGATAGCTGCCGGACGCGAACCCCACGTTGAACGCGCCGTTGTACGCCGCCATCGCCTTGCCGCGCTCGTTGTCGCGCGCGAGGTCGACGGTCACGGCATTCAACGCGGGGAAGAACAACCCGTGCGAGATGCCGAGCAGGATGCCGGTCGGCAACAGGCCAAGCGCCGGCAGCCACACCAGCGACAGCGGTGCGACGATGTACAGCAGCAGCGAGATCTGCGCCACGCGCAGCCGTCCCAGCCGATCGGCAAGCCCCCCCAGCCCCACGCGCATGATCATCGCCGAACCCGCGAACCCCGCGAGGTACAGCGAGACCTTCTCGAAGCCGTTCGCGAGGGCCCACGGCTGGTGAAACGTGAACATCGACGCGAAGCCCCAGCCGACCATCGCGGTGATCCCGAGCACGCGCAGCATCCCCGGTCGGGTGAGCAGTTCGCGCATCGTGGTGGCGGTCGCCCGCGCATGCGGCGGATGCGGATCCGGCAGGCAGCGCGCGAGCACGGCGGCGAGCAACGCCGCGACGACGGTGGCCGCGAACACCGCGCGCCAGCCGAACAGCGCTGCGCCCCATTCGGCGAGCGCCGGTCCGAGCGCATTGGTCGCGATCATGATCCCGCCGAAAAGCCCGATCGCCTGGCCCACGCGGGCGCGCGGCGCGATGTCCGTGGCGAGCGTGGACAGCGCCACGTAGAACAGCGGGAACGCGATCCCCTGCAGCACGCGCACGCCCCACAGCAGCGGCCCCACGCGATCGACCAGCAGCATGCCCGCGGAGCCCACCGCGAGCACCAGCGCGCCCGTCCACGCGAACAGGCGGCGGCCGTGATGATCCACCTGCACGCCGGCAATCGGCATGAAGATGACCGACGTGACGAGCGCCGCCGCGCTGACCGCACCGATGGTGGCGGCGTCGGCCGCGAGTTCCACGGCCAGGTACTTGGGCAGCAGGAAATACGTGGAGAATGACAGTCCGACGATCGCGGTGGTGAGCAGCAGCAGGGCGAAAGAAGGAGACAGGAGCGGCTCGGCGTGTCTGTTCAAGGGAGTCGATGCCTTCCTGATGTGGGGCGATGAAGCGCCGCCTCGGGGCAGCCCGACCGGTGTGCGCGTGGCGGGGGATTATACGAGGTCGGCGATGGCGGAGGAGGCGCGCGACATTGGGGCTGCGGACTGCCCGGCGTCGCGAGACGCCGCATGGACCCCGCCTCCCGCTGCGTGGGTCCGGGGTGAGTCCGCGGAACCGTTTGCTCGATGGCTGGTCCGGGGCCTCACGATCGCGCGATGGACATCCCGCGCAGGATGCAATCCGCCGGCGTCCGTTGGACGCGCGCGCAGGTGACCCGGGGATCGACGACTGGCGCCGGTCGCCGCTGGCGAGTCACGGCGCGAAACCGGGTTCAGGCAAACAACGCCGCCAGCCGGTTCCGTTGCAGTTTGCCGGTCGTCGTGAGCGGCAACGCGCTCGCGTCGGTGATCAGAAAATGTCGCGGCACCTTGTAGGCGGCCAGGATGCCCTGGCAATGGGCACGCAGCGCGGCAGCCTCCACCGTCGC
>JBFWUN010000042.1:0-35238 GCA_050247235.1 Gammaproteobacteria bacterium
CGGTTTGCTCCCCGCCGAGTACACCGCCTTGTCACGCAAACATCTGGAAGCCGTGGCAGCGACCGGAGCCCAAGTTGTGCTCGTCGGCAGCGGCCGCCGGCAAATCTTCCTCGATCCGGGCATTATCGCCGAGATGGGTGCGCGAGGGGTCGGGGTCGAGGTCATGGGTACAGCGGCAGCCTGCCGCTGCTACAACGTACTTGCGTCCGAGCACCGTGCGGTCGCCGCCGTGCTGTACATCAGTTGATGCCGCACAGGCATCGTTCGGGGTCACACGGGGATTCAAGTGTCGGCGAACAATGCGTCGACCGAAAAACCCTCACGTTCGAGAATGTGCCTCAGTCGTCGCAGTGCTTCGATCTGTATCTGACGGACGCGCTCGCGAGTGACCCCGATTTCGTTTCCGACTTCCTCCAGTGTCGCGATTTCCCGCCCATCCAGGCCGAATCGCCGCTCCACGACAGCGCGCTGCTTGTCGTTGAGTTGCCCGAGCCAGGCATCGATGTGCCGCTGCATGTCATCATCCTGCAAAAGGCGCGCGGGATCGCGATTGTGCTCGTCGGGAATCGTATCGATGAGCGTCCGATCGGAATCACGGTCGAGGGGGCTGTCCACGGAGGTGATTCGTTCGTTCAGCCCGAGCATGCGTTTCACGTCATCCAAGGGGCGATCGAGCATCTGCGCCACATCCTCCGGGCTCGGCTCTCGTTCGAGAGTCTGCGCAAGCCTGCGTGCCGCGCGCAGGTAGATGTTGATTTCCTTGACGATGTGAATGGGCAGGCGAATCGTCCGCGTCTGGTTCATCAAGGCACGCTCGATGGTTTGCCTGATCCACCATGTCGCGTAGGTCGAAAAACGAAAGCCTCGTTCCGGATCAAATTTCTCGACCGCCCGGATCAACCCGAGGTTGCCTTCTTCGATAAGATCGAGCAGCGCAAGTCCGCGATTCATGTAGCGGCGCGCGATCTTGACCACCAGACGGAGATTGCTCTCGATCATTCGCCGGCGCGCCGCCTCGTCCCCCCTCTGTGCGAGCCGCGCGAACCTTACTTCCTCTTCGGCAGTCAGCAGGGGCGAGAATCCGATCTCGTTGAGATAGATTCGGGTGGCATCCAGTTCGCCCTCGGAAATGTCCACGGTGGCGATCTGGACGTGCCGCTCACTTTCGGACGATTCCTCGACGATTTCCGGGTCGCTCTCGAATTCATCGGAATCAGGTGTCAGCGGATCGAACCCGTGCTCATCGCCAAACTGGGAACGACCGGCGTCGAGATCATCGAGGCTGCTGGGCTCCGGCTTCTCGGACGCAGGGGGTTTGTTGCGAGTGCCGGTCATAGAGGGACGCCTAAGGCACGGGATGCCTATTGCTTAGGTAAGTATTGCAATGGCTCTACAGCCTTGCCGCCCTTTCTGATTTCAAAATGTAACATAACCTCGGAAGCCTCGGAATCTCCCATCAGCGCGATGGGCTGCCCGCGCGCAACCTGCTGACCTTCCGCGACCAGCAGCTTGTCGTTGTGCGCATACGCGCTCAGAAAGCTTTCGTCATGCTTGACGATAAGCAGTTGTCCGTAACCACGCAGGCCGCTTCCTGCGTACACGACCTGCCCATTGCTCGCAGCGCGTACGGGCTGCCCGCGGTTACCCCTGATCTCGAGTCCGATCGAACCCGTTGCCGAGACTGCGCGCTTTGCCGCCCCCTCCGCCGGCCAGAGCCATTGGTGTTTCGTCGGCGTTGCCGGCGCAGGCCGCACTGGAGCCTCGGCCGGCCCCGCGGAAGGCGTGGCCCCCGCAGTAGGCTTAGCCGGGTTCGCTGAGGGAGTATCGGCGGATGGCGGTCGTATGGCCATCCCCGATCCCGCCTGCAACGGGTCTGGTGCAGGGGGCGCGCGCCGCGCCTGTACCGTGGTTGGGGGCTGTGTCCGCAGAAGCTGGCCGACGAAGATACGATCCGCATCGCGGATTCCGTTCCAGCGGGCAAGTGAGCGGAAATCCACTCCCAGACGCCAGGCGATCGCATAAAGCGTGTCCCCGGATTGCACGCGGTAGGTTACGCCGGCGTCGGGCGACGGTGCCGCTGGCCGCGGCGCGCGGGGCACGCTCGCGGGTGACACCGTTCGCGTCGGTAGTTGCTCGATAGGGGCCGGGGGCTGGCTCGCACATCCCGTGAGCACGACCACCGTTGCGATGGCCGTCGCGATGTGCAGGACGTGGTCGCCGTCGAACCAGCCCATATCGACTCAACTCACCCCGTCAACAAGGGGGACGAAACTCACACGCTGCTGTGGCTCCTCGACGATCCCCTCCGGCGTTCGCCGCAACAGCATCAGTGTCTGTTCGCCTGGCACACCGACGGGCATGACGAGTCGACCACCCAACGCGAGCTGTTCGAGCAGCGACGGCGGCACAACGCTCGCCGCGGCGGCAACGAGGATTGCGTCGAACGGTGCGTGCACCGGCCAACCCTGTCGGCCGTCTCCGTGCCTGACCCGGACATTGGTTACGCGCAACTCGTGCAGTCGGCTGCGCAACCGGTTGGCGAGCGCTGCAATGCGCTCGATGCTGTAGACATGTCTGGCCAGCTTGGACAACAGGGTGGTCTGGTAGCCGCATCCCGCGCCGATCTCGAGCACCTTGAACATGGGCCCGGTGGTCACGAGCATCTCGGTCATTGCCGCGACGATGTAAGGTTGCGAGATAGTCTGCCCGAACCCGATGGGCAAAGCGTTATTTTCGTATGCACGACTTGCCAGCGCCTCGTCCACGAACAGGTGCCGCGGAATCGTGCGGATGAGGTCGAGGACTTCTTCTGAACCTATTCCCATGCCTCTCAGCTGGTCGACGAGGCGATTTCTCGCGCGTTGCGAGGTCAGACCGATTCCATGCCGATCATTCATACGAGCCGCGGACATTCCGTCGTTAGCCACTGGTTCAAATCTTCCATCAGCGAGTATGCGGTCAGATCTGTATGGAGCGGCGTGATCGAGACGAATCCCTGCGACACCGCGTGAAAGTCCGTACCCGGACCGCCATCGAATCCGGGGGAACCGATGGGGCCGATCCAGTACATCGGACGGCTGCGGGGATCCAATTGTCGCACGCTGCGGGTATCCCGATGCCGTCGGCCAAGACGGGTCACGACCCACTGTGCGTCGCCGACGCCTGCCGGAATGTTGATGTTGAGCAATGTGCCCTTGGAAGGTGGAAGAGCCCCGACACGCGCAACGAAGCGCGCCGCCAGCGAGGCCGCGCGGTCGAAAGACCCGGTTTCCCCACCCATGGCCAGTGACACCGCGAACGCCGGCAAGCCTCGCAGGGCACCCTCCATTGCAGCTGCAACCGTACCTGAATAAAGCACGTCTTCCCCAAGGTTCTCTCCGGCATTGATCCCGGACACCACGAGATCAGGGTGCAGGTCCAGCGCTCCCGTGAGTGCCAGGTTCACGCAATCCGCCGGAGTTCCATCGACCGCGTAGCAGTCGGCAGCCACCGATTCGACGCGCAAGGGTCGTTCGAGCGTCAATGCATTGCTTGCGCCACTACGATTCCGCTCCGGGGCCACTACGGTCACATGCGCGATTTCTCGCAGTGCCGACGCGAGCGCCATGAGACCGGGTGCCCGGATCCCGTCGTCGTTGCTGAGCAGTATTCGCATCAACTGACAGGATCAGTGCAACAGGAACTCGAGAAGGGCCTTCTGGGCGTGCAGGCGGTTCCCGGCTTCATCCCACACCACGCTGTGGGGATGGTCAATCACGTCGGCGGTGACTTCTTCGCCACGGTGCGCAGGCAGACAATGCATGAACAGTGCGTCGGGCTTCGCGTGACCCATCAAGGCGGCGTCCACGCGGAACTCGGCGAGCTTCGCGCGACGCGAGGCGGCTTCTGCTTCGTGTCCCATACTGACCCACACGTCCGTGACGACGAGATCGGCGGCCGCAACGGCGGTCCGCGGATTATCGTGAAAATCCACGCGTGCGCTTCCCCGTACGAAATCGTCAACGTCGGGTCGATAGGCGGACGGACACGCAATGGCCAGTTCGAACTCGAACAACTGGGACGCTTCGATATACGTATTGCACATGTTGTTGCCGTCACCCACCCAGGCGACTCGCCGACCACGAATGCTGCCGCGATGCTCAAAGAACGTCTGCATATCCGCCAGTACCTGACACGGATGGAGACGGTCGGTGAGGCCATTGATCACGGGAACGCTCGCTACTGACGCCAGTTCTTCCACGGTGCGATGGGCAAACGTGCGCGCCATGATGACGTCGCACATCTCGGACAATACGCGGGCGGTGTCTCGTACCGGTTCCCCGCGTCCCAGTTGGGAATCGTTCGGGGACAGAAACACCGCGCCGCCGCCGCCTTCGATCATTGCGGCCTCGAACGAGACCCGGGTCCGGGTCGACGACTTCTCGAAAATCATCGCCAGGACCTTGTGTTCGAAGATGGGAGGACGTATGCCCTGCGCTCGCAGACGCTTGAGTTCGCTTGCGCGACGAAGGATTTCGCGAGCCTCGAGCGGCGACAGGTCGAACAAGCTCAGGAAATGACGGGCGGGCACTGGCGCGGGTCCTCGTGTGGGAAACCGAGTGGTGGTGCGAATACGACCAGGTTCCCGACGCGTTTCAACTCGTGAAGTCGCTGACGGAGAGGTTCGAACAGCACTGGCTCATGGGGATTGATGAAAAAACGGGGTCTCCCGCACGCTCGACTGAAATGCGGAGCCCGGCCTGGGGCCGGGCTCTCGCGAATTTCGACAGGCTGGAGAAACTTCAGTTCATGAAGAAAGGCAGCTTGTGGTTCGAAGCCTGCATGAACATCAGCATCGGAATGGACAGCATCGTATTCGTACGCGACGCCAGGAACGCCACGCGTCGGGCCCGTGCCTTCTCGTCATCACTTGCCTGTACCAGCCCAAGGATCTTCTTCTGATTGGGCCAGATCAACGCCCAGACGTTGAAGAGCATGATCGTTCCGAGCCAGGCGCCAAGACCGATGCAGGTGAGGCTGAGGTTGCCCGAACCGACACCCAGGCTGAACGCGCCCGCGAGCGAGTACTGAGGGGCGGACTCAAGGTAGAAGGCGCCCGACAGCCACGTGGCCAATGCCGCCCAGCGGAACCAGAAAAGCGCACGTGGCGCGACGTACTTGGTGATCGCCGCGCCGCCCGGACCACCGCTGCCTGCCTCGGCAGTGGCCTGCGCGAGAGCCGGCACCTGTACGAAGTTGAAGTAGTAGAGCAGTCCTATCCACATTACGCCCACCACGATGTGCAACCAACGTACGAGCATGTCGATATCAATCATCTTTCCTCCCCCAGAATGCGCGATTCAACGTATGCGACGTTCACTCGACCAGACGCGAATCAGGCGCCGGCGAGCGCCTTCGCGACATACGCGAGCACGATCGCCAGGACCACGCCCGCAGCGACGGTGCCGCCCACGGTCTCCAATGGATTCATGGTGTTATCCCCTTGTAATCTAAGGCTCGAGCCCCATGTTTCAGGGCTGCGACATTGTGTTTGACGATCCTGGAAGATTCAAGCCTGCAGCGTAGATCCCGGCGGACTCGAATAACCTTTATTGGCACGAGTTTTTTCACGTCGAAGGCTCCCATACACTTGCGCCAAACCAGCGAATTTCGATCCCAGAGGTTTCAACATGGATATCAACGAACAGATCCAGGCTCTCATTGACCAGAACGCCATCGTCCTGTTCATGAAGGGCACGCCCCAATTCCCGCAGTGCGGCTTCTCCGCGCGGACGGTTCAGGCACTCCAGGCCTGCGGCGCCAGCTTCCAGCACGTGGATGTGCTGGCCCAACCGGAGATCCGGCAGCATCTGCCCCGGTTTTCACAGTGGCCGACGTTTCCACAGGTATTCATCAACGGGGAACTCGTCGGTGGATGCGACATCGTGCTGGATCTCTACCAGCGCGGGGAACTGCAGAAGCTGGTTGTCGCGGCCGGGACAACCGCCTGACGAAAGACCACCCCTCGTCGCCCGGCTGTCGGTGATGTCCCCCCGCGGCAGCGGGGGGAAACCTCGGTCGCTACATCTCGTCCTTCCAGACCAGCTTTCCGCCGCTTGCCTTGGCGATGCTCGCGAGGCGCGCGCGGTGTGCCTCGATCTCGACCTGATCCGGCATCAACACCCGCGGCCGGCGGTCACGCAGGGGAATGCGGGTCGACGTGTCTTCAACGTCCACGTCCTCCATTGGTACAGCTTCGATCGCATCGAGTACCAGCGCGCTCTGACCACCCGTCAGCGCGAGGTAAACCTCGCACAGCAGTTCCGCATCCAACAGCGCACCGTGCAGATTACGGTGCGTGTTATCGATCTCATACCGCTTGCACAGAGCATCCAGGCTGTTGCGCTGGCCCGGGTGCCGCTCACGCGCCAGCTTGAGCGTATCGAATATCGCGCAGTAGTCCTCCAGCCGGCCCCACGCCTGCCCCAGCAACATGAACTCGTGGTTGATGAATCCGACATCGAACGCCGCATTGTGGATGATGAGTTCAGCGCCGCGCACAAACTCCACGAACTCGAGCGCCACGTCCTGAAAGCGTGGATACTCACGCAGTTTTTCCAGGGTGAGCCCATGCACTTCTGCGGCACCGGCGTCGATTTCGCGCTCGGGATTGAGGTAGTGGTGGAATCTGCGCTCGGTAACGCGACGATTCGATATCTCGATGCACCCAATTTCGATGATGCGATGCCCCTCTTCGGGCGCCAGGCCGGTGGTTTCCGTGTCGAGAACGATCTGGCGCATGGTGAATTGACGGAAGTTCCTGGCAGGTGCGGCGTCAGGATGAGCGTCCGGACAGCAGTGCGTCAATCGCCTTGTTCGCAAGGCGGTCGACTGCTTCATTGCCGTCGATTCCGGCGTGTCCCTTTACCCAATGCCATTCGATGTCATGAGGCGCGGAAGCCGCCTGCAATCGCTGCCAGAGGTCGGCATTCTTGACCGGTGACTTGCTCGCGGTTCGCCAGCCGCGAGCAACCCATCCGGCCAGCCATTCCGTAATGCCCTTCTGCACGTACTGGGAATCGGTGTAGACCGACACAGGACTGGGCCGCTTCAGCGCTTCGAGGCCACGGATCGCCCCCATGAGTTCCATCCGGTTGTTCGTCGTATCCGGCTCCGCGCCGAAGAGCTCCAGAGTTCGCCCCCCATAGCTCAGCAGCGCGGCCCAGCCACCAGGCCCCGGATTGCCGCGACATGCACCATCCGTGTAGATCAGGACGCGGTCGCTCATGCTCAACCCTCCGGCCAGCGGGCCGTCGGCTCGATTACGCCGCCTGCGGCGAGCCCGCGACGCACTTTCCACGCTGTTCGGATCGGCCGTGCCGATACCAGGCGCTTGCGGGCGAGCACTGCATACACGTTGCCGAACACCGGCCAGAAGTGCCCGCCCAGCCCTTCCAGGAATTCGAGCCGCGCCAGCCACTTCGGCTGCGCCAGAGGCGGTCGGAACGAGAGTCGGATCACCCGATCGATGTCGAATCCCAGCAGCTTGAGCCAGTCCTTCACGCGAGCGATCCCGAGAAATGACCCATTCCACGGCGCACGACCTCGCCATCCGAGCAATCGGCGCGACAATCCGAACAGGCTCCAGGGATTGAAACCGATGATGAGGACATACCCCTCACCGATCAGCACGCGCTCTACCTCCCGCAGAATTCCATGCGGGTTAGGCGAAAATTCCAGCGTGTGAGGCAGCAGTACCAAGTCAACGGAATTTGCCAGGATCGGCAAGGCGTCCGGTCGCGCGACCGCGCGTGCGGGCTCACCGGCAACCTCGCCGTCGAGCCCGACCACGAAGCGGTGCGAAATCCGGCTCGATTCGGTGAGGTCGTAAACGCTGTCCCCGACCTGCAGCAGATGGTACCCGAAGAGATCCGGAAGAACGTCGCGCAGCACCGCGCGTTCCAGGCGCGCGGCCACCTGCCCGGATGCCGTCCCATACCAGGCACGCAACCCCGCCAGGCCAGGGTCAAACAGGGACACGGGCGGCCCTTCCGCGTTCACGGACAGGTCGCCGCGGCGACCGGCGGGCAGCCGCGCACGGAACTGCAGCGTCGGGAATTCGCGAGGCCATGCATCCGGCGAACGTTACCAAATCGTCTGCGGAACGGCATTCGCGGTCGCTTCGCGAGCAACTCGCTGTCGGCCTTGGGTTGACGCTGAATTCCCATGTTCAATAGCATGACCCGCATGAGAGGGGGAGGTCGACATCGGCGGCCAGGCTTGGCCGTGCTGGGGAGCCTGTTGCTCGCGGGCTGCGCATGGCATGGTCTGAAGCCTGATTCTGACGACGCGGTTCGGGTCGCTTCAACGACTCCAGTCGAGATCGTGGACCATGCCAGCCGCCCCACTGTCGGGGAGTCCCGGACGACTGCCCCCGAGGCCCCGTCGGCACGCCCCGCGCCCGCGCACGAAGCGCGCCCCACCGGAGATCTCTGGCAGGTGCTCGCGCGCGGGCTTGAATTCGATGGACTGGCACGAGCCGAAGTGCGCAAGGAACTTGCAGCCTACGGCCGCCAGCGCCGATACCTATCGCGCGTTGCGCACCGCGCCGAGCCCTACCTGCACTTCATCCTGGACGAGATTACGCGCCGCGGGCTTCCTGGCGACCTCGCGCTGCTGCCCATCCTGGAAAGTGGATACCAGCCCGGCGTGGTCTCGCCGTACGGCGCCGCCGGCTTGTGGCAGTTCATGAACGGGACCGGGACGAAGTTCGGGTTGGTGCGAACGGCCTGGGTGGACGAGCGGCTCGACGTGGTGGCGTCAACACGCGCGGCGTTGACTTACCTCGAGTCGCTCCATGGTCGATTTGACGGCGACTGGCTGCTTGCAATCGCTGCGTACAACGCAGGCTGGGGCAACGTCGAGCGAGCGATTGCGCGAAACCGCCGCGCCGGCCTGCCCACCGATATCTGGTCGCTCCAGGTAAGTCCGGAAACGCATCGGCTCGCCGCCCGGCTCCTCGCGCTCTCACAGGTATTCCGGGCACCCGCCAGGTTTGGCATCGATCTCCCCCCGCTGCAGGACCGGGCGTATTTCCACGAGATCACGCTCCGGCATCCCACCGATCTTCGCCGGCTGATGCAGTTGTCAAACATCGATGAAGCCGAGTTTCGGCGATTGAATCCGGGCTTCCGCCGCTGGCACACGGGCCCAACCTCCGCGCAACGCGTGCTGGTGCCGGCCACGTCTTTCGAAGCCACGGCCCGCATCGCGACGCGGCTCGGACCATCGCGTCCCCCGCACCACGAACGGGTCACCGACGGGCCCCAGGTACCAGGACAGTCAGCACCGTCGTTTCACACGCGAACGTACGTGACGCGGCGCGGTGATTCGCTGTGGGAGATCGCGCGGAAGTTCGCTACGCGCGTCGCCTCGCTGGAGTCACTGAACGGGGTGAGTCGGCATCGACCATTACGCGTGGGTCAGCGCCTGCAGATCCCGGCGCGTGGAACAACGATGCAACGGGAGGCCACCGCGAACGTCAACCGGTATCGCGTGCGCCGCGGGGACTCCCTCTGGACCATCTCGCGACAGTTCAACGTGACCGTGAAACAGCTCATCGCCTGGAACAAGGGTATCGACAAAAGCGCCTTGCGCCCCGGGCAGGAACTGCTCGTCCGCAATCCGAGTTGAGCTCGTTTCAGCTCGCGAGCACCCCGCCGGACGGCGCCACGACGACCCGGTTACGCCCTGCGCGCTTGGCGCTGCACAACGCTTCGTCCGCGGCGCGTACGAGGTTCGCGGGATCGTCGCTTGCTTGGGGTTCACCGTAAGCCACGCCCACGCTCGCGGTGATCGGAAGCGTCTTGCGGGTGGTCGCTACCGGCGCACCCGCGATATTCCGTCGGATCCGCTCAGCTATCGTCGCAATGACTGACGGCTCGTGCTCCACGATGACGATGAGAAACTCCTCGCCGCCGTAGCGACCTACGGCGTCGTACGGGCGGACCGCCTCCGTCATGCGCTCGGCCGCAGTCTGCAGCACGCGATCCCCGACGAGGTGGCCATGATGGTCGTTGATCAGCTTGAAGTGATCCAGGTCCACCAGCGCCACCCCCAGCCGATGCTTCTGTCGACGCGCGCGCGCGAATTCACGCGTCAGGATTTCGAGAATTCCGCTGCGATTCCAGGTCTGCGTGAGCTCGTCGCGCAGCAGTTGACGTCGCACCGAGTCGAGGTTGTTGGTGAGTTCGGATTGAACCTGGCTCAAAGAGCCGACGTGCAGTTCTGTTTCCACCAGGCGCGCCAGGTCCGCCAGTGAGCGCACCATCGCATCGTCGAAATCCCGCGGCTCGATATCGAACACGCACAACCCTCCCACGCGCTCGCCACCCGGCCCGGAAAGGGGGTAAGAAGCAAAGAACCGGATACCCTGTGCCGCGGGCGCCGACGTCGCGGGTGCGAAACGCGGGTCATCCCGCGCATCGCTGACGATCAACGGATCCATGGTGCAGAACGCGGGCGCGCAGAACAGCTCCGGGTCCGGGAGACATCGTCCATGCGGAGCAGCCACCGCCCGGTACCACGTGCGGTCGCCGATCGTCATCGAAATGGCCGCGATCGGGACGCGCAGCGCCAGTGTCGCAAGTCGCGCGATACGGTCGAAACGGTCATCACCTGGTCCGCCCGGACCGTTGAACGAAAACACGGCCGGGGGTTGCACGACCCGACTCACCTGGTGCTCCGGCCCATTCGCGCGATGAGCAGGATGCCGGCCGAATGATTGAAACCGATCAATTTCGCGAACTCCTTGCTTCAACTCCCTCAACACCTTGGGGAAGTTTGTCGCAAGGAACCGCAAGGAACAAGCTATTGGCTCACATAATAGGAAATAATCCTGTTGTGATTTGGTTGGTGGCGCAGTTTTGTCGGGTGCCCTTGCGACTTCCACGTCCGTGAGCCGCGCGTCACCTCCGGAACCGCCTGGATTCCCGCGAGATTCGGCATTGCCCTTATTATCCGCGGCGTCGCCACGCTGGAGTCTGTGCAGTGGAATCGCTGAGAGCCAAGGTTCGAGATGTCCCGGATTTCCCCAAGCCCGGGATCCTTTTCCGGGATTTGACCCCCGTCCTCGCGGATGGTCCGTTGCTGAGGGAGACGGTGGAGGGTCTCGCGGCGCCATTCCGGAAGTCGGGATTGACGAAAGTCGTGGGCATGGAAGCCAGGGGGTTCATCTTCGGCAGTCTCGTCGCCTACGTACTCGGGATCGGATTCGTGCCGTTGCGCAAGGCAGGCAAGCTGCCGTACAAGACCCATCGGGCCGAATACGCCCTGGAATACGGCGAAGCGGCGCTCGAGATGCACATCGATGCGTTGTCACCCGGGGATCGCGTGCTGCTCGTCGATGATCTCATCGCGACAGGTGGTACGGCGGCGGCGAGTCGCGATCTGATTCTTCGTGCGGGGGCGACGCTCGTCGGATGCGCGTTCGTCGTCGAACTGGATTTCCTGGCGGGGCGACGCTTGCTCGCGCCATACCCGGTGCACACGCTTCTTCATTACTGAGGCACGATGTCCAATGTGCATACTGCTGGTCGCGCACCGGGTTCATCCCGACTACGACCTGATCGTCGCCGCCAACCGCGATGAATTTTACGAACGCCCAAGCGCACCCGCTTCACGCTGGCAGGACCAACCGACGATCCTCGCAGGGCGCGACCTGCAGGCCGGCGGCACCTGGCTTGGCGTCAACGTGCGCGGTCACTTCGCCGCGGTCACCAACCTGCGTGGTTCCTTCGCACCGAGCCACGCCTTTTCACGCGGACACCTCGTGCGGGATTTCCTGCTCCACCCGACCTCCACACTGGAGTTCCTGACCGCCCTGACGACGGTTGGCTCGCGATATGCGGGCTGCAACCTGCTGCTGGCCGATCGCACGGATCTTCACTGGTGGACAAACGGAGACCGGCGCGAACTGCCACCCGGCGTCTATGGGCTGAGCAACACGCCGCTGTACCACGAATGGCCGAAGGTCGAACGCCTGAAAGCAGCATTCGCCCCGCTGCGCCACCTGTCGGGGAGCGAACTGGCGGATGCGCTCCTTGCGCTGCTGCGGGACAGTCCCGAGACGAGTTCTTCATCGCCCGAACGAGAACTTGCACGAGTCGAGCACGCAATATTCGTACACAGCCACGCCTACGGAACGCGCTGCTCCTCGGTGGTGCTGCGCAATTCCCGCGATGATCACCTGGAGTTCATCGAACGTCGGTATGCCGCTGATGCCTCCGCCGCTGGTGACTCGCGATTCCGACTCGCGCCACTCAGCTGACCAGGCCGCCGTTCACCATCAGGGTCTGGCCCGTGACGAACGACGCGTCATCACTCGCGAGGAAGATCACCGCCTGCGCGATGTCGTGGGGCGACCCCAGCCGCTGGAGCGGGGTCTGCTGAACGATGTTCGCCCGGTAGTCGGCAGCCATGTGCGTTGCGGCGAAGGCGGTTTCAATCCAACCTGGGGCGACATCATTGACGCGAACCGTGGGCGCGAGAGAACGCGCGAGGGCCCGCGTGAATCCCGTGATCCCGGCTTTTACGGCCGCGAACATCTCGGGATTGCGCCCTCCCATGCCGCGCAGTGCCTGGTCCCACGACACGTTGACCAGGCAGCTTCCCGTGTGCCGGCCAAGTTCCGCGGCAGCGGCCCAGCTCGCAAGCATCGTGCCGCGGAGGTCGGTATCGATCAGGCGCGCGAGCTTCTCCTGGTCGCTGAGCGTTGCGCCTTCTCCGGTGAGGATGTCCGCACCGGCCATGTTGACCCACAGATCGATTCCGCCCAGGGTCGTCACCGACACGGCGACCAGTCGCTCCACGTCTGCGGCGATCGACACGTCAGCCTGGACTGCGCTCGCTTGCCCGCCTCCCGCCCGGATTTCGGCCACGCAGGAGTCCGCCGCCTGCCGCGAATAGCGGTAGTTCACCACCACGGACGCACCTTCCCGCGCCAGTGCCTGGGCGACCGCCCGACCGATGCCGGTACTGCCACCCGTCACGACCGCCCGTCGATTACGCAGCCTCATCGGCCAGGCTCTCCTTCGCTACGGCTTCGCGGGCTCGACGGATGGCACCGGCCATTCCTGCTTCAGGACCACGTCGCCAATCTGATCTCCGGGGGTGAGCTGTCCCTGGTAGATGATGTAGCGCCCGCCCGGTTCGGTATCCGTCGCGGGACTCTCGGTCCAAATCCAGAGATGGCCAGCGGCCGTATCGAGGATCAGCGCTTTCTCCGTGCCGAAATCGGAACCGGAACTGATCGGGATCGCCTGGTACCGTTCATCGGCCTGCGTTGCCCATGAGCCGAGTGCGAGAACGCCGAGCGCGATCCAGCGGTTGGGTCTGTTCATAGGGGCAATTACCTCGAGAGTCCCGGGATGGTTCGTCGCCACGTCGCGTATCAGGACACTTAACGGCCGATTCAGGGTGTTCTGGACGCCCGCGGTTCAGTAGGTTCAGGGCCCTGCCGGCGCGTGCGCGGCGTGCTCGGGAGCCCGGATCATGTAGGAGCCTGCATAGCCACGCAATCGCGACTGCCACCACGGGATTGCTTCGCGCCAGAGCACGGGGTCGTGCCCGAGTCGAGGAAGTTCCGCATGGAAGAAGCTGCCGTCGGCAGCGTGACGGACCTCGGCGGGGCCACCGGGCACCGCGCGGATTTCGAGGGCATTCCAATCCAGGGTGCCGCCGTGCTGGAGTACCGCGCGCAGCCCCGCCACGACCAGCCGAAGTTCACCCATCACCTGTTCGCAAGCACGCTCCTTCAGCTGCAGGTGACGCACGTCGGTGAACATGCACGCAAGACCGTCGGACGCCGACAACACAGGGCGAGTGCGGTCCCCGAAGATCCATTCGCGGCGGACTTCGCGCGCCGCGCGTCTCGCCGCATCGATGAGGGGATCGGGCGGCGCGCTGCAATCGACGATACGGCACATCACCGCAGCGACGCGTGAATCGAACGCCGCCTGGGCACCGACTCTCGGCGCGCTGAGCATGACCTGCTCCTCGTCCAGCACCAGACGTACCACCCCTGCGCGCTCCGGAACGACATCGACGACCTCGACCTGCGGAAGCCGCGCGCGCGCGCGCTCGAGCCCCTCGACATATCGCAGGGCGCCCGCACCCCACGCGTGGCTGCCCGCCCGGGCGATCTCGTCGCGATTCGCGCCGATCAGCGCGCCGAGCGCGACATCAGCGAAAACCCGTCGCAGTTCGGCAGAACCGGCGACCACCTGCCTGAGCAGGCGCTGGTAGCGCGCGGCGTGCGACGCGTCCGCGGCCTCCTCGGCAGGTGCATGCAGTGCCCAGCCGACCAGCAGCAGGCCCATGAGGACACGCGTCGCCGCAAAGCGCACGGGACTCACCCGTGCCCGGCATCCCGAAGGTACGTGAGGGCGCGCGCGTGCAGTTGCCGATTGGCGGCGGCCACCACCCGGCCGCCTGCGGAGATCGGCGCACCGTCCCAATGGGTCACGACGCCTCCGGCGCCTTCCACAATCGGCACCAGCGCGGCGATGTCGTAGAAGCCGAGCCCGGCCTCGACGACAAGATCCACATGACCTGCCGCCAGCAGGCAATATGCGTAGCAGTCGGCACCGTACCGCGTCATACGCGTCGCGCGGGACAGTGCGTCGAAGCGCGTCCATTCGCGTGCATCGAACATCTCCGGGGCGGTGGCGAACAGCGTGGCGTCCGCCAGTTCGGCGGTCGGACGGCTGGAGAGCGATCGGGTCACCTCGGCGCGCTGCCACACCGCGCCGCCCGGACTGCCGATGAAGCACTCGCCTACCCACGGCTGGGCCATGAGGCCGAACAGCGGGCGCGGGCCCTCGCACAGTGCCACCAGCGTACCCCACGTCGGCAACCCGGAAACGAACGCGCGCGTGCCGTCGATAGGGTCGATGATCCAGCGATAGGGGGCTGTCCCCGCCTGCTCGCCGAACTCCTCGCCGAGGATGCCGTGCGTGGGATATCGCGCGGCGATCGCCGCACGCAGCACCCGTTCCGCCTCGCGATCGGCAATCGTCACCGGATCGAAGCGCTTGCCTCCCTTGTCTTCGATCGCCACCGAGGTCCGGAAGTGCGGCAGGATCGCATTACCAGCGATACGGGCCAGTTCGACCAGGAATCCGGTTATCTCGGGGACACTGGGTTCGTCGCTCATGGTGGTCCGGCTGCAGGATTCACGCGCATTCTAGCGCGCCTGCCCGCAAGGCACGCCGGCACTCAGCGTTCGTCGCCGATCGCGCTTCCAGCGAGCGCGTAAACGCAGTTCCGGCCCGCCGCCTTCGCGCGCTTCAGCGCCAGCGCGGCGGATTCGATGATCTCGGTGGGCGGCTGGCCGGCCTGCGGCACTCGCGTCGCGACACCGCAACTGACTGTGACCACGCGCTCGGCATCCGATGACCCGTGCAGGATGGTCAGGTCAAAGACTGCGCCACGCATCTCCTCGGCCAGATCCTGAGCCGCGAACTCCCCTGTCTCAGGAAGCAGCACGGCAAACTCCTCGCTGCCGAAACGCGCCACCAGGTCCGCGTCCCGGTGGGCGATCGTCAACAGCAGGCGCGCCAGGCGGGCAATGCAGAGGTCCCCCGCATGGTGCCCGTAACGCTCGTTGTATGCGCGGAAACGGTCGATGTCGACGAGCACGACCGATACTGGCAGGCGGTCGCGGGCGGCCCGTCCCCACTCCCTGGCGAGGGCGGACTCGAACGTGCGCAGATTCGCGAGGCTCGTCAGGGGATCCTGGCCGGACTGGCGCCGCGCGTGGTCGCGTGCCGTCTTGAGGGCGACCTGGATGCGCTTGCGGCGGGTCACTTCGCGGGTCAGCCGATCGACCAGTGCCTCGGAACGCTGCCGCTGCGTCTCGAGCGAGTCGGCCAGCGCGTGGTACATCACGTGGTGGCGAATCTCCGATAGCGTGTAGCCCTGCGCGCGCAACGCGACGCTGTAGATGTACATGTAGAAGAGCAGGTTCCCGATGCCGAGCGCCGTCAGCGTGGGATCCTGCGACAGCAGCAGGCGCGCCATCATCGGCAGCAGCGCCGTGATTGCGAAGGCCAGTCCGATGGCGGGTACGATTCCCTGCCCGATCAACCCGCCCACCGCGAGCCCCCCGAGCCAGAGGTTTACCACCGCGAGCAACCAGGTCTGATCGGGCAGCGGGATCCACCAGGCCGTGATGCCGTACGTCGTGCCGATGGCGCCCATGATCAGCATCTGCAGCTGGGCCCACCGCTCGAGATCGCCCCGTGCGTGGTAGCGCAAGACGAGGAACAGGCGGATGCCGATCAGCGCGCACATCGCGAGCAGCCACGCCCGCAGTTCCTCGCGCCCCAGCAACACTGCCAGCAGTCCTGAATAGCAGAGGATGGATACGACGAGCGGAAATATCGCGAAGCGCGCGTTTTCGAACGCGAAGCGCAACTGGCGCTGCCGGGCGGCCTGGAAAAGCTCATCGGACATCTGGAGCGACGAAAGACCGGTGGACTCTGCAGCGTGCATCGTGGCTCGAGAGGGAGAAAACCCGCGCGATTCTGCCTGAAGGCAGCCGGGTCGCAAAGCACGCGCGCCGGTAATCCGGCACGGTTCGGCCGGTCCGTGCCCTGCACGCGCGGATAGTGGCGCGCGTGGGTTCCGGCTATCATGCGGCATGCCCCACCGCGGGCCCGCCCGGCGATGCTGCGCTTGCGCGCGAAGCACCCGCGTGCATGTTTCAACGGATCGCTGCGAGCCCGGATCTGACACCATGTTTGCCGACTTCTACGACCGACTCGTGCTGGCGCAGCCGCGCCTGACACTCGTGATCCTGGCGCTGATCCTGCTGCTGTTCGGGCTCGGGCTCGCGAACTTCCGGCTGGACGCGTCGGCTGATTCCCTGCTGCTGGAGAACGACCCGGACCTCAAGCAGTTTCGCGAGATGGCACTGCGCTACAACGCCCGCGACTTCCTGTTCGTGACGGTCACGCCGCGCGACGGTCTCTTCACCGATGAGGGGATGCGGCTCGTCGCCGATCTCCGCGCGGCGCTCAAGGCGCTGCCCGAAGTGGCCTCGGTGGTGACCGTCCTGGACGTGCCACTGGTGAAGAACAAGCCCGGGCGGCTGTCGGAAGTGGCGCTCAACTACCGGACGCTTGAGTCGCCGGGCATCGACCTGGAGAAGGCCCGGGCCGAGCTCACCGAAAGCCCGTTGTACCGCAACGTGGTGCTGAGCCCGGATACGCGGACCACGGCCATCCGGGTGATGCTTCACGAGAACCTGAAATATCGCACGCTGCAGCTCGAACGCGCGGACCTGCTCTACAAGCGCGGCACGCAGGGCCTCGATGCCGCCGAGACCGCCCGGCTCGCCGAGCTCGAGCCGCTGTACCAGGCACAGAAGGATCTGGTGGACGAGTCCAACCACGCGTCGATCGAGCAGTTGCGTTCCCTCCTGACCCGCTTCGAATCCCGCGGCGAACTGCACCTCGGCGGGATTTCGATGATCGCCGACGACATGATCACGTTCGTGCGCTCGGACATCGTGGTCTTCGGCATCGGCGCCCTGGCGCTCGCGGTCGGGATGCTCGGCTATATTTTTCGCGAGTTGCGCTGGGTCCTCACGCCGGTGATCACCTGCGTGGTGTGCACCACGCTCATCCTCGGACTGCTCGGCCACATCGGCTGGCACCTCACGGTGATTTCCTCGAACTTCATCGCGCTGACGCTGATCCTGACCATCTCGATCAATATCCACCTCATCGTCCGATACCGCGAACTCATCGTGGAACATCCGGACTGGTCCCAGCCGCAGCTGGTGCGCCAGGTGGTGCGCGACATGGCGAGCCCGTGCCTGTACACCTCGCTGACGTCGATCATCGGTTTCGCGTCGCTCGTCACGAGCGACATCAAACCCATCATCGACTTCGGATGGATGATGACCGTGAGCCTGTTCGTGGTCTACCTGGTGGTCTTCACGCTGGTGCCCGCGATGATGGTGCTGATGCACAAGCGCCCGGCGACCGGCGCTGACGATGAGCCGCTCGGTTTCACGGGACATCTCGCACGTTTCACCGATCGCCACGGGACTCTCGTGATCGTGCTGTCCCTGGCGATCTTCGTGGCCGGCAGCGTGGGTGCCTCGCGTCTCGAGGTGGAAAACAGCTTTATCAGCTACTTCAAGTCGGACACCGAGATCTACCAGGGACTGAAGAAGGTGGACGAGACGCTGGGCGGGACCACGCCGCTCGACATCATCCTCAAGTTCCCGCCACCGGAAGCAATGGACACCTCGACGGGTGACGATGACCTCGCGGAGCTGTTCGGCGACGAAGGCCAGACCCCCAAGTCCGAGTACTGGTTCACGCCGCAGAAGGTCGAGCGTATCAAGCAGGTGCACGACTACCTGGAGACCATCCCGGGTGTCGGCAAGGTCATGTCGCTCGCCTCGCTGGTGCGGGTGGCGGAGGATCTCAACAAGGGACGGGAGTTCGATCCGTTCGAACTGAACGTGATCTACAAACGTATTCCCGGCAATCTGAAGCGGGAGATGCTCTCCCCGTACGTTTCAATCGACGACGATCAGGCCCGCATCTCGCTGCGCATCCTCGATTCCACGCCCGGCCTGCGGCGCGAGGCGCTGATCAACCGGATTCGGACCGGTTTGCAGCAGGACCTCGGCCTGCAGCCCGAGGAATTCGAGGTCGCCGGCCTGCTGGTTCTCTACAACAACATGCTCCAGAGCCTGTACTCGTCGCAGATTGAGTCAATCGGCGGCGCGATGCTCGGCGTCCTCCTCACACTGTGTGTGCTGTTCCGGAACGTCCGCGCGGCGGTGGTCGGCGTGCTGCCGAACGTGCTCGCGGCCGTGTGCGTGCTGGGTTTCATGGGCTGGTCCGGCGTGCCGCTCGACATGATGACCATCATGATCGCCGCGCTGACGATGGGTATCGCGGTGGAGGACTGTATCCATTACCTCTACCGCTACCGGCTCGAGTACGCGCAGTTCCGCGACGGGGTCAAGACCATGTATCACTGTCATTCGAGCATTGCGAAAGCAGGCTTCTACACCACGCTCGTGGTGTGCTTCGGCTTCTCGATCCTCATGCTGTCCAACTTCATCCCCAGCATCCTGTTCGGGCTGCTGACGACCGTCGCGATGACCATTGCCATCCTCGCAGCGCTCACGCTGATGCCCAAACTGCTGCTGATCCTGAAGCCTTTCGACTGACGTTCGGGACCGGCACGCGAGAGGATCACCGGCAACCACTCGACTTGGCGCAACGCAGCATGACTTGCGGCAAGTGGAACGCGGCGCGCGCCGCTTGTGTTAATTTCTCGATGGTTCATTAGAATCGGGAAATATTCCGTTCCGGCGACAACGCACCACGTTCAGGAGGCTTCCATGACGAAATCCCGCATACGTCTGACTCTGCTCGGCAGCCTTGCGGCTGCCACCGCGTTCACGTCCGGCTCCGCGGTCGCGGACGAGACCTGCTTTTCGCCCTACATGGCGAAGATCACGGGACAGGAGGACTTCATGTACGTCTGGACCCTCGGCGTCCAGGGACTTGGCGACGAACAGGACAAGCTCGTCACCGTCGACGTGCGCCCAGGCTCACCGACCTATGGCAAGGTGGTGCATACACTGTCGGTAGGCGGACGCAACGAAGCCCACCATTCGGGATACAGCGACGACCGCCGCTACCTGTGGGCCGGCGGGCTGGATACCAGCACGATTTTCATCATCGACGTGCACACTGACCCGGCACAACCGAAGCTGGTCAAGACACTCACGGATTTCGTCGCGGACACCCAGGGCGTGGTGGGACCGCACACCTTCTACGCGTTGCCTGGCCGGATGCTGATCACGGGGCTTTCCAACAACCAGGATCACGGCGGCCGCACGGGCATGGCCGAGTACACGAACGACGGGAAGTTCATCAAGTCAACCTGGATGCCCACGGACGACAACCTGCAGGGGGCCGTGAAGGCCGGGAACCTGGCAGACGGATACGGCTACGACGTGCGCGCGCTGCCGCGCTTGAACGTGATGTTCACCTCGTCGTTCACCGGCTGGAACAACTACATGATGGATCTCGGCAAGATGATGGCCGACGCCGAGGCGATGAAGCGCTTCGGCAACACCGTCGTGATGTGGGACCTGCACACGCGCAAGCCGCTGAAGGTGTTCGACGTGCCTGGTGCACCGCTCGAGATCCGCTGCGCGTGGAACGAACAGCACGACTACTGCTTCACGACGACCGCACTGACCTCCAAGATCCACCTGATCTACCGCGATGACAAGGGCGAATGGCAGGCGAAGGCCGTGGCGGACATCGGCGATGCCACCAAGATCCCATTGCCCGTCGACATCTCCATCTCCGCGGATGACACCCGGCTGTGGGTGAATACCTGGAACGACGGCATGGCCCGCCTGTTCGACATCTCCAATCCGCAGGCGCCGAAGGAGATCTACACGCACAAGATCGGCGAGATGGTCAACATGGTGTCCCAGAGCTGGGACGGCAAACGCGTGTACTTCACGTCTTCTCTGCTCGCCAACTGGGACAAGAAACAGGGGCCCGCCGGGGACCTGCAGTACCTGAAGGGATACGAGTGGGACGGCAAGGCACTCAAGCAGACGTTCGCGGTGGATTTCGTCGCCGAAAAGCTCGGCCGCGCGCACCAGATGACCGGCAATGCGTACTCGCTGTTCAAGCCCGACGCGAAGGCTCCGAGCGTCGCGACCCATCCCTGAAGCGTCGGCCGGGCCCGCATGTGCGGGTCCGGCCACGCGGTCCACGCCGCCCGTGCGACGTCTGCTTCCTGCCTTTTGCCTGGTCCTTGCGCTGAATACGGACGCGGCGCCTCATCCGCATCACGACGAAGCTGCGCCTCCCGCACCCGGTTACGGCGCGCTCGCGTACCACGCCCCGGCGCCCGGCAGTTATACGCTGCCGGTCATCCGCGCGGCCGCCGACGGCTCGGTGGTGCGTGACGACGGTGTGCCGACGTCCTTGCATGCGCTGTATACCGGCAAGCTGACCGTTCTGGGGTTCATTTACACGCATTGCGCGGATCCGAACGGTTGTCCGCTCGCCACGTTCGTGATGCGCCAGATCGCACGCCGCGCAGCCACGCACGCTGCGCTCGCCGGCAAGGTGCGGCTGGTCAGCCTGAGCTTCGACCCTGCACGGGACACCCCGGCGCAGCTTGCGAAATATGCCGCGAGTTTTCGCAAGCCGGAAATGGACTGGCAGTTCGTGACCGCGCCAGACGCCGCAACGCTCGCGCCGGTGCTCGACGCCTACGGCCAGAGCGTACAGCTGGATCCGGACGGAGGCGCATATTCGCACCAGCTGCGCGTCTTCGTGATCGACGCCGAACGTAACATCCGCAATGAGTACAGCACCTCGTTTCTGCATGCCGACACGGTGGTCGCCGATCTGATCACCATCGCGCTAGCGGAGAACCACTCAACAACTCCATCCCAGGTGTCACTGCCGCCGACCCTGGCCGAAGCCGGGGACGCGAAGCAGGACTACGAACGGCCTGACTACCGGACACGGTCGCGGGCACTCGCCGCGCGGCAGGGGGCCGCCGCGGACCTGCTCGCCTCACTGCGTTCTCCACCCCTGGGACTGCCGCCCGTGCCCGCCGACCGCGTGCCATCCCGCGCGGCGCTCGAGCTCGGGCGGCGTCTCTTCTTCGATCGTCGCCTGTCACACAACCAGACGCTGGCCTGCGCGAGCTGCCATGTGCCGGACCAGGGATTCACCCATTCGGAGCTTGCCACTCCGGTCGGCCTGGAAGGTCGGACCGTGCGGCGCAATGCGCCATCGCTCTACAACGTGGCACACATGCGCCTGCTGTTCCATGACGGCCGTGAAACGAGCCTCGCGCAACAGGTCTGGGGACCGCTGCTCGCGTTCAACGAGATGGCCAATCCGTCGATTGGGTTCGTGCTCGAAAGGCTGCGGGCACTCGAGGATTACGCCGTCGCTTTCGCCGAGGTCTTCCCGGGCCGAGGGCTCACGCAGGAAACCCTCGGGGAGGCGCTGGCCGCGTACGAGCTTGCCCTGGTCTCCGGTCACAGCGCGTTCGATCGCTGGAAGTACGCGCGCGACACGGCGGCACTGACCGCGGAGCAGGCGCGCGGCTACGCGCTGTTCGTCGGCAAGGCCGGGTGCAGCGGCTGCCATCTCGTGGGCGAGTCCCACGCGCTGTTCACCGATCATGGCCTGCACAATACCGGTGTCGGGTACGCGCGTTCGATGCACCGCGAAACGTCCGGTCCCGTGCCCGTCGGCCCGGGCATCGTGCTGACACCAGCGGTCGATGCCGTCGCCGCGTCGAGCGAGCGACCGCCGAACGACCTGGGCCGCTACGAGATCACACTCGATCCCGCGGACCGCTGGAAGTTCCGCACACCGGGTTTGCGGAATGTGGCGCTCACGGCACCCTACATGCACGACGGCTCCTTGCGCAGCCTCGAAGAGGTGATCGACTTCTACGACCGGGGAGGCGTCCCGAACGAGGGGCTCGATCCCCGCTTGCAGCCACTCGGACTCGCGGCGCCCGAGCGACGAGCGCTCGCTGCCTTCCTCCGCGCCCTGACGGGCAACAACGTCGACACGCTGGTCCGAGACGCGTTCGCGCAGCGCATCGGCGACCGCACGAGTCGCGGCGCCGACGCTCCGGAAAAATCGAACTGACGGCGCGCCGCGCCGAAAATTCCTTCCCTGCCCTCCGCGCGCGCGTGACATATAATCCGGGGCCGCCACCCGATACGTGGGCGGCACCTGATGTCCGGAACGAACATATCGCGCAGGAGACCGAGCATGACCCAGACAGCACCGCGTCGCACGGCCGACGTTCCCTCCATGGCTCCGCTCGTGCTCGACGCTGCGGTGATCGGCGCCGGCGTCGCGGGCCTCTACCAGCTGTACCAGCTGCGCAACCAGGGACTCGCGGTGAAGGCATTCGACACCGCTTCCAACGTGGGTGGCACGTGGTACTGGAATCGCTACCCCGGCGCGAAATTCGATTCCGAGTCCTACATCTACCAGTACCTGTTCTCCGAGGCGCTGTACAAGGACTGGAGCTGGAGTTCGCGGTTCCCCGAACAACCCGAGATCGAACGATGGCTGAATTACGTCGCGGATCGGCTGGACCTCCGGCGCGACATTCACTTCAACACCACCATTCGCACTGCGCACTATGACGATGCGCGCGGCCGCTGGACGTTGACGACGGAATCGGGGCAGGTTGTCGATGCACAGTACGTGGTGGCCTGCACGGGCATGCTCTCGGCGCCGCTGACCGAGATGTTTCCGGGGCAGGAGACGTTCAAGGGTCGGCTGTTCCACACCGGGCGATGGCCGAAGGAACCGGTGGATTTCTCCGGCAAGCGGGTCGGCGTCGTGGGTATCGGGGCGACGGGTATCCAGGTAATTCAGACGATTGCACCGCTGGTCGGACATCTGAAGGTGTTCGTGCGCACCCCGCAGTATGTGAACCCGATGGACAACCCCCAGTACGGGCCGAAGGAAGTCGCCGCCTACAAGGCGCGTTTCCAGGAACTCAGGGAGACCTTGCCGCACACCTTCAGCGGCTTCGAGTTCCAGTGGGACGACGTGCCGTGGAAGGACAAGACACCCGCGCAGCGGCGCCAGCTGCTGGAGGACAACTGGCGTTACGGTTCGCTCAAGATGTGGCTCGCGACCTGTCCGGAAATGTTCATGGACCCGGCGGTCAGCGAGGAAGTGTCCGAATTCGTGCGCGAGAAGATGCGGGAACGACTGAAGGATCCGAGGCTCTGCGAGCTCCTGATCCCCACGGATTACGGCTTCGGCACGCATCGCGTACCGCTCGAGCATCAGTACCTGGAGGTTTACCACCGACCCAACGTGGAGGCGATTCCGGTCAAGGACAACCCGATCCGCGAGGTGGTGCCGACGGGCGTAAAGCTCGCGGACGGTACTGTCCACGAGCTCGATATCCTGATCCTCGCGACCGGATTCGATGCCGGTTCGGGCGCGCTGACCCGCATCGACATCCGCGGCCGTGGCGGCCGCGCGCTGAAGGACGACTGGAGCCGCGACATCCGTACGACGTACGGCCTGGCTGTCCACGGGTATCCCAACCTGTTCATGACCGGCGCACCGCTGGCGCCCTCGGCCGCGCTGTGCAACATGACGACCTGCCTGCAGCAGCAGACCGAGTGGATCAGCGCGTGCATCGCCCGCATGCAGCAGCGCGGTGTGCGCGTGATCGAGGCCGGCCAGGCGCTGGAGGACGCGTGGGTGCAGCACCACGACGAGATCGCCAACGCGACGCTCGTGACCAAGACCCACTCCTGGTACATGGGATCGAATGTCGAAGGCAAACCGCGCCGGCTGCTGTCGTACATTGGCGGCGTCGGACAGTACCGGCAGAAATGCGACGAGCTCGCGGCGTGCGACTACGCGGGTTTCGAGCTGCGCTGACGAAGCGACGAACCGGTCAGGTCAGTTCGCGTCGGGACACGGAGATCCCGTCGGACGCAGCGGATGTTGCGTGCGTCGCGCTCCGCGGCGAGGACATCACCCCCCCTTCAGGGGCGGGATGAACACCAGGCGGTCACCGTCGGCGAGCGCAGTCGCGGCCAACGCGCTCTCCAGCACGCGATCCCCGTTGCGCATGACCATGAACGGCGTCTCCTGCCGGAACCCGAACCGATCGATCAGTTCGAGCAGGTTCTGACCATCAGGCAGGTCGAAATCCCGATCATCGAACTTCTCGATGTCATCGGCGAGGTACTCGCGCATCCAGCCGACCAGCTTGACGTTCACGCGCATGGGAATGCCGCAACCCTCCCGGAGACGGCCCGGCGGGCACGGCGAGCCAGGTTGATCGGCAGCATCCTGCCGGGGCCTGCCACGCTCGTCGGCATGTTCAGGTCATGCCGAGTCGACGCAACGTTTCCGATGTCGGTACGCCTTCCGCCGACCAGCCGCGTTGCCGATAGTACTCGGGCAGCATCTGCGGCAAGCCACTGACCAGCCCTTTCGCCACGCCGCTCGGCGCGGGCTCTTCGAGGATCCGTTTCGGCAGCGTGTCGTCCCGCACGCCGAGACCCGCGGCCAGGTTGAACTGCCGCTCGAGGTTCCAGATGCGTTCGCCGGTTTCGGTGAACCGCGCGACATCCCAGCCGCCTTCGCAGGCCCCGTCAACCTGCGCCGCGTAGTGCTCCGGTGTCGCGCCGGAATGCGCCGTGAACAGGCACAGGCCGCTTGCGTCGATCGCGGAAATCAGGTCCTGCGTGGTGCGTACGACCTCGGGCTTGTCCGCAAGCTCGGTGGTCGTGAAATCGCTCGCGTAGGGATTTGCGCGCAGGTGACACGCCCCGCGGTTGCTCGTCGCGTAACCCAATCCCATCCCCTGCATCGCACGACCGTCGTAGGCGGCGAATTCCTGGCCCTTGACTGCCATCGACAGCTCCGGACGCCCGTACTTCTCGCACAGCCGCTTCGATCCGAGCCCAAGTTCACGCCCGAATCCTTCGCCCTTGCCGGCCAGTTCCGCCATCAGGCAGAGCGCCTCCGCGTTGCCCCACGTGAGTTCGACACCGCCCGTCTGCGCCTGCGTCAACGCGCCGACCTGGTAGAGCTCCATCGCCGCGGCGAGTGTGCCGCCGAAGGAAATCGGGTCCATTCCGTATTCGTTGCACAGGAACCCGGCGTACGTCGCAGCATCCATGTCCGCCACGCCCACTGCCGCGCCGAGCGCATAGGCGGTCTCGTATTCCAGGCCGCCGGAGGCCTTCTGGTACTTCGGCTTGTCCTTCACCGAGAAGTGCTGCGGATCGATGTGCGAGATGCGGCCGCAACCGATCGTGCAGGAGAAACACGCGGCGTTCTGAATGAGATTGACGTGACCATGCTCGTTCGGCGATTTCATGGTCTTGGCATTGAGCTTGTCCGAGCCTTCGAACTGGACGGCCTGGTTATTGCGCGTCGGCAATGCGCCGAACGTGCCGGTGACGTCCATCATCGCGATGGTGCCGTCGGAAGTCATACCCTTGCGTCCCTTGTTTTTTGCGAGCGCCTCGCTCGCGACCTTGACGGCAGCAAGGAACTTCGCCGGATCGTGCGGCTTCACACCCTTGGTGCCGCGGACCGCAATGGCCTTGAGATTCTTGGATCCCATCACCGCGCCGACCCCCGAACGGCCGGCGGCGCGATGCAGGTCGTTCACGATGCACGCATAACGGCAGCCGTACTCGCCTGCCTGCCCGATCGAGGCGATGCGAATCAGCGGGTCGTTGTGGCGATGCTTGATTTCCGGTTCGATCTCCCAGACCGAGCGGCCCCAGAGATCATCAGCGGGTAGCAGCTGCGCATCGTCGTCCTGGATGTAGAGGTAGACCGGGGCCGCCGCGCGGCCTTCGAAGATCACGAGGTCGTATCCCGCCATTTTCAGTTCGCCACCGAACTGGCCACCCGAGTTTGAGCTGGCGATCGCCCCGGTCAGCGCGCCCTTGGTGACCGCCGTCCAGCGTCCTCCAGTGGACGCGAGCGTGCCGGTCAGCGGACCCGTGGCGATGATGAGCTTGTTGGCGGGGGACAGCGGATCCACCTGGGGGTCGATTTCCTCCATCAGGTACTTCGTCGCGAGGCCTCGAGACCCCAGGTACTGCTGCGCCCAAGTCATGTTGAGGGGCTCGTGCGTGCACGTACCCGCCGTCAGATTCACCCGCAGAACGTTGCGTTGCCATCCCATGATGTCGCTCCTGTCGCTGACCCGTTACCTGGCAATTGCGCGATATTGATGTACCGCTGTGCCTGAATTCTAGCGATTGTGCACGCCGATGCCATCTCGAAATTCCGGGTTCGGGGCCGGCGCGCGGCCGTGCGCCCGCGTCGTCGGCCCCGGGCGTGCGGCCCGGGCGCAACGGAATCGCCGGTCTGGGCTATCATCGCTCCTCCCTCGAGGTTCCCCATGCGCCAGCTGACACCCGAACTGCACGACGATTTCCATCGTGCCGCCCGCCGCCTGTCTGCCCCGCTCGCCCGGGCCATCCGGGACATCGGCCCCATCGGCTTCCAGCGCCGCCGCACCCGCGATCTCGGCGTGCATCTCGCACGCGTGATCGTCGGCCAGCAGTTGTCGACGCTCGCGGCACGCGCCATCTGGGCCCGGGTGGAGGCTGCCGCGCAGACACCGCGCGTGCTCGATTTCTGCTCCACCGACAACCTTGAGGCGCTCCGCGCGTGCGGATTGTCCGGCAACAAGGCACGGGCGCTGATCGCGTTGCGCGGAGCGGACGCTGCCGGTGAACTGGACGCGCAACAGCTCCGCCGCCTTCCGGCGACGGCGCGACGGGAGGCGCTCACGCGGTTGTGGGGCATCGGCCCGTGGACCGCGGACATGGTGTCGATGTTCTTCTTCCGGGAAGCCGACGTGTGGCCGCTGGGGGATCTCGCGGTTCGCAAGACCTTCGAGCGCTTCGTCGAGGGTCACCGCCGGTACGACGTCCACAGCGGGGCGGCGCTGTTCGCGCCGTACCGCTCGTTCCTGGCGCTCTACATGTGGCGGATCGCCAATAACGGGCCCGACGAATAGGGCGCGCCGCCGTCGCAGCGGCACCGGGTCGGACATCGACCCGGTGCCGGTTCGCGCGACGCACGTGGTCACCGCACCGACGCGCGGTCATTCCACCAGGACTTGAGCCCGCGCAAGTCTCGCCGTCCCCTGCGCTGCTACATTCCGGTCGCGAGAGCAGCTCGCGAACCGGGGAGTGAGAATCCGATGATTGTCGAAGTGGCGGGCGACATCCTGCTCAGCAAGGCGCACGCGCTGGCGCACGGGGTGGCGCCGAACGACCCGTTCCACCAGGGACTGGCGTTGCAGCTGCGTGAACGGATGCCCGCGCTGTACAAGGACTTCCGGCACTACTGCCAGACGCAGCACCCGGGTCCCGGCAGCCTCTGGACGTGGATGGGACCGGACGCGCGGCTGGTGGTGAACCTGTTCACCCAGGCGTCCGCGTATGAACACGGTGCCAAGCCGGGCCGGGCCACCACGCACAACGTCGGCCTCGCGCTCCGCGAACTGCGCAGGCTCGTCGAGAAGGAGCACCTTCGGAGTGTCGCGCTGCCGCGTCTCGCCACCGGCGTCGGCGGCCTCGCGTGGCAGGAGGTGCTGCCCCTCGTCCAGCACCACCTGGGCGATCTCGCGATACCCGTTGTGCTCTACACCACGTACCACGCGGGCGAAGTCGCGGAAGAAGGCCTGTGAACTGATTCGCGGCAAGCTCCCCAATATTCCTTTCTCAGAGGAGGCGACATGAAAATCGAGTTGGCGATCTCGTGCGTCGTGATGGCGGGAAGTCTGGGTGCTGCCGGGTGGGCGGCCGCCGACGAGGCGGTCGAGAAGTCCGGCAAGATCCGCTTCGACCAGTACTGTGCCGTGTGCCACGGGACAAGCGCGAAGGGCGACGGCCCGTTCGCGAACCTGCTGACCACGCGGCCGGCCGACCTGACGACGCTCGCGAAGCGCAACAATGGTGAGTTTCCGTTCGGGCGGGCTTACGACACGATCGACGGTCGCAACATGCTGACCGCGCACGGCACCATCGACATGCCCATCTGGGGCAGGGAGATGAAAGAAGCGGGACTCGGTGGCGAGACCGCGCTGCGTGGACGCCTGGTGGAGACCCTGGTCTACCTGCGCGCGATCCAGGAGAAGTGACGCGGCGCCCGGTGCGGCGTTCCACGGAACGCCGCACCGGGAAACATCAGATCCCGAGAAAGCGCTGGGCAAGCCGGGCGGCCCACCCGTCAAACCGCAGCGGGGCCGAGGTCGCGGCCAGGCACACGCATTCGCCCGTGGTCGTCACGATCGGCTGGTGCGAGGTTTCCTCGTCAGCATCTTCGAGCGCGCCGACGCTGAACACCTGTTCCCCGACGACATACGCACCCTGCAGCACCAGCGTGAGTTCGGACCCCCGGTGCGTGTGTCGCGGCAGCACGGCGCCCGGCCGCGCCCGCAGCAGCCAGAGCCGATCGTCGTCGTGGTCGCGCAGCTTTGCGATCCACACGCCACCCGCGCCGCCGCGCCACCGGAGCGCGTCGAGGCTGATGCTCAGGTAGCTGCTTACCAGCCCCGTCAGGTCGACGGTCTGCGGCAACCGGGAACCGCTGCTGCGGTAATCGAACGCGGGAGTCCGCGCGGCTGAATCCATGATCGCATCGGCAGTCAGCGCGAGCGGTGGACCATCGCTCGCGAGCATGAACTCGGCACCCACGACTTCGGCCGCGCGCAGGTCCTCGCGGCATGCCGGGCAGCCGAGCAGGTGACTCGCAATCACGATTTCGAACGCGGGTGACAGGTGGCCGCAGGCGTAGTCCATCAGCCAGCCGCTGCCGGGATGATGCCGTGGCATCATGGCGCTCCCTCCATAAGCTGTTTGAGGCGCTCGAACGCGAGCCGCGCCCGCGACTTGACGGTGCCGAGCGGTATGCCCTGCGCTTGCGCGATTTCCCGCTGCGAGCGACCTTCCACGTAGCACTGAAGCACCACGTCCTGCTGCTCCGGAGGGAGCTGGGCGAGGACCCGTGCCATGCGCGCACCGATCGCCTGCGCGAGCAGGTCCGGTTCCACCGTCTCGGCGTCGCGTGACGCTTCCATGAATGCCCCCGTCAGGCGTCGCTCGCGGCGGGCGGCACGTTCGATGTCAATCAGCCGGTTGCGGACCAGCGTGAAGATCCAGGTCCGGGCGGACGCGATCGTCGGATCGAATTGACCGGCCTTGCGCCAGACCACCAGCCAGACATCCTGGAGTGCATGTTCGGCGTCCGTCGGCGCGACGCCGTCGCGTCGCAGGTAGCCGTGAAGCCGGGGCGTCAGGCGTTCGAACAGCGCCCTGAACGCCTGGCGGTCGGCGTGATGTTTCACCCGCAACAGCCATTCGTTCTCCTCGGCCCGTTCCTGCGCGCCACTGTCGGCGGGGGTCGGAAACGGGACAACGGCGGCCTCGTCGGCGGGCGGCGGGGGTTTCATGCGCAGGATCATGCCCGGATGTACGTGCGCCGGCCACGCGCGGATCACCCGCCGAACGCGCTGCACCCCGGAACCTGATGATCCGGACGCGTGGCCCTGGCGTATCAGCGCTCATCTGCCCCGTCCGGAGTCACCCGTGCTCGCCCAGTCTCCACCGTATCGCCCGCAGCGCATCGCCGTCATCGGCAGCGGCATCTCAGGTCTGTCCGCCGCCTGGCTGCTGGCGAAGGGACACACCGTCACGCTCTTCGAACAGCACCCGGTGCTCGGCGGGCACTCCAATACGGTGGACGTCCGGGCGGAGACCCGCGCCGTACCGGTCGACACGGGGTTCATCGTCTACAACGACCTGAACTATCCCAACCTGGTCGCGCTGTTCGCACACCTCGGAGTCCCGACCGCCGCCAGCGACATGTCTTTCGGTGCGTCGCTGCGCGGCGGCACCCTGGAGTACGCGGGGACCAACTTGCGAGGCCTGTTCGCGCAGCCCCGCAACGCGGTGCGCGCGCGCTTCTGGGAGATGCTCCGGGACATTCGCCGCTTTTACCGGGAAGCGCCCGGCTACCTCGAGGACGCGGGGATCCCACTGACGACCCGGATGCCGATCGGCGAACTGCTCGAACGCAAGAGGTACTCACGGGCATTCGTGGACGATCACCTGTGGCCGATGGCAGGCGCCATCTGGTCGGCGACCGCGCAGGACATCCGCGACTACCCTGCACGCGCGTTCATCGAGTTCTTCCTCAACCACGGCCTGTTGCGATTCACGGGCCGTCCGCAGTGGCGCACGGTCGCGGGCGGGTCACGCGAATACGTGCGGCGGCTGCACGCCGCGATGCCCGATACGCGGGTGGTGCACACTGCGGTCACGCGGATCACACGGACTGTGGATGACGTCACGGTACACACCGCGGACGGCGCGACCTTGGTGTTCGATCACGCGGTGCTCGCGACGCATGCGGACCAGGCACTGCGACTGCTCGCAGCGCCGAGCGCCGACGAGGTTCGCGTGCTCGGCGCGTTTCAATACAGCCGCAACCGCGCCTTCCTGCACGAAGACACGACGTGGATGCCGCGCCGGCGTGCTGCGTGGTCAAGCTGGAACTACCTGGAATCCGCGCGCGGCGAAGCCGCGCCGCGCCTGTGCGTGACCTACTGGATGAACCGGCTGCAACCTCTCGCGACGACGCGCCAGCTGTTCGTGACGCTCAATCCCGAGCGCCCACCCGCCGCCGCACTCACGCATTACGAGACAACCTACGAGCACCCGCAGTTCGACACCCGCGCACTCGATGCGCAACGTCATCTCTGGTCGCTGCAGGGAACGCGGCGCACGTGGTTCTGCGGCAGCTACTTCGGCTACGGATTCCACGAAGATGGACTCCAGTCCGGACTCGCGGTGGCCGAGCATCTCGGCGGTGTGGCCCGCCCCTGGCGATGGGCGGCGGACGCGAGCCGGATCCCGCTTCCCGGTGACCGCGCGGGCGCCGCGATCCGCCCGCACCGGGGCTGAACCGCGCATGTCCACGCATGCCGTCGCAGGCACTGCCGCCCCTGCCCCGGAACTGTGCGAGGGATGGGTTGTGCATCACCGCTTCCATCCGCGGGTCCATGCCTTTCGTCACCGCGTGTTCTACCTGCGCCTGCCGTTGTCGCAGCTCGGTACCGTGAGCAACCGCTGGCTGGGGCGCGATCGCTTCAACCTGCTGTCCTTCCACGCGCGCGATTTCGGACCTCGCGACGGTTCGGACCTGGCCGCGTGGGCGCGTACCCTCCTGTCCCGCCAGGGCTTCCCGGACGTGGCGGACGAAATCGTGCTGCAGGCGTTTCCGCGCGTGCTGGGTTACGTCTTCAACCCGCTCAGCCTGTGGTTCGTGTTCGACCACGCGCGGGCGCTTCGCGCCGTGATCTGCGAGGTCAACAACACGTTCGGCGAACGCCACAATTACCTGGTCGCCCGCGACGATGCCGGCCCGATCGGGCCGGACGACTGGCTGACGGCACGCAAGGTAATGCACGTGTCACCCTTCTGCGCGGTCACAGGGCAGTATCGCTTCCGATTCGCCGAGCGTCATGGCCAGTGGACAACCGCGATCGACTACCACGCCGACGTGACACGCGCGGAGCGCGTGCTGGCGACCCTGGTCACCGGGCGACCCGGGCCACTCGACGCCGCCGCGACGCTGCGCGTCTTCGTGCGGCACCCGATGTTCACCTTGGGCGTGGTGGCGCGCATTCACTGGCACGCGCTGCGCCTGTGGCTGAAGCGCGTGCCGTGGTACGCGAAACCGGCCCCACCCCCGTTCGAGACCTCGACCGATTGGAGCACCCATGTCCCCGAGTGAACTCTCCACCCGCCTGTCGTCCGCGCCTCTTCCGGTCGCGGCGCGCTTGTTCCACGCGCTGCTCGCGCGGATCGACGCCGGCAGCCTGCAATTCACCGCGCCCGACGGCAGCATCTCGCGGTTTCACGGACGGCATCCGGGTCCGACCGCCGACCTGGCCTTGCACGACTGGGACGTGGCGGCGCGGATCCTGCGCACCGCCGAGATCGGCCTCGCCGAGGGAGTCCGCGACGGCCGCGCCGAGACGTCGGACCTGACCGCGCTGCTGCGCCTGTGCGTGGCCAACGAACAGGCCTTGGCGCAGTACTTCTACGCGCGGCCGCTGGCCGCCGCAGTGCTCCGGCTGAAACACCTCTGCCGGACCAACACGCGTGCCCAGGCCCGGCGCAACATCCAGGCACACTACGACCTGTCAAACGAGTTCTACGCCTTGTGGCTGGACCCGACGATGACGTATTCGAGCGGGATCGGAGTCCCGGACGGGGATTGCAGTGCGGACGCGCTGGCATCCGCGCAGGTGGCGAAGTACGAACGCATTCTCGACGAACTGGCGCCCGCGCCCGGGGACCACGTGCTCGAAATCGGTTGTGGATGGGGTGGCTTCGCGCTGCACGCCGCGCGTACCCGCGACGTCCGCATCACCGGGCTCACGCTGTCGCCGGCTCAGCTGCGGTGGGCGCGCGAACAGGTGGCTGCGGCCGGGTTGTCGGACCGCATCGACCTGCGCCTCGTCGACTACCGCGATTTGACCGGTCGCTTCGACCACGTGGTCTCGATCGAGATGTTCGAATCCGTTGGCGAACGCTACTGGCAGACATACTTCGATGCCATCTCGGCGCATCTGCGCCCCGGGGGACGCGCCGTGCTGCAGGCGATCACGATCGACGAACGCGTGTTCCCGCGCTACCGCCGCAGCAGCGATTTCATCCGCGAGTTCATTTTCCCTGGCGGCATGCTCGCGCCGGTCTCCCGCATGGTACGCGACGCGGCGCGTGCGGGCCTCGCGGCGGGCACACCGTACAGGTTCGGGCTTGACTACGCGCGTACCCTGCGCGCCTGGCATCAGCGCTTTCAGGCCGCCGCGTCCGCGGTGGACGCACTGGGGTTCGACGCGAGATTCCGCCGGCTCTGGCAGTTCTACCTCAATTACTGCGAGGCCGGGTTCCGCAGCGGCAGGACCGACGTCGTACAACTGACGTTGCGACACGCGTGAGGCGCGTCGTGAAGCACCTGCTGTTCGTGCTGGCGTGGTGCGCGACGACCGCGCAGGCGGGCCCCTCTCCCCTGCAGGACTGGCAGCTCGCCGGCGAGTCGGAGATGCGCTTCCTCGGCTTCAGGATCTACGAGATCCGCCTGTGGCGACCGGCTTCCGGACGGCAAGACGGCGGCGCGTACGCGCTCGAACTGGAGTACGCGCGCAGTTTTCGCGGCGCTGACATTGTCGACCGGACCTTGGCGGAGATCCGCGGACAGGGATTCCGCGACGAGGCGCGGCTCGCGCGCTGGGGCGCCGCGCTGTCGCGCATTTTTCCGGACGTGCAGCGCGGTGACCGCCTGATCGGGGTTGCCGTACCCGGCGTGGAAGCCCGGTTCCATACACCCGCGCGAATGCTCGGGCGTATCGCCGACCCTGAATTCGTGGATGCGTTCTTCGCGATCTGGCTCTCGGAGCGCACGAGCGCACCGCACGTGCGACGCCAGTTGCTCGCCACGCAACCGTGAGCACCCGTGCCCCGCTGTCGCGCGTGCGCCTCGCAGCCTACGCGTGCGGTGCGTTCCCGCTCGCGCTGCTCAGCCTGCCCGTGTACGTGCACGTGCCCAAGTTCTACGGGGAAGAGTTCGGCATCGACCTCGCTGCGCTCGGTGTCCTGCTGTTCGCGCTGCGGCTGCTGGACGCGGTGCAGGATCCCTGGCTCGGGCACCTCAACGATGTCGCGCGCGCGCGCGGCGTGCCGCGGCTTGCGTGGCTGTGGCTGGCGACGCCGCTGCTCGTGGCCGGCGCGTTCGCGCTGTTCGCACCGCCGCGCGACACCGACCATCCCGTCGCATGGCTGCTCGGCGCTTCGGCCGTCACGTACCTTGCGCTCTCCGTTGCGCAGATCGGCTACCACGCGCACGGCGCGGAACTGACCGCCGACAGCGCCGCACGCACGCGCGTCACCGCCTGGCGGGAGGTGGCCACCCTGGGCGGCATCCTGGTCGGTGCGAGCCTCCCCGCGTGGCTGGCGCGTGCCGGCGACGCACGCGCCGGCTTTGCGATGTTCGCGTGGATCGCAGGCGGGGCAACGCTCGCAGCGAATCTCGTCGCGGTCCGCTTCAGCCCGTCGCGAATCGCGGTGCCCGCCACATCGCCCGCGCCGGGACCCTGGACCCGGGCGTACACACTGGGGTGGCACCACGCGGAATTTCGCCGGATGCTCTTCGTTTACATCTGCAATGGCACCGCCGCGGCAGTACCCGCGACGCTCGTGCTGTTCTACGTGCAGGATGTGCTCGCGGCTCCCGAACTCGCACCGGCGTTCCTCGTCACCTACTTCGCGGCCGGGGCATTCGGCATGCCCTGCTGGCCCTGGCTGGCGGCACGTTACGGCAAGACGGCGACATGGCTTGGCGCAATGCTCGCGACGATCGCGGTGTTCGGCGCCGCCGCGACGCTCGGTCCCGGCGACGCCCCCGCGTTCTTCGCGATCTGCGCGCTGTCGGGCGTGCTGCTCGGGGCCGATCTCGCGTTGCCGCCCGCCCTGCTTGCCGACCTCATCGCTGGGGACCTGCCGCGCAGCGGCGGCTTCTTCGGCGTGTGGGCCTTCGTCACCAAGCTGAACCTCGGCCTCGCCGCCGG
>JBFWUN010000043.1:0-35036 GCA_050247235.1 Gammaproteobacteria bacterium
GGCACGTTCGTGCTCGCGGGCATCGCGGCGGAGGAGCTCGGACGCGCCGACATGGCGTGCACGCTGTACGTGCAGCTCGCGCTGATCGCGGGTGAACTGCTCGCGCAGCACGCCTCGCCCGCGCTGAACTCGGAAACACTGCCCGCGCTCGCGGCGGGCCACCGCACGATCGCGTTCGGACTCACGGAACCCGGCGCGGGATCGGACGCGGCGTCGCTCAGGACGGTGGCGCGGCGTGACGGCGAGTCTTTCATCCTCGAGGGTGAGAAAGCCTCGATCAGCCTGGCCGGCACGGCTGATGACTGCCTCGTGTTCGCGCGCCTCGCGGACGCTCCGGCCGGTCCACGCGGCATGGGCGTGTTCCTCGTGCCCCTCGATCAGCCCGGCGTGAGCCGCGAGGTGTATGACAGCGCAGGCCAGCGGGCGAGCGCCCGCGGGGCGCTGCGGTTCAGCGGCGTGCGCGTGCCGGCCACGCACCAGGTCGGCGAACCCGGCCGCGGGTTCGTGCAGGCGATGGACGCGTTCGATTTCAACCGCGCGATCATTGCCCTCGCGTGCCTGGGCTCCGCACAGCAGGCCGTCGAGGAAACCGTCGAGTACCTGAAGATCCGCCACACGTTCGGCAAGCCGCTCGCGCGCCACGAGGGGATTGCGTTCCAGGTGGCGGAACACCTGACCTTGCTCACGGCCGCGCGTCACCTCGCCTACCACGTGCTCTGGCTGCGGGACCAGGGCCGCCCGCATACCAGGGAGGCCGCGATGGTGAAATGGTACGCGCCCAAGGTGGCGGTGGATGCGCTGCACGCGTGCATCGTGCTGCACGGCTGGGTGGGCTATGACCGCTCGCTGTCCTTCGAGCAGCGGCTCCGGGACGTGATGGGCATGGAGATCGGCGACGGCACGCCCGAGATCATGAAAGGCGTCGTCGCGCGCGAAGTGTTCGGCCGCGAGTTCAACTCGCTGCGCTGATCGGAAAATCGGGGACAATCGGAAAATTGGGGACAGACCTCGATTTCCATTGGGGCGCGTCAGCCATATCCGGCGGATGTCCGAAATCGGGGTCTGTCCCCGATTTCCGGATTCCCGCGGTTCGTCCGACGATTCCTAACCGGCATGGCCCGGCTCCGCAGTCGTTGATCTGGCTCAAGCGTTGCGGCGGTGCGCGCGGGCTAGTCTGTTCCACCCTGTCGCCGCCCGGAGTCCACACCGATGACCGCCAGTGCCCAGCCTGCTGACGCGACCGCGCAGTTCGATGCCCTCATCATCGGCGCCGGGATCTCCGGCATGTACCAGCTGCACAAGCTGCGCGGCCTCGGCATGTCCGTGCACGTCTTCGAAGCAGGTACCGGGGTCGGCGGGACCTGGTACTGGAACCGCTATCCGGGCGCGCGGTTCGATTCCGAAAGCTGGAGCTACGGTTACTCGTTCTCACCGGAGCTGCTGCGCGAATGGGAGTGGAGCGAGCATTTCGCGGCGCAGCCGGAGACGCTGCGTTACCTGAACCACGTGGCGGATCGCTTCGACCTGCGCCGCGACATCAGCTTCTCCAGCCGCGTCAGGTGCGCACGTTACGACGAGGCCGGCAACGCCTGGGAGGTCGAACTGGAGAACGGCTCTCGGGCCCGCGCCCACCTGCTGATCTCGGCAGTCGGGCCGCTGTCTGCGCCACAGATGCCGACGATACCGGGCATGGACAGCTTCCGCGGCGAGTCCTATCACACCGGGTCATGGCCGCATCACCCCGTGGATTTCACGGGCAAGCGCGTGGCGGTAATCGGCACCGGCGCGACAGGTGTGCAGGTCATCCAGGAAGTCGCCAAGCTGGCCGGCAGCCTGACCGTGTTCCAGCGCACGCCCAACTGGTGCGCGCCGCTGGTGAACAGTCCGATCGACGCGGCCACCCAGGCCCGGCTCAAACGCGAGCTGCCGGGCATCCTGGAGGAGTGCAGCAATCATTACGCCGGCTTCGTCCACGAAGCCGATCCGCGCGGCACGTTCGAGGTGTCGCCCGAGGAGCGCCTGGCATTCTGGGAGGAGCTGTACGCGGCGCCGGGCTTCGGCATCTGGCTCGGCAACTTCCGCGACGTGCTGACGGATCCCAAGGCCAATGCGGAACTCAGCCATTTCATCGCGAACAAGATCCGGCAGCGCGTCAGGGATCCCGTCACCGCCGAGAAACTCATCCCGAAGAATCATGGCTTCGGCACCCGCCGCGTGCCGATGGAGACGCACTACTACGAGGTCTACAACCAGCCGAACGTGCGGCTCGTGGACATCGGCGAATCCCCCATCGAGTGCATCACACCGGCGGGCGTGAAAACCCGCGACGCGGAATACCCTGCGGACATCATCGTGTACGCCACCGGCTTCGATGCCGTGCTGGGCGCGCTCAATCGCATCGAGATCCGGGGACCCGGGGGGCGCACGCTGAAGGAACGCTGGGCGGCCGGTCCGCGCACCTATCTCGGCCTGCAGCCGGAGGGCTTTCCGAACTTCTTCACGCTCGTCGGCCCGCACAACGCGGCCACCTTCTGCAACATCCCGCGCTGCATCGAGCAGAACGTGGAATGGCTGACGGATTTCATCGCGCACCAGCGGTCGCACGGGGTGACGCGCGTGGAGCCCACACCGCAGGCGGTGGAAGCGTGGACCACGCACGTGCTCGACGGCGCCAACAAGCTGCTGCTGAGCAAGGTGAGTTCGTGGTTCATGGGCATCAACCCCAACCTGCCCGGGCGCCAGCAACCGCACTTCCTGCTCTACGCCGGCGGCCTGCCGCAGTTCCGCGCCCGCTGCGACGAGGTCGCGGCGAACGGCTACGAAGGATTCGTTCTGACCACCGGCTGAAGGCGGCTCCATGGCGGAACTTCGGCCCGCCGGACATCGGCACCACCGCATGGCGACGCGCGGGCGTGCGGGCCCTCCGGATTATCCGACGGCGTAGCCGCGCCCTCCGGCCGGTCGCCCCGTTTACCCGCGCCGGCGCGCCCGTTAACGTGACGTCAATCCCCGTGCGGAGAGAGGAACATGAACGCGCTGTATTCCACGGCCGGCCGCGCATGGCGCGACGCGCACTACCTTGCGCCGCTCCTGCCCGACATCGCTGGACAGGCCGCGGAGGCGGATCGCACCCGCTCGGTGAGCGCCGATCTCATCGCGCGCCTCAAGCAGAACGACATCATGCGGCTGTCCGGCAGCCCGGAGCTCGACGGGCTGAATGCGCGGGTGGGCGTGATCGGCAGCGAACTCCGCGCGGCGGCCGCGGCCTGCACCTCCACCGCGTGGTGCCTGTGGAACCACCTGTGCACGTTTCATCATTTCGCCGGCCTGTTCGGTCCCGCGCACCGGGATTTCCTGCGCGACATCGTGCGCGCGCGCCAGTGGGTGTGCTTCCCGGCAGGCGCGTCGACGGCGGTCAAAGGGGAATCGCGCGGTGACGCGATGATCCTGAACGGGGTGGCCGCGTTCGGTTCCGGCGGCCGCTACGCGGAGTGGGCCGGGGTGGTGTTCAACGAGCACGGCGCCGGCACGCCGCAGTTCACGCTGGTGGACCTGCGCGATCCCGGCGTGCGCATCCCGATGAGCTGGGAGGCGATGAGCGTGCGCGCGTCGGCGACCGATCACATCCACTACGCGGACGTCGCGGTGCCGCAGCACCGCGTGGTGGCCTGGGCGCCGATGTACCGCGCGACGTTCCGTGACCCCGCCTACGCGGTGATCCATCCGCGCTACCGGGAGGACTGGGTGGCGCTGTCCGTGTTGTGGCTCGGTGCGATGGCGACGGGGGTGGCCGGGATCTCGTTCGAGGAAACCGCCGACGGCATCCGCGATCGCATCGCGATTCTCGGCACCCGGATGATCGAGCGCCCGACGATCCACGTGAACCTCGGCCGCGCGCGGGCGCTCATCAACGCCGCCACGGACACCGTGTTCGCCGCGCTCGCGGAGACCGATGCCCGCATCGAGGCCGGCACGCCGCCCACCGAGGGCGACTACTTCCGCCAGTGCGCGGCCGGCATGCAGGCGGTGCTGTCGTGCGAAGAAGCGATGCGACTCATCCAGCGCGTGCTGGGTGGCAACAGCCTGCGCGAGGGCACGGACTTCGAACGGCGTTTCCGCGATTTCTGCGCGATGCCGCTGCACATCAATGGGCACGTGGACCGCGTCACGGAGCAGCTCGGGCGGATCAGCCTGGGCCTCGACGCGCAGAACCCGATCTGACGCATCACGCAATCCTTCACACGAGGAGCCGCCGATGAGCCTGGAACAACGCCTCGCCCGTCTCGAACGGGATGTCACCGAACTGCGTGCGACCGAAGCACTGCGACGCCTGCTGTCGCAGTACGCGGTGGCGGTGGACGATCGGCAACCGGATCTGCTGCGCCGGGTCTTCACGGAGGACGCGCACGTCGCGGTGCCGGCATGGTCGGTGGACGTGCGCGGCGGCGACGCCGTGCTCGCGTTCTACGAGGACTACTGGACACGTTTTGCGAATCCGCGCCGCTACTTCGCCAACGCCGATTACCGGGTCACGGGGACGGCGGCCACGTGTTTCATGTACTGGCATGTCACGCAGGAGCGCCACGACCGCGCCGTGCTCGGCTGGGGCACCTACGACTGGCGTTTCCGGCGCGACGGTATTGAATGGCGCATCGCTGCCGTGACGATCGACATCCGCGCGATGACCACGCTCGAAGCCGGCTGGGCGGGCGCGCGACGGTTCACGGACGCCTGAGGGACAAGCGGCGGTCACCTCAGGCCGCGCCCGTCGCGCGGCAAGCGCGCGGGGCAGACCGCGCATCGGGCCGCTCCGCGCGGATGCGCCCTACGAGGTCGCCAATCCGCGTCCCGGCGCGGTTCCCTCAGGTGCCGGCCGCGTCCGTGTAACGCGGTTGCCGCGCCTTGCAGTACGCCAGTTTGCGCACGATCCGTTCACCGCGGAACGCGTAGATATCCAGCCCCTCGAGCACCTTGGGCTGTCCGTCCATCGTGAGGTGGCAGTCCCAGCTCGCCATCACCATTTCCGTGTCCACGTCCACCATCAGGTCGCGCGGGGTGAACGTCACTGCGCCGAAGCTGCCGGAGAACAGCGGCTCGAACGCGTCGCGGATGGCGGCCGGACCGCGATTCACGGGACCGTTCACTTCTTCGTAGACCGCGTCGTCGGCGAAGAACCGCATCAGGCCGTCCAGGTCGCCGCGGTTGAAACAGGCAGTGAAGGCCTCGACACGGGAGATGAGTTCACGACGGCGATCGGACATGGCGGCAGCCTCGCGTGGTGGGGTGCGGTGAGCGTACGCGAAGTCCGTGTATTCAGCGATCAGACAGGGGGGGCGTGATCCCCGCGCGCGTTGCGTGACGCTGGTCACGTTTCCGGGCTGACGACCGGCAAACGTGGGAAAAGGCGTTACAGTGAATGACGAATTCCCACTTACATCGGTCAATTCACATGGGTGACATGACAATATCCCTCAACGAGGAGGTTAGAACCATGCGAACGATCAGGCTCACGGCTCTCTGCCTCGTGCTGGGGACGAGCATCGGCGCGGCAGCGGAAAGCCTGACACGCGACGCGGCAATCGGCGGCGCGCTCGGCGGGGCGCTCGGGGGGGCAGTGGGCGCCGAACTTGGTGGCCGGGAAGGGGCGATCGTGGGGGCCGGGGTCGGTGCCGCGGCTGGCACGGCGCTCAACACGCGGCAATACGCGCCGCCTCCGCCCCCGCGCCACGAAGTGCACTATTACGAGGGTGGCGGACCGCCGCCGTTCCAGGGCGGCCACTTCTGCCCGCCGGGGCAGCGCAAAAAAGGACGCTGCTGACGATGCCGGACCGCGACTCAGGCCGGCACGTCCAGCGCGACGGCCGGCCCGAACAGCGCCCGGATCCGTTCCGGGAGTGAACATTTCTTCAGGGTCACCGGTTCCACGCTGACGCATACGGACCGCGCGGCGAAGAACGGCGCCCCGGCGACCGACGCCACGTACCCGAGGTCGAACGACGTGGTACCGAACCGCACCACGCCGACATCGATTCCCACGATATCCCCGTGGCGCGCGGACCCGCGCCATTCGAGCACCGAGCGCACCACCATCCAGTCCCAGTCCAGCGACTGGAAGCGTCCGTCCGGCGCGAGAGTGCTGATCCACTGCTCGGACGCATCGTCCATGTAGACCATGTAATTGGCGTTGAAGACGACGCCCTGCTGGTCGCATTCGCCGTATCGGACGCGGGTGCGGTAGCGGAAGGTCACGCGCGGGGTCTCCTGTGAGCCGGACTGTGCGGGAAGATACCTGATTCGCGCCGCGCGCGGATTAGACCGTCGCGGGATCGGCGCTGCGGGCCGGGCGCCGGGGGCACGATACTCACCAGTGGCATCCCCCAAAAGAAAAGGCCCGCCGGGGCGGGCCTTCCAGGCCGGCGAGGGTCGCTGCGTTCAGCCGCGACGACGCCAGCCGAGCACCCCGAGCGCCGGCACCATCAGCCATGCCGCGGCCGGAATCGGCACGGGGTTGAACGTGCCGTTCAGCACCTGGCCACGGATCTCGCCACCGGGGTGATCGACCGTATGGATATTGAGATACCACAGCCCGGCCATGAGGTCCGCGAGCATCGCCGGCGCCAGCGCGGCACCGCTGATGCCACCGGCGAAGATCCCGGCAGTGCGTCCCAGCGCCGAGGCGCCGCCAAAGAGATCCAACGGGACGAGATCGACCTGCACGGGACCGTCTTCGCCGACCGGCGCCTTGTGGAAATGTGCGGCGATGACGTTCGACGTCAGACCTTCGAACGATACCACCCAGCCAAGGTTGCCGGTGTCCGTGTCCAGCACCAGCGCCGCGGTGCCGCTGCCGGACGATCCGACCACCGGCGGCACTTCCTGGTCCGGGGTCAGAGTCGCCGCGAACTCGATCGTCGCCGCCTGCGCCGACCACGCGCAGACCCAGCCGAGCAGCAATCCGAAAAGCATTTTCTTCATGGGGTTCCCTCCTAGGATGTGGCGCCGCCTCACGTGCGCCATCCCGCGTAGGTGCCGGGCTACGTGGAAGAGGTTCAAGGTTGGAAGCGGTAAAACTACCGGTCCGGGTGGGTCCGGCGTGCGCGGCGCGGCCGCAGCTCTTCGGGATGCTCGCGCAGGTAGGCGAGCAGGTGACGGCGCTTCTCGCTGCCGCGCCGGTGCTCGAGCGGACTCGCATCGTCCGGCAGCAGGGCGGGTTGGCGTGCCAGGACTTCGTCGAACACCCGTCGCCAGCGCATCTTCACGGTGTGCGGCGAGACATGCAGCGCCGCGGCGATGGCATCGTCGCTCATCGCGTCGCGCGCCAACCGCAGGACCGCCTGCTCGCCCGGCGAGAAGACGAACACCGGTTCGCTGTACAGGAACAGCCGGGCGGCCACGGAGGATGGGCGCCGCAACGCCAAGGTGCGCGTGGTGCCACAGAGGTAGGGGCGCTCGCGCGCCGGCGTGTCGGCAGGCACGGCGCGCCGGAGATCGCGCAGCAACGGGTAGCCCGCCACCCTCGCCAGCGCATAGGTATCGTGGCCGAACATCTCGCGCACGATGGAGCGCAGCTTCCAGCCGCCCACCCAGTCGCGGAGTGAGCGCTCCATCGCCGGAAACCAGCGCACCACGGACGGGCGGTACCAGTCGCTGGACGTCATCCCGAAGTCCAATCCGAATGCATGCACGCCGTCGCCGCCGTTCGCATCGCCGTGCAGTCGCTGTGGCAGCAGCAGGCGCTCGCCGCGCAAGGTGGCATCGACGAGCTGGCGACAGAGGTATGGCCGATCGTGGTGCAGGACTTCGTTCGCCCATGCATCGGTGGCGAACCCGGCAGCAACGAATCCCTGGATGCGCTCGCTCCCCGCGAGCGCATCGTCCTCGAACACGTACATCACGAGGCTGCCGTCCGTGAGCAGCGTGCGCCATACCTCCTGCAGCGCCGCGCGCGTCGCCTCTGTGTGCACGCCCCGTCCCCACGCGGCGGTCAGCGCCTGGCAGCGCGGCAGTTCCTCGAGCATGACTGGCCGGCAGTGCAGCGGCATCGGGTCCCCAGTGCGGTCATCGTTCGCGCGAACGGGAAGTGTACCCATTTAGGGTCATGACCGACGCTGGCGACACGCGCACGGTGCGCCTTGTCGGAACACCATGCCAGGAGGGCCACATGACGTCTTTACTCGTACGCGGCGCGTCCCCGGTGGCGCGCATCGGGATCGCAATCGCGGCGGCGGGCGGGATAGGTCTCGCATCGCCGGCGTCGGCCACCGTGCTCTACACGCCGATCGCGCACTCTGATGATCCCGTGTTCGCCGATCTGCGGGCGACGCTGTCGCGGCCGGATGCTTTCCGCTTCGCCGCGCCGGCGATCAACGTGCACGGCGAGGTCAGTTTTCTCGCCGGTGGTATCGACGATTCGTTCGCCGACACCGGGCTGTTCACCGGCGCCGGCGGGAGTGTCCCAACCTTGCGCGTGCGCGCGGACGGCAATCGTGACGATCCGGCCAACCCGTTCGAATCGCTCGGTGCGTCGGCGGTGCCGATCTCGTCGGCCGGCGATGTCGCATTCGGAGCCGCGCTGAAAGGCGGCGGGATCGGTCTCTTCCGGAACGACGGGCTCACGGGACTCACCACCACTATCGCCACCGACCGCGCGGTGACCGCGGGATCCCCGTTCGCGCCAGGCGCGTATGACCGGCTGGAACTCCGACCCAGCATGAACGGCAACGGCGACGTGGTGTTCTCGGGGGTCTATGGCGGCGGCGCGATCGCCGGCATGTTTCGCGGTGCGGACCCGTCTGCCGACCGCATCCTCGACACCACTCTGACGAGCCGGCAGGCCACGTATTGGCTCGATCCCGTGATCGCGGGTGGCGGTGTGATCGGTGCGCTGACCGAGAACTTCGATCCGGCCTCGCGCGCGTTCTTCAACGAGCTCATCGCGCTGCTGCCCGGTGTCCCCGGCGAAACGGTGCTCGCATCGACGACCACCGCGCTGGACCAGGTCACTCCGCCCACGCTCGACATCAACGTGCACCGGCAGGCCGTGGTACAGGGCCGGCTGCATAGCCCGGGAGGCGCGCCCGCCGACCAGCAGATCCTGGTGTTCCAGCCTGGCGCTTCCCCGCGCAGCGTCGCCGACGCGAAATTCGGTTCCACCGGCAGCGTGCCCTTCCGCTCCTTCGAACGCGAAGCGGCGATCACCGGGAACGGCGTCGTGGCGTTCGCCGCGCGCAGCGCGTTCGGGGATTCCCAGCTGCTCGTCCACCAGCTGGGGCGCACCAGTTCGCAGGGCCCCGTCTACGCCGAGGTGCTGAGCACCGGCCGGCAGATCGACGGCCGCACCGTGCGTGACTTCGCGTTCACGCGCGAGGGGGCGAACGACCGGGGAGAGTTTGCCTTCATCGCCAACTTCACGGACGGGACGTCGGGGGTGTACAAGGCGAACTTCGGCTCCACCCCGCCGGGTACCCTGCCGCGGCCGGGCCTGCGCGCCGAGGTGGAGACGCGCAGGTACGACTTCGCGACGAACACGCAGACCGTCGTGCGGGAGGTGGACAGCGCGCCCGTGCCGGGCCGTGCAGCCACCGCAACGCCCCTGGATCCGACTGCGCACGCCGCGGCCGACGTGTTGAACGATGCAACCGGTTCCCACCTGAAAGCAATGAGCCGCGCCACGTCGAATTTCGCGTCGTTCAGCGCGGCCACGGTGGCGGAAGCCAGCGCGAACGTCAGCGCGATCACCCACTGGCGGGTGCACGACCCCGACCCGACGGACACGATCACCCAGGAAACGATCAGCATGCTGATGACGGTCGACGGCACCCTGCTGCACGAAGTCGTACCCGGTCCGTCGGTCGCCGTCAGCACACGCGGACGCTTGCGCTCACCTGGGGGGATGGTGGCCCACACGAGCGTCGGCACCCTGTTGCCGCGCGTACCGCTGCTCGCAGAGCTCGCACTGACCGTCAACGCGAATGTCCGCGGTGGCGCGTTCAACGCGTTCGGCGCCTACGCGTCGCTGCGCAACGGCGAGCTGATCGTCGGTGGCGACTGGGACGCCAGCCAATGGGTGGTGACCGGCGGCAGCCGTGAACTCCGCGCGGAGATCAGTACCTTCCAGGTGGTCACCTACACGGTGAACTACGAGGAGACGTTCGCGCTCGAATTCCTGTTCGAGACGTTCGCCTCGACGCAGACCTTTTTCGGCACGGGTGCCGCGACGGCGGATTTCGGCAACACCGCGCGCTTCGCGCTGAGCACGCGTTCCGGCGCGCCGTTGGTCCAGCTCGGATCCGACGGGCTGGCCGTGGTGCCGCTGCCGGCCGCGTGGCTGTGCCTTGCGCCGGCGTGTCTCGCGCTGCGGCGGCGTGGGCGTACAGTCGCGCTTTCCCGGCCACCGAGTTCACGAAATCTCGCAGGCCCGCACGCCTGATGTCCCACGCGCGGTCGCCACGTCACCGCTGCCGCGCTGACTCAGTCCGGCGCAAACGCGGCTTTATAGTCCCGTTGCAGTCCGGGTGCCTGCTCTTCCTTCAGGCACAGGCTGTCGCCAATGCACAGCACCTCGATCTCCGTCCCCATGAAGCAACGAAACGCGTCCTCCGGGCTGCAGACGATGGGTTCGCCGCGAACATTGAAGCTGGTGTTGACGACGACGGGACAGCCGGTGATCTCCTTGAAACGGGAGATCAGCGCGTGGAAGCGTGGGTTCGTCTGCGGATGCACGGTCTGAATCCGCGCGGAATTATCCACGTGGGTGACCGCGGGAATCTCTGAACGCGCGACATTCAGGCGCTCGATCCCGAACAGGTGCTGTTCTTCCGCCGAGGTGGCAATTCGCCTTGAATCACGCACATCGGCCACGAGTAGCATGTAGGGGCTCGCCCCGGCGAGATCAAACCATTCCGACACGTCCTCGGCGAGCACCGCGGGCGCGAATGGCCGGAAGCTCTCGCGGTACTTGACCTTGAGATTGAGCAGCTTCTGCATCGTGGGGCTACGCGCATCGCCGAGAATGGAACGCGCGCCCAGCGCGCGCGGACCGAACTCCATGCGTCCCTGAAACCACCCGACGGCTTTGCCGTCCGCGATCGCCGCCGCGGCGCGACGCAGCGTCTCCTGCGGATCGAACGTATGAAACCGCGCGCCCACGTCCCGCAGCCGGCGTTCGATCTCCGTTTGTGAATACTCTGGGCCGAGATACGCGCCGTGCATCGCGTCGCCGTCGCCTGCAGGTTGCCGCGGGCACCGGGCGAATCCGTGGCAGGCGATCAGCGCAGCGCCCACCGCGCCCCCGGCATCACCTGCGGCAGGTTGAATCCAGAGGTTCGCGTACTGGCCGTCGCGCGCCACCTTCCCGTTCGCCACGCAATTGAGCGCAACGCCCCCGGCGAGACAGAGGTTCGGGGAGTCGTATTCCCGTCGCAACGCGCGCGTCATCCTGAGCACTACCTCCTCGGTGACCGCCTGGATCGACGCCGCGAGATCCATGTGTCGCTGCTCGAGCGGAGCTTCCGGATCGCGCGGCGGTCCGCCGAACAGCGCGTCGAAACGGCGGTTGGTCATCGTCAGTCCCGTGCAGTAATCGAAGTAATCCATGTGGAGACGAAACGAGCCGTCATCCTTCAAGTCAACCAGGTGTTCAAGAATCACGTCGGCGTAGCGGGCATCGCCGTAAGGTGCGAGCCCCATGACCTTGTACTCACCGGAATTCACCTTGAAACCGGTGTAATAGGTGAACGCGGAATAGAGCAGACCGAGCGAGTGCGGAAAATGGATTTCCTTGCGGATCTCGAGCGACGATGCATTGCCGATGGCCACCGAAGTGGTCGCCCATTCGCCCACGCCATCCATGGTCAGTATCACCGCTTCCTCGAACGGTGACGGAAAGAACGCACTGGCGGCGTGACTGAGGTGATGTTCCGAGAACAGCAGGCGCGGACCCCAGTCCACGGCCGGGTCCAACTTCGCCAGCTCCTGCTGCAGCAATCGCTTCTGAAACAGCTTCTCGCGCAGCCACAGGGGAATCGCCATGCGAAAGGAGCGGAATCCGCGCGGCGCGAACGCCAGGTAGGTTTCCAGCAGACGCTCGAATTTCAGGAACGGCTTGTCATAAAACGCGACGTAGTCGAGATCCGCGGGCCGTACACCGCCGGCTTCGAGACAATAGCGGATCGCGTGGCGCGGAAAATCGGCGTCGTGCTTGCGGCGAGTGAAACGCTCCTCCTGTGCCGCGGCGAGAATCTTTCCGTCAACGACCAGCGCCGCGGCGCTGTCGTGATAAAAGGCGGAGACCCCCAAGATTCGCATCGAACCCGGATCTCAGAACAGCGTGTAGATGAACGGTGCGAATGCGGAACCGTGTGCCAGGACGATCAGCCCACCAAGCAGCAGCATGACCAGCATCACCGGGATGAGCCAGTACTTCCGGCGCGCGCGCAGGAAGCTCCAGAATTCCTTGAGGAACGCGAACAAGGGCCTACCCCGACACCGCTTCCGGCGGTTGGCCACCACGCTTTGCTGCACTATCGCACCGATGCCCGTGGGCCGACGTGTCCATCGTCAGAACTGCTGCGGGAGCGACTGCGCATCCGGCCCGGGCGGGTCGCGTGGCTGCCAGTAGCTCCGGATTTGCGGCGAGCGGCGCAGACGCAATGAATCGTGACGCGCCACGCGCATGCAGATCCCGATCGGTGCGATCACGCAGAAGAACACCACTCCGAGCGCGACCGGCGCAAAAATGTGTCCGAGGAAGATCCCGAGCCGGGTCCACACCCGATTGAGCGGCGCCAGCGCGCGCGGCATGCGCCAGGCGAACGCTACCAGCAATCCCCCCACGGCCAGGGCCCATAGCCGCACGGAAGCACCCTGCAAAGCCGGGTAGACCGCGATTATCAGAAACATCGTGCCCAGAACCCAACCGAACATTCGATCGGTTCCACCTTCCGTCGGCAGCGCTCGCGCAAGGTTTTCGTGTGTCGACATCGTCTGAAATTCCGCAGGTGACATTCACTGTAACGCGCCTTTCCGTGCGAGTGAAGCGCGAATGCGCGCCGCGCACGCGCAGATCCCACGAGCCGACACCATCATTGCAACTTCCGCGCGGGATCTATGCGTTACAATCCGACGGCCTCGAATACGCGACCCGCGCGAATCGGTGCGCCTGCTGCGCGTGAGAAGAGGATTCGAAATCGGCCGCGACACGCCACCACAGTGGAGAGACGCACTTCCCATGAACGGACTGGCACGATCCACCGGGTGCTGCCATCGGCAGGACGCTCCGATATGCGATTGATACATTTCGTGGCATGGCGTGACTGGGGAGTCATACGGACCAATCCGGTGCTGGAGAATACGTTCGTCTTCTTCTATCTCGTGCTTTATCACCAGTATCCACTCGGCGAGATCGCAACCGACCTCGCCATGCTGCTCGGGCTCGTGTTCTTCATGGCCTCGTATGGTTACCTGCTCAATGACGCCGTGGACTGCGAACGCGATCTCGGGCACCGAATCCCGAATGTATTCGCCGAGACGCGGCTCCCCGTCCGCCTGGCAGTCGTACTCGCGGCCATGCTCGGCATGCTGCCGTTCGTCGCCCGCCTGCAGGCGCATCACCCGCTGCTGCTGGGGACATGGCTCGCCTGGTTCGCATGTACCAGCCTTTACTCGCTGCCGGGTATCTACCTCAAAGGGCGGGGGCTGATCGGACTCGTCGCGGTTGCACTGGCGCTGCGAACCCTCCCGATTGCAATCGTGCTGACGATATTCGGCCGACCGCCCGACGCGGGCTGGATTATCCTGCTCGGCTACCTGACGTTGCGCGGTCTCAGCGGAGACCTGTCCCATCAGCTGACAGATTGGCGCGAGGACCACGCGGACGGTCTCGGGACGTTCGTGGTCAGGATTGGCGTCGACCGCGCGCGCGTGCTTCTCGACCGCATCCTGGAAGCCGAACGAATCGCCCTGGTGCTGACTTGTGTCTGGATGTTCGGCACGCTGACGCAGGTGCGCGACTGGCCGCGTCCGATCGATCTCATGCACTTCGCCATCCCGTGCAGTGTGACCCTGCTGACGATATATGCCGGCGTTGAACTGCGGCGCGGTGCGCGGGGTCACGATCCCCACGCGCCGGAGTACCTGGTGAAAGACGTGTTCTACCTGCTGCACAAGTCGATCCCGAAAATCGGTCTCGCGACCTACCTGCTGGCGCTCGCGATCGCGCAGGATCCGGGCTACCTCGTGCTTGCCGTCCCGCTCGCGGTGTATTTCCGGCTGTATTCCGTCAGGCGTGTCGCCAGCGCGCTGCGCCTGCGCCCACATCCGCGGACGAGGGAACTGCAGGACCCCGACCGGACCTCCCGCCTGCCATGATCGAACTCGCCGCCAAGCTGTTTCTATGGTCGTGCTGGGTGAGCACCTACGTGCTCATCATTCGTCGAACGCAGCTGGACCGTACGCCCGGAATGCCGTTCTTCGCGCTGTGCATGAACCTCTCGTGGGAAGCGATGATGCTGTTCGTCCACGAATTCGGCGGACCCGGCTGGATCACCGTGCTGGTCTGGCTGCTGCTGGACATCGTGATGTTCTGCCAGTACTTCGTGTACGCCAGGCCGCGCTCACCCCGCGCGCTGTCCGAACGGCTGTTCTGGATACGCAGTCTCGCCGTCGTCGCGGCAGGCGTCGGGACCCCCGTGATAATCACGCTGCATTTCCAGGATTTCGCCGGGCTCATCGCCGCCTACTTTCAGAACGCGCTGATGAGCATCCTGTTCTGCGCGATGATTCTCAGTCGCGACAATCTCGCCGGCCAGAGCATCTACATCGCGATAAGCAAATGTCTCGGGACCGCGGTGACTTTGATCTACGGAGAGCCTTCCAACCTGCTCCTCGGGTGGTGCTACACGCTGATCGTCACGTTCGACCTGGCCTACATCGCACTCATTTACGTGGTCGCACGCCGCGACGGAATTCCGGTATGGACGCGCGTGTGACGTCGCTTCGAATGCCCAAGTCAACGGGACATGCCGGGGTACCGCGGATCGCGATTCTCGGCACCCGGGGCGTCCCGGCCGCGCACGGCGGATTTGAAACCTTCGTGGAGACACTCGCACCCTATCTCGCCCGCCGCGGCTGGCAGGTGCGGGTGTACTGCCAGATCGCCGGGACCGGCGAGATCCACGCAGACGAGTGGCAGGGTGTCGAGCGCGTCATCGTGCCCGTCTCGGGACAGGGGCCTTGGGGAACCGTGACATTCGACTGGCGCGCGATGCGCCACGCCTGCGCCGCGCGTTTTCCCCTGCTGGTGTTCGGTTACAACACGGCGGTGTTTTCGATCCTTCCGCGGCTCCATGGGATACATCACGCGATGAACATGGACGGCATCGAGTGGCGCCGCCAGAAGTGGACGCGGCTCGTGCGGTTCTGGTTCTACTGCAACGAAATCGCCGGTTGTCTTCTCGCAAATGAGCTGGTTGCGGACCATCCGCGGATTGCGGCGCATCTGCATCGCTGGGCAGCGGCATCGAAAGTGCACACCATTCCATACGGGGCGGATGCCGACGTCGGCGACGACAGCAGCATTCTGCGCCGCCTCTCGCTGGAGGCGCGCCGGTACGTGATCGTGATCGCGCGGCCGGAACCGGAGAACCTGATCCTGGAAATGGTGCGCGCGTTCGGACGCATCGAGTCGCCCTGCCGGATGGTCGTGCTCGGAGACCTGCGTCCGGACAGCAACGACTACCATCGCAGGATCCGCGCAGCCGCCGGTTCATCCGTGCTGTTTCCCGGCGCGATCTACGATCGCCGGGATGTCGGCACCCTGCGCAGGCATGCCCGACTCTATCTTCACGGTCACCAGGTCGGCGGCACGAATCCGAGCCTGGTGGAAGCGCTGGCGCACGCGTCGCCCGTGCTCGCGCACGACAACGAATTCAATCGCTGGGTGGCCGGTTCCGCGGCGGCTTACTTCTCGAGCGAGGCGTCATGCGAGGCCCGTCTGCGCGAGCTGCTCGAGGACGATGGCCGACTGGCCGCGATGTCCGACGCGGCGCGCGCCCGGCATGCCGACGCGTTCACCTGGGACCACGTCCTGCCGCTCTACGAGTCCGTCTGCCGGCGAATGCAGATCCGGGAGCATTCGAATTGACCGATATCGGAACGGCCGCCCCGGATTTTCAAGGGCCCGGCGCCGTCGCGCGCCGTCCCGTGTCATGCCCCATGTGCGGCACCAGGGACGCGGAGACGATGTTCCCGCTCGACGCCGCGGCACTCCTCCGCTGCGCCCGATGCGGTCTCGCCTATGTCTCGCCGCGCGCGGACAGTGCGATTCTGCAAGCGCGCCTCCAGCACTGGGCCGAGAAGGACGTCGTGGATTCCCAGCGCCTGGACATCGCCTTCGAGCCGGCGACACTGGCACTTTATGGGCGTTTCCTCGACCTTATCGAACGATGCGGGATCAAGCCGCCCGCCCGACTCCTCGACATCGGCTGCGCAACCGGCGCTTTGCTGCAGGTCGCGCGCGACCGGAACTGGGCTGTGCACGGGCTCGAGGTCGGCCGCGCTTCGGCGACCTATGCGCGTACGCAACTCGATCTCCCGGTCGATAACACGTCAATGTTCGAAGCGGATTTTCCCGACGGGAGTTTTGACGCGGTGACCCTGGTGGAGGTTATCGAGCACCTCGAGGAACCGGCATTGGCGCTCGAGCGAATCCATCACTGGCTGCGCCCGGACGGGATGCTGCTGGTGACGACACCGAATCTCGATGCGCTGTTCCGCCGACTGTTCGGTCCGCGCTGGTGGGTGGTCAACTGCGAGGATGAACATATCGTGCTGTTCACGCCCGACACACTGCAGCGCATGCTCGAGCAGCACGGCTACGACGTGCTGCTGAGCAAGGTTCGCGGAATCGATATCGCCGGACTGTTTCGCGCCGCCAGGGAATCCCTGGCAACCCGCCGCCAGGATACCGGGATGCGCGAACTCGCCGACACGGGCTACTACGAGATGCGCGCCGACAAGCAGCGGGCGAAGGACCTGGCGAGGCGCCTCGGGTTGCTCGGGGTCGTGCGCTGGGGGCTTCGCGGGCTTGACCAACTGTTCTCGAAAAAGAGCTCGCCGTTCTACGCCTGGGGTGAGCAGCTCGTACTGGTCGCCCGCAAACGCCCTCGACCGTGACGGGCGCAGTGACATGCAGACGCGCAACGTGACCGACGCCCATCGTCGACCCCCGACAGATGCCGAACTGATCCAGACCCCATGCGATCCCGAGCCAGGCCGCGTGCCCGGCGATCGCTTCGATCCGTCGCGTGCCAGGCGCGTGCTGCGCATCCGGCGGGTTTTCGAACTGGCGGTCGTGCTGCTGGGGTTGCCAGTGTGGCTCCCGACGATTGCCACGTGCGCCATCGTGATATTCCTGAGCGACGGCCCGCCGGTCCTGTACCGATCCTCACGACGGGTGTATCGCGGTCAGCGTGCGACGATTTACAAGTTTCGTACGATGGTCCGCAATGCCGAAGCACTGTTCAATCGTCGGACCGTCCCGACCGAATCACAGCGCTTCCTGAACATTCCGCTCGACTCCCCCGCCTATACGCGGATCGGACGCCTGATCGAGCGGTTCAGTCTGACCGAGCTGCCGCAGCTCGTGCAGGTTCTGTCCGGCACGATGGCGCTGGTGGGCAATCGACCCTTGCCGGAGGACGTTATCGAGGCGCTGAAGGCGTCGTTTCCCGGCGTCGAGGCGCGCTTCTGGTCTCGCGCGGGCGTGATTGGCCCCGCCCAGCTGGTGGGACGGGACGTGCTCACGGACGTGCAGCGCCTCGAACTTGAAATTGCCTACGCACGCTATTGCCTCGAACATCCCGCAATCGGCGTGTCGCTGCGCATCCTGGTGGAAGGGATTCTCATCGCTGCGCGCCTGAGGCCTGCGCACTCATTCGCAACCGTCAGGCAGCTTCTAGCCAGGTAGGTCGGGGGGGCACGAATTGCGATCTTCCGTATCGCTACGGGTTCACGTTCAGATCGATCAGCTGGCGACGCAGGCTTTCATTGATGAGTTCAACCGTCTCGGCGGATTCTTCCGCCACCGTCGCGGTCTGCAGCGCCGTCCACCAGGCGAACAGCGGCGCGGTCCGCTGGAAAAACAGGTCCACGTAATCACCGACCTCCGAGATGGCGGTCTTCGGCACGATGACCACGTCACCGTTGCGCAGGTAAATGTTCTGATTGGGCGCCTTGCCCGCGAAGAAATCCGCCAGCTGCACTCTTCGATACAACGGGGACTTGCCGGCGACATCGCGAATGACGACCACGCTGTTCAGTGCCGCGATCCGCCGATCCACCGATGCTCGTGCGAGCGCTTCCACCAGGGTCAGCGAGCCGTTGATCTCCTGCACGCCCTGTAACCCCACCGCGCCGATTATCGCGACTCGTCGCGGCTGCAGGGATTGTGTGAGGACCGACACGACCGGGTCGTAGAGCATCCGTCGATTGCCCAGTCGCGGAAGAATGCTCACCTGCGAACCGAAGAGATACTCGTCGATCCGCGACTGCACGTCCTGCCGTATATCCGCCACACTGCGGCCCACGGCCTGCACCTGGCCGGCGAGCGGGAACGTTGCAGTGCCGTCGGGCGCGATCTCCGACTCGTACGACAGATCCGGCTGCTGCCAGACCGACATCGTCAGCGTGTCACCGACGCGCAGCGCCCTCTCCTGCACGCTCGTGAACGGCTGCAATCGCTCGGAGATCCGCGCGCGGATCTGGTCAACCGACAAGCCATCCACCAGGACTTCCCCGACGAGCGGCAACGTGATCATTCCGTTGGATTGAACAACCCCGACGTGATCGAGTTCGGGGTACCCCCACAGCGACACCTTCAGCGTGTCATTGCGCTGGATCAGCACCGGCGTGGGTACCAGCGACTCCTCGAGTTCGAACTCGCGAAACTTGGGCGCGGACGAATCGCCGGGCGCGGGAGACGCCCTGGCGGGGGTTGTTTCTTCGGCGGTCAGCGTCGGGATTTTTCCGAGCGTGAGCGAAAGATCGGTCATCGCGCAGCCGGACAGCGCCGCGCAGAGTGTCAGCGTCATGCCGATTGCGCAGGTCCGGCCTCCGCCCATGGACGTGTTCAGCAGTCTTGCGGGATCCCGTCGTCGATTGAATTGGACAGACATTCAGATTGAGACATTCGTTGAACGTGGCGCCGTCGCGTGCGGGATGCCATTGCGGCGAACTCGCCTGTCTCCCCAGGTCTTATCGCTTGCCCGCGCAGTCAGCCGGCATGGTCCGCACGTGGCCGTGACGGCAAGTAGCGTACCATATCGAGGATGCCCGGCCAGACTGCATTCGAGTCGTCCCCATGAGGGTCCTTCACGTCACGGATTACCTTCCCGGAACACACGCACGCGTCGGCGGCGCGGAGTTCGCCGCGCTACGCACGATCGAGGAGCAGCACGCGCGCGGCGTCGCCCTGACGGTCGCAACCCTGCGACCGGATCGTTCGCCGCAGTGCTACCCATGGTCCTTCGGGGCGCAGCTGAACAACCTGGACCGGTACGCCCCGCGTGCGGCGTACGCCGTGAAGCAGCTGTTCCATCCGGGCGATTTCATCAGCGCACACGGCATGCGGCGCTTCCTCGCCCGCGAACGACCCGACGTCATCCATTTTCACAATCTCCACTTTGCCGGGCTGTCGCCCATCAAGGAGGCCCGGCGCGCAGGCCTGCCTGCGGTCCTGACAGTCTACGACTACTGGCTCTGGTGCCCGTCGTTCATGCTCCTCAGAAGCGATCATGCGTTGTGCCGCGAGGGTCACAGCGGGGCATGCGTCGATTGCATCGGAACCCGACGCATGCGATGGCTGAGGCCGATGAAGCAGGTGGCATTCGCACGAAGGCCGGCCGTATTCGGCGCGTTCGCCGACGCCATCGATCGTTTCATCACGCTGTCCCACGCATCAGCGGACCTGCTCGTGCATCTCGGTATCCCGCGGAACCGGGTCACCACCATTCCCCAGCCAGTGTGGCGGGAAGCGATCGCAGCGGGTCCACCCGCTCCCGCACGGCCCGGTCGGCTCGTCTACGTGGGATGGATCGAACAGCGCAAAGGTCTGCACGTCGTGATTGACGCGTTGGCGCGTGCCGCGGCAGAGCACCCGCAACTGGAACTCGACGTCTACGGCATGGCCGCCAATGCCGCCTACGAAACGGTGCTCCAGCAGAGAATCACCGCGCTCGGACTGGGGACGCGCGTCCGCTTCCTGGGCAAGCAGTCGCGCGAGGTGCTCCTGCAGGCACTGCGCGACGCCTTCCTCGTCGTTGTACCCGAACAATGGGAGAACATGTCGCCCGTGATTCTGACCGAAGCGATGGCCGCCGGCGCCTGCGTGCTCGCGTCCAGGGTCGGGGGGATTCCGGAGTTCGTGGTCGACGGCGAATCGGGTCTGCTCGCCGACCGTGATTCGGCCGACTCGTTCGCCGCACGAATGGATGATGCGATGAAGAATCCGGCATGGGTGGAACGCATGCGGCACGCGGCGCGCGCGCGAGCGCTTCGCATGTTCGCGCCGGATGACGTTCATGCGCGCCACATGGAGACGTACCGGGACGTCATCGCACACCACGCGCTGTGACGTGCAGCGCCCTGGGACGTGGTCCTGGCGTGATCGCGGGCGCCGCCGGCGAGTTCACGTCCGCACCGATTCCGGCGTCGTCGGTTCCATGCGCCGCCTGCGCAGTTCCCCACGCAGCGACCCGCTGACTCAACTGAATGCCGACAAGCCATCGCGGAACAACCCGCTGGTCTTGCGCGCGTCAATTCATTAAGGTTGATTCATGCATCGAGATTCCGCGAATGAAAAATGTCCCGAGTGGGTGAGACGGCGGCCGACGTGCGTGATCATGTGCGGCGGCCGCAGCTCGCGCTTCGGCTCGAGCGGTCACAAGTCGATGGCGCCGGTGGCGGGAAAGCCGGTCATCGGGCATGTGATCGACTACTGGAACGTGTACACGGATGACTTTCTTTTCGTCGTCAAGAACGGCAAGGAGGACGTCATGGACTACGTCCGCTCACGCCCGGTCGCCGCGCGCTTTGCCGAGCCCGAGACGCTGCGCGGGATCGCCGATGGACTCATGTGCACGCAGCCGCTGCTCGAGGGGCCGTTCATCATGGTGCTTGGTGACTGCTTCTGCGCCGGGCAGTTTCGCTGGAGTGGGGAATTTGACTACGCGATCGGCGTACTTCCGAATGCGCCGGCGTCGCAAGTGTGTCGCAACTACGGCGTCGTCGCGGACAACGCGATCGTGACGAGCGTCGAGGAAAAGCCGAACGTCGCGCCCTCCGATCTCTGCGGCATGGGCTTCTACTTCTTCCAGCCGGACATCTTCGACCACATCCGCCTCACCCGGCCGTCGGTCAGAACCGGTGAAGTCGAGATCACGGATGCGCTCTCCACGCTCATCTCGCGAGGGAAAACGCTGCACGCACTGATGCTGGACGGTGCCTACGTCAACGTGACCGAGCCATCCGATCTGCGGCTCATGGAACAGGCGTTGAGGGAGTACCCGCTCGCGCCGTGATCTGTCGGGCGCGCGCAGAGATTCGCACGACGGAATTCGGCGCCAGGGTCAGTACCGTGGCGTCCCCCGTTGTCCTCTTCAGCGTCACCGAATCCTCCGGGCCCTCGTTGCTGTCCGTGGTATCCGTCGCTTCGAACCGGGTGATTTCGGCCGTCGCGAGCGCATGATTCGCCGCCTCCAGGCGCACCCGCTGGGCGGACTCCGTATCCCGGTTGATCATCGCGATCTCCAGCGACTCACCCTGCTCGCCTGCCACGGCTGACACGAGGGGGTACGTCAGTCCCGCAGGATTGTTGCCGTCGCCTTTCACGAGTCGTACCGTGCCACTGCCGGTGATGGAGATCGGCGCCACGCGCGCACCCGCCAGCGGGCTCAGCAGCGAGAAGGCAAGGCCGGCCGGCCGGACGCGATAGCCATCCGCGACGCGCAGGATCCCCCACGTCGCTTCCTCCGAGAGGTTGAACAGGAACGCGCCTTCAAAGCGCGCGGCGACCGCGCTCATCAGAACATCGGCCACGGCCAGGCCGGCCAGGTAGTCCTTGAGCCGGTCGACGACGATTTCTTCGGGGCGGTTGCGCCGGACCATCACGCCATACTCGGTCAGCCAGAATCCTGGCATGCCGGCAAAGTCCTCGCGCATTCGTTCGACCGCGCGGACCAGCGTGGCGCCACCCCCGAGCACGTAACGAACCAACGCCTGCTCGTCGGATCGATACTGGAAAAAGCTGTAGAAATTGCCCTTGAAACGATCGACCTCCCGGCGGAGGCCGCTGGTCGCCTCGAGCACGGTTGCGTTCCAGCCGGCGAGCATCGGCGCAGCGGCGATCCAGTCCGCCAACGTGAAGGTCGCCTCGACAACACCCAGCAGGACGATGGTCGCGCCCAGCGCGCCTGCCCTGTCGCGCATCGCGTCCGCCGTACGGCGCGCCAATTCCACGTAGCCTCGAGCGGCTTCACGCTCGGCGTGCCCGTTGGCGTAATTCACGCTTGGTTCGTTGCCCAGCTCGAAGTACACCGCGCGCCAAGGCTTCGCCCGACCATGGCGCGCCCGCAAAGCACCCAGAGGTGTCCCGCTGTCGCCGAGGACATATTCCACGAGATCAGCCGCCTCCTGCGCCGGGCGACGGACATTGACCGTCAGCAGCGGCTCGATTCCCTCGGACTCGCAGAAATCGAGAAATTCGTGCAGTCCGAACGACGGGGTCTGGTAGATTCCGAAGGCGGTAGGCACCTCGCCGCGTTCCTCGACGGGCCCCACCGAAGTTTTCCACTCGAAGAAATCGGCATCCGTTCCTGCGGGCCACCGCAATGCGCGGATCCCCAGTTCCCGCGCCCGCGTTGCCGCCTGCGGGCTGACATGCGGGACCGCGGCGCTGTCCCAAAGCCGGATCTCGTCGACGGCCACGGCACCTTCATTGACCAGGCACACGCGAACCATTCCATCGGAGAGCGCCTGTCGAGGAGAGAGCTCGAACCGAAGCGCCTGCCAGTCACCGGGCCGGACGAGCGCCAGGTTGTCGAGCTCCTCAACCGGCATGAAGTCGCTGCCGGCGAGAAACACGGACAGTCCGCCGGTCGTGTCTTCACCGCGCGCCGCCAGCGAGAGCACATAGCGCCTGCCCTCGGCGAGGGTACGATTCAGCCGCTGACTGACGCAGCTGTAGCCTTTGCCGTCCTGCGAGATGCGCACATAGCCGGGATAGCCCGCGGGCGTACCGCCCGCGTCCATGAATCGTATATCGCCGTGCGCCGAACGTTCCGCCATCGCGAACCACGCGGCGTTGACCGGATCGGACTGGTTTCGAAAGGATCTGTCGCGCAGCAGATCTCCGTCGGCGACGATCCCGAATCCCGACGATACCCAGTTTGCGTTGACCCCGAAGAGCGACACCGGGTAGCGCGTATCGCGTGCCGCGGGGCCGACAACCATCTCCACGGTGGCCGCCGATGGCGTGACTTCCACACCGCCTCCGGCGGCCTCCGAGCATCCGGTTGTCGACAAGCACAACATCGCGAGCATGACCGCGCGCGTGGACAATATGCCTCGGTGCTCGTTCGTTGCTGTCATAATCCCCGGCACCCGCACGCGATCGGACGATGAATTCCCTGGACACACTGCACCACACTCGCCACGTGCTGATCAACCGACTGGCGGTGCCGATCGGCGGACTCGTGCTTCTCATCATCATCGGGCGTCATTCAGATCGGCTGCTGGGTCAGTACGCGCTGGTGATGACCTTCTACTACGTCATGCAGATGCTTCCGCTGCTGGGACTGACGTCGTTCGTGATGCGCGAAGTTGCGCGCGCGCCGCACGAGGCGGGTACGTATTTCGTGACCATCGGGGCGATGAGCATGCTCGGGTGCGCAGCAGTCGACGCCCTGTCCTTCGCGTTCGTGCATTTCGCGAACTACGAAGCAGAGGTCCGGCGTGCGATCGGTCTCGTGGGGGTGGTCATCTATCCGGGCATTCTGGCGTTTATTGCCGAGATCATTTTCATGAGCGTCGAACGGGCACGGCCCGTGGCCAGGATCGCGGTTGCCGAGAACGTGCTGCGTGTGCTCGCGAGCACGTGGGCCCTGCTGGCGGGTCACGGCGTCTTCGAACTCGTGCTCGTGCTGTTCGCCACCCGGCTCATCGCGCTGGTCGCGTACGTGATCGAAATGAAGCGTCTGCACCTGGTTGCGAACTTCGGATGGCCGAGCCGCGCGCTGTTCGCGCGCAGCATCGAGGTCCTGCCGGTCTTCCTCTGGGGCACGCTCGTCTTCACCATTCTGAGCCGGCTCGATTTCCTGGTGCTCTCGTTCATGGAGCCCGTGGAGACGCTTGGATACTATGCAATCGGATATCGGCTGTTCGAGGTGTTCGTGATCGTGCTCACGGGGCTCGTCATGGCGATGTTTCCACGGGTGTCACGCAAGTTCATGGGCGCGCGGTCGCAATTCCTGATCACCTTGCGAAACCTCGTCGTGGCGCTCACGGGCGGATTGGCGTTCGTCGCCGCCGCCGTGACCTTGTTCGCGGATTACTACGTGCTGATCCTGTTCCGCGATCAGTACCCGCATCCCGTGGCCCTGAGCCAGCTGTTCGCCGCCGCGCTGATGTTCGCAGGCATGGATTTCGTCGCGAGCGGCATCCTGCACGCGTCCGATCAGCAGGCTCCCGACATCCGGGCGCTGACCGTCGGCGGCATCCTGCTGTCGCTTCTGCTGCTGTCGTTGGTGCCGCATTGGGGGATTTACGGTGCGTTCGCCGCGAAGACGCTCGCGACCATCGTGCAGTGCGGGCTCAAGTTCGCAGCCATCTCAAACCACGTGGGGCGCCTGTTTACCGCCGGCGAGATCGCGCGCCTGACCGCGCTGGTGGCGCTGACCGCGGTGCCGGTGCTTGCGTCGCTGTCAGCCCCGCTGGGGATCCGCGTGGCGGTCACTGTTGCGCTGGTCCCGCTGATCACGCTCTCCCTTGCCGCTGGCGGCTTCGTGCAGCCGCTGCGGCTCCTGCGCTTTTATCGTCGTCCGCGGCCAGTCAGTGACGTCGCGTCGTTCGCCGATCTCCTCGACATGCTCGCCGCTGACGAGCGCCGACGGGTCGCCGTGACGCGTGTCGGGAAGCACCCCGGTGCGCGAACGGGTGGCTGGCGGGACCGTAGCGCGGTTCCACTGTATCGACTCGCCCGTTTCCTGTTCCTGCGACGTCGGGCGCGTGCCGCCAGCCTGGTGGCGACGATCAACGCGCGGTTGAATCGTTGCGCGATCGCGTCCACTGTCCGGGTCGGACCAGGTCTCGTCGTCGAAGGGCCCGGTACCATCCGGGTCGATTCCGATCTCGGCGAGAACATCACCTTGCGAGGCGAACAGCGCACGGGCGGGAACACGTGATCATGAACGCGACGACCACCGTCCCGCTGCCACCTGCCGCGCAGGTCAACGAAATCGCCTGCCTGATGCTGGGCGGCATCGGCGACATTCTTGCGACACTCCCCACCTTCGCAGCACTTGCGAGGAGTTACCCGGGCGCACGGATCACCGCCATCACCCGGCGGCGGCTGACCCCGTTGCTGACCGGCCAGCGGGAAATCGCCCGCGTACTGGGCTATGACAGCAGCCTGCGAGGCCGCCTCGCGTTCGTGCGTGAGCTGCGTGAAGTCCGTTTCGACCTCTGGGTTGACCTGCACGTGCCGACGTTCCACACGGTGTCATCGCCCGGCAAGGTCTTCCTGCGGAACGCCCTGATCATGGCGGCGGCCAGAACACGTCACCGGCTGGGTTTCGCGGTACCGGTCATGCGCCCCCTGCTGACCCATCCCGTCCCCGTTCCGCCCGACGCACATCAGGCGCAAACCAATATCGTCGATATCACCCTTGACCTGCTGCCCGGGAACGCAACGCGGCCGCGCACGAAGCAGCTGACCCTCGCCCCCGCAGATCTCGCGTGGGCGGCCGCCCGCCTGCCCGGCGGAGACGCTCCCGTCTTCGCATACTTCTTCGGCGGGCGTCAGCCCTCCAGCCACTGGCCCGTTCCTCATGCAGTGTCGTTCGCGCGCAGGTTTCTCGATGAGTTCGCCGGCGCGCGCCTGGTGCTGATCGGCGATCTCCACGAGCGTGAGATGGCGGACACGCTGCTCGCTTCGTTGCCCCCGGCGTATCGCGCGCGGATTCACGACCTGATCGGACAGGCCGGATTGACGCAGACCGCAGCGCTGCTCAGCTTGTGCCGGGGTGCAATCTGCACCGACAGTGGCCCGATGCACCTCGCCGATGCTGTCGGGGTCCCGCTGGTCGCGCTGTTCTCCCGGAAGAATCACCTCCCGGTATGGGCTCCCGTGAGTCCGGACGCCATCGTGATCAGTCGCCCGGTCGATTGCGGGCCGTGCTTCCGGGCCGAGTGCCCGATACGCAATCACTGCATGGAACTGATCACGCCCGACGATGTCCTCGCGGCCGTGCGGTCGCTCAATCGGACCGGGGTTCCGTGAGATCGATCCGGGCGGGGGGCGTTCCGTCCGGTCCGTGCACTATCCTGGCGAGTGCCAGTCCCGCGAGCAGGTGCGAAAACTCGGTCCAGTGCTCGAACCCGTGTGGCCGGTAAAGTGCTGCGAGCCCGGCGTACTCCTGAAGCAGCGCCCGCATGTCGAGATAGTCGTCCGCAAACCCCGCCATCTCGCCCGGACTGATCGGCAGGTTCGACTCGAGGCTCGGAGAGGGAATATTCATCAGGATGAAGCGCGCACCCGCCGCGCGTGCCGATGCGCCAATCTCGGCAATCAGCGCGCGCGTCAGGTCACGCGCGTAGTCTTCGCCTGGCTCCAGCTGCTCGGCCTCCGACGCGGCACGTGCATTGCGCGCGGCCAGCCAGTCGCGAACGAACACGGTGGCCTTGGCATTCAGGTAATTGTGAATGTAGGAATGCTCGCTCAACCAGCGGTAGAGCGCGAACGAGTTCAGCAGATCCCGGATGCCGATGGCCGGCAGGTACTTCCTGGAGTGCTCCACCAGCCGCCCGTCGTCCATCCGGTACAGACCGGCCCGGACATTGTCCGTCGGATCGTTGACAAAAAACCCGAGAACCACGAAGTCGGGCGAATACCGCAGTCCTTCCTCCCGGAGATACACCAGCGCTTCGGCGTTGCTGAACCCGGAAACGCCCGCGTTGATCACCTCGACATTCTGACCGCGCCGGGCCAGCGCCCGGGCGAGAATGGCGGGATAGCTCTCCGCCTGTCCCACTTCGAAGCCGAGCGTGAACGAGTCCCCGAGTGCAAGCACGCGAACGACGCCAGCCGGTTTCGCGTATTCGTACTCGCGGTCATCACGCTGGCCGCGCGCGTTGATCCGGTACTCCCATCGGCCATCGGGCGTGGTGTGCACGTAGTTCGCGCCGGGGACGTTGGATCGAATCTGATAGGAGCCGTACTGCGCGCCGGTGATGAAACGGGGCAGCATGAAAACCTCGTCGCTGTTGACCCAGCGAAACACGAACTCCGCGGCCACGAGCGCAAGGGCGAGCGACGCGCTCGCGATCGCGAGATTCGCCAGGGCACTCCTGATCCTGCCGGGCAATGTCGTCATGCCGGGGCCCGGCGCTCCGGGGTGCGAACGTCCGTCGCTGGCTCGACGATGTCCGGCAGCCGCGTCAGGAGCGCGAACGCGAAGCCGAGCGGCACCATGAACCGGATGTTTCCGAACACCGGGTTGGTCACGCCGTTGACGAGAAACATGATGAGCGCGACGACGATCACCGCCACGACTCCCGCATGGGGAGAATCCCGCAGACGGCGATACTCGCGGGCGCAGGCAGAGAATACCAGCCCCGTTGCGACCGCGAAGGCGATGAAGCCCACGTATCCGAAACGCAGCAATACCCAGAAGAAAAGACTGTGGATGTTCTCCATGCTGGCCTTGAACAGGCGTATGTGAACCATCTCGTTCCACAGGGGCGTGATACCGAATCCGAACGCGGGAAGATCCCAGAAGTTGTCCACCACGTAGACCAGCAGTGAGTACCGGTACAGCGTGGAGGGGTTGCTGAAATTGGTCTCACCCAGGCGGGTCAGCACGGAGGAGAGAATCGCTCGGCCCGGGGCCGTGCCGACGAGCACGGCTGCGCCCAGGATGGTCCCGAACGCGCCGAGAAACAGGAGTCGCGGCCACGCGCGTCGCGCCGTCACCCACGGAAAGAACACCAGCGCAATCGCGATGGCGCCCCACATGGTACGCCTGAACGACAGCAGGATGAGCACCACCAGGAACAGGCACAGGAAGCTCTGTGCGATGGTCTGACGCGTGTCGAAGCGGCCGCCCGCCCACGCCCCAACGGCATGGAAAACGACCATCGCCATGAACCACACGGTCGCGGTGTCGTAAATGACCGGAACGAGTCCGCGCACCAGGCTGGGGTTCGCGACCAGCCGGCCGAGCGACGCCGCAATCGTCACGAGCATCGACAGGAGCAGGACGCGGGCAATATCGCGGATGTCGTGCTTGTCCCGGAAGAAGCACAGGCCGAGCAGGTAGGCCGGGAAAATCATCACGAACAGCTTTATCTGCAGGACTCCGATCAGGCGCGCGATCTTCTCGTACAGCGTCACCGATCCCATGGTGCTGAGATCCAGGACCATCGGTCCGAGCGGCGCCGGACCCATGATTGACAGGGTTGCCGACACCCCGACCGACAGCGCCATGATCAGCAGCGCCGCGAACACGCGATCGGTCCTGATGTAAAGCGGCGTCCCGTTGACGAGTCCGTGTCCGATATAGACGAGCAGCAGCCCGATCACCATGATGTCGGGCAGGTAGATCCCCGGAATTCCGATCGCCATCGAGTAGAACGGCGTGCGGAGAGAACGCTCGACCGACTCCTCCCCGAGTCCGCCGGCGAACTCCTCTATCGTAAACAGGGCACCCATCAGCAGGATCACCCCCCACCGGGGTTTGAGGACCACCGCCGCGACGACCGGGATGGCCAGCGCGACTGCCGCGACGACCTTCGGACCGAACTCGCTGCCTGCCAGCACCAGGCATGCGCCGGCGACACCCGTCGTGAGCGGTGCAAGTACGCGCCAGGATCCGCTCGTCAGCCGCAGGAAGAGGGGGTGTTCAATGACCATACAGGAACCGGGGGAGGGGATACTCCCGCTGGTTCAACACGGTCCCGATCACATCGGCCTCCACGCGGACCAGTTCCGCGATCAGGGCCGACACCTGCTGGCGCGTCGCGTATCCGTAGCGGACCACGACAGCGACCCGATCAACCGCGCGCGCGATCGAAAGCACGTCTCGTGTGGACGACCCGGCGGGTCCGTCCAGGATCACGAGATCGAATGAACGCGAAGCCTCCCGCATGAAATCTTCGACCCGTCTCGGCGGAAAGATGACGGGCGCAGGGGCCCCGCGGGATGCGGGCACGACCAGCAGGTTGGGAAGCCCGGTCGCGGTGACGCATTCCTCGACCCCCGCCTGTCCATCGCAGAATTCGCTCAACCCCGGTTGTTCCGCCGCCACCCCGAACATCAACCCGAGCGTCCCGCGGTGGGTGTCGGCATCGACGAGCAGCACGCGGCGATTGCGTTCCACCGCGGCCGACAATACGGCGAACATTGTCGCGATGCTCGTCCGACCCTCGCCCTCGACGGCACTGGTGAACATGATGGAACAGGGTGGATGCCCGGACCGGGCCGGGTGCATCTCGCTGGTCAGCGACGTGTACAGTTCCATCGTCGAGGGATGCGTCAGGAACTTCCGCATCCACGCTCGGTTGCCGACCGTATCGACCAGGGGTCTCAACGCAGTCTCGAGCTCGGAACGCTTCATGGGCGAGCGGTCGTCATCGTACGACGGGAAGCGAACCGATGACCCGTGTACGCGTGTAGCGCGTCACGTCCGTCACCGAGCGGATGGTGTGATCCAGGTAATCGATGACGAAGGCCCACGTGAGGGCCAGAATCACCCCCATGAAAGCCGCCATGACCACGATCTGGCGCTTCTTCGGGAACACCGGATCCCCCCTGACGCTCGGCTTCTCGAATATCTTGATGAGGTTCATCTGCTCGGGTCTGCCGGAGGCAATCACCCGTGCGCGCGCCAGCGTCTTTTCCATCTGCTCGTGGTTGCGATGTGACGTGTCGAAACGGCGTCGGAGACGTGCCATCTCGAGTTCGCGATCAGGGATGCTGTTGATGAGCCTGGTGAACCTGTCGATGCGTTCGCGCAGACCGCGCTGCTCCCGCTGTCGTCGCGCGATGTCCACGATATTGTCCGTCACACGCAGCTCTTCCTCGAGCTTGAGCACATACAGCCGCAACTCCTGTTGCACGTCCACGCTGTCCGTGATCCCGATGAATCCGCGCGAGCGGCCGTCACCCTGGATCTCGCCGAGGTCAACGATGTCGGACTTCTTGAACGCCAACAGGGCCTTTTCGTCCTCGGCAAGACGCGCGCTGGTCTGCGCATACTCGGCTTCGAGAAACTGCACGACTCCAGCGGCATTCTCGCGAATCTCCTCGTAATAGTACTGGGCGTGGGCCTCCAGCAACGCGAAGAGGACGCGCGCGGCCTCGTCGGGATCCTTCGCGCGGTACGTGACCCGGATCGCCTTGCTGTCCAGGCTCGCGCCAGTTTCCACCCCTTCGTCCACGGCAGCGACGGCCGCCGCCACGGGGTCCCAGGGCGTCTGCCACTTCCTGATGTTCAGTCGGCGCCCGATCTCACGCTTCAAGTCCCCGAGATAGATCTTGAACTGCTCAATCCGGCCGATGACGCGATTCTCGGCAAGGCGGGTGTTCTTCACTGCGATCAGTGCCAGGCGCTCGCTTTCCAGCACGTCCCGCTGCGTGTGGAAGGTCGCCATGTTCTGCATATCACTTGGCGGCGGAGCATCCGTCAGCGGAAATGTCATGTAGCTGTAGTCCAGGATGATCATCGCATTGGACTCGTAGCTCGGCGTGATGGCGTAATAGACCGCGAAAATCGCCGTTGACACGGTGGCGAGGAAAACCGCGATCACACTCCACTTGTGACGAAAGACGATGGTGAGGATCTCGCGCTTGGAGAGACCCTCTGTCAGATGCGAGCTGGTTTCCATCGGGAGGTGATGAAGACTTCCGGGGAGTGACTCTGGTGGTTCGAGCCAGGGTTTCCCGTTCGAACACTGCCCTTTATATTACACGCCATTGGTATCACGCGCGCCACCGCATGCCGAGAACCCTCGACAGACTTCGACCAATCGCAGGGCGGCTGCGATGCCCGTCCTGCGGTCACTCGGTGTCCGAGGTGTCCGGTGTCTTTCGATGCGGCGCATGTCACGCGGAATATCCCATCGTCGACGGTTGCCCGCTGCTCATGTCCGAGTCCAGGCGGGCGGAGTTCGAACAGGATTGGTGCTCGAATGCCGGGCGCATGATGCTCGACGAGTACGCGGCCCGCGGGGAGCCCGGCACGCAGGGGCTCCTTGCGAAAGTCCTGGCGGCCGTTCGGCCCCCCTCCGTCATGTATCGCTACAACCCGGATCTGCGCCAGTCACCGACAGACGTGATGTTCGCCAACGAACGTGGGCAGCTCATGCTGAATGTCGGGGGTGGCCCGCATCGGGAAAGCGAGTTCGAATTCACGCTGAATCTACGACCGTTCGCCAACGTCGATCTCGTGGGCGATGCCGCGGCGATCCCGTTCGCCGATGACACGTTCGATGCCGTGTACAGCCTTGCCGTGCTCGAACATGTGTCGGATCCGGTGCGCGTCGTGAGCGAGATGCGCCGCGTCCTGAAACCCGGTGGCTGGCTCTACTCCGAAGTACCCTTCATATTCTTCTACCATGGCTATCCGGCCGACTACACGCGTTACACCTTGCAAGGCATGCAGCAGCTGTTCGGCGAGCTGGACGACGCGGAATTCGGGATGACGTACGGACCCGTGTCGGCCGCGCTGCAGTGTGTGAACATGCTCTTTCCGCTGCTCATGCCGGCGCGCCTGGGCGTGGCGCGAAAACTGCTCACGGGCCTGTACCGATGGACGATGTTTCCGATGAAGTACCTGGACATCCCGCTGAAGAATCATCCCCAGGCGCACATGCTCGCAGGTGGCTTCTACGTGTTCGGACGCAAGCCCCTTCGAACCTGAGCAGACCGCGAACAACCTGGAAGACTGCCCCGTGCGGGTCCTGTGCCTGAGTGTCTATCCCCGCGAAGGGCCATCCGTACGGCATCGCATCGAGGTTTATCGCGAAGCGTTCGCCGCCGCCGGGGTCACGCTCCACCTGTGGCCGCTGCTGACTTCCGGCCTGTTTCGGCGCCGCCGCCGGTTCGGCCGAATCGCCGCGCTCGTGAAGTTCTGTGAATTCGTGCTGTGTACGCTCCGGCTCGCGGCCCGGTTGCCGTGGGTGATGCGCTACGACTCGGTGATCATTCACCGCGAGGCGTACCCGGTGGGACCTCCGGTCATCGAGCAACTGGTCCTGCGCCTGTGTCCGCGCGTTTTCTATGACGTGGATGACGCCGTGTGGGAGCGCATGCCCCTGAGAATCGACCAGCGCGGCCGGTGGCATGATCCTGGGCGCTTCGAGAAGATCATGCGTGGAAGCGAGGTCGTGGTTGTCGGCAACGACTACCTGCGGGCGTTCGCGCAGAAATTCAATCCACGCACCCGGATCATTCCGACGTCATACCGCGATCTCGGCGGCCGGGCCCAGCGGCTGACGCGCCGCGCGCGACCCGTCATCCTGTGGATCGGAAATGTCGGCAACGAAGAGTACCTCGGCATTCTCCATGAACCACTGCGGCGCCTGGCGCGCGAACACGCGTTCCTGTTCATGCTCGTGGGCAGTGCGGAAGCCCGGGGCTACACCATCGAAGGTGTCGACATCGAGGTGCGCGAATGGTCCGAGGCGAGCGAAGGCGACCTGCTGCTGAGCGCGGATATCGGCATCATGCCGCTCCCGGACCGGCCCTACGAGCGCGGCAAATGTGCATTCAAAATCGTCCAGTACTTCTCCGCGGGGCTCGCCGTGGTCGCTTCTCCGGTCGGGATGAATGCGGAAATCATCAACCATGGTCGCAACGGCTGCCTGGCCGACGATGCGGATGCGTGGTACGAGTGCCTCGCGCGGTTGTTGTCCGACCGCGCGTATCGATGTGCGCTCGGTGACGCCGGATACCAGACGTACCGCCAGGGGTTCACACCTGGTGTCAACGCGGAGAAATGGCTGAGCATCCTCACCGGACACACCTGAGCCGCGCGCCGTCTGCGGATTCGCATACGCGAGCAGATGCCCGCATTCCTGGTCGCGACGTCATGAGATACAAAAATTTCTGATTCGTGCGACATGTTCCGGCCTCTGAAGATTGCCAGCCAGTCGGGGAGAGCGTAGCGTCACCGGGGTGGCTGCACCTCGGGATGCAATGCCGCGGAACGCACGCGGCGACTGTCGTGCGCCACCATGGATCCGATCGATACCACTCGAGGTGGAAGCGCGCGGGTAGCACCGTGTCCAGGAGGCTGAACATGACCGGCGAAACCCACGATTTCGCGGCCCGCTGGTCACGTATTGACCGGCACCACAGCAGGGATCTCAGCGTGACCCGCTACGTGTTTCAGCCGCTGTCGCGCCCCGGTATTGCAGAGGGCGTTGCGCGCACGATCCACGTGAGCCACGAACACGAGTCCGCCCGGGTATTGCAGATTGGGATCTCTTCGCAGATTGGCTGCGCCGTCAGCTGTCGCTTCTGCAACTACGGAGAACGCTTCTTCGGACAACTGGACGCCGACGAGATTGAATCGCAGGCGTGCCTGATCGCTGACGAGCAGCGGCCGGTCGCGGCGCAGGGCGCGCTCACCGAGTACGCGTTTTTCGGCGGCGGTGAGCCCATGCACAATTTTCCCGCGGTGGAACGCGCGATTCACCGCATCCATGCGCGGGACGGCGCCGCGCGCATCACGTTCAGCACCTCCTGCCCGGCGCGTGCGCCGAACCAGTATCGTCGACTGATGGACCTGGGACGGACCATTCCCGCGCTGCACCTGCAGCTGTCCGGCCATGCCACCGAGAACCGGACCCGGCGTCGCATCATTCCATCGCCGACGCTGACCGTGGAGCGGATCGCCGAACTGGGAGAGAACTGGCTCGCCGTCACCGGGCGCAAACCGGAGCTCGCTTTCGCCGCGGCGGATCACTATGGCCGTCGGGACTGGCCGACCGTGCAGGCGCTTGCGCTGGTGAACCTGTTCGCGCCCACGCGATGGCGGGTGAAGATCACGCCGATTTTTCCGTTCGAGGACACCAAGGCGCATCACGCCGACTCCGTCAACGACGCCCATCGGCTGTTCGATGCGGTGAAGGCCGCCGGATTCGACGATGCAACGCTCTACAACCCGGAGCAAGGCTGGGAGATCGGCGCAAACTGCGGGCAGTTTCCCGCGTTCCAGGACTTCGTCCGAACGACAAGAGACTTGCGGTCAGGGTCGCGGTAAGTCGCGCGGCGCGCGACTCCGGACATGGCGAGCCGCGCAACGACCGCGCGCGACGATCACCCGCGAGAACCGTGGAATCGGTTTCCGATCATCCCCCGCGCGGTGACGCCTGGAACGCCGTGACCGCTGCCGCCGTGTTCATGAAGTCCCGGAAGCGCAGCCACTTGCCGTTGCGCAGGGTGATCACGTGGACGAAGTCCGAGTCGATCACCCCGGTGGTGTGCACCGGGTTCAGGTTGAGATGGCCGGTCACGATCACCTTGTCATCGATCGCGAGCATCTCCTCGGGCGCGAACTCGTTGATGACGATGGACGAGAGCACCGTCTCGAAGAAGCGCCGGGCCGCCGCCTTGCCGCGATAGGTGCCGGCGTAGGGAATCGTGGAGGGTCCGTAGAACTCGATCAGGATGTCGTCATCGAGGTGCGGCAGGATGCCCGGGATGTCCCGTGCCCCGAATGCGGTGAAGATGGCCTGCGTGACGTCGAGATTGCTGGGCATGG
>JBFWUN010000044.1:0-35027 GCA_050247235.1 Gammaproteobacteria bacterium
TCGTATATCTGCCGGTCGCTGCCAGCTACGTGCTGGCGCGCGCAAGCGAACGCTGGCTGCCGCCCCACTTCTTCGTGTACGTGTTCGCGGCCGCGTTCTTCGGCGCGGCGCTGACGGCCGCGATGACCGCGCTCGCGGCCTGCGCGGTGCTGGGGTTTTCAGGTGGCGTGCCGGGTGACGCCGTGCTGGAGAACTACCTGCCCACCACCATCCTGCTGCTGTTCCCGGAAGCCTTCGTCACCGGCGCGCTCGTCACGCTCGCCGCGGTGTATCGGCCGGAATGGCTGGTGTCGTTCCGCGACCAGGACTACGTGGACGGGCGGTGAGACGCGCGGCGTCGTACCCCATCGAAGCCCTGTTCCTGCAGAACTTCGATGGGGATTGCACCGCGGGCGCTCCGGCCCGGGCGGAATCAGACCCGGCGGCGACGGCGCGCGGCGATTCCCGTAAGCAGCGCGGAGCCGAACAGCGGCAGTGCCGCGGGTACCGGCACCGGCGCCACCTGCACGTCGACGAACACTGCCTTGTGATCGGAGGTCGGGAAGCCCGAGAACAGGTTCACGTTGCCGAAGGTGCCTACCAGCGCGAAGTCCGGATCCGATCGCTCGGGCCAGAACACCCCGCCGCCCAGCACATCCAGGTTCGCCGACGGCAGCACGTAGTCGACTCTCAGGTTGCCCGGCGCGGCGTCGTTGAAATCCGCCGTATCCTGCGCGGGATCCATCAGGTGCGTATCGTTGGCGGGACCGTTGTTGCTCGGATCGGTGGCTGCCGCCGTGCCGCCCGCGCTCGCCGGGACCAGGCTGCCTGCCGCGAACGGGTTCGACACCTGGTTCACGAGCGCGTCGCCCAGCAGCTGCATGATCGCGTTCGGCGAGAGATCCGGACTCGCCAGTGATCCGCAGGCGTCCTTCAAGCTGTCACCGTCACAGGGATCCGCGTTGTAGTCACCCGCGATCACGAACTTCGCGCCCGCCGGCAGACCGCCGGTGCCACCCTGGTCATCGTAGACCCACTCGGCCCCGTTGATGTACTCCTTCCAGAATCGGATCTCGTCGAAGTTACGCTTGCCGTTGCGATCCTCCGCGCCGTCGAATACCGGCGGCGTCGGGTGGGCCGCCAGGAAGTGCACCTCCTGACCGTTGATCTCGACTGTCACATCGACGTGGTTCTTCGACGACAGCCGGAGCGCGGCGATCTCGTCCGCGGCGTAGAAGCTGCCGAGCGCACCCGACGGATCGTTCGTGAGCAGGTTGCCGGGCATGTCCTTCCACAGGAAGTTCTGGAACGTGCGGACGCTCTTGATCGCGTACCTGGAATAGAGGGTGAAGCCGAACTTGCCGGCGAACTCGCCGAAGCCGAACGCGTCGTTGCCGTAGCTCCCGTCGCCCGGCGTGGCGTCGATCGCGCCGTTGTTGTCGAGATCGAAGCCCGAGTGCAGGCCCGTGTTGGTCGTCGGCGTGTAGCCGTGCGTATAGTCGAGCACGCCTGTCGCGGTCCTGCCGGTGGTGCCGCCACCGTGCGCGACGCCGAGGAAGTTGTCGTTGAAACGCCGCGCGGCGAAGCTCTGGTAACCGAAGGGGCTCGGCGTGCTGCCGGTGCCCGGCGTGCCGTCGAAGTCGTAGTCGAACTCGTTGACGAGCACGACGTCGGCGTCGATCCGCTGCAGCACCTCGGCGACGTAGTGTGCCTGGAGCACGCGCTTCTGCGCCGTGGACAGCGCGGTAATCGACGCGCTGTCCGGATACGCGACGTCGAACGCCACGCTGCCGGGGGCCGCCAGGTCGCCCAGCAAATCCCCGCTGCCGAAGCGGTTCAGCGACGCGTTGAACGTGGCGAAGCGCGCGGTGACGGGCGCGGGGTTCGCCGCCTGCGCGAACTGGCTGCCGGCGAGCAGCGTCGCGGCCGTGTACAGGACGTGTCGGGTCAGAACCATGCAATCCCTCCTTGCGGTCATTCTTGAATCGAAGGCGGCAAGGCGGCGCTACCGCGACGCACGGTGAGCGTTTCCGGAGATTCGGACTGAGTGGTGCGAACCGCCTTTCCGTGGGATTGAGCTTGGCGAGCCGATGTTGCCCGGGCGTGACCGGGGGATGACCGGGTTTACGACCGATTGGCGTCCGGGGTCCGCTGGCGGCGCGCGCGAACCTGCGGTCAGCGCGCGAGGATCCGGGCGAGTGCTTCGTGCAGCACGCGCGCCGGGTCCGCGGGCAGGGCGATCACGCGCCACGCGACATGATGATCCGGTCGCACGAGCAGCGCGCCGCTGTCGCCGATCCCGTTCGCGCGCGCCCAGTCACCGGTGAGGTCCTGCCACGCACAGCGCGGTCCGATGACACGCACGTCGATTGGCAATCCGAGCGCCGCGGCGACCGCCGCGGCGGCGTCCGCCCACGTCTCTCCCCCGCGCCCGGTCAGCAGTGCGAAACGGCCGTGCCCGCAGAGATCGAGCGTGGACACCTTGCGCCCGTCGGGCGTGAACACCCACGCATGCGGCAGCCGCGCCCCCGGCCAGGTCGTCGCCTGGTAGTGCAGTTCCGGATCGCGTTCGAACGGCGGTTCGGGTGTCTCGTCCGGAACCACCGCACCGGAACGGTATCGATGGTTCATCTCCACGCCGTGGGCGTCGAACTCGTAGACCTTGTGCGCGATCGCCGCACGGATGGCGGCCCGCTGGCGCTCGGCTTCCGGCGTGCCGTCGCACCGCGCGTCCATGTTCCGCTGCATGACCGCGGGATCCACTTCGTCCAGCAGGCCGAGCGCGCGGAAGATCGGGCCGAACTCTTCGATCGAGCGGTTGGCCCGCGTGACAATCTGCCGGGCCACGGGCGCCCGCTCGGCGTCGTAACTGTCCAGGAGTGCGGGCGCAGCCGTCCCGCGCACGACCAGCGCGAGTTTCCAGGCGAGGTTGAACGCATCCTGGATGGAGGTGTTCGAGCCGAGTCCGTTCGACGGCGGGTGGCGATGCGTGGCGTCCCCCATGCAGAACACGCGGCCGTTCGACATCCGGGTTGCATAGAGGTTGTTGACCGTCCATGTCGATACCGACTGCAGATCCACCACGAGCTCCGGATCACCGACGAGATCGCGCACCACCTTGATCGCGAACGCGTCGTCCACCCGCGGCTCACCCTGCGCGATGTCGTAACCCCACACGATGAGCCACTCGTGCCAGGGACGCACCATGCGCACCAGGCCCATGCCGATGCCGCCGACGTTCGAGCCCGGCTGCAGCACCCAGTACAGCACCGATGGCCGGTGCGCGACGTACTTCGTCAGGTCCGCCCGGCACAGGATGTTCATCGAGCCCGCCAGTCCCATGCTGCCGGCGAACGGCAGTGCCGCATCCTCGGCCACTTTCGAATTCGCACCGTCCGCGCCTACCAGGTACTTCGACCGCACGGTCAATGTCCCGCCGGTCAGCCGGTCGCGCAACGTGGTCGTCACGCCGTCGGCATCCTGTGTGTGCGCGAGGTACTCGGTGGACATCCGCGCCTGAGTGCCGCGTGCGCAGGCGGTCTTGAACAGCAGCGGTTCCATGAACGTCTGCGGCAGGTCATTCATGAACGTAGGCGACGCGAGCAGATGTTCGGCCTTCGACGCCGGATGCGTGCCCCAGGTCTGCAGGCGTCCGATCTCCTCGCCGGCGAGCGACGTGCAGAACACGTTGTTGCCCATGATCTCCTGCGGGCTCGCGAACAGGTACGCTTCATGCTCCACCTCGGGGCCGAGGTCGCGCAGCACCTCCATCGTGCGCTGGTTCGTGATGTGCGCGCGCGGAGTGTCCGCGAGCCAGCGATAGCGGTTGACCACCAGGTTTCGCACGCCGTAGCTGGCAAGCAGCGCCGCACACGCTGCGCCGGCGGGGCCGGTGCCAATCACGAGCACGTCGGTTTCGATGTCCGCCATCGGGGTCCTCTTCGGCTCAGGTCGTCGCGGTGCCGTTCCGCGCGGCAACGGTGTCGAGTACCCCGCCCCGGAGATCGAACCGGGCACGGTAGCAATCGAGCGCCGCGCGACAGTGCGCGAGCAACCGTGCGCGCCGGCCGCGCAGCTTCAGGAACCCCAGCAGCCGCCGCGGCCACGGGAACCAGCGGTCGAAATCGAGCCCGCACTGCTGCATGACCTTCGGTGGCACGGCGTCGACGATCAGGAACAGGTTGTAGAGCAGGTGCACCATGCACGCGAACGGCAGCCCTTCCTTGTTCCGATGCGTCATCGCCTGGTGATCGAGGGCGTACAACGGAAGCGTCCCGAGCTTGTCGAGATAGAACAGGTGACCGAGGAAATAACCGCCGAACGACGTCAGCACGTGGATGCTCGACGTCGGCTGCACCGAGGCGACAGTGCCGTGCGGGGACAGGTAGGGTTCATACGCGTGGTCATCGCGCATGACGTAACCGGTACAGTTCACGAGATAGCTGCCGGGCGGCAGCGCCTGCCGGTGTCCGTCGTCGTACACCAGGGTCGGGACATCGCCGGTGTCCACCACGTCCCGCACGTAGCCGTTGCGTACTGTTCGCAGGTTGCGCACGAGGAACTCGTTCTCCTCTTCCGACTGCAGGCCCAGCACGTAGTACGCCTGGCGGTCACCCAGGTACACCGCGTAGTGCCGCTTGAAGTATTCGAACACCTCGCGCTCGTTGGTGCCGTCGAAGCGGCTGGCGAGATCGGTGAACGTGGCGAGCGTGGTCTGCCCGCGCCACCAGCGCGCGAGGCCGCGCGGGAAGCCGAGGTTGCGGTTCATGAACGCGGTGCCGCGCCCGATCGCGAGATGCACCTCCCGGCCTGGAAAACGCGCCAGCAGTGCGTGCGCGGTGTCCATGCCGGTCTTGCCGCCGCCGACGACGACCACCGGCTTGTCGGCGTCTTCCGCCGAGAACAGCCGCGGATCCTCCGGCGACACCGAATGCACGCGTCGGCTGCTCAGTGCGAGCGGCGGATTGACCGGGACGCGGAAGCCGAACGCCTTGATACAGCGTCGCGCATCGATGGTGATGGGCGTGCCGTCCGGCGCGCGCAGCGCGATCCGCGCGCGGTAGGCGTTACCGATCGGCACTTCCTCGTGCGCTTCGTAGGTGTGCCCGAAGCACTCGACGAGGTTGACCTTCGCGCGCAGCACGTCCAGGCAGTGCGCGAAGTGATCCAGGATCTCCGGCTTCGCCGCGAGGTACCACGGTGGCTTGTCGTGCTGCCACGGCACGTCGCCGGCCGTGAACATCGGGTGCGGCTGGTGCAGCCGCACGTAATCGTAGGTATCCACCCACATGCCGCCGTTGCGCGTGCGGCGGTCGACGAGCACGACGGTGTCGTCCGGCCCGAGGTACTCGCAGGCGGCGGCGAGCGCATTCATGCCGGCGAGGCCGGCACCTATCACGCAGAGTTCGCAGCTGATCGTGGAGGTCATGCGCGCAGGCGGGCGTTCAGAGCAGCGGCACGCAGTCCGATCCGCAGCCGCGCGCCTGCGACGCGGGCGAGCTGCCCGGCCGATGCAGCACGCCGCGGGTGGGTCGGATGACGATGCGCGCGGCGGCGCCCTCGCCGCGCACGGCGCCGTCACCGTCGACAATCAGGCTGTAACCCCCCGGTTCCACCGGCGGCCACAACAGGCTGACCAGCGGGTGCGCAGCGACATTGCGCGCGCTGCGGGTGCCGCTGCTGGACACGAGATGCTCTCCCTCCCACGTCACGGTGACCGCCACCGCGTGCGGGCGACCGTCCTCGCCCTGCGACAGGAGGTAGGGCGCATGGCCGTAGCGCGCGGTCTCGGTGCGCAGCTGATCGAGTGCGACGTTGATGGACATGCTGCACGCTCCGCTCGGAAAGATGGAGAGCATGCACCGGCAAGGAGGCGCTGCCAACCGGGCGGCATCACACCTGGCTGTCGGGGCCGAGGTGTGGACGTTCGCGGTGGCGCGCGGAGATACGCGGGCGGAAAGAACTGCCCCCGGCCGCCGGGAGGGGCGGCCGGGGGATCTCCAGGCTAGCCGACAGCCGCCTTGGCTTTGCGTGCGCCTTCGCCCGCGGAGGACGTCTTTTCGTAATGGAACACCGAGTCGTCGAGATCGATCGCCGGGATCGCTTCCCGCTCGTACCAGTAGTCCTGCGTGTGCTGCCACTCGGGCTTGGCGAGGCGCTTCGGCAGGAGATGCATGCTGCGCATCAGGTAGTTCGGGTTGAAATTGCCCGGATCCATCCACGGCAACCGTTCCATCTTCTCTTCGTCCGGCCGCAGCTGGACTTCGACCTTGGTGGCGCCCTTGGCCTTCATGTGGTTCAGCAGCCGGCACACGAAGTCGCCGAGCATGTCCGCGCGCAGGGTCCAGCTCGCCCGGAAGTAACCGAAGATCCACAGCATGTTGGGCACGCCGGTGAACATCATGCCGTGGTAGGTCACGGTGTTCGCGAAGTCGAGCGCCTTGCCGTCGATGCTGAACTCGATGTCGCCGAGCACGCTCAGGTTGAAGCCGGTGGCCGTGACGATGATGTCGGCCTCGATCTCCTTGCCGGACTTCGTCAGCACGCCCTTCGCCGTGAAGCGTTCGATCTCGTCGGTCACCATGCTGGCCTTGCCAGCCTGGATGCCCTTGAACAGATCGCCGTCCGGCACGAACGCGATGCGTTGCTGCCACGGCCGGTAGCGCGGTGTGAAGTGTTCCTTCACGTAGTCGTCACCGAGATAGGCGCGTACGCCGTTCAGCAGGTCCTCGCGCATCTTGTCCGGCTCCTCGAACGACCGGCGGGTCAGCTCGCGGAAGTCGTGCAGGATCTTCTTGCGCACGATCTCGTGGATCCACTCTTCGCAGACCTCGATCTTGCGCAGCATGTTGGCGAGTTCGTTCTCGTTGATGCCGGGTACGAAGAACGTCGGCGAACGCTGCAGCACGGTGATGTGCTCGGCGTCCGGCGCCATCGCCGGCACGATCGTCGCGGTGGTCGCGCCCGATCCGATCACCAGCACCTTCTTGCCCTTGTAGTCGAGATCCTCGGGCCAGGTCTGCGGGTGCACGATGCGGCCCTGGTAATCCTGCATACCAGGCCATTCGGGCGTGTAGCCTTCCGAATGCCGGTAGTAGCCCTGGCACATCCACAGGAAATTGCAGGTGAAGCGGAGGTGCTCGTCGGTGTCCGTGCGGACCGCGTCGACTGTCCACAGGTGGTCCTGGTTGGACCAGTTGGCGGACAGGATCTTGTGCTTGTACCGGATGTGCTGGTCGAGGCAGTTCTCCTCGATCACTTCACCCATGTACTTGCGGATTTCCTCGGCGGTGGCGATCGGCGGCCCCACCCACGGCTTGAACCGGTAGCCGAAGGTGTACAGATCGCTGTCCGAACGGATGCCCGGGTACTTGTGCATGAGCCACGTGCCGCCGAAGCTTTCGAGCGCTTCGAGCACGACGAAACTGGTGCCGGGGCATTGCTTGAGCAGGTGATAGGCACCACCGACACCGGAAATGCCGGCGCCGACGATCAGCACGTCGACATGTTCGGCCTTCTGGATTTTCGGCAGGTTCTTGTTCGCTGAGACGTTCATTCGTGTGTCCCTGATGGTTGCTCTACGGTGGCAAGTCTGCGGAGCGTACGTCCGTTGCCCCTGATCTGGATCAAGCGGCGGACGGCGGCCCGTTAGGGGATTCTACCTAGGAATGTTCCGAATCCGACCGCGTCCGGCGGGCGCATCCAGGCGCACGATCGGCATGACGCGGGCCGGCGCGGCATCACGCAGGACCCGCCGCGGCTGCTCGGCTTGATCCTGGTCAACCATTTAGTTGAGTAAAACACTAGGTTATTGCCCTGTCCCTCACGCCCCGGAGTTCTCCGCATGCCCGATGACCTGACGCTCGCCCGTGCCGTCCACGTGCTTGCCGTGGTGCATTGGATCGGGGGGGTGACCTTCGTGACCACCGTGCTGCTGCCGACGGTCCGCCGGGACGTCGAGCCGGCCCGGCGGATCGCGGTGTTCGAAGCACTGGAACACCGCTTTGCGCGGCAGGCGCGCCTTTCAGTGCCGCTGGCCGGCCTGTCCGGGTTCTGGCTGACCCATCGACTCGCCGGGTGGCCGCGCCTGTTCGACCCGGCGTTGTTTTCGAGCTACTGGTGGATGCACGCGATGGTCGCGGTGTGGGTCGTGTTCATGGGCGTGCTGTTCGTGGCCGAACCGCTGTTCCTGCACGCCTGGTTCCAGCGGCGCGCGGCCGCCGCCGCGGCAACGACGTTCACGCTGATCCAGCGCGCCCACGGCGTACTGCTGACGGCGAGCCTCGTCACCGTCAGCGCCGCCGTGCTGGGTGCCCATGGCTTCTTCCACTGATCGGGGGGTGCTCGTGAGCGCGCGCTGCGCATTGTTCGAGCTGGGGTTCCGACCGTTCTTCCTGGGCGCGGGGCTGTTCGGCCTGCTCGCGATGATCGCATGGGCCGGCCTGTTCCACGGTGGGGGGTCGCTGCCGGCGACCGGTGTGCCGGCGCCGCTGTGGCACGCCCACGAGATGGTGTACGGCTATGGACTGTCCGTGGTCGCGGGATTCCTGCTCACCGCGGCCGGCAACTGGACCGGCACCGTCACCGCGCGCGGCGCACATCTCGGCGCACTGGTTGCGCTGTGGCTTGCAGGTCGCCTGGCGCTCGGACTCGGGCAGACGGGATTCGCGGCATGCGCCGATCTCGGCTTCATCATTGCGCTGGCAGCCACCGTCGCGGCCCCCATCGTGCGCGTGCGACAGTGGCGACAGCTCGGGATCCTGACCAAGCTTGCATTGCTCGGCGCCGGCAACGGCGCGTTCTACGCAGGCGTACTGGGGAACGATCCCGTGCTCGTGCGCAGCGCGCTGTACGGCGGCGTCTACCTGCTGGTCGCGCTGATCCTGACGATCGGCGCGCGCGTCGCGCCCGGCTTCATCGAGCGTGGCGTCGATCCACCGGTGCGCATCGTCGAACCGCGTGGACTCACGCCGGTATCAATCGGGCTGTTCGTGGTCTTCTTCGTCGCCGAGCTGAGCGGTCGGGGGCCCGGGCTCGCCGGAGCGTGCGCGGCGCTGCTGTCCGTCGTGCTGTGCGTGCGGCTGGTTGCGTGGCACACGCCGGGGATCTGGCGCCGGCCGCTGCTGTGGGGGCTCTATCTCGCGATCGCCGCGATTGCGTGCGGCTTCCTGCTGCGTGCGCTCGCGGTGGTGTATGGATGGCCGCCGAGCCTCGCGCTGCACACCTTCGCGGTGGGCGGCATCGGTCTGGCGACGCTCGCGATGATGTCGCGCGTCGCGCTCGGACACAGCGGCCGCAGCATCCACGCGCCACCCGGCGCGGTGGCGCCCGCGCTCGGCGTCATGGTGGCAGCCCTCGTGGTCCGCGTCGGTGTCCCGCTCGTCGCGCCCGCGTGGTACGCCGCGGCCATCGGGCTCTCACAGGCGCTGTGGGCGACCGCGTTCCTGCTCTTCGTCGCGACCTACGCGCCGATCCTCTGGGCGCCGCGCACCGACGGCAAGCCGGGCTGAAACGCGCAGCGCCAGGCCGCGCGCCCGGTCACGATCCGCCGGAGCCGCAAGTGTCCAGCAGCCAGCCGTGCAGCACTTCCGCGGTGGTTTCCCACGCCGGGTCGAGCATCAGGTCATGGGCGCCCGGCGTGACGCGGAATGGCGCGCGCAGCCGGTCCGCGGTGTCCTGCAGGATCGCCTGCGGGATGGACCAGTCATCCGCACCCCCGATGACCATTGACGGTGAAGTGACCGCGCACGGATCCGCCGGGTCGCGCGCGCCCAGCACGTCCTGGACCGCTGCCATCGATTCGCAGTCCAGCCGCGCGATGTAGCGCCGCCGCACGTCCGGCGGCAACGACTCCCGGAAGAAGAAGCTCGCGAACGCCCGCTTCGCCAGGCAGAGATTGCCGGTCGCGAACGCGAGCGTCATCGCCACCGGGTGACGGCGCAGCATCCGTGCCCTGACCTGTTCCGTGCCGTAGGTTGGAGAGGGTGCCAGCAGCGCAACGGCCGGCGCGTCGATGCGGGGCGCGAGCCGCATTGCGACGTGCCCCCCGAGCGAATGCCCGATGAGCACGGGGGGCCGTTTCAATTGTTCCGCAGCCCGCCGTGCATCCTCGACATAATCCTGCAGCCGCCACCGGTTCAGACGACCGCGCGGTCCGCTCCCCCCATGCCCCCGCAGGCTGACGGCGTGTGCGTCCCAGCCGTGGCCCGCAAACCACGGCAGGAAGTGCTCGTCCCAGCACCACGCCGCATGAAAGCCGCCGTGAATGAACAGCAGCGGCGGTCGCTTGGCGGGATGCGCCGCAGGATGAGAGAGGATCTCGAGGTAGGGAAGATTTCGGGGGGGGTCCATCCGGCGACGTTACCGGCGCGGCATCCATGCTTCAACGACGTGTGGGGTCATCTGCCGTGCGGTCACTCCAAGTTCACAGGTGCGCCCGCATGGCGCGCGTCGGGGATGCCGAGAACATCAGGTCGCAGCGATTCAATCGCAAGAAGCGTAGCGCTTGAGGTAGGCGAATCCCGCACGATGTACCGGCCATCACGAACGACGATCGCGGCAGCGACCTCACCCGAGGTGGTTCGTCATGGCGCCCGAAACTCACAGGAGGAACACCGCAGTGACGATGATTCGTGAAGACGTGACCTTTGTATCCGGCGGCAAACACTGCGCAGCGTGGCTGTACCCGGCCAGCGGCGACGCGGGACCGCGGCCAATCATCGTCATGGCGCACGGCGTATCCGGGACGCGTCGCGATGGATTGTGGTCTTTCGCCGATCGCTTCGCGGGTGCCGGGATCAATGCGCTGCTGTTCGATCACCGCGGCTTCGGCGACAGCGAGGGCGAGAAGGATTTCTTCGATCCGAAGATGCAACTGGATGACTGGCGAGCCGCCATCGCGTTCGCCCGCTCGCTTCCGCAGGTGGATCCGGATCGCGTGGCCACATTCGGGTCCTCGCTCGGCGGAGGTAACGCACTTTGGGCCGCGGCCGACGATCCGCGCGTGGCCGCCGCCATCAGCCAGGTGCCGTTCGTGGACATGAGCCAGGCACCCCATTCGCCGGAGATCCTCGAGAAGATGCTGGCCGTGGCCGCCGGCGGCGGTTATCTGCCGGTTGTCGGGCAACCGCACGAACCCGCGATGATCAATCAGCCCGGTGGCGAGGTCGGCTGGCGTCGTGTCTACGCGATGGGTGACAGATCACGCTGGCGGAACCGCATGTCGGCCGCGTGGCTGCTGCACGGTTACAGCCCGGGACAATATGCCGCCACGCTGCATTGTCCATGGCTCGTGTGTGTCGCCGCGAATGATCGGATCGCGCTGCCCGGACCGGCGATGGATGCGGCACTCAGGGCACCGCAGGGCGAACTCCGCATCTACCCGGAGATCGACCATTTCGACATCTACGATGGACCGGTGCACGAGGCATTCGCCGCCGATCAGATCGAATTCCTGCATCGTCACCTGCTCGGTCGGACCCTGCTCGGGGCCCCTGCGGCGAGCCTGGTGGCACCCCGGGCATCCGTGTCGACAAGAGCTGCAGGCGCCGCCGTCCGGTAGCGGGATTACACCGGATCTTCCCTCCAGCCCATCCCGCAATCACGGCCCGCCGACTTCGTCCTGGACGCGATTTGATTACACTGGCGACGCGCCGCCGACAACGGCCGTCGCTCGTGGTCCCACGTTCCCGAGGTCACCGTTCATCGTGTCCGGATATCGTTGCCGTCCGCGCCTCCGCTCGCACCGGCTCGCCGCCGGGGCGCTGTTGACATTGGCCCTCGCGGGCTGCGCCACGTATGTCGCGCACGTCGGGAAACCTCCGCGCACGGACCCGCCCTCCGTTGTGACGGCCACGTCCACGCGGCCGCCGCCGGACTACCACCGTGATGTGCGCCCGATCCTCGCGCAGCGTTGCATCGTGTGTCACGGCTGTTACGACGCCCCGTGCCAGTTGAAGCTGGAGGATCATGACGGCCTGGTGCGCGGCGGGCACAAGGCGCCGGTATACGACGGCGCGCGCCTCGCGGCCGCGCAGCCCACCCGGTTGCACGAAGATGCACGGGATGTCGCGGCCTGGCGGGCGCACGGCTTCCATGACGTGCTCCGCGATGCGAACGCGGCACCGGCAGGCGGCGTGATGGCGCGCCTGCTCGCGCTGCGCCAGTCCCACCCGCTGCCCGACGGCATCCTGCCCGCAACGTTCGACTTCTCGCGCGAGCGCGCCGCGCAATGCCCGCGGGCCGACGAGTTCGATGCATTCGCGCAGAAATTCCCACTGTGGAGCATGCCGTTCGGGCTGCCGGACCTCGCACCCGCGGAGCTCGACACCCTGCAGCGCTGGCTGTCCGCCGGGGCACCGTCCGGCTCGCGGCCGCCGCTCTCCGCGTCGCTTCAGCAGGAAGTAGACGCATGGGAAGCGTTCCTCAACGGGGCCAGCGCCAAGCACCAACTCGTTGCACGCTACCTGTACGAGCACCTGTTCCTCGCCCATCTCCATCTCGACGAGGCGGGTCCCGATCCGGTGTTCTTCCGTCTCGTGCGTTCGCGGACGCCGCCGGGGCAACCCATCGACCGCATCGCCACCCGCCGCCCGTACGAAGATCCCGGCGTCGCGCGCCCCTACTACCGGCTGTGGCGCGATCCGGAAACCGTTGTCGACAAGACCCACATGCCCTACGCGCTGACCCCCGCACGGCGGGCGGACTGGCAGCAGTGGTTTCTCGATCCGGCGTATGACGTGCCCGTGATGCCGGGCTACGACGCGCAGACGGCCGCCAATCCTTTCATCGCGTTCGCGGCGATCCCGCAGGCTTCCCGGCACCGCTTCCTGCTCGACGAGGCACAGTTCAGCATCATGAACTTCATCAAGGGTCCGGTGTGCCGCGGCGCCGTGGCGCTGAACGTGATCCAGGACCGCTTCTGGGTGTTCTTCACGACACCGGGTTATCTCGATCCGAAAGCGTACGCCGGCTTCCTCGCCGCGCAGGAGGGCCATCTGCGGCTGCCGGCGGAATCCGGCAGCCGCCTGTGGGGATTGACGCACTGGCAGGCGTACGCCGGCGCCCAACAGCGTTACCTGCGCGCGAAGCTCGATTTCATTCGCACGCAGCGCACCACGTTCGACCGCGGCGGCCTGGACGTGGTGTGGGACGGTGACGGGGTCAATCCCAATGCCGCGCTGACGGTGTTCCGCCACCACGACAGCGCCACTGTCGTGCGCGGGCTGGTGGGCACGCCGCCCAAGACCGCGTGGGTCATCGACTACCCCACGCTCGAGCGCATCCACTACCTGCTGGTGGCGGGCTTCGATGTGTTCGGCAGCGCGGCTCACCAGGCGATGACCCGGTTGTACATGGATTTCCTGCGTATCGAGTCCGAGATGAATTTCCTCGCGTTTCTGCCGGGCGCCACCCGCACGCGGGAAATCGATTCCTGGTATCGCGACGCCACCCGCGCAGTGCGCGATTACGTGAACGTGTACTTCACGCACGACGTGATCGCGCCGCTGGTCCGCTATCACAGCGCGGATCCCAAGCAGGAACTCTTCACGGCGTTGCGCGCGCGGGTAGGCCCGGCGGTGGGCGCGGATCCATACGCGGTCGACCAGCCGGATCTGCCGCCGGCAGTGCGGGACGCGCTGCGCGAGATCGCGCAGGTGCGCGGCCTCCCGGCGTCGCTGCTGCCGGAGACCACGTTCCTGAAGCTCCGTGACGGCGGCACCTATACGCTGCTCGTCGATCGCGCGTACAGCAACATCGCGTCGATGTTTCACGAAGCGGATCGGCGCCTGCCCGCGGAAGACGAGATCACGGTGGTTGCCGGTCTCGTGGGCGCCTATCCGAACGTGCTGCTGGAGACCGGTCGCGAAGACTTGCCAGTACTCGCCGAGATGCTTGCGGCCCTTCGCAACGAGGCCGATTACACGCGGCTGCTGGACCGGTTTGGCGTGCGTCGCGCGGATCCGCGGTTCTGGCCATTGAGCGATGCGCTGCACGCGCAGCAGCGCGCCGCGAATCCGCGCACCGCCGGGTTGTTCGACTACAACCGCCTGGAGAACCGCTGATCCGCGCGGGCTCGCGCCGATCAGCGCAGGCGGAATCCTTCGTAGCCCGCGTCCGCGACGTCCGAGATTTTCTGCCGGAACGCCGGCGCGCCTCCCGCATAGAACAGGAACGTGCGCTTCTTGCCCTTGACATTGGTGCCCATGAACCAGGAGTCGGTCTTCGTGAAGATCATGCCTTCGGTCAGTTTCTCGGCGTGTTCGGTCCAGGCATCTTCGTACTCGGGGGTCGTCTCGATCCGGCTATAGCCGTGGTCGCGCAGGTACCGCAACGTGCGGCTGACCCATTCCGCCACCACTTCCGCGCAGCGTGTGAAGTTGCAGAACACGGCGCCGTTGACGATGAAGAAATTCGGGAAGCCTGCGGTCTGCAAGGTCAGGTACGTGCGCGGTCCGTCCTTCCACTTGTCCTTCAAGGTCTGCCCGCCGACGCCGCGGATATCCATCCGCGTGAGCTCGCCGGTGATGGCATCGAAGCCAGTGGCGTAGATGATCACGTCGAGTTCGTACTCGCGCGTGCCGGTACGCACGCCCTTGGGCGTGATCTCCACGATGGGATCGGACTTCACGTCGACGAGCAGCACGTTGGGCTGGTTGTACACCTCGTAGTAATTGGTCTCCAGCGGAATGCGCTTGGCACCGAACGGATGATCCTTCGGCACCAGCATCTCGGCGACCACCGGGTCCTTGACCCGCGCGCGGATCTTGTTGCGCACGAACTCGGCGTAGTCCTCGTTCGCGGCGTCGTCCATCATGACGTCGTGGAAACAGCCGAACCACTTGTTGAACCCGGGCTCGGACCAGATCTTCTCGTAGAACGCGAGCCGCTCTTCGCGCGGAACATCGAACGTCCTGCGCGGATCGAACTCCTGCATGAAGGCCGCGAATGTCCGGTTGCAGCGCTCGAAGATGTTCGGATAGTCGGATTTGATGCGCGCCTGGTCTTCGTCGGTGATCTTCGAGTTGCGCAGCGGGCAGCAGTAATTCGGCGTGCGCTGGAACACCGTGAGATGGCCGACCTCCTTCGCGATTTCGGGGATGAGCTGCACGGCGGTGGAGCCCGTACCGATGACCCCGACCCGTTTGCCGGTGAAATCCACCTTTTCATGCGGCCAGCGGGACGTATGGAACGACTCCCCCTTGAACGAGTGGATCCCAGGGATGTCCGGCATGTGTGTCGCGGACAGGATGCCCACCGCGGAGATCAGAAACCGCGTACGCGTGCGGTGCCCGGACTCCGTCTCCAGCAGCCAGGTGCTCGAGGCATCATCAAAGATCGCGGACTTCAGCCGTGCGTTGAAATGGATGTGGCGTCGGAGGTCGAACCTGTCCGCCACGTGGTTCAGGTACTTCTCGTTCTCCGGCTGACCCGAGTAATGCTCGGCCCAGTCCCAGTCGTCCAGCAGCTCCTGCGAAAAACTGTACGCATAGCTGTAGGACTCGGAGTCGAAGCGCGCGCCCGGGTAGCGGTTCCAGTACCACGTGCCGCCCACGCCGCTGCCGGCCTCGAACGCACGCGCCTCGAAACCGGCCTTGCGGGCGCAGTACAGTTCATAGAGGCCGGACACGCCCGCGCCGATGATGGCGACGTCGAGTTCCTCGACGGGCTCGCCGGCGGGGGAAGGGGCATCGTGCCTGATCGCGGTCTGTGCCATGGGGTGTCTCCGGGAAATGGCTGCGCGCTGCCTGCCGCGCGGATCCCGCGACGGCATTGCACCCGGATGGTCGCCCGCCGCGCGCGCGGTGGCAAGATCACGCGGACGCGTGCCGCGCAATGCTGCGGCGACGCCCGCACCGCCGCATGTCCACCGTCCAGGGAGATCCGATGCAAACCCTCAGCACCCGCTTCACCCGTCTGCTCGGCATCGCGCATCCCGTGATGCAGGAAGGCCTCGGGCCGTACCGCACCGTGCACCTCGCGGCCGCCGTGTCGAACGCTGGTGGCCTGGGTACCGTCAGCATTCCCGGGATCAGCGAAGAACCTGCTGCCGGCGCGGCAAAGCTGCGTGGTTATATCGAGGAGGCGTGCGCGCTGTCCGGGCTCGTGCACGTGGCCGAGTTCGTTCCCGGCATCGTGCAGGATGCGCTCGTCGCGATGGACGGACTGCAGGCGCTGCGCCGCTGAAGAGGACGCCTTACGCGGGGGCAAACAGCGCCCGTTGTGCGAACGTCTGCGCGGCGCGCGCGAACTCCTCCGCGGTGGCGGCCTGCGGCGACACGACGAGGGTGTCGATGCCGGCTGCGTAGTGTTCACGCAGGCGCGCGAAGCAGTACTCCGGCGGTCCGAACAGGAACATGCGCGTGACCATCTCATCCGTGATCGCGCGCGTGACGCGTGCGCGATCACGCGCCACGTAGCCCGCCCGGACCTCCGCGACCGCCTCCGAGTACCCGAGCGCGATCATCATCTCCTGGTACACCGGTGCCGACGCGTAGAACGCAAAATGGCGACGGAAGAATTCGCGCGCCGCGTCGTACTCGTCGTCACTGAACGTCACGACGATCGCGCGCCGCTTGATGAGTTCGAGCTCCTCGGCGCGCCGTCCGGCGCGGCGCGCGCCGATGTCGAGCTGGGTCAGCGCGTAGTCCAGCCGATCGAACGGCGTGAAATCGTTCAGCACCACGCCGTCGGCCAGTTCGCCCGCGAGCTGCAGCATCTTCGGACCCATGGCGCCCAGCACGACGGGCTGGCGTGGACTCGGCGGGTCCTGCAGCCGGAAGCCCTGGCTGCGCACACACGTGCCGGTGAAATCCGTCTTGCGGCCGGCGAAGATGTCGCGCAGCAGGGTCACGTACTCGCGCACGTGCGTCAGCGGTTTCACGAACGGCACGCCGTACCAGCGGTCGATCATGTTGCTGGTGGACGAGCCGAGGCCGAGCACGAACCGCCCGGGCGCGAGGGATGCGATCAGGCTCACCTCGTCCGCGAGCACCGGCGCCGGCCGGTTGAACACCGGCACCACGCCCGTGCAGAGCCGGATGCGCGAAGTGGTGGCGGCCAGCGCCGCGCACAGCGCGATCGGATCGTGCATGCCTTCGGCGTCCGGGAACCAGACGTCGTCGAAGCCTGCGTGTTCCGCCCACTGCGCGCGCGCGAAGCCCGCGTCGAGCCCGGGCACCGGCCACAGCATGAGTCCGAGTCGTTTGTCGCGCGTCACGTTCGTTCTTCCTGCGTTACGGGGTGCGCGGATCCGCACCAGGGATAATGCAACCTGCCCTGGCACTCTAGCGGGTCCGGCGGTCGGACAGAATCCTGGGAACCCGGTTGGGGTGATTCACGGTTCCATCCCCTTCTCGCGTCATCCCGCACGGAGCGCTGCGGGTGCGCAGGTGCGGGATCCCTGCGGCGTCGGGCAATGCTCCGCGGTTTCCGGGCCGCGCAGGCATGACGAGGGGCAGGGGGACATCGCATACTGCCGCACGACGAAATCCCCGCCGGAGCGCCGACCCGATGCACGAGACCCAGGAAACCACCGACCTGCAGGACATGGCGCGCATGCTGCGCGAGAGCGCGCGCGACTTCTGCGCACGCGCACTGCCACGGTCCCGCCTGCGGGCGCTGCGCGAGGCCACGCCGGCGTTCGATCGCGCACTGTGGACGCAGATGGCGGAACTCGGCTGGGCGAGCGTGCTCGCACCCGGCGACAACGGCGGGCTTGGGCTCGGCATCGGCGCGATGGCGGCCGTGTGCCGCGAAGTTGGTGCCGTCGCGGCGCTGGAGCCCCTCGTGGAAACCGCGGTCGTCGCGACCACGCTCGCGGCAGCCGCCGGCGAACCGACCCTGCTTGCCGCGATCGCGGACGGTTCCCGGGTGATCACGGGCGCACTGGGCGAGGTGAATGCCGATCCGTTCGCGTCGCTGTCCGTCATGCCGCGCGCACACGGCCACGCCCTGCGGGGCACGCTCGCGCGGATCCCGCTCGGCACCGATGCGGATGCATGGCTCGTGCCCGCGCAGGTGGCCGGTGAGCCCGCATGGTGCCATGTCGACGCGGCGGCCAGCGGGATTGCCGCCACGCCGCTGCCGCTGGCGGACGGCACGCGCGATGCCCGCGTCGCGTTCGACGACACCCCCGCCACGGTGCTGTTGCGCGGCGCCCCGGCACGCGCCGCGTACGAACACGCGCGCACGCGTGCGGAGGTGGCGTCGAGCGCCTACCTGCTGGGGCTCGTCGACGCGCTCCTCGGCATGACCCTGGAGTACATGGGCACGCGCCGGCAGTTCGGACAGGCGATCGGCAGTTTCCAGGCACTGCAGCATCGGCTCGTCGACCAGTACCTGCAGCAGCGGCTGCTGGACGCCGTGGTTCACGCGGCGTGCGCGGCCGTGGACGACGAGGTCGACGCCGCGGCCGCCGCAGCACGCGCGCGATTCCGCGCCTGCGAAGCGGGCCTGCTCATTGCGCGCGAAGCGATCCAGATGCACGGCGCGATGGGCTACACGGACGAATGCGACGTCGGGTTGTGCGTGAACCGGCTGCTCGTCATCGTCGCGCGCTACGGCAACGCCCAGACGCATGCGCAGCGGCTGGCCGGGCGCGATGCCGCGGGCAGCGCGCAGTCACGAGTGACGTCCGCGGTCGATCCCGACCTGCCCATGCCGATCGGAGGCTGGAACGCACTCGATGACGATACTTTCCGCGCGGTGGTGCGCGGCTGGCACGAGAAGCACTACCCGGTCCACCTCCGCAATCCGCCGCGACGGCTGCGCTGGCACGAGTGCCGTGACTGGTATGCCACGTTGTACGCGCGCGGCTGGGCCGCCCCGGGCTGGCCGGCCGAACACGGCGGCATGGGGCTGTCGCCGGACAAGTTCCTGATCTTCGTGGAGGAGCGCGAGCGGCTCGGCGTGGCGCGCACGCCGGACCAGGGGATCATCATGGTGGGCCCGGTGCTGATGCAGCACGGATCGACGGCGCAGCAGGCCTACTGGCTGCCGCGCGCGCTGAGCGGCGAACACATCTGGTGCCAGGGGTACTCGGAACCGAACGCCGGCTCCGATCTCGCGTCGCTCCGCACGCGCGCGGTCCGCGACGGCGAAGAGTTCGTGATCAGCGGGCAGAAGATCTGGACCACGATGGCGCAGGATGCGACGCACATGTTCTGCCTGGTACGGACGGATCCGGACGCGAAACCGCAGTCCGGCATCAGCTTCCTGCTGATTGACATGAAGTCGCCCGGGATCACGGTGCGGCCGATCCGCAACATCTCCGGCGACGCCGAGTTCTGCGAGGTGTTTCTCGACGAAGTACGTACGCCTGCGGCGAATCTCGTCGGCGCACTGAACGATGGCTGGACGATCGCCAAGGCCCTGCTCGGATTCGAGCGCCTGTTCATCGGCAGCCCCAAGACCTGCCAGTACGCGCTGAACCGGCTGACGAAGCTCGCCGATGCGTGCGGCCTGTCCGACGATCCCGTGTTCGTGGCGCGCTGCACGCGCTTCCGGCTGGACGTCGCGGACCTGGAAACGCTGTTCAAGTCGTTCGCGGACATCGTGCGGCGCGGCGGCACCTTGGGGGCGGACGTGTCGGTGCTGAAAATCTGGGCGAGCGAGACTTATTCGCGGATCGCGGAGTTCATCGTGGAATGCGCGGGGGAGGCCGGCGCGCAGGTCGGCGATGTCGGGTTCGGCGACATCGCGGTGGACGTGATGAGCCAGTACTACAACTCGCGCCCGACAACCATCTACGGCGGCAGCAACGAGATCCAGCGCAACATCATCGCCAAGCAGGTGCTGAAGCTGCCGTCGCGCTAGGGCAGCACGACCGCTTCGCTTTCGTCATGCCGCAACCCCCTTCGTCATTCCCGCGGAAGCAGGAATGACGAAGGGAGACGACGGACGCCCGACCGTACGCCGAGCCTGTCGCGGGCATCACCGGTAATGCGGCATCACCTGCTTGCCGAAGCGCTCCAGCATCCGCTTCATGTCGTCGAGCGGCAGGTAGCCCTGGTCGGACTGCCAGATGAAGTACTCGGGGTTCACGTTCTCCACCAGCAGGTCCATCTCCTTGCGCACGTCCTTCTCGTTGCCGGTGAGGCAGAAGTGCGCGCGCTCGAAGCGCTCCATCGTCGCCTCCTCCGGCGGCAGCAGCTGCTTGGGATACTTGAGATCGTCCTCCGGGAAGCGGAAGGCCTCGGTGAATCCGAAGTCGTGCGCCCAGCCCGGCCAGCCGGTGCCCATCAGGCCCTTCATCGCGAGATCGCGTGCCTGCTGCCGCGTGTCCGCCATGTACACGCCGCGGAACACGCCGAAGTTCTCGCCGAGCCGGAGCTTGCGCCCGAACTTCGCCGCTTCCTCCACGTGCGCATCTGCGAACTTGCGCAGCACCACGGGATCCGACGTCAGCACCGTTGGGATGGAACCTTCCTTCGCCGCCCAGCGGATCGTGCTCTCGCTCTGCGAGAACGCCTGGAACAGCGGCGGGTGCGGCTTCTGGTACGGCTTGGGGACCACGTCGATCAGGCGGACATTGCCGTGGTCGTCCACCTCGCCGGGCGAGCCGTACTTGCGCGTCCAGTTGTGCGCCGGCCACGGCGTGCCGGTCTCGTACGGGAACGGGTACTCGTAGTACTTGCCCTTGTAGCGGAACCCACCGTCTCCCCACGCGAGCTTGATGATCTCGAAGATCTCCTGGAACGCCTCGCGGTTGACCTGGTCGGTGGAGGGCGCCGCCTCCTTCGCGTTCACGTCCGCGGCCGTCACGTGCAGGTGCTGGGCCATCTGGTTCAGCCAGCGCGCCTGGTAGCCGCGCGCGAAGCCGACGATCGTGCGGCCCTTCGTGATCTGATCGAGCCACGCGATCTCGAGCGCGAGCCGCAGCGGATCCCAGCCGGCGAGCACGTACCCGATCGGACCGGCCTTGATCTTCTTCGTATTCGCGAGCACGTGCGCGGTCAGTACCGGCATGTTGCCCATTTCGCTGCCTTCCGTGTGCAGGTGGTGCTCCGGGTAGGTCACGCCGTAGAACCCGAGGTCCTCCGCCATCTGCGAGAGCTCGACGATCTCGTCGAGCATCTGCTGGAACTTGTCCGTGCGCGCCGCGATGGGACGCAGCTTCTCGCGCTCGTCGAGCGTGGCCGGGATCGCGGGATAGAAGAAGAACATGAATTTCATCTTGAATGCTCCGAATCGGAAGGGGCGAGCGCGATGCCGGCACCGGCTCGGGTGCGCGGCGGAGGCCCGCCAGTGTCCCCGCAGTGCGGTCGACGGGGAATGACCGATTGTGTAAATTCCTTGGCATTTCGTGCCAATGGCGTTCACGCACCGCATCATGCGTCCCCGCGACTGCGCGCCCGCCAGTCCGCGTTCCCCGCCGACCCCGGCCGAGTACCTGTTCGGCAGCACCATGCTGCGCCCCACCCGTCTCGCCTATGGGCTCGCGCCGGTGATCGAGGTGCTCGAGGCGCACGGCCATGCCATCGATCCGCTGCTCGCTGCGGCCGACATCCCGCGCTTCGCGCTCGAAGAACCGAGCTACCGCATCCGCTTCGACCAGGAACTCGCGTTCATCCGCCTCGCGCTGCAGCGGCTCGCGCGGGTGAACGCCGGGCTGCTGGTCGGGCAGCGCTACCACCTGGCCTTGTTCGGCGTGCTCGGACTCGCAGCCTCCTGCGCGCCCACCGTGCGGGATCTCTTCCGCATGGTGCCGGCCTACCCCGCGCTCGGCTGGGGCTCGATCGAACTGTCGGTATGGCGCGCAGGCGACGAGGAGTACGTCGCGTTCCACGGGAACGACGCGGTGGGCGACTGCGCAACGTTCTTCGTGGAGCGCGACACCACGGCTACGCTCGCGCTGTTCCGGCAGACCCTGGGCGCGGAGACCGCGCCGAGCATCGTGCGTTTCCGCCACGCCGCGCCGGCGGACACCGCCGCGTATGACGCGTTCTTCCGCTGCCCCGTGCAGTTTGGCGACACGGTCAACCAGATCCATTTCCCGCGCCGCGTCTGGGACACCCCGCCGCCACAGGCCAACGCGATGTCGTACCGCTTCTTCGCCAACCAGTGCCGCCGGCTCAGCGCAGTCATGCACGAACCGCTGTGCTACGCCGATGTGGTTCGTGGCCGCCTGCGCGCCGCCACCCCCATTCCGGCGCTGGTGGACGTGGTGCGTGAACTGCGGCTCAGCACCCGCACCCTGCAACGCCGGCTCGACGACGAGGGCACCACGTTCTCGGCGCTGCTTGCCGAGGTTCGCCTGGAGCGCGCGCGCGATCTCATGCGGCGCAGCGGCCTGCCAAACGAGGTGATCGCGCGCAGCCTCGGGTTCGATGACGCCAGCGCCTTCTCGCGCGCGTTCAAGGCCTGGACCGGCGTGTCACCGCGCCGCTACCGCGAGCAGTTCGGGGCGGACGAGCCGGCGCGGCGCTGATCCCCGAAGCTGGCACGGAATGTCATGAATTCGGCGCATTCCGGCCTGTCGGGTCGCGGGCGGAACGGCGAGAATTCCGCGCACGGGACCGTCATTCCCGTCGCGTGCACTCCGGGAGATCACGATGGCCCAGGATCCCGACCGCCCGGCGGTCGACAACATCACCTATGATGATGTCCCTTCCGTGTCCGGCGGCCCGCTGTCGGCGATCCGCGCCGAGGACCGCCCGCACGCCCGGCGGGGCGCGCAGATCCTGGCCGCCGCGCTGCGCACCGAGGGGGTGGATTGCCTGTTCGGATACCCCGGCGGCGCCAACCTCGAGATCTTCGACGTACTGGATGAGTACGCGATCCGCTGCTACCGCACCGAGCACGAACAGGGCGCCATCCATGCGGCGCAGGGCTACGCGCGCGCCACCGGCCGAGTGGGGGTCTGTCTCGCCACGTCCGGACCCGGCGCCTGCAACCTGGTGACCGGACTTGCAGACGCGCACAGCGATTCCACGCCGGTGGTCGCCATCACCGGCAACGTGCCCAGCTACCTGCTCGGCCGCAACGCGTTCCAGGAAGCCGACATCGTCGGCATCACCCGCCCGATCACGAAGACCAGCCTGCTGGTGGAAACCGTTGCGGACATCCCGCGCGCGGTGCGCACCGGCTTCGCGACAGCACGGAGCAACCGCCCGGGCCCGGTGCTGATCGATCTCCCCAAGGACGTGCAGCAGCATTTTCCGCGCGACCCCGAAGGCCGCTACGCCGCGCCGCGCATCCCGGCCGTGATCGATCCGCCGGAAGCAGCCGTCGGCGGCATTCCCGTGTCCCAGCTCCGGCAGTGCGTACGCATGATCGCGGAGGCGCGCCGGCCGGTGATCTACGCCGGCGGCGGGATCGTGTCGAGCGGGACCGAAGCGGCGCTGGTTGCGCTGGTGGACAGGCTCGGCTGCCCGGTCACCACGACGATCATGGGGCTGGGCGCCGTGCCCTCTGACCATCCCCGGTGGCTGCACGTGCTCGGCATGCACGGCAGCTACACCGCGAACGTCGCCGTCAACGAAGCGGATCTCGTGATCGCGCTCGGCGTGCGGTTCGACGACCGCGTCACGGGTCACGTGGATTCGTTCATCCGCGATGGCCAGATCATCCACATCGACATCGATCGCCGGGAGATCAACAAGAACAAGGCCGTCACGCTCGGCATCACGGCGGATCTGCGCGTGGCACTCGCGGAGTTGACCGCGGCGGTGACGCCGGGCGACTACGGCGCGTGGTGCGCGCACCTCGAATCGCTCCGCCGCGCGCACCCGCTGGAGGCGCGCGCGCGTGCCGGACTGGACGGTCCCGGCGCGATCGCGCTGCTGTCCGACCTGACCGGTGGCAGCGCGCTGGTGACGGTGGGCGTGGGTCAGCACCAGATGTGGGCCATGCAGCACTACGCGGTCAACCGCCCCCGGTCATTCCTGTCGAGCAGCGGTTTCGGCACGATGGGGTACGGCCTGCCGGCCGCGATCGGCGCGAAGGTCGCCTGCCCGGAACGGATGGTCATCGACATCGACGGTGACGGCAGCCTCAACATGAGCATCCACGAACTCTCCACCTGTCACCGCTACGGCATCGGCGTGAAGATCGTGTGCATCAACAACCAGTGGCTGGGGATGGTGCGCCAGTGGCAGGACATGATTTATGCCGGCAATCGCGCGCAGTCGTCGCTGGGAGATCCGATGACCGTCAAGGCCGCAACGGACACCGACATCTACCCGGATTTCGTGACGATCGCGGCCGGGTACCGCGTGACGGCCGAGCGCGTGACGTCGCGTGACGCGCTCGCGGCGGCGTACGCGCGCATGCTGCGCGACCCGCAGGAGCCCTACCTGGTGGACGTGATCGTCGCGCGCGAACAGAACGTCTACCCGATGATCCCGGCCGGCGGCTCGTACCGCGACATCATCCTGGAAGACCCTGCCGGGACTTCGTAGACTGCCGGCGAACCAGGTCACACCACGGGGAGGAATCATCCGATGGCCATCTACGAAATGCGCACGTACACGTTGCAGGTCGGCAAACTGAGCGAAGCCGTCAAGCTCTACAGCGAGATCGGCTACCCGGTGCTCGAGAAGAGCGGGCTGTCGGCGAAGCTCGTCGGCTACTTCATTGCCGACACCGGCATGATCAACCAGCTCGTCCACCTGTGGAAGTTCGATGACGACGCCGACCGTCGCGCACACTGGGCGAAACTCTACGCGAACACGGACTTCATGGAAGGGTTCGCCGGCAAGTTCCGCCCGCTGCTGGTCTCGCAGGAAGTGAAGCTCCTGCTGGCCGCGCCGTGGGGCCCACATCCCTGAGTGAACGCACGGAAGGACAGCATGCCGCGCTTCCCGGATCCTGATTCGCTGCCGCTCGAGTCGCTCGACGTCAGCAACCCCTGGCTGTACCAGAGTGACGAGATCGGCCCGTACTTCGCGCGGCTGCGGCGTGAATGCCCGGTGCACTACTGCCGCGAGAGCGCCTACGGTCCGTTCTGGTCGCTGACGCGCTACCAGGACATCGTGCAGGTCAATTCGAGCGACGAGCTCACGTCCTGTCACTACGAGCGCGGCGGCCACATCCTGGGCTACAACCAGCTCTTCCGTCAGCACGGCGTGGACGCGCGGATGTTCCAGTCCACCGATCCGCCGGTGCACACGGCGCAGCGCAAGGCCATTGCGCCGATCGTCGCGCGCGCCAGCGTGCGCGAGATGGAAGAGGCGATCCGTGCGCGCTGCGGGCAGATCCTGGACGCGCTGCCGATCGGCGAGCCGTTCGACTGGGTGGACCGCCTGTCCATCGAGTACACCACGCAGACGCTCGCGATGCTGTTCGACTTCCCGTGGGACGATCGGCGCAAGCTGACCCGCTGGTCGGACGTGGCGGTGACGCAGCCTGGATTCGGGCTGGTGGATTCCTGGGACGCGCGCCGGCAGGAACTGGAGGAATGCTTCACGACGTTCGCGGGGCTGTGGCAGCAGCGGCTTGCGCGCGGTCCGGCCGGCGACCTGCTGTCCCTGATGGTGTTCTCCGAGGGGACAAAGGATCTGAGCCCCGAGGAGTTTCTCGGCAATCTCATCAACGTGATCGTCGGCGGCAATGACACCACGCGAAATTCACTGACCGGCGGCGTGATCGCGCTGAACCGCTACCCGGGCGAGTACGACCGGCTGCGCGCCGACCCGGCGCTGATCGATTCGATGGTGCCGGAGATCATCCGCTGGCAGACACCGATCTCGCACATGGCGCGCACCGCGCTCGTCGACATCCCGGTCGGCGACAAGGTGATCCCGGCCGGCGATCGCATCGCGCTGTGGTACCTCTCCGGCAACCGTGACGAGACCGCGATCGATCGCCCCGAGGACTTCATCATCGATCGGCCCCAGGCGCGCCGGCATCTCTCGTTCGGCTTCGGCATCCATCATTGCGTGGGTTACCGCCTCGGCGAACTGCAGCTGAAGATCGCGTGGGAAGAGATCATGAAGCGCTTCCGTTTCGTCGAGGTCATCGGCGACCCGGTGCGCGTCTGCTCGAACGTGATCCACGGGTACGCGTCGCTGCCGGTGGTGGTGCATCCGTGGTGAGACCGCGCGCAGGATGTCGGACCTGCTGATAGCGCTCGGCGGCAACGCCTTCGCGCGGCCGCCGGCACCGCTGACGATGGCCGGGCAGCTCGCCTTCGCGGAAACGCTGGCGGCGCGGCTGCTGCCGGAGATCGCGGAGGTCGAGCGGCTCCTCTTCGTGCATGGCAATGGCCCGCAGGTCGGGCACATGCTGGTGCGCGTGGAGGCAGCGCTCGGCCAGGCCTACCCGCTGTCGCTCGATGTCTGCGTGGCGGAGTCCGAGGGAGAACTCGGCTACGTGCTGGTCCAGGCGCTTGGCAACGCGTGGCGCACGCACGGCGCGCCGCGCGAGATCTGTTCGCTGCTGACCCAGGTGGTGGTGGACGCCGCGGATCCTGCGTTCGCGGACCCGGTCAAGCCGATCGGGCGCTTCCTGTCGGCGGACGAGGCCGCGCGGCTCGCCAGCGCAGGCATGGCGGTGCGCGAAGATGCCGCCGGACGCGGCTGGCGGAGGGTGGTGGGCTCGCCGGTGCCGCGTGCAGTGGTGGAACTGCCCGTGCTCGCACGGCTGCTCGACGCGGGGGTGGCGGTCATCGCGGCCGGCGGCGGTGGCATTCCCGTGGTGGAACGCGCGGGCCGGCTGGAGGGCGTGGAGGCGGTGATCGACAAGGACGCGACCGCGGCGCTGCTCGCAGACGCGCTCGGTTTCACCACGCTCGTGCTGCTGACGGATGTCCCGTGCGCCTATCTCGATTTCCGCGCGCCTCTGCAGCGGCCGCTGGGTACCGTCACTGTGTCCACGCTCGCCGCGTACGCGCAGGACGGTCATTTCGCAGCCGGCAGCATGGGTCCGAAGGTGGCCGCCGCGTGCGCGTTCGTGACCCACCCGGCGCGCCGCGCAATTATCTGCGCGCCGAAGAACCTCGCGGCCGCCCTCGCCGGCCAAGACGGCACGCGCGTCAAATTGGGGTCAGAGTAACGATTCGCGGATCACGAAGGGTCTCCGCCTGTTCGATCTGATGGGCGGCGATGCCGCCATGGACAATACCTCGTTCGCGGCACACGTCCTCGGGGCGGCTGACGAACGGGAGGCGCAAAGGAAGGCCCGCGCTCAGCACCCAGGCGCACCAGCAGTCCGGAGAAACATCGTCACCACGGTGTCGCGCCCGGCTATGCGCCGGGCGCAGAATGCCCGCCTTGCAGTGCCCTTCTCAGTCTTCGAGTCGGAAACCGATCTTGATGGTTACCTGCCAGAACGCGACGTGACCATTCTTGATCTCGCCGCGTGTCTCGATGACTTCGAACCAGTCCATGTTTTTCACGGTCCTTGCAGCCTTGGCCAGGGCATTCCGGATTGCATCGTCCGTCCCTTCCTTCGAGCTACCCGTGATTTCTATCTTCTTGTAAACGTGCTCGCTCATTTTTCTCTCCCATCACTTGGTGCATGGACCTTTGAAGTGTAGGCGGGAAGCGCGCGAATTTCTGTCGGGATTGACGATTCAGTCAGTCTTGATTTCCTCTTCTACCGCTTCGACCGCATTCTCCAGCGCGTCCGCCGCATCTTCACCGGCGTCCTTCAGTTTCTCATGTTCGCGCAGGTCGAGTGCATCCTTGGCGCCGTCGACCGGCGATTGCTGCGAATCGCAGCCGGTGCCCGTGAGCGCGATCACCATCAACACGGAAACGATTATCCAGGCGTGTTTCATGTTTCCCCCTTGGGGTCAGAGTAACGATTCTCACGTTTGAAGGAACATGCTACGACGGATCCCACCTCATCAATCCGCCGCAGGGCGGCGAGCCCAGGTCAACCGCGCGCTTTCCGTCGTCCTGTCGACATCGGCCGCACCCGCCGTGCGCACAACTTCTCGATTTCGTCTTTGAAAGGATCGTTGCCAAAAGCCAATCCCTTGTTCGTCGCCGCGCGAATCGCTTCCACGAGATGGGTATTGATGGGTGCATCAAATAGTTCGCGGTAAGCCGCAAGCCGGGTGGTTTCATCCGATCCCAGCGCCAGGTACATCGCATGCGGCGTGCGCAATTCGGACCTCCGGCCCAGCCCGTTGGCGTGATAGCTCGACCATCGATAGTCCTGAGGCCGATTCACCATCCCAGCTCTCACGGGATTCATCTCGATGTAGCGATGACACGTGAGCAGGTAATCTTCGTGCTGGACCACGCACGATTTGTAGCGGCCCTCCCATAATGTCCCCGTCCGCCCATGCCGATGATTGAAGTAACGCACATACCGTCGCCCCACGGTCTGCATCATTCGCGGTACCGCGTCGGCTTCCGTCGGCGTCACAAGCAAGTGCACGTGGTTCGTCATGAACACCCAGGCGTGAACCGCGACCACGTATTGCACTGCCGCGGCGCGCAGCCAGTGTGCATAGGCGGCGAAATCCTGCTCATCCGCGAAGCAGGTATGCCGATTGTTGCCGCGCTGGCTCAGGTGAAGCGTCACCCCTGCCGGGCAGAGGCGCAGTAAGCGTGCCATCGTCTCGTCCTTGAGTCGTGTCGCGCGATTGTCGGACCGCAGCGAAATCCGTTTCCGCTGCGGTGACCTCCTGGTAAACAGTCGGACGAACCTGATCGATTGTCAATGAGTTCGCTTGCGCGACACCGGCAGGTCTGCAGGGTTGGAGAATTTGTTACTCTGACCCCAATTATGTTCAGCTGCATCATCATGGGCGCCGCGGGGCGTGACTTTCACGACTTTCAGCGCTTTTTCCGCGATCGCCCGCAGTTCCGTGTGGTCGCGTTCACCGCCACGCAGATTCCGTTCATCGATCAGCGCGTGTTTCCCCGGGCGCTCGCCGGTCCGCATTACTCGAACGACATCCCGATTCATCCTGAAGAAGAGCTGCCCGCGCTCATCCGGCACAAGGCGGTTGACTGGGTGTTCCTGAGTTACAGCGATCTCTCGCACGCAGAGGTCATGCACAAGGCGAGCCTGGTGCAGTCGCTGGGCGCGAACTTCGCGCTGCTCGGACCACGCGACACCGAACTCACGTCAAGGAAGCCCGTGATCGCCGTGGTGGCTTCGCGCACCGGCGCCGGCAAGAGCCCGCTGTCGCAGTGGATTGCGCGCGGCCTGCGTGACGCGGGCTTGCGCGTGGGTATCCTTCGTCACCCGATGCCTTACGGCGATCTCGGAGCGCAGGCAGTGCAGCGCTTCGCGTCGCCGGATGATCTTGCGCGGCACCGGTGCACGATCGAGGAACGCGAGGAATACGCGCCGTACGTGGAGGCGGGGATGGCGATCTACGCGGGCGTGGACTACGCGCGCGTGCTCGTGGCGGCGGAAGCGGAAGCGGACATCATCCTCTGGGATGGCGGCAACAATGACGGGCCGTTCGTCGCGCCAACGGTCCTGCTCTGCGTGGTGGACGCGCTGCGGCCCGGCCACGAACTGAACTACTACCCCGGCGAGACCAACCTGCGCCGCGCGGACGTGGTGGTGATCAGCAAGTGCGCGCAGGCTTCGCCGACGGACATCGCGGGGATCCGGGCACGCGTGGCCGAGGTGAATCCCGGCGCTGAGCTCGTGGAGTCGGACCTGGCCATCACGGTGGATGATCCGACGGCGCTGGCGGGTCGGCGGGTACTCGTGGTGGAGGACGGGCCAACGGTCACTCACGGCGGCATGCCGTCCGGGGCCGGCTTGCTGGCAGCGCGCCGCTACGGCGCCGATGCAGTGATCGATCCCCGTCCTTACGCCCGCGGCTCGCTCGTCGAGGCTTTCGCCGCGTACCCTCACCTGGATTCCGTGCTGCCAGCGCTCGGGTATTCGGATGCGCAGCGAGATGATCTCGCGGCCACGCTCGCCGCCGCCGCGACGGACATCGACGTGATCGTGGACGCGAGCCCGGCCCGGCTGGAGACGCTCTTTCCGCTGCCGCGGCCCGTGGTGCGGGTACGCTACGCGTTCAGCCAGCGGCATGGGCCGCCGCTGCTCGACTTGCTGCGCGCGCGGATTGCACAGCGCGCGTGAAGCCCTGGCCGGGGTGATCTCCGCCGGAGCAACCGGTTGCACCTGCTGCGCACGGCCGGTGGGTGTCAACAATTTTTACATTCGCCGGGGATGCAGCGGGACGCGATCTCGCCAACGTCCTGTTCTGATTGACTTGTGCAAGTAGTGGTCCGGGATTTGCACGATTCTTTTCCCACACCTCAGGGAGGGCCTCCTGATGCGTCTCAACGCGCTCCTCGCCTTCGCGGCAACGTTCATCGTGCAGGCCACCTGCCACGCCACGGTGATCTACGACAACCTGGTCACGCCGATCGGCAACTACCTCGGGGGTTTCACCTATGTGGAAGCCGCCGACGACGTCACCCTGGGACCGGGCCCCCGGGTGTTCCAGCGCCTGACCGTCGCCTACGCGGGATTCAATTTCGATGGGGACGAGACGCTCACCGCCACGCTCTACGCGATGGACGGTGCGCCCACGCCGGGCAGCTTCGGCTTCAACACCCCCGGCACCGTGCTCTTCTCGTCCACGGTACCGATCCTCGCCAGTGATGGGACGACGGTGGCTTTCGTGGACCCGGCGCCGTCCATTCTGCTGCCCGATTACCTGGCCATCGGCCTCGCGTTCGGTGGCGTGGACTTCGACCCGACTGGCGGCGGTTCCGACGCGGGTCCGCTGCTCTTCCATCCGCCCGCAGTCGGTTCGAGCTTCGACGATTACTGGCTGCGGGGATTCCCGACTGCCGCGGATGACTGGGCGCTGTTCACGTTCGGCGGCACGCCGCCGATCAACTTCGGCGCACGGATCGAGACCGTGGACGGTCGGATCCCGGAGCCGGGTTCGCTGGCACTGGTGCTGCTCGGACTGGGCGGCGCCGCGTGGCGCCGGGTCCGCACGCTGACCGGACCGCGCTGAACAAACCCTCTGCCCCGCGGCCGCTCAGCGCAGCGGCAGCGCGGGCAGCGGATTACGGCGTATCTGCAACCGCAGCACGTCGTCCGACGCCGCAGGGCTGGTGATTCGCAAGGTCACGTCGATGGTCTGCCGCAACGGGAGATCTTCGTCCGTCGTCACGTAGGCCAGGGTGGCCGACGGTGTGGCGGGGTCGAAGACCAACGTCACCGCGCGCTCGAAGAGCGGCTTGCCGCGGCGGCTGAACACCAAGGTCAGATCCACTTCCTGCGTTTCCAAGGTGCCTTCCGCTGGGTCTTCGCGGTAAGCCTCCACCAGGTAGCGTCCGCGGTAGAGCAGGCGCAGCTTCCAGTGTGCCTCGCGCGCGCCGTCAAGCGGCACGGTTTCATTGAACGCGAGCGACCCCGGGCGGACCGCGGGATCAGGCGGGGTCTCCGTGCGGGCCACGCACGGAGCGAGCATCAGGGCGACAACCAGCAACGCGATGCCGTGCGGCATGAGCAGGGTCCTCGGAGACGGCTTCTGGTTGGTCATGCGTTCAGCCGGCGAAGTTCCGGGCACGCGTCCGGGGCACCAGCGTTGTTGTCGTGGCAGAAACGGCCGGCGCTCAGGCGAGTGCCGGCAGGCGTCTCTGCATGACTTCCGCGAAACTCGCCAGTACGCGCAAGGTCAGCCCCCAGATCACGTGCTCGCCGAACTGGATGCCGGGAAAGACGGACGCCGTGAGCCCGGGGTACTCGTATTCGGTCACGGCGCCCTCGTCGAACAGGTGATCGATAGGCACCCAGAAGACGCTTGCGACCTCCAGCGGCAGGCGCGGCATGGCGATTGCCCGCTCTTCCGCGCCCACGTGGTAGACGAATGGCCACAGGGTCAGCCCGGCACGCAGCGAGTTGGTTTCCACCGCCCGCATCGGCAGTGGGCCAACGCGGTGGCGCGGCGCCAGGGTGAGCCCGATCTCCTCCCAGGTTTCCCGTTCGGCAACCGACGGCGCGTCCGGGTCAGCGGGCGAGGCGCGCCCCCCGGGGAATGCGACCTGGCCGGACCACGGATCGCCGGCGCGTTCGGCGCGCCGGATGAAGCAGACCTCCAGCGCGCCCGGTGGGCCGGAGAAAATCATGGACACGGCGGCATGGCGTGGATGCGGCGCGTATTTCGCGGGATCGTTCGGCACACGGGCCAGCGCGGTGCGGATCTGGTCAATCGTGAACATCGGGTCGTCCGGTACGCACGGCATACGGGTTGGGGTCGGGCGCCCACAGAAAGGATTCGAAAGGCCCTGACCCTTCGGGATGACGGGATTCTAGACACCGCGCGAGACGGCGGCGAGGGCATTGGACGTGCGGTCGTCCGCCCACGGGAATTCGCGGGGACCGAGCGATCGCCTGCGCGGGCGTCGCGCCGAGTCGAACCAGCCGGAACGCACGAGGACGTTCTGCCCGGCGGTACCGGGCGCTTGCGGGGATCGGTAGAAATTCACACCCGATGCCCGTCGATCTTGACGATTCCCGAGCGCGGGCGCGAAAGTCCGAGACCGCAAGGATCGAACAGCGACGCCAAGGAGTCCCCCATGCAGGATGCAACGCGGCCCAACGCACGACGGAATCTCGCCGTTTTCATGGCATTGCTGGCCTCGTACGCACCGGGCGATGCACCCGCAGCGGACGTGGAGTGGCTCGATTTTTCCGGCTGGCTGCCCGCGCAGGACACCGGTGACGTCTCATCCGCGGACCTGCTGGACGCCACGGTCACGTTCAGCAACCTGGACCGTTTCGATAATGCAGCCCCTGCGGGTCTCACCCACGAACTGAGCGACCCGGACTGGACTTTCACGAACCGCGAGATCCGGATGATCGCCGCCTTCGGCACGAACGGTGCGTTCACCTACGACTCAACCCTGACGATCCGCTTCACCAACCCCGGCGGCCTGCCGACGGGGGGCTCCATCGGCCTGGCCGACCTGGAGACTGCGGGCAGCTTCGTCGTGATCGATGCCTTCGACCTGGCCGGTGCTTCCATCACGCCGCATTGGCGCTTTGCGACCTTCGACAACGTCGGCACCCTCGTCCCTGCTCCCAGCTGGGATCCGGGCAACCGCCGGCTCGATGCGCCTCCGATATCGGTCTCGGGCGACGAAATACTGGACGCATTCGCGTTCCTGACGACGGACATGCCCATCGGCTCGCTTGAGATTCGACTGTTCGGTAACGTGGGAGACGGCATCGCGTTCGGTGCCACCCGCGCGACGATTTCGGCGGTGCCCCTCCCGTTCACCGGATTGCTGCTCGCGAGTGGGCTCGCGGGCCTGGGGTTCATCCGGCGACGGCGCTGAAAATACCGGCCGGTGCGATGAATGCGACGCGGGACGTCGCACGGGCGTGATCGGCACGCGGGTGCTCGCAGGACTCCTGGGGCGGGTGGCGAATCGCGCCGATGCCCGTCCATCCGGGCTACACTCAAGGAACACCCCGCCCGGAGGACCATGCCGTGTTCCGACATATCCTCGTCCCGACGGATTTCACGCCCACGTCCGCGCGCGCCCTGGCACTCGGAATCGAAATGGCCAGGCACTTCGACGCGCGACTGACCTTGCTGCACAGCTACGAGATCCCCGTGCTCGCGTACGCGGCGATGGAGTACGCCAGCGGCAATCTCGCCACGCACGTGGAACAGGCCGCGCGGGCGGAACTGGACACGGCGCTGGAGGGGGTCAGGGCCCAGCTGCCGCAGGCGGATGCAGTGTTGCGGGAGGGCGATCCGTGGCGGGAGATCCTGGCCACCGTCGACGAGCTCCACGCCGATCTCGTGATCGTGGGGACGCACGGCCGCCGCGGCCTGAGCCACGCGCTGCTCGGCAGCACCGCCGACAAGATCGCGCGGCTCGCGCATGTGCCGGTGATGACCGTGCACGACGAGGACCCGCCGGTCTGAGTGCGCCGGCCGCCTGCGCGGCATCCGGCTGATCCGGTTCGGGCGGATACCGGCGCGCACCCTGTCGCCGCGGCGCGAATTCGCATAGGCTCCCGCCACCTCATCACGAGCGGGTACCACGGTTGCGCGATCGACTCCGTCTCTACAGCGGCCTCGTGCTGCTGGTGTACGTGGTGCTTCACCTGGTGAACCACGCGCTCGGCATCGTGTCGCTGGCCGCGATGGAACGTGGACTCGCGTGGAGTCTCGCGCCGTGGCGTACCGCGGCCGGGACGGTGCTGCTGGGCGGTGCGGCGCTGGTGCATGCCGTCACCGCGCTGTGGGGTCTGCTCATGCGCCGGGCACTGCACCGGCTGCCACGCGCGCAGCTCGCGCAGGCGGCGCTCGGCCTGCTGCTTCCAATCACGCTGGCGGGACACGTGCTCGGTACCCGCGGCCTGCACGAAGCGTTCGCCGCCGAGACCGGGTACGCGATGGAACTCGCGTACCTGTGGGTGATCTCGCCGGGCACCGGGCTGCTGCAGGCCGTGCTGGTCATCGCGGTATGGCTGCACGCGTGTCTCGGCCTGCACGCGTGGCTGCGGCTCCGCCCCGGGTACGTCCGCACACAGGGCTGGTGGCTCGCGTGTGCGGTGCTGCTGCCGGCGCTGGCACTCGCGGGCTACGTGTCGCGCGGGATCGAAGTGCGCGACCGTGCCTTGGCGGAACCCAGCTACGTGGCCGCACTTGCGGCGGACGCGCGGCTGCCGGCGAACGGGCTGGCATGGGTCACGCGCGGCGCGAACATGATCGGCGGCATCACCCTGCTGGGGTACGGACTGCTGTTCGGTCTGCGTGCGCTCGGGCGGGTGCGCCGCCGGGACACCCTGCGGCTGAACTACGCGGGCCGCCGCACGCTCGAGATCCCGCGCGGCGCATCATTGCTGGACAGCCTGCGCGCCGCCGGGATCGCGCACGCGTCCGTCTGCGGCGGACGTGGACGGTGCTCCACGTGCCGGGTGCATGTCGATGCGGGCCGCGCGTCGCTGCCGCCGCCGACGCCGGACGAACTGCGCGTGCTGCGCCGGATCTCCGCGCCGGACTCGGTGCGCCTGGCGTGCCAGCTGCGCCCCACGGGCGATCTCGCGATCTCGCCGCTCCTGCCGAGCGATGCCGGCGTGCAGTCGGCGTGGCGTCACCAGGAACTGCGCAGGAGCGAGGAGCGTACCGTCTGCGTACTGTT
>JBFWUN010000045.1:0-34641 GCA_050247235.1 Gammaproteobacteria bacterium
GGCTCGCCCTTCTCGCCGGTACTCTCGCCCATCTCCTCCAGCCCGTGGTCGATCAGGTAGAGCTCGAGATCGTCCTGGTCGATGCCCTCGGGATTGATCCGGAACACGCCCATGCGCTTGAACATGAAGTTCACGCTGCCGGCGATGCCGAGATTGCCACCGTACTTGTTGAATGCGCTGCGCACACTCGCGACGGTGCGGGTGGGGTTGTCAGTGGCGGTCTCCACCAGCAGCGCAATACCGTGCGGTGCATAACCTTCGTAGATGACGGTTTCATAGTTCGCCGCGTCCTTGCCGAGCGCCCGCTTGATCGCGGCCTCCACCTTGTCCTTCGGCATGTTCACCGCGCGCGCGTTCTGGATCACCCGACGCAGCGCGGGATTGTTCGCCGGGTCCGGTCCGCCGGCACGCACCGCGATCGCGATGTCCTTGCCGACCCGCGTGAACTGCTTGGCCATGCGGTCCCAGCGGGCGAACATCGTGTGCTTGCGGGTTTCGAAAATGCGGCCCATCGTCGGAGGTCCTCGATTCCTACATCGAATCGAAAAATGTTCGCAGTTTTGCCGGGGTAACGCAAAGCGCCGCCGCCCTCACCCGCCATCGCCGCGCTATGATGCGGTCATCGTGACCCGGAGATACCCGATGAACGTGTCCACCCCCGTGCAATACATGCAGGCCATCAAGGAGCGCTACCTGCGGCTCGGCTACGCGCCGTACCGCTGGTTCGTGGCCGCGGATGCGCCGCCCTGGCAGCCGCTGGCGAAGCCGCTGTCCGCGGCGCGCCTGGGCCTGCTTTCCACCTCCGGCGCGTATGCGCTCGGGCAGTGTGCGTACCATTACCGGGACGACGCCTCGATCCGCGAGATCGACAGCATCACCGCGCCGGCCGATGTGCGGTTCTCCCACATCACCGAAAATTACCTCGTCGACCCCAGGCGGGATCCCGACTGCATCTTTCCGCTCGGCACCTTGCGGCGGCTGGTCTCGGCGGGCGCGATCGGCGCGCTCGCGCAGCGCGTCGTCTCGTGCATGGGCGGCGTCTACTCGCAGCGCCGCGTGCGCGAGGAGACCGCACCCGCGGTGCTCGGCGCGCTGCGTGCGCTCGACGTGGATTGCGCGCTGCTCGTCGCGATGTGACCCGTGTGCCATCAGACCGTGAGCCTGATCGCACGACATCTCGAAGCAAACGGCATTCCGACCTTGTGCCTTGGCAGCGCGCTCGACATCCTGCAGGCGGGACGCCCGCCGCGCGCGGCGTTCGTGGACTACCCGCTCGGCCACAGTGCCGGCAAACCGTTCGACCCGGCGGACCAGGCTGCCGTCGTGCGCAGCGCGCTGGCGGGATTCGCGTCGCTGACCGCGCCGGGCGGCATCGTGCAGCTGCCAAACCACTGGGGCGACGATGCCTGGCGTGCCGAGGCGTCGTCCACCGAGGGTCGCGATACGCGGCAGCCGCGGGACGAGACGCCGCAGTTCCAGTGCGCGGCCGATCGCGAGGCCGCGATCGCGCACGGCGCCTGGCACTCCGCGTGAGTCCGCTGCCGGCCGAAGTCGATGGCGTTTGCGTGTTCTGCGCACCGGATCGCGCGCTGCTCGCGCAGAACGCGCTCGCGATCGCCTTCTACGATCGGAATCCCGTGTCTCCCGGGCATGCGCTGGTGGTGCCCCGCCGGCACGTCCGGACGCTTTTCGACACCACGCCGGAGGAATACCGCGCATGCTTCGATCTCGCGCGCGACGTCCACGCGATCCTCCGCGACGCGCACGCCCCGGACGGTTTCAACCTGGGCGCGAACTTCGAGGCGGCCGGCGGACAGAGCGTCTGGCACGCGCATATTCATCTCATCCCACGCTATCGCGGCGACGTCGAGGATCCCCTCGGCGGCGTCCGTCACGTGATTCCGCGCCGCCCGCCGGGCGGCATATCGCCGTGAGACACGCTGCATGAAGATCCGCTTCGCCGTCACGCCTCCCACCCGCGCGTTCCACGAGGACGTGTTTCCAGAGTACCTCGCGGCCTGCGAACACCTGGGCTTCGATACGCTGTGGCTCTCCGACGTCCCGCTCGGACCGACGGGCGATCCGTTGTTCAGCCTCGCGTTCGCGGCGGGCTGCACGCGTCGCCTCAAGCTCGGCGCGAACGTGGTGCCGCTCGGCCGCAACCCGTGGTGGCTCGCAAAGCAGCTCGCGCAGCTCGATCGCCTGAGCCACGGACGGCTGCTGCTGTCGTTCGTGCCCGGGCTCGGGCAGCCGCCCGAACGCGCGGTGCTCGGCCATCCCACCGGAGACCGCGGCCGCGCGGTCGACGAGACCCTGGCATTGCTGCGGCGCTGGTGGGCAGGCGAGACCGTCACCGGCGAATCCGGCCCGTACCGGTTCGACGCGCTCACGCTCTCCCCGCGGCCCGTGCAGTCGCCGCTCGAAGTGTGGTTCGGGGGTCTCGGACCTGCCGCGCTCGAGCGCGTCGCACGCACGGCGGACGGCTGGCTGACGGCCGCGGCGACCCCCGCCGAGGCGGCGGCGGGCCGCGCGAAGATCCTCGCACGCACCGCCGAGCTCGGCCGCCACATCGATCCCGAGCATTTCGGCATCAGCGTGCCATACGCATTCTCACCGCCCTCGGATGCAGCGGTCGAGGCGGTGCGCCAGCGTCGCGCGGATCGCGACCTGACGGACATACTGCCGGTCGGCGCCACCGCGCTGCGTGCGCTGGTAGAGGCGCATCTCGCCGGCGGCGTCAGCAAGTTCGTGCTGCGCGCGCTGAGCGACGCACCCGACTGGCGCGGCGAACTCGAGCAGCTGGCCGAGTGCGTGCTGCCGCTGCAGACTTGAGGGGTCGCGGCCGGCCCGTCCGGCGCCGCCGTCCGGGGCGCGCAGGATGCAGGTGATCGGTGTGCAAAGCCGGCGACTGTGCACCGGCGTGACGTGATGATGACGGCGGCTGTCGCGCGCACTCGCCGAACCCGGATCCGATTCGCGCGGAGGGACACCTGGATGAGCAAGCTGGATGTCGATCAGACGGTTCGGGAGCTGGACGGCGGCAAGGTGCCGGACTGGATCACGGAGCACCTGCGGATTTACCTGGAGAGCGGCGGCCGCGAAGGTCACGACTGGGATGCGACGTTCGCGGGCGGACGTAATCCGACTCCCTGCCTGGTGCTCACGACGCGCGGTCGACGCAGCGGCGCGCCGCGGCCAATGCCGCTCATCTACGGCAGATCCGGTGACGCGTACGTCGTGATCGGGTCGAAAGGCGGGGCCGCGACGCAGCCCGCCTGGTACTGGAACCTGCGCGCGTACCCCAGCGTGGAACTGCAGGTGGCAACCGCGAAGTTCAGCGCGCACGCGCGCATTGCGGAAGGTGCCGAACGGGAACGCCTGTGGGCAATGATGGTGGATCTCTACCCCCCGTACCGCGAGTACCAGGCGAAAACCGACCGGCAAATCCCGGTGGTCGTGCTGGAACGCGCCTGACCGCGTGCGGCCGGCGCGCCGCTACTGGAGCGTCGTCGACGCCGGCGGATGATCGATTGCGGGCGTGAACAGTGCGGCCGCATCGACGGCATCGAACCGGTACTGCGCACCGCAGAAGTCACAGCCGATCTCCACACCACCCTGTTCGGCGAGGATGTCGTCCACCTCGTCGCGGCCGAGCGCGCGCAGCATCTGCTGCACGCGTTCGCGCCCGCAGGAGCAGGCGAAGCGCGTAGGCATCGCCTCGAAACGCTGCACGCGTTCCTGCCAGAAGAGCCGATGCAGCAGGGTGTCGACATCGAGCGCCAGCAGTTCGTCGCGCGTGAGGGTGGAGGCGAGCATCGCGAGCCGGTTGAAATCCTCGTGCACACCGATCAGGTCCTCGTCGCGTCCCGCCGCGAGATTGCCCAGTCCGGCAGCCGGCATCCGCTGCAGCAGCAGGCCCGCGACGACATCGTCGTTGGCCGCGAGAATCATCTTGGTGTCGAGCTGCTCGGACTGCAGCATGTAGTGTTCGATGACCGAGGAGAAATCGAGCAGGTCCTCGCGGCGATCACCAAACAGCGGCACCACGCCCTGGTACGGCTGGGTACCAGGCGGGCGGTTGCGCGGGTCCAGCGTGATCGCGCAGCGTCCGCCGCCGTGGACGTTCGCGAGTGCGGGCAGGCGCGCATCCGCCGCGACCTCCGCCACTACTTTCGCGGTGGCACGGAAGCTGAGGTCGGACCGGACTTCGGCCACGGCGAGCTTGACCGGGCCGTCACCATGCACCTGCAGGACCAGCGCGCCGTCAAACTTGATCGTCGCGTGCATCAGCATGCCTGCGGCGGTCATCTCGCCGATCAGCGCACGCACAGGCGCCGCGAACGCACCGACCGCCGCGCGCCGGCGCAGCGCTTCCTGCCAGCCGCTCGTGATCCGCACCGCCGCCCCGCGCACCGGGATCCCGTCGAACAGAAAGCGATGCAGGCCTCGAACGTCCATGGGAATCCCTCGCGGTCGGTCGCTCGATTCTAATCAGCTGCGCCGGATTCCGCGACCGCGCATGCCCGCACCTGCCGCCATCCGCGTCGCTTGCCGCCGACCGGGCGGTGCCCGTATGGTTCCCGGGACGGCGCGTCCCGTCTTGCCACGGCGCGCGAACTGCCGCGATGAACACCCTCAAGGTCGTCACCTACAACATCCACAAGGGCTATTCCCGGCGTCACGGCATCACCGTTCACGCGCTGCGCGAGGCGCTGCGCGCGTTCGGGAGCGACCTCGTGTTCCTGCAGGAGGTCCAGGGATTGTCCGCGCGGCGATCGCGGCGGCACCCGCAATGGCCGTCGATGCCGCAGTACGAGTACCTGGCGGACACGCTGTGGACGGAGTTCGCATACGGACGGAACGCGGTCTACGACGACGGCCACCATGGCAACGCGATCCTGTCGCGCCACCCGATCGTTGCGTGGCGCAACACGGACATCTCGCAGTCCCGGTTCGAACAGCGCGGGCTGCTCCATTGCGAGATCGCGATCGCGGGCTGGCCGGGTCCCCTGCATTGCATCAACGTGCACATGGGGTTGTTCGCAGGCTGGCGACGCCGGCAGTTCGACGCCCTGCGCGCGCAAATCGAGCGCACGGTGCCGCCGTCGGCGCCGCTGATCGTCGCGGGTGATTTCAACGACTGGGGCCAGCACGCGCTGCACCTGCTGCCCGCCACGCTCGGGCTCGACGAAGCGTTCACCGCGATCGCGGGCCGGCCCGCGCGAAGCTACCCCGCGCGGATGCCGCTGTTGCGCCTCGACCGGATCTACACGCGGGGGTTCCGCGTGGAGACCGCGCACGTCCATCACGGCCCGCGCGTGGGCGCGCTGTCCGATCACGCGGCACTTTCGGCCACCCTGCGCGTGCGCACATGAAGATTGCCGACGGCAACCGCATCGCACTGCTCGAGACCGGCGATCGGTATTTTCCCGTGCTCGAGGCCGCGTGCCGCGAGGCGCGCGAGGAGATCCACGTCGAGACCTACCTGTTCGAGAACGATGCCACCGGCCACCGCATCGCGCACGCGCTGGCGGAGGCCGCCCGGCGCGGCGTGGTCGTGCGCGTGCTGGCGGACGGCTTCGGCACGCGCAACGTGGCGCCGGCGCTGCGCGCCGTGCTCATCGCGGGTGGCGTGCACCTCCGCGTGTACCGGCCCGCCATGCGCGGTTTTCCGCTGCGCCTGCAGCACCTGCGGCGCCTGCATCGCAAGCTCGTCGTGGTGGACGGTCGCGTGGGCTTCTGCGGCGGTATCAACCTCGTCGACGACCGCGACGCGGGCGGCGACGTACCGCGCTATGATTTCACGGTGCGGGTGGAAGGGCCGCTCGTCGGCGACCTGCACCGCGCGGTGCGCCGACTGTGGCTGCTGACCGGGCTGACCGCGCGCCCGCGCACGACGGATCCCCGCATGCGCTGGCGCGCGCGCCCGGCCCCGATTCCCGGCGGACACCCGGCGTCGTTCGTGACCCGGGACAACCTGCGTCATCGTCGCGCGATCGAGGACGCTTACCTGCGCGCGATCGCCGCAGCCCGGCACGACGTGCTGATCGCCTGCGCCTACTTCCTGCCGGGGCGCCGGATCCGTCACGCGCTGACGGAGGCCGTGCGCCGCGGGGTTCGCGTACGGCTGCTGCTGCAGGGCCGCCCGGATCATCTGCTGGTCCATCACGCCACGCACGGCCTGTACGGCACGTTCCAGCGTGCGGGTATCGAGGTCTACGAGTATCAGCCCGCGCACCTGCACGCCAAGGTTGCGTGCGTCGACGACACCTGGGCAACCGTCGGTTCGTCCAACATCGACCCGTTCAGCCTGTGGCTGTCGCGGGAGGCGAACGTGATCCTGCACGACCGGCGCCTCGTCGCCGAACTGCGCACGAGCCTCGAGCACGCCATCGCGAACGCTGCGCTGCCCATCACGCCGGATCTCGCGCGCCCGCTCGGATTCCTGACGCGCCTGCGCGCCGCATTGTTCTACCAGCTCGCGCGCGGGGTGGTGCAGTTCGCGGGGTTCGCAGCGCGCGAAGAACTCTGACGGGCTCGCCCGCGCGATCCCCCAAGGCGCCGGCGCACAGGGCTTCAGCGCGGGCTATCATGGGGCGTCTCGCCCACCTGCCGGAGGACCGATGGCCCGATTGCCCTTTCTCACGGAAGCCGACCTCGCGCCCGGGGACCGCGAACTGCTCGCACGCGGATTGAACCTCTACCGGGTGCTGGCGCACAGCCCCGAGGCGGCGCGCGCGCTGCGCACCCCGGCCTACTACGTCCGGCACGACAGCCCGCTCGATCCGCGCCTGCGCGAACTGGCGATCGTGCAGGTGGGTTACGTCACGCGCACGGCATACGAGTACGCGCACCATGTCGAACTCGGTCGCGCGGTCGGCGTGACCGACGACGATCTGCGGGCGATCGCGGCCGAGACCGCCGGTCACGCCAGCACGCTGCCCGCGCTCGATCGCGCGGTGCTGCGGGCGGCCCGCGAACTCGCCGCCGGCCCGCGGCTCGAGGATTCGACCTTCGCGGAACTGCAGGCAGCACTGCCCGCGCGCCATCTGGTGGACCTGGTGCTCGCAATCGCGCTGTACTGTGCCGTCGTGCGCGTGCTCGGCGCGCTGCAGATCGAACTCGAATCGGGCTACGCGGCGCTGCTGGCGGAGTTTCCGCTGCCCGCCGGTTGAGCCGCGCCGCGGCTATTTCAGCGAATCACGGATCCGGTGATAGCCGCGTGTGAGTTCCTCGCCGAGCAGCCGCGCCGCCGCCGCGACATCTCCGGCGGCCTCGCCGGTAGCGTCGCCGAGTCCGGCGGCTTTCTGCTGCAGATGGTTCCATTTTCCTTCCAGCGCGTGCCATTCGTCGCGCGCTTCGGCTTTCAGCAGGTGCAGCTTGAGATGGATCGCGTCACGCTCCCGCCGGAGCGCGGTGACGATCTCCGCAAGTTCCTCGTGGATGTTCATGTCTGCCTCCGGTGACCCCAGGTTCGTCGGACTGTCCGGGCATGATGCACGGCCGCTGCGCGTCATGGCCTGATCCCGGGCAAGCTGCCGGCAAATCGTGCTTTGCGGGGCGGCCTGCATTGGGCACACTGCACACGATACTCCTCATCTTGGACGCCACTCATGTTCGATTCCCTCGCGCCCGAAGCGCGTCTCCGCCTGATGAAGTTCGTCTGCGCAGTGGCATGGAGCGATCTGCGGGTCAGCGGCGAGGAACGCCTGTTCGTCGCCGACTGCATCCGGCGTCTGCACTTCTCGCCGTCCGAGCGCGCGCAGATCTGGCAATGGCTCGAAGTACCGCCGGCCCCGGAGGAAGTGGACCCGGCGGAGGTTCCCGCCGAACATCGCCAGGCGTTCCTGGAGGCGGTTGGCCGGCTCGTCGCAGCCGATCAGCGGATTGCGCCGGAGGAACGCGAAAGCCTGCTGCTGCTCAGCCAGCTGCTGACGTGACGCCGCACGCGCGGCGCGCGCGGGCAACGAGCCGCGTGCCGTCGCTCGGACCGATCGAGATGCCGCGACGGGCCGGGCGTGACGCGGCACCCGGCGGGCGCGACATCCGCAGCTCCGTGAACAGCGTCGCGAGCACGACTTTCATCTCGTAGAGCGCGAACGCCTGTCCGAGACATGCGCGATGCCCGCCGCCGAACGGAATCCATTCGTGCGGCGCGTAACGTCTTGCGAGAAAGCGCTCCGGCCGGAATTCGTCGGGCGACGGGTAAAGCTCCGCGCGCCGATGCAGCAGGTGGATCGAAGGACACAGCACGACACCCGGCGGATACGTCCGTCCCCCCACCGTCCACTCGGCCTTCAGCACGCGCACGACGAACGGAATGACCGTGCGCGCGCGCAGGACCTCGCGGATTACCGCGTCCAGGTACTCGAGCGCACCAAGATGTTCCGGTGCCGGCAACGCGTCACCACACACGCGCGCGAGTTCGTCTTCGATGCGGGCGACGACATCCGGCCGCGGCAGGATGCATTCGAGCGCCCACGCAAGCGACAGTGCCGTGGTGTCGTGCCCCGCGGCGAGAATCGTCACCAGCGCATCGCGGAGTTCCACGTCGCTCATCGCGTGTCCGTCGTCGTCCCGGGCCGCGAGCAGGTCGGTCAGCAGGCACGGCACGCGGGAGGTCTCGGCCCGCGCGCGCTGTTCCGCGATGACACGGTAAAGCACCGTGTCGAACTGCCGGCGCAACCGGTAGAACGGCAGCAGCCGCGAATCGGCGAAACGCCGCGGCGGGAACAGCCGCCACATCACCAGCACGAACGGGTGCCGGACCTGTCGCAGCATCCGCCCCATCCGGGCCTGCAGTTCCTCCATGTCGGTGCCGCCGGCCGTGCCGAGCGCGGCGCGCAGGATCACGCGCAACGTGATGCGCTGCATGGCTTCATCGGCGCGCACGGAACGACCCTGGGCCCACTCGGCCGCCACTGCGAGCGTCTCGGCGCGCATCGCGTCGAAGAACGTCCGCATCCGTTCGCCCTTGAGCGGCGGCAGCAGCAGCCGGCGCTGCCGTTGATGAGGTGCGTCGTCGAGCACCAGCACCGAGGTCTCCCCCACCAGGGTCGACAGCAGCGCATTGCCTTCCCCCGCGTGCAGCACCGCCGGATCGCCGCGGAACACTTCGCGCACATCTTCCGGACGGGTCAGCATGACCATGTCCGGGAACCCGGCGAGACGCACCGTGAAGGTGTCGCCGAGTCGCGCGCAGTCCTCCAGGAACGCGAGCGGCGTCAGGGAGTAGCGCATCAGCTGGGTCCACGGATGCAGCGCGGGACCGGGCGGCAGCGCCGCGTGCATGTTCGGGAGGGGTGCGGACGGAGCTGGACGGGAGGGCGATGCGGTCATCATGGCTTGTTCCGGGGCGCGTCGCCGCCATTGGACGAGGGGTCGGCCACCCTGTCAACGCACACGGCGGTCCGTCGCGGACGACGCCGCGCGCGGCCCGCAATCAGCGCGGGCGCAGGGCTTCGAGCGCCGCCCAGTCCGGGATTGACTGGTAGTTCACACCGGCCGCGAGCACCTTCGGCGTGGACTCCGGCGGCAACAGCCGGATCGTGTTCAGGATCACCTGGGTCGCGCCCGCCTCGAAGTGCGCCTGGATGCGGGCGCGGATCTGCGCTTCGCTGCCGTAGGCAACCAGCGCATCGATCAGGCGATCGCTGCCGCCGTCGCGGAGGTCGTCCTGCGTGTAACCGAGCCGCAGCCAGTTGTTGTAATGATTGGGCGTCACGAAGTAGAACTCCAGCGCGCGCCGCGCGGCCGCGCGCGCGGCAACCGGATCCTCGGTCCAGCACACGTGCTGCGCGGTGCACAGCCACTTGCCGGGGCCGAGGATCGCGCGCGCGCGGCGCGTGTGTTCGGGCGGAGAATTGAACGGATGCGCGCCCATCGTGAGTTCCCCGGACAGCGCGATCATCTTCCAGCCGAGGGCACCGATCACCATCGGCGGGTCCTCGCCGAGCAGGTGGGGTCTCGCCGCCTCCATCGCAAGCAGGTAGTTCCGCATCGTCGTCAGCGGCTTGCCGTACGCATGACCGTGCGCGCCCACGATCGACGGATGCGACACCCCGAGGCCCATCACGAAGCGATCGCCGAAGAATGCACGCAGGCTGCGCCCGCTCTGCACGCAGGTCATCGGGTCGCGGCCGTACACGTTGGCAATGCCGCTCGCCACCGTCACCCGCCGCGTCTCGCTCAGCAGGAAACCGCCGAGCGTGAAGCTCTCGTAGTAGTAGACCTCCGGGTACCAGATGGACTGGTAGCCCAGGTCCTCGATCCGCCGGGCGGCCTCGGCGAGCTCGGGTCCGCTGAAGTTGTCGGGATACAGGAATACGCCCACCGAGCCGTGCGTGATCGACATGTGCGTGCCCTCCGTCGCGATGATCCCGCCCGCAGTGTTCCAGAGTGGATTCGCCATGACCAGCCGCTGCGGCGCGCGGCCGCGCTGCGTTATGCTGGGCGGACCCACCCGCCCCCGGAGAGCCCGCGATGAACGAACGCCCGGCCGTCCCGCCTGCTGTCGGCCTGCCCACGCTGAACGGTCGCAGTGCCTTCGTGTCGCTGCTCGCAAGCGAGGGCGTGGACGTGATGTTCGGGAATCCCGGGACCACCGAACTCGCGATCATGCAGGCACTCGGCGAACAGGCCGCGATCCGTTACGTGCTGGGCCTGCAGGAGTCGATCGTCGTCGGCATGGCGGACGGTTACGCGCGCGCCTCCGGCCGCCTCGCCGCCTGTAACGTCCACGTCGCCCCCGGTCTCGGCAACGCGATGGGCTCGCTGTACAACGCGAAGTTCTACGGCTCGCCGGTACTGCTGACCGCCGGCCAGCAGGAACAGGGTTTCGGCCTGACCGAGCCGCTGCTGTACGACCCGCTGGTCCCGATTGCGCAGCCGTGCGTGAAGTGGGCCACCGAAGTGACACGGGTGGAGGACCTGCCGCGCATCATGCGGCGCGCCGCGAAGGTGGCGCTGACGCCGCCCACCGGACCGGTGTTCATCTCGCTGCCGGGCGACATCCTCGATGCCGCGGCGCCGCTCGATCTGGGCCGGCCGACGCGGGTCGACGCCGCAACGCGGCCGTCCGACGACGCGCTCGCGACGCTCGCCGACACGCTGCTCGCGGCGCGCGCGCCGGTGCTGATCGCCGGCCACGAACTCGGCACCGCGCACGCGTTCGACGAGGCCGCCGCGCTGGCCGAACTGCTCGGCGCACCGGTGTACCAGCAATCGGTGCCGTCGGCGGCGCACTTCCGCACCGATCATCCGGCCTACATGGGCCCCATCACGCGCAGCCAGCCGCAAGTGCGTGCGACGCTCGAGGCGCACGATCTGCTGGTGCTGCTCGGTGCGGACCAGCTGCGCATGGCGGTGTTCAACCGCGTGGACCCGCTGCCGCCGGGCATGCGCATCGTGCAGATCAGCGAGCGCGCGTGGGAACTCGGCAAGAACTACCCGGCCGAGATCGCGCTGAACGCGAACATCCGCGAGACCCTGCGCGCGCTGCTGCCGGTGCTGCGCGCACGCGGCGACGCCACGTCACGCGCGCAGGCGCAGGCGCGGCTGGCGGCGCTGGCGGAGAGCAACTGGCAGGCGAAGTGCGCGCGCGAGCGTGCCGACGCCGCGCGTTGCCTGGACGCGCGGCCGCTCGAGCCCCGGCTCATGACGGTGAAGCTCGTCGAGGGTCTGCATCGCGATGCGGTGGTCGTGGAGGAAGGGCTGACGTCGACGGCCACCCTGCTGAACGTGCTGCCGCTGCGGGACCCGCAGGGGTTCTTCGGGCTCGCCAGCGGCGGCATCGGGTTCGCGATGGCCGGTGCCATCGGCATCAGCCTCGCGCTGCCGGATCGGCCGATCGTCGCCGTCGTCGGCGACGGCAGCGCGTTGTACAGCATCCAGGCGCTGTGGACCGCCGCGCATCTCCACCTGCCCATCACCTACGTCATCGCGAACAATCGTGGTTACCGCATCCTGAAGGAGCGCATGAAGGCGCTGCGCGGCGCCGAGTTCTACCAGGGGATGGACTTCCTGGCGCCGGCATTCGATTTCGTCGCGCTCGCGCGTTCGATGGGCGTGCCCGCCGAGCGCGTCACCGAGCCGGATGAACTGCCGCAGGCACTCGCCGCCGCACAGGCAGCCGGCGGGCCGCGCCTGCTGGACGTTTCAGTGGCGGACGGCTCGGCCGGGGCCCGGATCTGAGGCGTCAGGCCTGCACGGCGACCCCGGCGGCGATCAGCGCTGCGATCTCCGCCTCGGCGTAACCGAGACCACGCAGGATCTCGGTGGTATGAGCGCCGATTGCCGCCGCAGCGTGCGGGGCGACCTTGTCCGCGCCTTCGACGTGGAGTGGCGAATCGATCGTCTCCCGTCCCGGCAGGTCCGCAATCGGGCGGAACACCCCGTTCGCACGCATCTGGGGATCGTCGGGCAGCGCCTGCCACTGCTGGACCACGCCAAACGTGATCCGGTGCGCGTCGAAGCGCGCCGTCCATTCCGCGAGCGAACGTGCCGCGAACACCGCGTCGAGCAGCGCCACCAGTTCCGCGGCATGCGCACGGCGCGCGGGGGGGGTCGCGAAGCGCGCGTCGGCGGCGAGGTCGGGACGTTCGATCGCCGCGCAGAACGTCGCCCACTCGTGGGCTTCCTTGACGAGCACCAGCGAGAAGTGGCGCGCGTCGCGCGTGCGGTAGACCGCGACCAGCGGGTTGGGACTTTCCGCGTGCGTGTAGCGGGGGCCGGGCTGCGCGCCGCACAGGGCGGCCTGCGCGAGAATGCCGTTGGCCCACGCGCCGTTCGCCAGCAGTGACGTGGACACGTGTCCGCCGGTGCCGGTTCGCGTGCGCCGGTACAGCGCGAGCATGATGGCGCCGAACAGCGACACGGCCGTGGGGTGATCGCCCATGCCCGGCGCGGAAATCGACACCTCGCCGTCACGCGGGCGCATCAGGTCCATCATTCCGGAACGCGCCCACCACGCCGTCGCGTCGTAGCCGGGCTTCTCCACTTCGGCGCCGCGATCGCCGTAACCTGTCACGTGCGCGTAGATCAGTCGCGGGTTGAGATCGCGCACATCGGCGTGACGGATGCACAGGTCCGCGAGCACCGAGGGCTGGTAGTTCGTCAGGAACACGTCGGCGTCGGCGACCAGCCGGTAGAGCACGTCGCGCCCGCGCGGATCCTTCAGGTTGAGCGCGAGCGAGCGCTTGTTGCGGCCGTCCAGCAGCCAGCCGTAGTTCTCGGCGCACTCCGGCAGCGGCCGTAGCGTGTAGAGCTGGCGATAGGGGTCGCCGCCCGGCGCCTCGATGTGGAGCACGTCGGCGCCGAAGTCCGCCATGATCGTGCCTGCCGCGGGCCCCGCGACGAAGGTCGCAGCCTCGACGACCCGGATCCCGTCCAGAATGCCTGCTGCCATCGCCTGCTCTCCCGGGGTGACTCCGACGGCATCTTACGGCGCCGGAACCCGGCCGCAAGCCGCGCCGGCATGGCTTGCGCAAGACCGGCCGCGATTCCGACGCACTGCGCACGCGCCCGTCATGCCGGGGCTGTCTCCTTCCTTGGGCAGCCGCGCGCACCGGTCATGCGCTCGCGCGACACACGACTGTCCCAGGGCGCGGTGCTCAGCGCTCCGCGCGGCTGCCTCGTACACCCGGCGGCAACGCCCGCAGCGCCGCCCCGATCTCGTGTGACAGCGCGGCAAGCGCGCGACTGAGCGCGGCGGCATGGGCAGCGTGCTCACGCCCGGTACCCGGGTCGACGTGGCGGATCTTGCCGCTCGCGAGCACCGCGCGTCCTCCGTCGCCGAGCACGCGCCAGACCGCGGTGAGCTCTGCCGCGCCTTCCTCGGTCGTCACGAACTCCGTGATCTCGACTGCGACCTGCAGACTGTCCGGCCGCGCGGCGCCGCCGAGCGTCGTGACTTCGCCGCTGCCGAGCACGCGCGAGAGATTCTCCACGAGGACGCGCGACACGTTGCGCGCCAGCGGTTCGGCCCACCGCGCATCCGGCAGCGCGCGCAGCTCGGTGTCGGCGTGCAGCACGAACAGGGACGCGCGGTCGGTGTAGGCAGGGAGGTCGACGGGACCGACGATCACCGCCGGATCACCGGTCATCGGCGTCGTCGCCACCGGCGCGAGCGGTGCGAGAACCAGCCAGCGCGGCGGCGACGCCGGTTGCCCCGCGCATGCCGCGAACAGGATGCCCACCACCACGCACAGCGATGCCCGCGACACGCACTTCATTCCTCCCTCCCGGACTGCTTGCCGAAAATGACCGCGTTGGGCTGCGCCTCCAGGGCATCCGCGAGCGCCCGAATGGCCCGCGCGGCCGCGGTGAGTTCGGCGAGCGCGGTGCGCAGCTGGTGACCGGCGGCCGAGGTCGGCAGGGTCAATGCCTCCAGGCTGGCCATCGTCTCGCGCGTCTGCGTGAGCGTCGCGCGGGCTTCCGCGGCCGCGCGCGCGAGGTCGTCGGCGAGTCGGCGCCCGTCGCCCTCCGCGAACGTGCTGACCCCGTCGAACGCACGCTGCGCGCTGGCGGCGAGCGGCCGCAGGTCGCGCGCGGACGCCTCCACGCTGCGCGCGGCCGCATCGGCGTTCGCGAGCAGCGGCGCGAGCGACCGTTCGGTGCTGGTGGCCACGCGCCTGATCTCGGCCAAGGTCGCGGTGAGTTCGGCGGGCGCACGGGTGAGCTCCGGGGAATTCAGCAGGCGGTCCGCGCCGGCCAGCGTGCCCCGCAGTGCTTCGAGCATCTCCTCCAGCGGCAGCTTCTCGACCTTCTCGAGTACTTCCGTCAGCGTGGTCTGGGCCTTCTGCAGGATCGTCGGCACGGTCGGGATGACATGCCGCTTGGACCAGCGGTCGATCAGCGGCGAGCGCGGCGGCGGCGCATCCGGGTAGAAGTCCAGCTGCACGAAGAGCTGGCCGGTCACCAGGCTCTCGGCCTGGAGCTGGGCCCGCAACCCGCGCGCCACCAGTGCTTCCATCGGATCCTCGGGCTCGCCGTCGAGTGCGCGTCCGTAAAGCTGCCTGCGCGGATCGACGAGATCCACGTGGACGGGGATGCGTACCTCCAGCGTCTTGCGATCGATGCGCGTCACGATCGAGGTGACCTCGCCGATCTTGACCCCGCGGAACTTCACTGCGGCCCCCACCGAGAGCCCCTGCACATCGCCGTCGAAGTACATCACGCAGGGGACGGTATCGCGGAACAGGCGCCCGGAGCCGAACAGCAGCACACCCACGACCGCGAGTCCGAGCGCGCCCACGATGAACGCCCCGATCAGCGTGGGGCTGACCTTGGATTTCATGCCGTGCCGCCGCGGGTCAGGAACTCGCGCACCTTGGCGTCCCCGCCCGGCGCCAGCATCTCCCGCGGCGCGCCGCGCGCGACGATCGTGCGCCGCTCGGCGTCCATGAAGATGCCGTTGGTCGCGATCGCGAAGATGCTCGGCAGTTCGTGCGTGACCACCACGACGGTCGCTCCCAGGCTGTGCTTGAGTTCGAGGATCAGTTCGTCCAGCCGCCGGGAACTGAGCGGGTCGAGTCCCGCGGATGGTTCGTCGAAGAACAGGATCTCCGGATCGAGCGCCATGGCGCGCGCGAGTCCCGCGCGCTTCTGCATGCCCCCGCTGATCTCCGACGGGTAATAATCCTCGAATCCGGCAAGCCCCACCAGCGCGAGCTTGAGCGCCGCCAGCTCGCGGATCTCGACGGGATCGAGCGCGGTGTACTGCTCGAGCGTCAGCGCGATGTTCTCCGCGAGCGTCATCGAACTCCACAGTGCGCCCTGCTGGTACATCACACCGAACGTGCGCAGGCGCGCCGCGCGTGCGTCGGCGGACGCGGTCAGGAAGTTCTCGCCGTTGTACCGGATCTCGCCCTGCGCCGGAGTCTGCAGCCCGATCATGTGCCTGAGCAGGGTGCTCTTGCCGCAGCCGCTGTCCCCCATGATCACGAAGATGTCGCCGCGGTTGATCGTGAATTCGAGGTCGCGCTGCACCACGAAGCTGCCATAGGCCAGGGTGAGGTTGCGGACCTCCACGTGCGCGTGACCGGTGACTTCCGCCATCACGCTACCAGCCGAGAATGTCGTACATCACGGTCAGCGTGGCGTCCACCACGATGATCCACACGATGCCCGTGACCACCGCGGACGTCGCCGCCTGCCCCACCGCCGCGGCGCTGCGCCCGCATTGCATGCCGCGCAGGCACCCGGCGAGCGCCACCAGCACGCCGAACGCGGCGGCCTTGAACAATCCAAGCGCAAACTGCTTCAGGTCGAGCGCGGCGATCGTCTGGTCGTAGTACTGGATGAGGCCGAGATCGAACGAGCTGACCGCAACAAACGCGCCGCCGAGAATCCCCAGCAGGTCCGCGTAGAGGCACAGCAGCGGCACCATCAGCACCAGCGCGAGCATACGGGGAAGCACCAGGAAATCCATCGGCGAGAATCCGCTCGTGCGCAGCGCGTCGATCTCCTCGCCCACCGTCATCGTGCCGAGCTGCGCGGCGAATGCCGCCCCGGTGCGGCCGGCCATGATGATGGCAGTCATCATCGCACCCATCTCGCGCGCCATGCCAAGGCCGACGAGGTTGGCGACGAAGATCTGCGCCCCGAACTGCGTGAGCTGGACCGCGCCGACGTACGCGAGGATCATGCCGACGAGGAAGCTGATCAGCGAGACGATCGGCAGCGCGTCCGCGCCGCACTGCTGGACCACGAGCAGGAAATCCGCGCGCCGGAAATGCGCGCGGCCGCGCAGCAGCCGGGCCAGCGAGAGCGCCGCCTCGCCGATGAACGCGAGGAGCGCATGGGCGTCGGTGGCGCCGCGGTGGACGCGTTCGCCGATGCGATGGAGCAGCGCGGGTTCCTGCCCTGCGCGCTGCGAACCCTGTCGCTCGGGGACCGCGTCCGCCAGCCGCAGCAGGCGACGCACGCCGTCCGGCAACCCCGTGTCGTCGATCGCGATCCCGCGCTCGTGACACCGCGTGACGAGTCGCCGCAGGTACACCAGCAACCGCGAATCCCAGGCTTCGAGACCGCGGCAGTCGAACCCGAGCGCCTGCCCCGCGCCGAGCGCGGCCACCGCGCCGTCGACGGCGGGCAGCGCAGTGTCCACGGTCCAGCGGCCGCTCAATACGGCTTCGCGGCGCATCGATGCGGGCTCCGGAATGCGTATCGTGCAGCTGGCAGTCATCGGACGGGACGGGCGATCGTACGTCGCGTCACGCTACCCGGAAACGCCCGTGCATGCACGTGATGTACGGGCCGACGCGGCGACCGGATCACCGGGCTTGCCCGGCCGCGGGGTGCGCACCGGCGTGCGTGGACCGTCCGCGTCGACTCCGTTAAGGTAACGCCGAAACGCATCCCCTCGACCCACGCAGGGTCGCCGCGCGCGGCGACCTCGCACGGAAACCCCGTATGCACACCTCGGAAGATCTCGACGCCGTACGCCGACTGCTGACCCTGATCGGGGAGAACCCGGACCGCGAAGGCCTGCGCGAAACCCCGGACCGCTTCCTGAAGGCGCTCGCGGAGTACACGCGGGGCTACCAGGAGAAGCCGGAAGACGTGCTGAAGGTCTTCGAGGACGGCGCACAGAGCGTGGACGAGATGGTGATCGTGCGCGACATCCCGGTGTACTCGCTGTGCGAGCACCATCTCGCGCCGTTCTTCGGCCGCGCGCACGTGGGCTACGTGCCGGACAAGCGCATCCTCGGGCTGTCCAAGATTTCCCGGCTGGTCGAGGTGTTCGCGCGGCGCCTGCAGGTCCAGGAGCGGCTGACCAACCAGATCGCGGACGCGCTCGCGACCCATCTCCAGCCGCTCGGCGTCGCGGTGGTGATCGAGTGCCGGCACATGTGCATGGAATCGCGCGGCGTGCGGCACACCGGCACCGCCACCGTGACCTCCGCATTGCGCGGTTCGATCAAGACGAACGCCGATACCCGCAAGGAATTCCTCGCGCTGATCGGCAAGTGAGCCCCGCTCAGCGGAACAGCGGCGCAAGGCCGGCCTGTTCGTCGAGCGTCAGCGTGAAGTCGAAGATCGAAAGATCCTCCCGCATGTGGATCTGCGAGGTGGTGCCGGTGAGCGGCACCACCCCGACCTGCGTGAGATAGCGGAACAGGATCTGCGGTGGCGTGCGCCGGTAGCGCCGGGCGAGCGCACGCACCCGCGCATGGTCCAGGACCTGGGGATTGGCGGTCAGGGTCCAGAAACTCTGGTAGACGATGTCGTGTCGCCGGCAGAACGCGCGGATCTCCGTGTCGAAGCGGCTCCGCGCATGGAAGCGGTTCTGCAGCACCGACGGCTTCACCCGCGCGCGCTGCCAGAGCGCTTCGAGGACCGGCACGTCGTGGCAGTTGCTGAGCCCCAGGATCCGCACCTCGCCGCGCGTGACCAGGCCCTCCATCGCCGCCCACACCTCGGCGAACGCCGGCGGTGGCAGCGGTGAATGCAGCAGCAGTGCGTCGACGTGCGCGAGCCCGAGGTTCTCGCGTGAACGCGCGAACGACTGCCGTACCTGCTCGCCTGGCGCCGCGGCGGGATCGTACGGGATGGTGGCCGGATCCTGGCCGGCCGGCGGCGTGAACTTCGTCTGCACGTACAGGTCCCCGCGCGCGATCCCCGTCGCGGCGGCCGCGGCGATCCCCGCGCCGACCCCGGCCTCGGCGTAATGCCGGGGCTGGCCGGCGGTATCGAGCCCCCGGAACCCCGCACACAGCGCCTGCGTGACCAGCGCCGCCGTGCGTCCCTTCTTCCATGCAGTCCCGTAGACGAGACGTGGCATCGTCACGCCTTCGCGCGTGACGAACGTGGAGTCGCTGTCCGGATCGTGCATCGGCATTCCCTGCGCCGGCCGGCGGCGGTGGCACCCGGCGCGGATGCGCCGCATGCCCCGCCGCGACTTGATGCCGCTGCGCGTTACGGGAATCATACCTGCGCCCGGCGCCGCGCGCGCCGGCCGATGTCTCCCGCGGAATCCGCCATGCATGACTCCTTCGACTGGTCGGCGCTCCACGCCGATCCCGAGTTTCGCGCGCTGCACGCACGGAAAGCCCGCTTCCTGTGGGGGCTGATGGCGTTCTCGATTACCTACTATTTCCTGTTGCCGCTTGGCGCGGCCTACTTCCCCGGACTCTATCGCCGCCCGCTGTGGGGAACGATCAACGTCGGGCTGGTGTTCGCGCTGTCGCAGTTCGTCGTCGCGTGGGGTATCGCGTTCCTGTATGCGCGCCGCGCGCAGCGTTTCGACGACGCGGCGGCCGCGCTCGCGCGCCGTCACGCCGGAGAGCACGGCACATGATCCGCCGCCTCCTCGCGGGCGGAATGCTCGCCGGCATCGCGCCGCACGCCTGGGCACAGGCGGTAAAGCCGGAGTGGCGCTTCCTGACGTTCGCGGTGTTTGCGGCGATCATCGCGCTCACGCTGTACGTGACGTGGATCGCCGCCCGCAAGGTGCGCACCAGCGCCGATTTCTACGCCGCGGGCGGCCAGGTGACCGGCCTGCAGAACGGATGGGCGATTGCCGGCGACTACCTCTCCGCGGCATCGTTCCTCGGCATCGCCGGGCTCATCGCCCTCTACGGATACGACGGCTTCATGTACTCGGTCGGCTGGCTGGTGGCGTACATCACCGTGCTGCTCGTGATCGCGGAGCCCTGCCGCAACATCGGACGCTACACGATGGGCGACATCCTCGCGTTCCGGCACAACCCCCGCGTCGTGCGTGCCTGCATGGCGCTGTCCACGATCACCGTGGCCACGTTCTACCTGACCGCCCAGATGGTCGGCGGCGGCGTGCTGGTCAAGACGCTGATCGGGATCGACTACGAGGTGTCGGTCATCACCGTGGGCGTGCTGATGCTCGGCTACGTGCTGTTCGGCGGCATGGTCGCGACCACCTACGTGCAGATCATCAAGGCGGTGCTGCTGGTCGCCGCGTCGCTCGTGATGGTGTGCCTGGTGTGGTCCCGGTACGGGTTCGCCGGCCCGGATTACTTCGCGCGCGTGATCGCCGATCCCAAGGTGCAACTGCGCGTCGCGAGCCTGCTCGGCGACGCCGCCGGTGCGCTGTCGGGCAGCGAGCTCGGCCGCCGGTTCCTGGAACCCGGGCTGTACCTCAAGAGCCCGGTCGATCAGCTGTCGCTGGGCATGGCGCTGGTGCTCGGCACCGCGGGCATGCCGCACATCCTGATGCGCTTCTTCACCGTGCCCACCGCCCAGGCGGCGCGCACGTCCGTCATCTGGGCGATGGCGATCATCGGGGGGTTCTACGTGCTCACGCTGTTCCTCGGCACGGGCGCCGCGATGCGCGTGGGTCCGGCCGACATCCTGGCGGCCGATCGGGGCGGCAACATGGCGGCCCCGCTGCTCGCGCAGTATCTCGGTGGCGGTGCGGATGCGCTGCTCGGCAACCTGATGCTGTCGTTCGTGGCGGCCGTCGCGTTTGCGACGATCGTGGCCGTCGTGGCCGGCCTGGTGCTCGCCGCGGCCACCGCGATGAGCCACGACGTGTGGGTCGGCGTCGTGAAGGGCGACCATGCGACGGACGAGCAGGAAACCCGCGCGGCGCGAATCTGCGCGCTGATCGTCGGTGCACTCGCGATCACCATCGGCATCCTCGCGCAGGGACACAACGTCGCCCACCTCGTCGCGCTCGCGTTCGCGGTCGCGGCCTCGGCCAACCTGCCGGTCATCCTGCTGACCCTGTACTGGCGCCGCTGCAGCACCACGGGCGTGGTCGCGGGCCTCGTGGTCGGAACCCTGAGTGCGATCGGTCTCGTACTGGTATCGCCCAACATGACCTATCCGCTGCAGCAGAAGGCCGCCCAGGAGGCAACCGTCGCCGCGGCGACCCGCGCGCTCGCCGGGATCGACGCGCAACTCGCGCACGCCGCGCGCGATGAACGGCCCGCGCTCGACGAAGCGCGGCGCGCAGCGGCCGCGACGCAGGCCGCGGCAGTGGCCGAGATCGGCCGGCTCGGCACGCGGACCACCAGCCTCGTCGGGCTCGAAGCACCGTGGTTCCCGTTGCGCAATCCCGGCCTCGTGTCGATTCCGCTCGGGTTCCTCGCAGTCGTGCTCGGCTCGCTGCTCCGGCGCGAACGGCGGGCCGAGGACAAGTGGGCAGAACTCCACGTCCGCGCGAACACCGGCATCGGGCGCGCCGCTGCGCGCGCGCACTGACCGCGGGGCGCGTCGGCGGGGCCTAGCCCACGGCGACGGCTTCCGCCTTATAATCCGGAATCCGGCGCAACCCCATGCGCCGCTCGCCAATCGCCCGGGCCGCTTTCCCGGGACCAGGAAGTAACGTGTCGAACCAAACCCTCACCGAGATCTGCTTCGAAAATTTCGCGCTCCATCCGCTCCTCCTGCAGGGCCTCGAAACCGCCGGCTTCATCCGCTGCACGCCGATCCAGGCGATGACCCTGCCCCTCACCCTGGAAGGCAAGGACGTGGCCGGCCAGGCGCAGACCGGCACCGGCAAGACCGCGGCGTTCCTCGTCGCGGTGTACAACCGGCTCCTCAACCGTGATGCCCACGTTGAGCGGCGTTCGCAGGATCCGCGCGCCGTGATCCTCGCGCCGACGCGGGAACTCGCGGTTCAGATCGACAAGGATGCGCAGCAGATCGGGCGCTTCACGGGGCTGCGGACAGCACTGATCTACGGCGGGGTGGACTACGACAGGCAACGGCGGCAGCTCGAGGAAGGCGTGGACATCGTGATCGCCACGCCGGGCCGCCTGATCGATTTCGTGAAGCAGCAGACGGTCAGCTTCCGCGCGGTCGAGATGATGGTCATGGACGAGGCCGACCGGATGTTCGATCTCGGGTTCATCAAGGACATCCGGTTCCTGCTCCGCCGGATGCCGGGCCCGGGTGAACGCCAGAACCTGCTGTTCTCCGCGACGCTCAGCCACCGCGTGCTCGAGCTTGCCTACGAACACATGAACGATCCGGAGAAGCTCGTCGTCGAGGCCGAGTCGATCACCGCCGACAACGTCCGCCAGGTGGTCTACTTCCCCGCCACCGAGGAGAAGATGCCGCTGCTGCTCGGGCTGCTGGCGGGCATGGACGCGAACCGCAGCATCGTCTTCGTCAACACCAAGTACGCGTGCGAGCGCGTTGCGCTGACGCTCGAACGGGCCGGCTACAAGGTGGGGGTCCTGTCCGGCGACGTCCCGCAGAAGAAGCGCGAGTCGCTGCTCGGGCGCTTCAAGCGGGGTGAACTCAACCTGCTGGTCGCCACGGACGTCGCGGCGCGCGGACTGCACATCGACGCGGTGAGCCACGTGTTCAATTACGACGTCCCGCTCGACCCCGAAGATTACGTGCACCGCATCGGGCGCACCGCGCGGCTCGGTGCCACCGGGGATGCGATCAGCTTCGCGTGCGATGAATACGCCATCGGGCTGCCGGACATCGAGGCCTACATCGAACAGAAAATCCCGGTCGGCCAGTTCGATGCCTCGATGCTGCTGCCCGTGCCGCGCGGGCCGGCGCGCGGCGCCGACGGCGCGCCCCGCGAGGCGAGCATCGTCGAGGATGCGCTGCAGGAGGCATCGGAAGAGCGCCGCCGGCGGCGCGAGCGGGACCAGCGCGACGGCCGCCGCGGCGAAGGACGCGGCAGCCGTGGGGCCGGCCCGGGGACCCACGGCGGGTCGCGTGCCGGAGGTCGTCGGGGCGACGCCCGCGGAGACGCGCGGCCGCCGCGCGCCGCCGCACCGGCCGCCCCGCCACCCGCCGCCGTGGTGCCACCCCAGGAGAGCACTGCGCCCGGCGCTGCCGGCGACGAGCCGCGTCGCCGGCGTCGCCGCCCGCGCGGCCGCGGGCGCCAGCCGGAGGCCGCCCCCGCGCTGCCCGCCCAGGCAGCGGGCGCGACGGCCCCCGCACTCGAGGCGCCCTCGCTGAAGACCCGTATCAAGCACACCATCAAGTCCTGGATCCGTCGCCTCGGCATGCCGCGCGGCCAGCGTTGAGCGGCGGATCCGCCAGGTGATCGGGATCAACGCGCCGCGCCCGCGAACATCCGAGGATGCAGCTATGAAAGAACGCGGAGGGCAGCGCATGGGGTCGATCATTCGCCGGACACTCGCCGGTGCTGCGCTCGGGGTATCGCTGGCACTCGCCGTCGCGGCGGGTCCGCACGCCACGGCGGCGACCCGCGACATCATGCACGGGGTGTTCGATGCGATCGCCTACCTGCTGCCGCTCAGCGTGCGGGACGCCGAGTCCACGTCCGAGTGGGACCGCGAACTGATCGACGGCAAGCTCAAGGTGCTGCGCGAGTCCTCCGCCGAGCTCGTCGCGCACACGAAGGAGCAGACACCCGAGTTCGCGTTCCTCGCGCGCTCGTTCGACGAGACGGTCCACGATATCGACGCCTCGTTCCGCGAAGAGTGGCCATCGTACGCGTACTTCTCGCTGATGGAACTGACGCAGCACTGCGTCGCCTGTCACGGCCAGAACCCGTCTGAAGCGAAGAACGAATTCAGCCAGCGGCTGCTGGCGCGCGTGAATACCGAGATTTTCGACGACAGCGAGCTCGCACAGCTGTACGTGGCCACGCGGCAGTTCGATGCGGCACTCGGCACGCTCGAGCGCAAGCTGATGGATCCGAAGCAGGACGCAGTCGATCTCGATATCGCGGGAATCCCGCTCGAATACCTTGCGGTGGCACTCGGCGTGGCGGCCGAGCCGGCGCGGGCCGAGCGCTTTCTCGGCAAGTTCGCGCAGCGCCCGGATGCACCCCGCTACCTCCGGCAGCGGCTCGCGCACTGGCAGGCGCGCCTGCAGGCGCTCGCGCCAATGCTGGAGAAGACGCCGGATCTCGACACCGCGCGCGGGCTGTTCAATGCAGCGTCGGGCGAATTCAAGGGCATGCGTGACCGCACTGCCGCGATCGACGACCTGGTGACGGCGTCGCTGCTGCGCCGCTTCGTCGGCGCGCAGTCGCCCGCCACGGGGCCCGCGGTTGCCGAGGCGTACCACATGCTCGGCGTGATCGCGTTGCGCACGATGGAGCCGAAGTACTCGGTGCCGGAGATGGAGGTCCTGTTCGCGTCCGCGATCAAGGCGGATCCGCAGGGGCCGTTCGCGCAGTCCTCCTACGTCCTGCTCGAGGAGTTCGGTTACGTGCGTGACGTGCCGCTGGCGCGGGCGGACGCGGAAGCGAGCAAGCTGATCGACATGGCGGAACTGCGGCGCGTGATGGGACTGAAGTAACGGGCCGCGCGCACGCGCGGGCGTGACACGCGTCGTGAGGCCGCGCCTGTGCGTGCCGGCGCGACCCCATTGCCCGGGAGGCGCACGGCGTGTCGAAATAGCGGCCCTGCCGGAACCCGGAGCGCGTCATGACGAACCTGCCTGACAAGACCCGGATCGTCATCGTGGGCGGCGGCATCGTGGGCTGCAGCATCGCCTACCACCTGGCGCTGCGCGGCGTGCGCGACGTGCTGCTGCTCGAACGCCGCCAGCTCACCTGCGGCACCACCTGGCACGCCGCCGGGCTGGTGGGACAGCTCCGCGCGACGCACAACCTGACCCGTCTCGCGCAGTACACCACCCGCCTGTTCGCGACGCTCGAACAGGAGACCGGGCAGGCCACCGGCTTCCAGCAGCGCGGCTCGGTCAGCATCGCCACTCACGCGGCACGCTTCGAGGAACTCAGGCGCGGCGCGTCGATGGCGCGGGTGTTCGGCCTGCCGGTCGAGATCGTCACGCCGGCCGAGATCAGAGCGCTGCTGCCCGCGGTCCACGTGGACGATCTCGTCGGTGGCGTGCACCTGCCGGGCGATGGCATGACCAACCCGATCGACACCGCGATGGCGCTCGCGAAGGGGGCGCGCGCACGCGGCGCGGTGCTCCGGGAGGGTGTGCGGGTCGAGCGGATCCTGACGGCGCAGGGCCGGGCGACAGGCGTGCAGTGGCGGGAGGACGCCACCGGCGAGACCGGCGTCGTCCGCGCCGAGATCGTGGTGAACGCGGCCGGCATGTGGAGCCGCGCGCTCGCCGATGACATCGGCGCGGTGGCGCCGCTGCACGCGGCCGAGCATTTCTACATCGTGACGGAGGCAATCGCGGGACTCTCGCCGACGATGCCTGTGCTGCGCGATCCCGACGGCTGCGCGTACTTCAAGGAGGACGCGGGCAAGCTCCTCGTCGGCTGGTTTGAGCCCGTGGCGAAGCCCTGGGGCATGCACGGGATCCCCGCGGAGTTCTGCTTCGACGCGCTGCCCGCGGACCTCGACCATGTCGCCCCGCTGCTGGAAGCGGCGGCCCGTCGCATGCCGTGTCTCGCCGACACCGGCATCCGCCTGTTCTTCAACGGGCCCGAATCGTTCACACCGGACGATCGCTACCTGCTGGGACCGTCACCGGACGTCAAGGGACTGTATTTCGCGTGCGGGTTCAACTCGATCGGCATCCAGTCCTCGGGCGGTGCCGGCAAGGTGCTCGCCGACTGGATCCTCGACGGCCATCCGCCGATGGATCTCTGGGACGTCGACGTGCGGCGCATGATGCCGTTCCAGCGCAACAAGGCCTACCTGCGCGACCGCACCGTGGAATCGCTCGGCCTGCTGTACGCGATGCACTGGCCGTACCGGCAGCCGGAGACGGCGCGCGGGGTCCGCCGCTCGGTGCTGCACGACCGGCTCGCCGCGCGCGGGGCGTGCTTCGGCGAGGCGGCGGGCTGGGAGCGCGCCCAGTGGTTCGCGCCGGATGGCGTGAAACCCGAGTACGCGTACAGCTACGGCCGCCAGAACTGGTTTCCACATGCGGCCGCCGAGCACCTCGCGGTGCGCACGACGGTTGGCCTGTTCGATCAGTCATCGTTTGGCAAGTTCGTGGTCGAAGGTCCCGACGCGGAGGCCGCGCTCGACCGGATCTGCGCGAACGACGTCGCGGTCGCACCAGGCCGCATCGTGCACACGCCATGGCTGAACGAACGCGGCACCATCGAAGCCGATGTCATCGTGATGCGCGAGGCGGCCGATCGCTACCTCGTGGTGACCGCGGCTGCCACCCAGGTCCGCGACTTCGCGTGGCTGAAGGATCACCTTCCCGCGGACGCCCGCTGCGCGGCCATCGACATCACGTCGGCGCTGGCGGTGCTGAACGTGCAGGGGCCGGCGTCGCGCGCGCTGCTGCAGGCGCTGACCCCGGACGACCTGTCCGACGCGGCGTTTCCGTTTGGCACTTCGCACGTGATCGACCTGGCGTACGCCCGTGTGCGCGCGTGCCGGATATCCTACGTCGGCGAGCTCGGCTGGGAACTGTTCATCCCCACCGAGTTCGCCGCCGGGGTGTTCGATGCGATTGTCGCGGCGGGCGCACCGCACGGCCTCGCGCTGTGCGGTTACCACGCGCTCGATTCGCTGCGCCTGGAGAAGGGATTCCGGCACTGGGGACACGATATCTCGCCCGACGAGACGCCCCTGGAAGCGGGCATGGGATTCGCGGTCGCCTGGCAGAAGCCGCGGGATTTCCTGGGCCGTGCCGCGCTGGTCGCGCAGGCGGACACGGGTGTGCGCAGGCGCCTCGCCCAGTTTCGGCTCCATGACGACACCCGGCTGCTGTACCACCACGAACCGATCTGGCGCGACGACCGGCTCGTCGGCCACGTCACGTCGGGCGGGTATGGTCACTTCGTCGGCGCGCCGCTGGGACTCGGCTACGTGACGCGCGACGACGGTCCGTGTGACCGTGACTGGCTGCTGGCGGGCCGCTACGAGATCGAGATCGCCGGCGAACGCGTCGGCGCAACCATCAGCCTGGCGCCGTTCCACGACCCCGCGGGGCAGCGGATGGTCGCGTGAACGCATGCAGCTCCGCGCGCCGCGGGGATTTACAAGCGCGCGCCGATCGGGCCCCATAGGATCTCGCCCGTGGACGAGGATTCCCCGTGACAGAGCCGAAGATCGCTGCCGACCTTCACGTGCCGCTGCCGGCGCTGCCGGTGGATCGCACGTTCGATCCCGTCTACGCGGAGGCCGTTGCCGTATCGCCGCGCATCCGCCGCGTGCTCGCGCGCAACCCCAGCGCGTTCACGTTCCACGGCACCGGCACGTACGTCGTTGGACACGGCCGCGTGGCGGTGATCGATCCGGGCCCGCTGCTGCCGGAGCACGTGGCCGCCCTGCAGCGGGTGCTCGCCGGGGAAACCGTCACGCACATTCTCGTGACCCATACGCACAGCGATCACTCGCCGGCCGCCGCACCACTGAAGGCGGCAACCGGTGCGCCGACGGTTGGCTATGGCCCGCACGGCGGAGGACGCGCGCGGGACGGGGTGGCGCTCGACGAAGGCGGCGACCTCGGCTTCGTGCCTGACGTCGCGGTCAGCGACGGCACCGTCATCGCGGGCGACGGCTGGACGATCGACTGCGTGTACACGCCCGGCCATACTTCGAACCACGTGTGTTACGCGCTCCGCGAGGAAGGCGCACTGTTCCCGGGCGACCACGTGATGGGCTGGTCCACCACGGTCATCGTGCCGCCGGACGGCGACATGGCGGCCTACTTCACGAGCCTGCGCAAGCTCGCTGCACGCGACGATCGCACGTACTACCCCACACATGGCGGTCCGATCCGCGAGCCGCGCCGGTTCGTGACGGCGCTGATCGAACACCGCCTCGCGCGCGAGGCGCAGATCGAGGCCTGCGTGCGCGCCGGGCTCGCAACCCTCGAACGGATGGTGCCCGTGATCTACTCGGAGACGGATCCCAAACTGCACCCGGCGGCGGCGATGTCGGTGCGCGCGCACCTGGCACACCTGGTCGCGTGCGGTCGGCTCGTGGCGGAGGGTCCGGTCGGCCCCGGGACCCCGTTCCGGCTCGCGGGGACGTGACGGCGACGTTGTTTCGCGGCGCGCCCGGACGCCGGCCGGCGCACCGCGAGGCGCGGCGCGCCGGCGGGCGGAACGAGGCTCAGGTCAGGGACGCGCGGTAGATGCTTTCGATGGCGTCGTTCAGCGCGGCATCGAACGCCGCGTCCGACTGCTGTGCGGTGAGTCCTTCGGACAGCGCGCGCGAGAAGCTCGCAATGACGCCGTGATTGCGCGCGAGCCGCGCGTTCGCCTCCGTGCGTGAATAACCTCCGGACAGCGCAACGACGCGCACGATGCGCGGATGCTTCACGCAGTCGAGGTAGAAATCGTCCTGCTCCGGCAGCGTGAGCTTCAGCATCACGTGCTGCGCGGCACCCAGCCGGTTCAGTTCGTCGAGCATCGCTGCCTTCAGAAGCGTTTCCGCCTTGGCCTTGTCCGGGCAGTGGATGTCGACCTCGGGCTCGATGATAGGCACCAGTCCCGCGGCGACGATCTGGCGGCCCACTTCGAACTGCTGCGCGACCACCGCGCGGATGCCGTCCGCGTTCGCCTGCTTGATCACCGAGCGCATCTTGGTACCGAAGATCCCCTTGCCCTTCGCCTTCTCGAGCAGCGCGCCGAGCGCGGGCATTGGCTTCATCAGCTGAACACCGTTGGCTTCGTCAGCGAGCCCCTTGTCCACCTTCAGGAACGGTACCACGCGCTTCACGTTCCACAGGTAGTCGGCGGTGGGACGTCCCTCGATGTCACGGTCCATCGTGTTCTCGAACAGGATGGCGCCGAGCACGCGGTCGCCGTTGAACGACGGCGCGGTGATGATGCGGGCGCGCATCTGGTGGACCACGCGGTACATGCCCTCCTCATCCGTCCAGGCGTCCTCGCCGACGCCGTACAGTTTCAACGCCTTCGGCGTACTGCCGCCGCTCTGGTCGAGGGCGGCGATGAAACCGGGCTGGGACTTCATTTTCTGCATCTGCTGGTCGAAGGTGCTCACGGTGAACCTCGTCAATGAGACTGGATATGGATGGGGATCAGGCCTGGAATGGCCTCATTCTAGCGTATTCCACCGGGCCGAACGGGGTCACGGACGCGGGCGCGGCGGACCTCGCGGCACGGCGTGCGCCGCGGTCCGCGTTTTGACAGGAATTCACAGGGCGCGCGCACCCGGATCCCGCGTGCCCGACTGATCCCGATCAGGTTCCGCGCTCGCGGCGGACGTTGCGACTGCGTAGGCTGACCCGATGCCCGACCTCCGCGTTCCATCGGTGCTGCATACGCTTGCGATCACGGTGCGCGCAGCCCGTCCCGGCTTTCTCGCGATCACCGCGCTCGGCTGCCTGCTCGGCTTTGCGCATGCGCTCGCCGCGGGCGTGCCATGGCAGTGGCCGCCGGCGCTGCTCACCGTGGCCGGCGCGCTGCTGGCGCATGCCGCCAGCAATCTCTACAACGACTACGCCGATGCGCTGCTCGGCTCAGACGCGATCAACCATGCCCGCGTCACGCCGTTCACGGGCGGCGCGCGCGTGATCCAGGACGGCGCGCTGTCGGCGGACGCGGTGCGTCGGCTCGCGATCGGCTGCGGCCTCGCGGCCGCTGGCATCGGGCTGTGGATCGCGCGCGCGAGCGGCGCACCGATCGTCGCGCTGGTCGCCGTCGGTGCGCTGCTCGGCTGGGCGTATTCACATCCGCCGCTCATGCTGATGAGTCGCGGTCTCGGTGAACTCGCGGTCGGTACGAGCTGGTGGCTGCTCGTGCTGGGCAGCGACTGCGTGCTCCGCGGCGGGTTCTCCTCCGGCGCGCTCGCCCTCGGCGCGGGCTACGCGGCGCTCGTCGCGGTGATCCTGCTGGTCAACGAGTTCCCGGATCGCGTCGCCGACGCCGCCGTCGGCAAGCGCACGGCAGTGGTGCGCCTTGGCGAGACGCGCGCGTGGGCGCTGTCGGCCGCATTGCTGGCCGGGGCACACGCGTGGATCGCGTTCTCGGCGTGGCAACGCCTGCTGCCCGCAGGCGTGCTTGCGGGACTTGGCTCGGCGCCCTGCGCGGTGGCCGCGCTCGCGCGGCTGCGGTGTGCGCTTGCGGACGATGCGGCGCGCCGCGACGCGATCGTGCTGACGCTGACGACCGCGGCGCTGCACGCGGCACTGCTCGCCGGCGGGCTGCTGCTCGGCCCGGGCGCCTCGCCGAATCGCGTGCTGGCCGCGGCCACAGGCTGAAGCCGACCGTCCGATCGCCGACACGTGCAGACCCGCTGGCCGCGACCCGGTCGGCCGTGAGCGCGCACTGCTTCGTGTCAGCCCGGGGCGCGCGCCAGCTGTGCGAAGCGGCCGGCCAGTGCGTGGACCTTCGCCAGGTAGTGCGCGAGATCGTGGTCTCCGCAGCGCTGGCCCGGCCGCACGCGCAGCCCCTGCGCGGCGAACCGCGCGGCCGCGCCGGCGCCGCAGAGGTGCGTCACGATCGCGAGGTCCTGCCGCTGCCTCAACGTCGCATGTCGGATCCCGCGGCGCGCCAGGATCTCGCGCACGCGCCGATCGAGGTTGGCGGACGTGAGTTCCACCGCGTGGGACGGCAGCACGCGCAGGTAGAGCGCGTTGAACCAGCAGGCGCGCAGGTCGTACCACCGCCCTGCCTGCACTACGCGATGATCGTGAATGCAGTACTGGCGCGCTTCCTCGAACGTGCCGTCGGTGATCTGGTACATGCCGACGGCGCTCGACGCCGGCTTGTACATCTCGAGCGGCGCGGCCCGTGCGGACCAGCGCCAGTAGGTCCGGGCGACGGGATTGCCGGAAGCCTCGGCCTGCGCCAGGCCCGCCAGCAGCGACGGTGTCATGAGATCCGTCGCATGCGCGCGGAAAATCGGCGCGTATGCGCGCCAGGTTTCGGTGGGCGTCTTGTACAGCCGGTCGCTGACCGGGAAGAACAGCTCCGTCGGTTTGCGGACCACCTGGTAGGTCCAGTTCAAAGCGGGCAGCGCGACGATCACGCAGAGGATTCCGGCGGCGAACTGCAGCGGTGGCGGGGCCCGCCCGAACAGGCGGATGGCGCGCGCGCAGCAGGCCAGCGCACGCTGCAGGCGCGAGGGGGCACGGCGATCGGACCCTGCCGCGCGGCGCTTCGCGCGCGGCGGCGGCGCCTCGGCGCGGGTTCGGGCCGGCGCGCCGGGGCCGGCCCGTGTGCGCAGCGGGGGCGCCCGCCCGCGCCGGCTCACCGCAGCGTGGTCGCCGGCCGCGGCCACGCGCGGGGCACGCGCGTCGCGATCCATTCGGCGAGCGCGGCGTTCACGGCGCGCGGCTGTTCCTGTGCCATCCAGTGCCCGCTGTCGACGATCCGCTCGGTGAGATCGCGGCAGCGCGCACGCATCGGCTCGGCGAGGCGCGACGTCACGGTCTCGCAGACATAGTCGTACCGCGCATGCAGGAACAGCACCGGCATCGTCAGAGCCTCCGGCGCGTCGGCGACGTACGCCGCGTTGCGCGCGTGATTCATGTAATAGGAATCCGGTCCGAAGAACCCGTTGCGACGCAGCGCCGCGGCGTACACGGCGAGATCCTCCTCGCTGACCACGTCGTCGTCGCGCGGGAAATCCGGCGCCGCGTCGAGCGGACCGAACCAGCCTCCCTGCCGGCGCACGGCCGAGGTGAAGGCCGGCTTGCCGGCATCCGCCGGGTCGCCCTTGCGGAACAGCAGCTTCACGGTGAGATAGGGATCCGCTTCGAATACGCGGGTGGCGCGCGCGAAGTTCTCTTCGTAGAACTTCATGTAATCCCATTGCCCGTACGGGTACTCGGTTTCCGGGTAGAGGGCGCGATCGACGAACGGCAGCAGGCCTTCGAGCCCGTTCTCGAGCGCGAAGTACGGGACGCACAGGTTCGCGACGGCCATGCAATGTGCGGCGTGCCGCCGCGCCAGCGCCCAGACGGTGGGGCTGCCCCAGTCGTGGCCCACCCAGATAGCCTGCTCTCGCCCCATCCCTGCGAGCAGTTCCAGCATGTCAGTCACCACCTCGGACTGGGCGTAGTCCGCGTGCGCGCGGTACACGGAGGATTCGCCGTAGCCGCGCATGTCCGGCGCGACCGCGCGGAATCCGAGCGCGCCGAACACTGGCAGCTGGTGGCGCCAGCTCCGCGACAGCTCCGGCCAGCCATGCACGAACACGATCAGCGGCCCGTCCGCCGGCCCGGACGCCAGGTAGTGCGTGGTGTGACGCGCGGTGCGGTGCACGTGGGATTCGAGCGGGTGGCCTGTCATACGGGGATCCTCGCTGACGATGGGGCAAGCATACCCGCGCACCCCCGCGGCGCACCACGGCCGGCGCGAAGGCTGGACACGCTCTGACCGGCGGGCGCAGACTCGGCGTGACAAGGAGCGGTACCAGCCGTTCCCGTTCCCCGGAACAACACACACGCCTCCCGGAGGTCTGGATGGACACGAAGAATTCCGAATTCGAGATCCGCGGTCTCAACCACGTGGCGATGGTCTGCCGTGACATGCAGAAGACCGTCGACTTCTACACCAACGTGCTCGGCATGAAGCTCAAGAAGACGATCGATCTGCCCGGCGGCGTCGGTCAGCATTTTTTCTTCGACATGGGCGGCGGCCAGTGCTTCGCGTTCTTCTGGTTCACGGAAGCGCAGGATCGGCAGCCGGGGGTTTCCAACCCGCGCGCGAACTTCGAACCCGAAACCCTGTTCTCCGATCCCACCGCGCTGACGTCCTCGCACGGTTCGATGAACCACTTCGCTTTCGACGTGGCGCCGGACAAGATCGATGAATACCGGGAGAAGCTGCTCGCCAAGGGCGTGAAGGTGAGCCCGGTGCTTCACCACGATACGTCGGAAACGCAGATTGCCGACGGTGTCACCGAGAAGGTGTGGGTGAGCTCGATCTACTTCCAGGATCCGGACGGCATCGTGCTCGAGTTCGCCGCGTGGCAACGCGAGTTCAACGCGGCGCTCGGCGATCGCTGGGATCACACCCCCGCCACGCCGGCGGACAAGGAAAGATACCGCCAGGCAGGCCGCGAGTTCATCGCGAAGATGGCCGGCCAGGCCGCCTGATCCCGCGCCCTCGGCGCGTCCCGCGCGCCGCGCCCGGCGCAAGCCGGGCGGCGGCGCCCGCATCGCACGGCGGGATCCCGCCAATCCACGCGCACGCCCGTCAGCGCAATTCAGCGCGCCGCGCGATTGGACTAGAATCGCCGCGCCATGCCCCGGAGACCTTCCGCTCCCGCGTGGCTTCACGCCCGCCCGATGCAACCGAGAGGAAAGCGCCATGTCCGCCGTTCCCCAGCAGAATTCCCCGCAGACCCGCGAAGTTGATGCCGTGGTCGTCGGCGCCGGGTTCGCCGGTCTGTACGCCGTCTACAAGCTCCGTGAAATGGGCCTGTCACACCGCGGTTTCGAGCAGGGCGGCGGCGTCGGCGGCACGTGGTACTGGAACCGCTACCCCGGCGCGAGTTCGGATTCCGAGTCCTGGGTGTACTCCTACACCTTCTCGCCCGAGCTGGAGCAGGAGTGGACCTGGAGCTGCCGGTTTCCGGAACAGGCCGAGATCCTGCGCTACCTCGAACACGTCGCTGACCGGTTCGATCTGAAGCGCGCGTTCGACTTCAACACCCGCGTGACGGGCGCCACGTATGACGAGGCGAGCCGCCGGTGGATCGTGGAGACGCAGCACGGGGAGCGCGTGCACGCGCGGTACCTCATCACCGCGGTCGGTTGCCTGTCGGCCGCACAGGTGCCCGATATCCCGGGAAGAGATGACTTCAAGGGCAAGTGGTACCACACCGGGCAATGGCCACATGAAGGCGTGGACTTCACGGGTCTGCGTGTCGGCGTGATCGGCACGGGCTCGTCCGGCATCCAGGCGGTCCCCGTGATCGCACGGCAGGCCAAACACCTGAAGGTCTTCCAGCGCACGCCGAACTTCAGCGTGCCGGCGCGCAACACGCCGCTGTCCGCCGAGCGGGTCGCCGAGATCAAGCGGAACATTCGAAAAATCCGCGAGTTCTGCCGCTGGTCGACCATCGGGCAGCCGTACGACTGGAAGGACGCGGAAGCGCTGCAGCTGGAGCGCGATGCGCTGCGGCGGCAATTCGAGGCCGACTGGGAGAAAGGCGGCTTCGAATGGATGTTCGGCAGCTTCAAGGACCTGCTGGTCAGCCGCGAGGCAAACGAGCTCGCCGCGGACTTCGTGCGCGAGAAGATCCGCAGCACCGTCAAGGACCCCGAGGTCGCGCGCAGGCTCACGCCGACCGGCTATCCCATCGCCACCAAGCGGCTGCCGCTCGACAACGGGTACTTCGAGACCTTCAACCGCGACAACGTGGAGCTCGTGGACCTGCGCGAAACGCCCATTGAACGCATCGTCGCGCAAGGAATCCGCACCAGCGACCGGCTGCACGAACTCGACGCGATCGTCTTCGCCACCGGCTTCGATGCGCTGACCGGGCCGCTGACCCGCCTAGGGATCCGCGGCCGCGACGGCCAGGAACTCAAGGCCCGCTGGTCGCATGGTCCGCGCACGTATCTCGGCGTGTGCACGCGCGGATTCCCCAACCTGTTCATGGTGACCGGGCCCGGCAGCCCGTCGGTGCTCGGCAACATGCCAACGTCCATCGAACAGCACGTGGACTGGATCTGCGGCTGTATCGAACACCTGCGCCGCACCGGCGCAACCACGGTGGAGCCGCAGGCGGACGCCGAGGAGCAGTGGGGTGCGCACGTGAAGGAGCTGGCGGATGGCACGCTCTTCCCGCAGACCGATTCCTGGTACATGGGTGCGAACATCCCCGGCAAGCCGCGCGTGTTCCTGCC
>JBFWUN010000046.1:0-33773 GCA_050247235.1 Gammaproteobacteria bacterium
CGCGAAGAAGATCGGCCGCGCGGCGTTCGCGAGCCGTGGCAACCTGGGGTGCGATGCCGCGCCGCCCATCGAGGACGCGCGCAGCGCGCCGCCGGGCCCGTTCGTGAATCCCGATGCCTGGTGATACCCCCGACTTGCACGTGACCGGCGGCCCGTGCCGCGCCGGCCGGCAGCCGCCGTCCCCGCTGCGGGAATAACCTCCGATCCTCGCTTAGCCCGCCTCCTTGGACATCGTGTTCCCGGTCGTCGCGCCGGTGTTCGGCGCGGTGGCGCTCGGCGCGGCGCTCGTGCGGGGCCGGCTGTTCGATGCCGCCACCAGCGACGGCCTCGCGCGCTTCGTGTATTACGTGGCGATCCCGGCGCTGCTGTTCCGCAGCCTTGCCCGCGCCGACCTGCCGGACGTGCTGCCGTGGCGGCTCATCCTGTCGTTCTATGTGCCGTCCATCGTGATGTTCGGCCTCGGCGTGGCGCTCGCCCGCCACCGCTTCCGCTGGGACCGCGCCAGCCAGGGCATCGCCGGCATGGGCGCGTGCTACTCCAACATGGTCATGCTCGGGCTGCCGCTCAGCCACGCCGCGTTCGGCCCGGCCGCCGCGGTGCCCCTGTTCACCTTGCTCGCGCTGCAGAGTTCAATCCTCTTCACGTTGGCCACGTGGACGATCGAGATCTACGGCGCGCAGGGCGGGCGCCTGCCGCTGCACCGCGCGCTCGGCCGGCTGGTGCTGAACCCCGTGATCCTGTGCCTGCTCGCGGGTGTCCTCGCGAACGTGTTCGATCTCGCACCCACCGGGGCGCTGGACGGCTTCCTGGAGAAGCTCGCGCAGGCGGCGCCCGGGTGCGCGCTGGTGTCGCTCGGGGCCTCGCTCGCGCAGTACCGCATCCGGGGCGCGCTTGGACAGGCCGCGGGCCTGCTCGTGATCAAGAACGTGCTGCATCCGCTCGCCGTGTGGGGGGCTTGCGCGCTGCTCGTCGTGCCGGTGGACTGGGCACGCGTCGCGGTGCTGCTGGCCGCGATGCCCGCAGGCGTCAACGGCTACGTGTTCGCCAAGCGGTATGGCCTGCGCGAGGAAGAGATCTCCAAGACGATCGTGCTGTCCACGCTGGCCTCGAGCGTGGCGGCGAGCATCGTGCTCGCGCACTACCTCTGACGCGGCACGCCGGTGCCTGCGGCCGCGCCTGGGTTCGATCATTCCGAGGCGGCGGGGCGCAAATCCCGAATTCCGGGGGGCAGGCTGATCTCCTAGGCTCCCGCCAGGCTGCCGCGTGGAGTTCGCCCATGACCGATCAATCCCCTGCCCTTCCCGCCGGACTCCGGCTCCGATGCACGGACCCGGAACTCGCGGAAACCGCCCGGGGCGTCGCGTCCCGCGTGCACCCGCTGACCCTGATGCCATTCGGTCCCGCGTGCGGCGCGGTGGAACTCGTGGTGGAACGCGGAGACGGCCGCCTGGGCGCACACCCGCGGTTCGCGGACGCCGTGCACGCGAGCCTGTCGGTCCGCCTGAACCGCGGCCGCGGGCAGGTAGTCATCAACACCAGTCACCGGGACGGTACCCAGGCGATCACCCAGGCGTTCGCCCGCGCGCAGCGCGAACTGATGCGCCGGCTGAACGGCGGGCAACGGCGCCTCGGCAGCGCGCTGCCACGGCCGGTCTGAGCGGGCGGCGCGATTCTTAACAATTTCTGCAAATCACTGGCCGTAGACTCCGGATGGAACGCGGTGAGGGGTTTGCCGGTTCCCGACCCTCCGGTTAAGGTCCGAACGATCCCGACCTGCGCGTCAATCCTGGACCGCGCGGAAACCTCCGGTTTCTCGCGTATTCGAACGACCGAAACCGTGAGCATCGATTGGGAGGGCACTGTGACAGGAAATCTCGGAAAGTTCGTCGGCGGAAAAATCGCATGCCTCGCGGGGCTGCTCGGCCTTGCGGCCGTCCCCGTCACACCCGCGGCCGCAGGCCCCATCGGCATCGATGGCACGGTGCTCACCGCGTTCGCAACCCCGGGAGACGACGTGCTGCTCGTGACGAGTTCCGTCACGAGCCTCGATTTCTTCGGCTTTTTGTTCGAAATCGTCACGCCCGGCTGCAGCAACGTGGGTTCCATCCGGTGCGAGCTGTCGGGGCTGACCGAGGTCCGCATCGACATGCTCGGCGGCGATGATGTCGTCGACCTGTCGGCGATCCCCGCGATTCCCGGACTGATGTTCACGGTTCTGGGGGGTGACGACAACGACATCCTGATCGGAAGCGGTGGCGATCACAGGATGTTCGGAGGCAACGGAGACGATGTGCTGCTTGGCGGAACGGGGCTCGGCTGCCTGTCGGGCGGCGCCGGTGACAATATCGTTCTCGACTCGAAGTGCGACCCGGGCGCGGAGCCTGTTTTCGATCCGCCACGGCCGATCACTGTTCCCGAACCCGGCACCTTGGCGCTGCTGGGGCTCGGCGTCGCCGGGTTGACCGCCGGACGCGCGCGCAGGCGAATGTTTCATCACGGCACCAGGCGCACCTGACCCCGGCAGAGAACGAGCACGGTGCGCGTGGGATCCTCAGTTCCGTGGCGCGTGATCGGGTGACGTACTCCGTTTGAGCGCCCTCGTTTCTCGGCGGGCAGGCTTTCCGCGGGAACGACGATGGCAGGAGCGCACGCGGGACCCGTTGGCCCTCGCGGAGTGCGGCGACGATGCGCGCCCGTCAGGGTAGCCAGAGTTCGAAGCAGCCGCCGCCGCTCTCCGGATCGTTGCGGAGCGCCACGCGGCCGTGGCGGCCGCGGTGTTCATGCATCGCGGCGATGCGCCGTGCGAAGTACAGGCCGAGCCCCGTGTTGCCGTGGCGGTACGTGGTGCCGCCCGGCTCTGCGGGTGCCGCGCCGAGCAGCCGCGGGGCGTAGCCGGCACCATCGTCGACGATGCTGAACACGGTGTACCCGTCACGCACGTCGCAGGTCACGGCCACGCGAGATCGCGCGTGCCGGAACGCGTTGTTGACGACGGAATTCAGCACGCCGAGCACGAGTTCACGATCGAAGTAACCTTCGTTCGCGAGACGGCATTCGGTGACGAGCGTGATGCCGCGCTGGGCAAGCAGCGCGGCGTTGAAGGCCAGGAGCTCCTCCAGGAGTTCGTGGCAGTCCACCACCGCGAAGCGCACCGTGGCGCGTGTACGCTCGAACTTGAACAGCCCGAGCAGGTGCATCAGGTCATAGTTGAGGCGGCGCGCCTCGTGCTGCAACGTGCACACGCTGGCGCGCGCATCGCTGGTCTCGGGCAGCGTGTCGGACACCGTGTCCGCGGCGTCGAGCAGCAGCCCGATCGAATTCTTGATGTCGTGGACCGAGCTCGCGAGCAGGTCCACGAAGCGATCATCCTGCAGGGTGACGTCCGTGTCCGCGGACACCGCGTTCATCCCGCCAGGGCCTGCCCGGTATTCGCCTTCTGCGCCTGGCCGAGCGCCGCCTGCACCTGCGTGCGGATCCGCAGCACCTTGTCGGCGGTCGGCGCGATGCGCATCGCGCGCTGCAGGTACTCGTTGGCGAGCAGCCGGCGCTGTGCGTTCAGCCCGTCCGCACGGATCTGCAGCAGCACCGCCTGCAGCACGTTCAATGTCACCGTCAGGTTGCCGGGCAGTTCGTCCGCGGCCTGGGTCAGGAGCTTCAGGGCCGCGGCGTAGTCCCCGCGCTTGGCGAGCGTGACGCCCTGGTTGTTGATGGACACGATGGCCTGCTGGGCCTGCTCGATGAGCGCCGCACCTTCCGCCTGCATGCCGAGCGCTTCGAACATCGCGAGCGTTGCCGCGATGATGTCCTGGCGGTCGTGGTTCTCGCGCACGATCTTGTCCGCGAGCGCCTGCGCGGCCTCGGTCAGTCCGCACTGGAAACAGGTCTTCACGAGTTCGAGCGTCGCCGCCGGCGACACCGACGACTGCTCGCGGTAGAACCCTTCGAGCGCGCGTTCGAGCGTGCCGCGCGCGGCGTCGCCCTGGCCGGAATCATGCTGCAGCCGTCCCTCGACGAGCAGCAGCCGCCAGTGCGGATCCTGCTCGAAGCGGCGGCCGGCGCGCTTGGTGAACTCGCCCAGCACCTTCAATCCCGCGGCGGGTCCCTTGGTGCGGGTCACCGCCTCCACCACGCCCGCCTGGTCGTCGGGGCGCGCAAAGCACGAGTTCTCGCCCATCTGGATCGCGCGACGGAAAGCTTTCTCGGCGGTCGCGTAGTCGGCGTTCTCCTGGGCGAGATCGCCCAGCCGCTGCTGGCGCCGGATCGATCGCGGGGACACCTGCACGGCCTGCGCGAGCATGCGCTGCGCCGCCTTGCCGTCCCCCTGTTCGCGCTCGATGCGCGCGAGCCACTCGTACGCTTCGATGGCAGTGGGGTGATTTTCCACGAGGCGGCTGAGCAGGGTCCGCGCCTGGCGCAGATCACCACCCTGGTAGCGTGCCCGGGCGAGTGCGAGCAGCGCCCATGGCAGTTCGCGTTCATTCAGCACCTCGGCGCAGATCTCGCTGGCAACCTCCAGGTTGCCGGTGCGCAGCAGCGCCTCGGTCTTGAGCTTGAGCAGGTCGGAACGCAGCGCGGGATACTTCTCGAGCTGGCGCTCGCACAGCGCGAGCGCCACCTCGAATTCATCCTCGCGCAATGCCTGCTCGATATCCTTCAGCAATGCCTTGCGCGCAACCACGCGTTCGAGCCTGACCTGCAGGACGGACTTGTTGATCGGCTTGACGAGATAACCGTCCGGGTTGTTCTCCACGACGCCCATGACCATGTTCATGGTGTTCTCGGCGGTGATCATGATCCACACCGCGTGCGGCGGCAGCAGTTTCTCGGCCTTGATCTCCTCGAACAGCTGCTGGCCGTCCTTGCCGTCGCCGAGGTTGTAGTCGCACAGCACGATGTCCGGCTGGTGCTTGGCAAACAGCGTGTGGGCTTCCTCGCCGCTCTTTGCTTCGATGATGTTTCTGACCTTCAGAGATTCCAGGATCGCGCGCAGGCTCATCCGCATCTCGCGCAGGTCGTCCACGGTGAGGACCGTCTGGTCCTGGAGATTCAACGGCATGGGCGCGTCCGATCGGGATTGTGTCCCGGGTTTATCGACCGTCCGCGGAAGCGACTTGAGACGGCCGCCGCCCGTTCAGGGGACGAACAGCAGCTGCAGATCGTTCAGGAAGCGGTAGCCGCGCGCCGTCGGCCGGAGCCACCCGGCAGTGTCCTCCAGCCAGCCGCGATCGACGGCGGCACGCACGCCCGGCTCCAGCAGGTGGTCGGGCAGGCCGGTGCGCGCGGCGAACAGCGCGCGCGGGAAGCCGCGGGCGAGCCGCAGCGCGTTCAGCATGAACTCGGTCACGCACGCGGACGTGGTGATGGTCTCGCGGGTCAGCGCGGCGGGGGTCCCGGCTTCCTTCTGCCAGGTGAGCGGATGGCGGCGGCGCGCGGTGCGCACGATCCCGTCGGGGGTCGTGAGCTTGCCGTGCGCCCCGGCGCCGATGCCGAGATAGTCGCCGAACTGCCAGTAGTTCAGGTTGTGCCGCGCCTCGTGGCCTGGCCGGGCGTAGGCCGAGACCTCGTAGCGTGCGAACCCGGCAGCCTCCAGCGCGGCCACTCCCGCGTCGCCGTCGTCCGCGATGCGCTCGGCGGAGGGCAGCCGCGGCGGACGGCGACCGAACGCGGTGCCGGGCTCCAGGGTGAGCTGGTACCAGGAGAAATGGGTGGGCGCGAGCGCGAGCGCGCGCGCGAGATCGCGCAGTGCGTCGCCCTTGCGGTCGCCCGGCAGTCCGTACATCAGGTCGAGATTGAAGTTGGCGAAGCCGGCGGCGCGTGCAATCTCCACCGCGCGCAGTGAATCCGCCACCCGGTGCACGCGGCCGAGCCGCGCGAGCGTCGCGTCGCGCATGCTCTGCAGGCCGAGCGACAGCCGGTTGATCCCGGCCGCGCGGTAGGCGGTGAAGTGCGCCGCGTCGATCGCGCCCGGGTTCGCCTCGAGCGTGACCTCCACGTCCGCGACACAGGCCACGCGCGCGCGCACGCCGTCCAGGAGCCGCGCAATCGCCTCCCCGGAGAACAGGCTCGGGGTGCCGCCACCGATGAAGATCGCGTCCAGCGCACGCCCCGGCACGGCGGGCAGATCCGTCTCCAGGTCGCGCAGCAACGCTTCCACGTACGCCCGGTCCGGGAGCGCGCCGGGCGGCGCTGCGTAGGAGTTGAAGTCGCAGTACGGGCATTTGTGCACGCACCAGGGCAGGTGCACGTACAAGGTCAGCGGGAGGGTGCGGGGATCCATTGGCGGCGGGCTAGCCCGCGTGGGCGCCCTGCGCGTCTGCGAGGCGTGCCACGAGCGCGCGCAGCGCCTGGCCGCGATGGCTGCGCGCCTGCTTGTCCGCGGGGTCGAGCTCCGCGGCCGTCCACGCTGTGCCCGGTACCTCGAACACCGGGTCGTAGCCGAATCCGCGCGCCCCGCGGGGCGCCTGCGCGATGCGGCCGGCCCAGGCGCCCTCGGCGATCACCGGGCAGGGATCAGCGGCGTGGGCCACGAACACCATCGCGCACAGGAACCGCGCGCCGCGTGCTGCCAGCGGCACGTCGTGCAGCGCTTCGAGCAGCTTGCGGACATTGTCCGCATCGCCCGCACCCAGCCCCGCGTAGCGCGCGGACCAGATCCCCGGGGCACCGTGCAGGGCATCGCAGGCGAGTCCGGAATCGTCCGCAATGGCGGGCAATCCGGTGACCTGCGCCGCGTGCCGCGCCTTGATGAGCGCGTTCTCGATGAACGACAGGCCGGTTTCCGCCGCCTCCGGCACCGCGAGCGCCGACTGCGGGATCACGCGCCACGCGGTCCCGGCCAGCAGCGCCTGCAGTTCACGGACCTTGCCCGGGTTGCCGGTGGCGAGGACGACGTCGCGCGCCGTCGCGGGGTGACAGTCCGTCGCGGTCATCCGGCCAGCGCGGCTTCCTGCGCGGCGAACAGTTGCTCGATGCCGCGGCCGGCGAGGTCGAGCAACGCGTTCAGCTCATCGCGCCGGAACGCGTGCCCCTCGGCGGTCCCCTGCAGTTCGATGAAATGACCCGCGTTGTTCATGATCACGTTCATGTCCGTCTCGGCGTTGGAGTCCTCCACGTAATCGAGGTCCAGCACCGGCACCCCCTTGTAGATCCCGACGGACACCGACGCCACCATGCCGTGCAGCGGGTTACGGGTGAGCACGCGATTGCGCATCAGCGCGTTCACGGCATCGACCAGCGCGACGTAGCCGCCGGTGATGGACGCGGTTCGCGTGCCGCCATCGGCCTGCAGGACGTCGCAGTCGATCAGGATCGACCGCTCGCCGAGCGCCGCGCGGTCCACCACCGCGCGGAGGCTGCGGCCGATCAGCCGCTGGATCTCGAGCGTGCGTCCGCTCTGGCGTCCCTGCGCCGCCTCGCGGCGGTTGCGGCTGTGGGTGGCGCGCGGGAGCATGCCGTACTCCGCCGTGATCCAGCCCTCGCCCTGTCCCTTGAGCCACGCCGGCGGCTTGTCTTCGATCGACGCCGTGCAGAGCACCTTGGTGTGACCGAACTCGACGAGCACCGAACCCTCGGCGTGCCGGGTGTAGTGGCGCGTGAACCTGACCGGGCGCAGCTCGTCGGCAGCGCGGCCGCTGGGGCGTAACGACATCGTGGGGGATCCGTGGTTGGGGAGCGCGATTATAGCCGGACCTGCCGCTGCGAAAGCCGTGGACGGCTTTTGCGGCGTTTCCTTAAGATGGCGGCCCGTCCGATCCTTTCCCTGGAGCCGTCCCGCATGGTCCGCAGCATGACCGCCTTCGCGCGCCTCGAGAGTTCCGCCCCCTGGGGACGCATGACCTGGGAGCTGCGATCGGTGAATCACCGGCACGTGGAGCTCGGCCTGCGACTGCCCGAAGAGCTGCGCGTGCTGGAAGGCGAGGTGCGGACGCGGATCAGCGCACGCCTCAGCCGCGGGAAAATCGATGCCGTGCTGCGTTTCGACGCGGCGGCCGCCACCGACACCCAGCTCCGCGTCAACGAGGCGCTGGTCCGGCAGGTGATCGGCGCGGCCGACACGGTGGCGCGGCTGCTGCCGCACGCGGCGCCGTTGAACGCGCTCGAGGTGCTGCGCTGGCCCGGGGTGCTCGAAACGCGCGAGATCGACGTGGAGGCGCTCGCCGGCGCCGCGCTGCAGAGCCTGGACCAGGCGCTCGACCAGCTGATCGAGACGCGCGAGCGCGAGGGCGTCAAGCTGCGGGAAGTGGTGCTGCAGCGCTGCGCCGCGATGCACGAACTCACGCGGACATTGCGCGGTCGCGTCCCGGAAATCATCGCTGCCATCCGGGCGCGCCACGCGCAGCGCGTGCAGGAGGTGGCGGGCGCGCTGGATCCGGCGCGGGTGGAACAGGAATGCGCGCTGCTCGTGCAGCGGCTGGACGTTGCCGAGGAACTCGACCGCCTGGAAACCCATCTCGCCGAGGTGCAGCGGGTGCTGCAGCAGCGCGAACCCGTGGGTCGGCGGCTCGATTTCCTGATGCAGGAACTCAACCGCGAGGCGAACACGCTCGGCTCGAAGTCCGCCCACGTGGACACGACGGGCGCCTCGGTGGAACTCAAGGTGCTGATCGAACAGATCCGCGAACAGATCCAGAACATCGAATAGGCCCCGCATGTCCACGTCCCGTCGCGCCCAGCTGTTCGTCGTCTCCGCGCCGTCCGGCGCGGGCAAGACCAGCCTCATCCAGGCGCTCGTCGCGTCCGTCGACGGGCTGCGCATGTCGGTGTCGCACACCACCCGGGGCCAGCGTCCCGGCGAACGCCAGGGCATCGACTACTTCTTCGTGGACGTGCCGGCGTTCGAGGCGATGGTCGCGCGCGATGCGTTCCTGGAGCACGCGCGGGTGTTCGGCAACCTGTACGGCACGTCGCGGGAGGAAGTCGACCGCGCACTGGCGGCCGGCGAGGATCTCATCCTCGAAATCGACTGGCAGGGGGCCCGGCACGTGCGTGCGCTGTACCCGGAGGCCGTCACGATCTTCGTGCTGCCGCCGTCGGTGGCGGAACTGCGTCGCCGGCTCGAGACGCGGGGGGAGGATCGCGCGGAAGTCATCGAGCGACGCATGCAGGAGGCGGCCGCGGAGATGTCGCACTACCCCGAGTACGCGTTCGTCGTGGTCAACGACGTGTTCGAGCGGGCGCTGGAGGACCTGCGGTCAATCGTGCGTGCAAGCCGGCTGCGTACCGGGGTGCAGCGGTTCGCGGCGGAGCTTTCCGGCGCGTGACGTCGAGCGCCGTGCTCTGTTATTCTTTCGCCATCCATTTCAAGAACTTGTAAAGGGACCCCACGAATGGCCCGGATCACCGTCGAAGACTGCCTCCCGTTCGTCGACAATCGTTTCGATCTCGTGGTGGCAGCCAGCCGGCGCGCACGCCAGATTGCACGCGGCACCACCCCGCTCGTCCCCGAGGACGGCGACAAACCCACCGTGATCGCGCTGCGGGAAATCGCCGCCGGCGTCATGAACAAGCAGATCCTCGATGAGCTCGAAGCGAAACAGCGCGCGGCCGAGGAATTCGAACTGGCAGCGGAGTTCCTCGCCGAACCGCCGCCGCCGGAATACCCCTGATCTGCAGGCGGCATTCCCCTCCCACCCCCCCCTGCATCCGCGCGCGACCGCCCGCGGATGAGCCCTGAACGCACGCGGCCGCTCCGACCATGAACCTGCTGGCGGAAACGGAACTGACGACCCTGGAAGATCTGCTGCGGCGGACGCGCGCGTACCTCGAACCCGCACAGGTCGACGAACTGCGCCGTGCCTACGAGTTCGGCGCAGCCGCACACGCCGGCCAGGTGCGCAAGTCCGGCGAGGCCTACATCACGCACCCGCTCGAGGTGTCGTGCATCCTCGCCGACATGCACATGGATCACGAGACCTTGATCGCGGCCATGCTGCACGACGTGATCGAGGACACCGGGATCGGCAAGGAGCGCATCTCGCAGGAGTTCGGCGGCGAGGTGGCCGCGATTGTCGATGGCCTGTCCAAGCTGACCCAGCTCGAGTTCGAGTCCCACGCCGAGGCGCAGGCGCGCAATTTCCAGCGCATGCTGATGGCGATGGCGGCGGACATCCGGGTGATCCTGGTCAAGCTCGCGGACCGCCTGCACAACATGCGCACCCTGGGCGCGCTCGCGCCGGCCAAGCGGCAGCGGATCGCGCGCGAAACGCTCGAGATCTACGCGCCCATCGCGCAGCGCCTCGGCCTCAACACCATCCGCCTGGAACTGGAAGAGCTCGGGTTCGCCGCGATGTACCCGCTGCGTCAGCGCGTGATCAAGAAAGAGATGCTGCGGATCCGCGGCAACCGCCGGGAAATCGTCGACAAGATCAAGGAACGCATCAAGCGCCACCTGCGCCAGGAGCGGCTGCACGCCGAGGTGGTGGGTCGTGAGAAGCACCTGTTCAGCATCTACAAGAAGATGCGCGAGAAGCACCTCGGCTTCGCCGACGTGCACGACGTCTACGCATTCCGCGTGATCGTGGATTCGGTGGACACCTGCTACCGCGCGCTGGGGGTGCTGCACAGCCTCTACAAGCCCGTGCCCGGCCGCTTCAAGGACTACATCGCGATCCCGAAAGCCAACGGCTACCAGTCACTGCACACGGTACTGTTCGGGCCGTACGGCGTGCCCGTGGAAGTCCAGATCCGCACCGCCGAAATGGACCAGGTGGCGGAGGCCGGCATCGCGGCGCACTGGCTGTACAAGACCGGCGAGAGCGCGGCGAAGAGCGCGCAGAAGCGCGCGCGCGAGTGGCTGCGCGGCATCCTCGAGATGCAGCAGCAGGCGGGCAACTCCGAGGAGTTCCTGGAGAACGTCAAGATCGACCTGTTCCCGGACGAGGTCTACGTGTTCACGCCGAAGGGAGAAATCCTGACCTTGCCGCGCGGCGCGACCGCGGTCGATTTCGCATTCGCCATCCATACCGACCTCGGCAACAGCTGCGTGGCGTGCCGCATCAATCGCCGGCTCGTCCCGTTGCGCACTCCGCTGGAAACCGGCCAGACGGTCGAAATCGTCACCGCGCCCGGTGCGCGCCCCAATCCCACGTGGCTGAACTTCGTGGTGACGGGCAAGGCACGGGCGACGATCCGCCATTTCCTGAAGAACCTGCAGTTCGACGAGGCGCGCGCGCTCGGCAAGCGGATGCTCGAACGCGAGCTGGCGACGCTCGAGACGACGCTCGACGGAATCGATCCCAGGCGGCTCGAGACGATGCTCGGCAACCTGAAACTCGAATCGATTGAACGCCTGTTCGCCGAGATCGGACTCGGCAATCGCCTGGCGCCGCTGGTGGCGCGCGCGTTGACCCAGGACCAGCCGGACCCCGACATCACGACGAAACGACGGCGGCGCACGGAAGCTCCCGAAACGCCGGAAGCACCAGACACCCCCGCGCCACTGCTGATCCGCGGCACCGAAGGCATGGTGGTGACGTTCCCGAAGTGCTGCTACCCGATCCCGGGCGATTCGATCATCGGCTTCCTGACCGCCGGCCGGGGCATCGTGGTGCATCAGCCCACCTGCCCGAATGTCGCGGAGTACCGCAGTGCGCCGGACAAATGGGTGGACGTCCAGTGGGCGCCGAACATCGAGCGCGACTTCAGCGTCGAACTCGCGATCGACGTGATCAACCGCCGGGGAGTGCTGGCAACGATCGCCGCCGCCATCGCCGACGCCAACGCGAACATCGAGGAAGTCGAGATCAGCGAGCGCAACGCGCGCAACTCGAGCATCCGCCTGGTGATCACGGTGCGCGACCGGAAGCATCTCGCGGACGTCATCCGCGTCACGCGACGCGTGCAGACGGTGGCGCGCATCGTGCGCAAGAAAACCTGAGTCCTGCCCCTTCCGCAAGGAGTTCCCATGCACAAGCACGCGATTGAAACCCCGGCGGCGCCCGCCGCGATCGGGGCTTACTCGCAGGCCGTCAAGGCCGGCAACCTGGTGTTCCTGTCGGGCCAGATCCCGCTGGTGCCCGGGACGTCGGAGTTCGCGGGCGACGACATCCGCACGCAGGTCACGCAGGTGTTCGACAACCTGCAGGCAGTGGCGAGCGCCGCCGGCGGCACGCTCGACCAGGCCGTCAGGCTCACGGTCTACCTCACCGATCTCGCGCACTTCCCGGTGGTCAACGAGGTCATGAGCCAGGTCTTCGCCGCGCCGTACCCGGCGCGCGCGACCGTCCAGGTGTCCGCGCTCCCGCGCGGCGCGCTGGTGGAAGTGGATGCCATCCTGAGCCTCTGATCCGTTTGGCCACGGCGCGCCCCCTCACGCTCGACGATCCGGTCGCGCGGCTGTCCGGCGTCGGCCCGCGCGTGCGGGAGCGGCTGGAACGCCTGGGCGTGACCTCGATCCGGGATGTCCTTTATCACCTCCCGCTGCGCTACCAGGATCGCACGCGTCTGACCGCGATTGGTGCGCTGGCGCCGAAGATGGAAGTGGTGATCGAAGGGCAGGTGCTGAACAGCCAGGTCCAGTTCGGGCGTCGCCGTTCGCTGCTCGTGCGCCTGGAAGACGACACCGGCACGATCACGCTCCGCTTCTTCCACTTCAACCGCGAGCAGCAGCTGCGCATGTCGCCCGGGTGCAACGTCCGCTGCTTCGGCGAAGTGCGCCGGGGCCCGCAGTCACTCGAAATGGTCCATCCCGAGTGCCGTTTTCCGGCCGTCGCGGGCGATCTCCCCACGGACACCGCGCTGACCCCCGTGTATCCGACCACCGAGGGTCTGCACCAGGTCACGTGGCGGCGGCTTACCGAACAGGCGCTGCAGGTGCTGGCCGAGGATCGGGACGACACCGCCGCGCTTGATCGCCTGGTCCAGGGTGCAGCGACGCTCGGGGTGCGGCTGCCGCCGCTCGACGACGCGCTGCGCTTCGTCCATCGTCCTCCGCCCGGGGCAGTGCTCGATACGCTGTGGTCCGGTGCGCATCCGGCGCAGTTGCGTCTCGCCATCGAGGAGCTGCTCGCGCACCAGCTGAGCCTGCGCAAGCTCAGGCAGCGCACGCGTGCGCACCGCGCGCCGCGCTTCGGCCCGGCCGCCGTGTTGCGTGACGCGCTCGGCAGCGCTTTCGGCTTCCGGCTCACAGCGGCGCAGCGCCGGGTGGTGCGGGAAATCGACGCGGACCTGTCGCGCGCGCACCCGATGCTGCGCCTCCTGCAGGGCGACGTGGGTGCCGGCAAGACCGCGGTCGCGGCGCTGTGCGCAACGCGCGCGCTCGCAAGCGGCTTCCAGGTGGCGCTGATGGCGCCGACCGAGCTGCTGGCCGACCAGCACGTGCGCACGCTCACGCGGTGGTTCGAGCCGTGCGGCATCGAAGTCGTCGGCCTCACCGGGCGGCTCACAACCGTTACGCGGCGCCAGCGCCATGCACTGCTTGCTGAACCGGTGGCCCGCGTGATCGTCGGCACGCATGCGCTGTTCCAGGCCGATGTCGCGTTCGCCCGTCTGGGACTCGTGATCGTCGACGAACAGCACCGGTTCGGCGTCGACCAGCGGCTCGCCCTGCTCGACAAGGGTGCGCGCGGGGATGCGCGCCCGCACCAGCTGATCATGACCGCGACCCCGATTCCGCGCACGCTCGCGATGACCGCGTATGCCGACCTGGACGTGTCGGTGCTCGACGAGCTGCCGCCGAATCGCCGTCCGGTGAAGACCACCGTGCTGGCGGAGGCGCGGCGCGAGGACGTCGTGCAGCGCATCGCCGACGCGTGCGCGAGCGGCCGCCAGGCGTACTGGGTCTGTCCGCTGATCGAGGAATCCGAGCAGCTCGACTCGCAGGCCGCGACGGACACCGCGACGCAGCTCGCGCAGGCGCTGCCGGACTTGCGCGTCGGGCTCGTCCACGGCCGTCTGAAGGATGCGCAGAAGCGCGCGGTGATGCAGGCTTTCCTGGCGCGCGAGATCGACCTGCTGGTCGCGACGACGGTGATCGAGGTGGGCGTGGACGTGCCGAACGCGAGCCTGATGATCATCGAGAACGCGGAACGCCTCGGCCTGTCCCAGCTGCACCAGCTGCGGGGTCGCGTCGGTCGCGGCGACACCGAGTCCGTGTGCGTGCTGCTCTACAAAGGGCCGCTCGGGGAGACCGCCCGCGCCCGTCTGCAGACGATGCGCGAGACGAACGACGGCTTCGTGATCGCCGAGCGCGACCTCGATTTGCGCGGTCCGGGCGAGGTGCTGGGGACTCGCCAGACGGGGGCCGCGGCGTTCAAGATCGCGGACCTGAGCCGCGATCGCGCGGTACTGCCGGCGGTGCGCACGCTCGCGGATCGCCTGCTCGGCGAGGACCCGGCGCTCGGCGAACGCCTCGTGCGCCGCTGGCTCACCACCCGGCTGGATTACGCGAAGGTATGAAACCACAGGCTCGTCGCACCACGTCGCGGTCGCCGCGCGCCCTGCAGGGCACCGCGCGCTGGCGGGCTTACGCGCGGCTGATGCGCCTGCACCGGCCGATTGGTGTCCTGCTGCTGCTGTGGCCGACCTTGTGGGCCCTGTGGATCGCGTCCGGGGGCGTGCCGGATCCGTTCGTGCTGGGCGTCTTCGTGCTCGGCACGGTGCTGATGCGCTCGGCGGGTTGTGTCATCAACGACTTCGCAGACCGCGGATTCGACGGTCATGTCGCGCGCACGCGGGATCGTCCGTTCGCGGTGGGTGCGGTCGGAGAGCGCGAGGCGCTGCAGCTGTTCGCGGTGCTCGTCGCGTTGTCCGGGCTGCTGGTGCTGACGATGAACCGGCCGACGATCCTGCTGTCGTTCGCCGCCGTCGGGCTCGCCGTTCTCTACCCGTTCATGAAACGTTACACGTATCTCCCGCAGGTCTACCTGGGCGCGGCGTTCGGCTGGGGCGTACCGATGGCGTTCACGGCGACCACCGGCACCTTGCCGGCGCTCGCCTGGCTCATCTTCTGCGCGGTGGTCGTGTGGACCCTGGTCTACGACACCGAGTACGCGATGGTCGATCGCGCGGACGATCTGCGCATCGGCATCAAGTCCACCGCCATCCTGTTCGGCGACGCTGACCGCGGCGTGATCGCCGCGCTGCAGGTCCTGCTGCTGGTGAACCTGGTGCTGGTCGGGCTGCGCGCGGAACTCGCCTGGCCGTACTACGCGGGGCTCGCCGCCGGCGCCGGGTGTCTCGCGTGGCAGCAGGTGCTGATCCGCACGCGCGCGCCGAAAGGCTGCTTCGCCGCGTTCATGAACAACAACTGGTTCGGACTGTGGGTGTTCGTCGGGATCGCCGCAAGCTACCTGCGGCTGCCCGGCATCGCGTCCTGACGCGGCGCGTTCAAGGTATTGCCGATCGCCTCGATGAGCGACTGACCGAGCGCCTGCCCGGCCGCAACGCCCTCCGAATCCAGCTGGGCGGCGACGATCGCAAGATTGTCTGCCGCGAGCGGGTGATCGAACTGCTGCGCGGCCTGGAACCACGCGTACGCAGTTTCCAGATCCTGCGGCACGCCACGCCCGTCGGCGTACAGGCAGCCCAGGTTGACCTGTGCGTCCGGATGACCGGCGCGCGCCGCCTTCTCGTACCAGGACGCCGCACGCTCGGCGTCCTGGTCCCAGCTCTGTCCGGACTCGAACAGCAGGCCGAGCGTGAACGCCGCGGGCACGTAGCCCTGCTGCGCGGCGCGCTCGTAGAACACTCGGGACTTCCCGGAATCCGGGTTCACGCCGCGTCCCTCGCGGTAGAGCCCTGCGAGATTGAACATCGCGCGGGCATCGCCCTGCGCCGCGGCCCGGTCATACCAGTCCGCCGCGTCGCGATACGAGCGCGCGACGCCGCGCCCCGTCTCGAACAGCCGTCCGTAGCCGAACATCGCCGCGAGATGACCGCGCCCGGCCGCGCGCTGCAGCCAGCCCGCGGCCGCCTTGGCGTCTCGCGCGATCCCGCTGCCGCGCAGGTACATCAGCGCGAGGTTGTACTGCGCCTCGATGTCGCCGTCCTCCGCGAACTGGCGGTAGCGCGCAATCGCGTCCGCATGCCCGTTTTCGGCGGCGCGCGCGAACCACTCATGGGCGCGGGCATCGTCGCGCGTGACCCCGCGTCCCTTGAGATACAGCAGCCCGAGCTGGTACTGGGCAGGCGCATAACCTTGTTCGCCGGCCTGCAGGTACCACTCGTGTGCGCCCCGCGGGTCCGGCGTGAGTCCTTCGCCGTTCTCGTACATGAGACCGAGCGCGTACTGCGCGCGCGGATCGCGCTGTTCGGAGAGGTCGTGAAAGATCACGAGCGCGGCGCGGTAGTCCGCGCGCTTGTACGCGGCCACGCCGTCCTCGAATGACATGACCGGGCCGGCCGCGCCGGCACCCGTGACCCACAACGCGAGGCAGCACGACAACAGCGGCAGAAGCTTGCAACGAGCCATGCCCCTGTAGCGGCGTCAGCGCCTAAATCTTCCGATCGTCGGGCCGCTATGGGGAAACGCGCCCAGAATGGAGACCGCCGTGAACGCACAGGTGCAAGATTGGATGACCGCGCAGGTGATTTCGGTACCCCCTTCCGCATCGATCGATGAAGCGGACGGCATCATGCGCAAGAAAGGCATTCGCCGGCTCGCCGTGAAGCGCGGCGATGAACTGGCAGGGATCATCAGCCAGGGAGACGTGCGCGCCGCCAAGGCGACCGCCGCCGCGGATCGCGGCGAGTTCGCACGCGTTCCGTCGGTGGGCATGATCATGACGCCGAACCCGGTGACGATTCCCGCGAGCGCTTCGGTCGCACTTGCCGCGCATACCATGCTGCAGATGAAGGTCAGCGGCCTGCCGGTGGTCGACGAACACGGCGAACTCTGCGGCATCCTGTCGGATTCGGATCTCTTCCGCTACATCGTGGCGGCGGCGCGCGCCGCCTGAGCATTCTTCACGGCCCCTGCAATGCAGGGTGCCGGCGGACTCGCCCGCAGTGTTCGGGCATCATGCAACCCCATGAACTGGCTGCTGGACTCCCCGCGCGCGTGGCGCGCGGTCGGCTGGTGCGGCGTGTTCGCGATTTGCGTGCTGTCGTTGTCGCCGCCGTCGCGGCTGCTGACGGAAGCACCGCGCCACGCTGACAAGCTGTATCACCTGTTCGCGTATGCGAGCGTCGCGTGGTGGCTCGCGCTCGGCTACCCGCGCGGTCGCATCCCCGCGCTGGCCCTCGCGCTCGTCCTGATCGGCGCCGGGATCGAAGTGCTGCAGGGGTTCACCGGAACCCGCGCATCCTCGGCCTGGGATGCCCTCGCCAACACGCTTGGCGTGATACTGGGTTGCTCGCTGGTGGCGCGGACGCCGGCTGGATTCCCCGCATTCCGCCGCGCACAATGACGGCCCGATCCGCCACCCGAGACGAGAGGCTCTCATGGATTCGCCCCGCGCCCGCCGTCCCCTCGAGGGACTTCGCGTCATCGAAGCCGGCCAGCTGCTGGCCGGACCCTTCGCGGCCACGATACTCGGCTATTACGGGGCGGAGGTCATCAAGGTGGAGCCGCCGGACGGCGGTGACCCCATCCGTCGCTGGCGGGTGGTCAAGGACGGGACTTCGCTCTGGTGGTACAGCCTGGCACGCAACAAGAAGTGCGTGACGCTCGACCTGCGCCAGCCGGAAGGCCGCGCGCTGATGCGCCGGCTGGTGGAGAAGTCGGACGTGTTCATCGAGAACTTCCGCCCCGGCACGATGGAGAAGTGGGGCCTCGGGCCGGAGGACTTCAAGGCCACGAACCCCGGCCTCATCTACAGCCGCATCTCCGGCTACGGGCAGACCGGCCCGTACGCCCCGCGTCCAGGCTTCGCGTCGGTATGCGAAGGTTTCGGCGGCTTCCGCTACGTGAACGGATTTCCGGGGCAGCCGTCGGTGCGCCCGAACCTGAGCATCGGCGACACGCTCGCCGGAGTGCACGCCGCGCTCGGCATCCTGCTCGCCTACATCGGACGCGACCGCGTCACGCAAGGCGCCGGGCAGGTGGTGGACGTCGCCATCTTCGAGTCCATTTACAACCTGATGGAAGCCGTGGTGCCCGAATACGACGGCGCCGGGGTCGTGCGCGAAGCGTCGGGTTCCACGTTGACCGGCATCGTGCCGTCGAATATCTACCCGACGAAGGACGGCAAGACCATCATCATCGGCGCGAACACCACGCCGATGTTCGAGCGCCTGTGCGAGATGATGGGCGAGCCCGAGATGGCGCGCGATCCGCGCTACAAGGAGAACAACGACCGGGTCACGCACCAGGAGGAACTCGACGGACGGATCGCGCGCTGGACATCGACAATGTCGCAGGTGGACGTGCTCGCAAAGCTCGAGGAAGCCGGCGTCGCTGCGGGCCCGATCTACAGCGTGGAAGACATGTTCGCGGATCCGCAGTACCACGCGCGCGGGCTGTTCGAACAGGTGGAGACGCCGTCCGGACCGCTGAAGATACCGGCCATCATCCCGCGTCTCGCCGACACGCCCGGCCACACGGACTGGGCCGGCGCGATGCTCGGCACTCACAACGACGAGGTGTATACGGGTGTGCTGGGACTGGACGCGGCAGAGCTTGCGGCGTTGAAGGCGCGGCGGATCGTCTGACGCGCCGCGCACGGTCCCGATTCCGCGGCGGCAAGCGCCGGCGCCGCCCGCCGCGGAGGCTCAGTCCTCGGCCTGCCCGGTCGACGGCGCCTCGTCGGGAATCATCCCTTCCAGGTCGTTCAGCTGCCGCGTCACCGTCAGCGCGATCTGCGCAAGTTCGGTGTGCACCTGTTCCGCGAGCCGCAGCTTGTCCTCGAGCTGACGGCGCGCCTGGTAGATGGATGCCTTCTGACGCGTGACCTTGTGCGCCATCGCGATCAGGTGTTCGTAACGCTCCTTGAGTTTTTTCTCGCGTCCCGCGTAGGCCGCCTGGTAACGCTCGCGCACGGTCTCGATCTTCGCGCGCAGCTGCTGTTCCGCGAGCGCCTGCAGACGCTTCGCGTGGACCTGCAGGCGTGCCTGCGCGCGCCGCCGTTCCTCCGCGCGCACTTCCTCCACGTAGCGCCGGAAGCGTGCCTCGAGTTCGCGCGTGAAACGGCCGATCTCGTCGTTGAGTTCGTCACGCGACGGCAGGACGGCTGCCGGCGACGCCGGGCCGGCGGTGCGCTCGAGCGCCGGGCCAGGCGGCGGTGCCACCGTCGCCTCGAGATTGGGCGGAACCGCGTCGAGCTTCACGCCCATCGTGCTCTCGCCGAAGGTCACGTCGCCCGGCGCACCTGCGTTCGCGTCCCCGCCGGCGAGCCGGTTGCGATCCTCGTGCAGCTGTTCGACGAGATCGGCGAGCTGCCGGCCGGAGACCGTGTGCGTGTAGAGATCCGGCGGGACGGGTTCGTCGTTCGGCGGGGGCTGCGACACGGGGGAATGTCCTTGCAGGCTGGCTTGTCGGATCCGGAAGATCCGCGAAGGGATAACGGCCGTGACAGCGTGGCTCTTGACCCCGGCCTCGTCGAGCGGGAGCAGCGCCGCTTCCTGGTACGCGTAGAGGGTCTGCAGCTGGGTGCGATCCGAGCCGATGCTGACCGCGCCTTCGATGAGGTAATGCACGTGCTCGTCGACATCCCCCACGGTGAAGACATTGGCCCCGGCATCGAAGCGGCGCACTTCGCCCTGCGCGATCAGCGCCTTCTGCTCCGCGTCCGACAGCTGGTTGAACGGCACGCGTTCCCGGATGCGACGTTCGTCGATCAGCGCGTTCACATCGGCCGTGCTCCATGGCGTGACGTTGCTTTCCTGGATGCGTTGCAGCGCCGCCTCGCGCGCGCGCCGGGCTTCCTCGAGCGCTTCCTTGATTCGTTCCATTCCCTGTTACCGCCCTTCCTTCGGCCTGCGCCGCGATCGCCCTGTCGCACGGCGCGCGTCAGACCGGTTGTTGTTGTGTTATGCAATGCACGTTGCCGCCTCCGAGCAGGATTTCGCGTCCGGGCACCGGACGGATCCGGCGTGTCGGGAACTGCGCGGCGAGAATGGCCTGCGCGCGCGCATCGGCCGGGTCGTCGAACGTGGGCACGATCACGGCGCCGTTGACGATCAGGAAATTCACGTACGACGCGGCGAGCCGGGCCCCAGGCTGTCGCGGCGCCGTGCCCGTGGTGGCGATGATACCGGCATTGTCGTCCTCGGTGCGCGTCAGCGGACGCACCGGCATCGGCAGCTTGATGATCTCGAACCGACGACCCCGCGCATCGGTGGCCGCGGACAGCCGGGCCCACGCATCCTGCGAGATGCGCCACTGGGGATCCGCCGGGTCCTCACACCACGCGAGCGCGACCACGCCGGGGCGCAGGAAACAGCACAGGTTGTCCACGTGCCCGTCGGTTTCGTCGAGGTAGACACCCTCTCCGAGCCACAGCACCTTGTCGATGCCGAGGTACGCCGCCAGCCCGTCCTCGAGTTCCACACGCGAGAGGTGCGGGTTGCGATTGGGATTCAGCAGGCACTGCTCGGTGGTGAGGCAGGTGCCCTCCCCGTCCACGTGGATCGCACCGCCTTCGAGGACGAACGGCGCCCGGTAGACCGGCACCCGTTCGAGGTCGGCGATCTTGGCGGCAACCTGGTCGTCGGCGGCCCACTCCGCGTACAGGCCGCCGTGCGCCCCGCCCCACGCGTTGAAGATCCAGTCGACCGCCCGGATCTCGCCGGCCGCGTTGCGTACGAATGTCGGGCCGATGTCACGCATCCACGCGTCATCGGTAGTCATCTCGACAACCCGGACCCCGGGCGCGAGCTGCGCCCGGGCGTGCGCATACTCGGCATGGGACGCGCAGACCGTGACCGGCTCGTGCTCGGCGATCGTGTTGGCGACGTGGGCGAACGCGGCCTGCGCCGGGCGCGCGGCCTGCCGCCAGTTGTCGTGACGCACGGGCCACGCCATCCAGCACTGGCTTTGCGGTGCCCACTCGGCGGGCATCGCAAAGCCGTCCGCCCGGGGCGTGGATTTCAGGAGTACTGCCATTGCACGCGGGTTCGCGCCCGGGTTCGTTGCTTTGCGGCCACGCTATCAAAAAAGACCGCCGCGCGGCACCCGCGCCGCCGCAGCGTCACGTGCCGGACGTCAGCGGCCGAGCAGCGCGCCGTAGAGGTCAGGTCGCCGGTCCCGGAACAGGCCCCACGCGGCGCGCTGCGTGCGCAGCGCCGCGCAGTCGAAATCGGCGAGCAGCACGCCGGTCGAGGTCCGGTCCGCGGCGGCGACGATCTCCCCGCTGGCGCCGGCAATGAAGCTGCTGCCGTAGAACGTCACGGTGCAGGTCTCGCCTTGCTCAAGGCCCACCCGGTTGGCAGCGACGACGGGCAGCATGTTCGCCGCGGCGTGTCCCTGCATCGTGCGCTGCCAGTGGGGCTGGGAATCGAAGCCGGGCGCCGCCGGCTCGGATCCGATCGCGGTGGGATAGCACAGCAGGTCTGCGCCGAGCAGCGCCATTGCGCGCGCGGCCTCGGGAAACCACTGGTCCCAGCAGATCCCGACACCCAGCCGACCCGCCCGGGTGTCCCACACGCGAAAGCCGGTGTCACCCGGCGTGAAGTAGTACTTTTCCTCGTAACCGGGCCCCTGCGGAATGTGCGACTTGCGGTAGACGCCCAGCAGCGCGCCATCGGCATCGATCATCGCGACGGAGTTGTAATACGCGGTGCCGTCGCGCTCGAAGAAGCTGATGGGGAGTACCACGTTCAGGGATGCGGCGAGACCCTGCATGCGCGTGATGAGCGGATGATGCGCGAGCGGACGGGCCAGCCCGAAATGCGCAGGCTGCTGGTCCTTGCAGAAATACGGCGTTTCGAACAGCTCGGGCAGCAGCACCACGCGCGCGCCCTGCGCGCAAGAGTCGCGTACCAGCGATTCCGCCTGCGCGACGTTCGCCGCCAGGTCCCAACTGCAGGCCATCTGGGTGGCCGCCACGCGGATTGTCGACATGCAATGCTCCTGCCGGGACGGGCCGGTACGCGAGTGGCGCGCGCCGGTGCGGGTTCTCTATCATAGGGCACCGCTCGGGTTCCGGGCTGGTTCCCCTCCAAGCCACGAGGTTACGCATGTCCCAGCACAAGTACGTCACCGCCCTGAACCTGCCGCTTCCCACGCGCGAGGAATTGCCCGAGGACATGCGGAAGTATTTCGCCAAGTGCGACCAGAAGCTCGGGATGCTCCCGAACGTGCTCGCCGCGTACAGCCACAACGTGGACCAGTTGCGCACCTTCTCGCAGTTCTACAACACCCTGATGTTCGGCGAATCCGGGCTGAGCAAGCTGGAACGGGAGATGATCGCGGTGGCCGTGTCGTCCACCAATCACTGCTTCTACTGCCAGGTCGCGCACGGTGCGAGCGTGCGGGAGTACTCCGGCGACCCCAAGCTCGGCGAGCTGATGGTGATGAACTACCGCGCGGCGGACCTGTCGCCGCGGCAGCGCGCGATGCTCGACTTCGCGGTCAAGATGACGACTGCGAGCTACACGATCGGCGAAGCCGATCGCCAGGCGCTGCGCGACGTCGGCTTCAGCGATCGCGACATCTGGGACATCGCGAACGTCGCCGGTTTCTACAACATGACGAACCGGGTGGCGAGCGCGGTCGACATGCAGCCGAACGAGGAGTACCACAAGCTGCATCGCTGAGCGCGGACCGCGGATTCGCGATGAGGCGGCGCATCGGCGCCCGGCTGCTCGGAGCCGTCGCGCTGTGGGCGGTGACCACCGCCGCCGTCGCGACCCTCGGCCCGCTCGCGGGCATCGCGCAACGTCACGGGATCCCGCCGGCGAACGTCAGCGCCATCGTCGCCGACGTCAACGGCGGCCCGCCGCTGCTCGCCATCCAACCGCTCACCCCGCGCAACCCGGCCTCCACGCTCAAGCTGCTCACGACCTGGGTCGCACTGGATACGCTCGGTCCGGTGCACACCTGGCGCACCGAGATCTACGCGCTCGGTCCCATCCGCGGGGACACGCTCGAAGGCGACCTGCTGATCAAGGGGTACGGTGATCCGTACCTCGTCGAGGAGAACGTGTGGAAGATGCTCGGGGAGCTGCGCCGAACCGGGGTACGGCGCATCACCGGGGATCTCGTCATCGACGACACGTACTTCGCGCCGCCTGCGCATGATCCCGGGGACTTCGACGGCCAGGCCTACCGCCTGTACAACGTGCTGCCGAATGCGCTGATGGTGAACTTCAAGGCGGTGACGTTCGTGTTCACGCCGCGCGCGGACCGCGTGGAGGTGACCACCCTGCCCGAGCTTCCGAACCTGCGGATCGTCAATGAACTCCGGCTCGACGCGGGCCGGTGCCGCGGCCTGCTGCAGAGTGTGCAGATGACGGTGCCGGACCCGGTGCGCGCGGACCGCGTGCTGCTGAACGGGCGTTACGCCGCGGGCTGCGGCCGGCAGCTCCTGCCACGCTCGCTGCTGACCCCGGACGCTTACGCCTACGGGCTGATCAGGCGCCTGTGGTCACACTGGGGCGGCACGCTCGATGGCGGCGTGCGGCGCGCGGCGCGCCCGGCGCACGCGCGGAAGCTGGTCACCTGGTATTCGCCGCCGCTCGCCGAGCTCATCCGCCCGCTCAACAAGTGGAGCAACAACGTGATGGCGGACGCCGTGTTCCTGACGCTCGGTGCGGAGATGTTCGAGCCGCCGCTGATGCCCGGACACGCGGCCGCGACGATCAAGGCCTACCTGCGCGCGCACGGGATCCCGGTGGAGGGGCTCGAACTGGAGAACGGCTCCGGCCTTTCGCGCATCACGCGGGTCAGCGCGCAGACCCTGCACGACCTGCTGCGTCACGCCTACCACGGCCGGTTCATGCCGGAGTTCATGGCGTCAATGTCGATCGTCGGCATCGACGGCACGCTGAGGCGGCGCCTGAAGCGCGGCGCGGAGCGGGGCTGGATGCACCTGAAGACCGGTCACCTCAACCACGTGGCAGCCGTCGCCGGCTACGTGCGCGGGCAGAGCGGCCGCACGTTCAGCGTGGTGCTGTTCGTCAACGGACCGACAAACGGCGCGGACGCGCTGATCGACACCTTCCTGCAGTGGACCTACCGCCAGTGATCACGCGGGTCGAGGCGCCACGCGCCACGCAATGCATGCGTGCGCTTTGGCGGCACGGGCCGGCTGCCCGGGAGATCAGCGCAGGTGTGCTGCCAGCGCAGTATCCATGCGGCGCAGGATCTCGGCGAGGATCTCCGGTGTCGTCGCGAAGTTGAGCCGCACGAAGCCCTCGCCCGGCGGACCGAACGCGGGTCCTTCGCCCAGCGCAACGCGCGCTCGCTCGAGGAAGAAGCGATGCGGCGCCATGTCCAGGCCCAGCGCACGACAGTCGAGCCACGCGAGGTAGGTGGCCTCGGGCGGCGTATGCCCGATGCGTGGCCAATGCGTCCGGACGTGCTCGGTCAGCGTCGCGCGGTTGGTGCGCAGCAGCGCGAGCGTCGACTCCAGCCACGGCTGGCCGTCGGACCAGGCCGCCTTCGCCGCTGCGATCCCGAGCGCGCTGCGGCCTCCGCGCACGTGGGCCGGCAGGCGATCGAAGCGCTGCCGCAGCGCTTCGCTGCCGAACACCGCGGCAGCCAGGCAGAGGCCCGCGATGTTGAACGGTTTGCTCGGCGAGGTCAGGGTCAACGTGCGCTCGGCGAGGTCATCGGCGAGCGCGGCGAACGGGATATGCGTGCGTTCATCGAGCATCAGGTCGGCGTGGATCTCGTCCGAGATCACCGTGAGATCGTGCCGCCGCACCAGGTCCGCCAGGCCTTCCAGCTCCGCGCGCGTGAACGCGCGTCCCGTCGGGTTGTGCGGATGGCACAGCAGCAGCACCCGCGTATCCGGGCGGATCGCCCGCTCGAGCGCGTCGAAGTCGACCGTGTAACCGCGCTCACCCTGCACCAGCGGGCAGGCGTCGACCCGCCGACCGGTCTCGCGCACCGAGATCAGGAACGGCGGGTACACGGGGGTCTGGATCAGAATGCCGTCACCCGGCTCGGTGAACGTCAGCAGCGCCAGGTAGATGGTCTGCACGACGTCACTGAAGAAATCGACCTGCTCCGGCGCGACCTGCCAGCCGAAGCGCGCGGCCTGTCGCGCGCAGAAGATCTCCACCAGCCCTGACTGCGCGTAAGGCGGCGCATAGCCGAGATCGCCGCGTGCGAGCATCTCCTCGATCGCGCGCCGGATCACGGGGGCGACCGGAAAGTCCATGTCCGCCACCCACGCCGGCACGACGTCCGCGTCGTAGGCGCGCCACTTGATGCTGGTGCGCTGACGCAGCTCCGCCAGCGAGGGCATTCGATCCGTCATGACTGATCCCGGGGTATGAGCACCCCGGGGATTATGGAAGATCACCCCGCCGCGGGATACCGCCGGTCAGAACTGCAGCCGCGCGCCGAACATCCCGCTCGCCCCCGGCTGCGGCGCGACGTCCTTCAGGAAGGACGCATGCCGCCGCACCTCGGCGTCGAGCAGGTTGCTGCCGCGCGCGAACAGCACGAGCGTGCGCTCGGCGGGCAGCGCGATGGCGTATTGCACGCCCACGTCCAGGAGCGTGTGGCCGTCGGTCACCGTCTCGAGGGCTGACACCTCGTTCTGGTCCGACACCCGGGTCAGTCGCGCGTCCACCGACCATCGGTTGCGCGACCAGTCGAGTCCCGTGCCGTAGCGCAGCGGCGGAATCCGCGGCACCCGGGAACCGTCATCCAGCCGCGCTTCCACGTAGTCGCTCCACAGCCGCCAGTCGAGCCGGCCGCGCGCGTCGTCGAACACCGTCAGGCTGGATTCGAGTTCGAAGCCCCACAGCCGCGCGTCGGTCTGCACCTGGTTCAACAGCAGCAGCGCATCGTCCTCGTCCACCACGAGCCCGGTCTCCGCGAAGTCTTCCTCCACGCGATCGGCCACCCCGTCGCCGTTGGTGTCCTGCTCGCGCGCGAAAATGAATTCCGCGATGTCGTTGTAGAACAGCCCGACGTCGAGCCGCCAGCTCCCCGCCGTCTTGTGCCAGTACACGTCCACGTTGTGTGACGTCTCGGTGTCGAGCGCCACGTTGCCGATCTCGAAGGTGTTGGTGGCGAGGTGAGGACCGTTCGCGAACAGTTCTTCCACGGCGGGAGCACGCTCCGCGCGCGTGACCGAGACGCCAACCTCGTAGCCGTCGCGATAGGCATAGTTGAGTCCACCGGACAGCGAGTGGACATCGAAGCTCACGTCGCGGGCAGCAGCTTCGTCGCGCGCATCGTCGTGGCCGAAACGGAAGCCGAGATCCACGTGCACGGGCCCGAAATCCGCCTTTTCGATGACGAATCCGGCGACGGAGCGCTGGTTGGACCGGGGGACGAACGCCTCTTCCCCGCGGGCGTCGAAATCGCGATCCTGCAGCTGCACCCCGAACACGCCGTCGAAACGCCCGATCGGCAAGTGGACCGCCTCGATGCGGCCTTCCCACTCGTTGTTGACGAGCAGTGTGCCGGCAGCGCCGTCCGGCTCCAGCTCCGTGTGCCGGTGATCGTTGAAGCCCCAGCGCGTGCGGACCGCTGCGAGCCCTGGCAGTGGATTGTCCAGCTGACCTTTCACGTCGAACCGCGTCTGGTCCTGGACGACGGTCACGCCGCCTTCCGGCGCCTCGGCAGTCTCCTCGCCGGGTTCCACGTGGTGATGGTGGCCACCGGGCACACCGTAATCGCGATCCATCCGCTGCACGGACGCGCCGAGAAACCCGCGCGCGCCGACGTAGGACAGTCCGCCGGAGAACGCGCTGTTGCCGCTGGCGCTGTTGTCCAGCGTCCCGGACGATTCGTCGGGATCCGGGTTGACCGCGCCGAAATCCGGGATGTCGTAGTCGTCGGTCTCCGCCGCCATCCCGTCCAGGTGGAGCACCCAGCCATGCGCGATGCCGGTGTCGACGCGGAAGGCGCCGAGCCGGCCGGCGGTTGCGAGATCGTAGTGGCCGTAACCCTCGCCGGTGGGTCGCACGGGCACGGCTTCCGGGATGCGCGTGTCCACCACGTTCACGAGCCCGCCGCTTGCACCGCTGCCGTACAGCAGGGTGGCCGGTCCGCGCAGCACTTCCACCTGGTGTGCGAACACGGGTTCGACGGCCACCGCGTGGTCGGGGCTCAAGGTCGACACGTCCATCGTGCCGAGGCCATCCTGGAGCACGCGGACCCGCGCGCCGCCGAGCCCCCGGATGACCGGCCGGCCGACGCCGCCGCCGAAATCCGATGAAGTGACCCCGAGTGCGCGACTGACCGCCTCGCCGATATTGCGGATATTCCCGCGCAACAGGTCCTCCCGCGGCACCACGCTGACCGGTTGCACCAGGTGCTCGTCCGCGCGTTGCAGCGGATCGGCCGTCACGATGATTTCTTCCTCGGGTGTCGCGCGCGGCGCGGGCGCGGTCTCGGCCGCGTGCACGTGCGCCATCGACAAACCCAGCCCCCAGGCGGCCACACGCCGCCAATCCGATTTCTTCATGGATGCAGACTCCTTCTCGAACTCGACAGGTCTCACGCACGGCGGGCTGCCGGTCGTGGTTCAGGGCGTGCGAGGAGTCAGCCTGGGGGTGCGCGGGCGCGCGGGCGCCGCGCGCATGCATCGGAGGGGAGTTCGGGGTGCGACGGGACGCGGTGCGCCGCGCGCACAGGGACGGGGGCATTCGCGGCATCGGGGCTGACGGCATGCCCGAGCATCGAGGCGTGGACGCACAGGTCACAGAGCGCGTCGCCGGGATGCGCAGCCTGCTCGTAAGCATGCACGGCGCACAGGAGGTTGACGAGCAGCAGCACGCCTGCCAGCAGCATCGACAGGCGGCGCATCCGCGTGCGCCCCGCCGGCCCGACGGACGCGACGTCACTTCGCGCCATGGAACACCACCGTCAGCGCGATCCCGAGACCGATCAGCGCGAGCTGCGCCAGCGACTGGCGCAGCTGGATCCCGCGATGGAGCGTGGGGATGAGATCCGCCACCGCGATGTAGATGAAGCTCGCGGCCGTGAACGCCAGCACGTACGGCAGGAACGCCTGGATCTCGTCGATCCTCCACCATGCGAGCAGGGCGCCCGCCACCATCGCGAGGCTCGCGAGCGCGTTCAGCGCGAACGTGAGCCCGCGCGAGAATCCGCTCTCGATCATGATGGCGAAATCCCCCAGTTCCTGCGGGATCTCGTGCGCGACCATCGCGAGACCGGTCAGGATCCCGAGCCGGACATCGGTCACGAACACCGCGGTGAGCAGGATGCCGTCCAGGAAATTGTGGAACGAGTCGCCGATCATGATGAGCGCACCGGCGTTGCGTCCGTGCCGGTGATGCGCATGCGTGTGCCGATGGGCGTCCGGCGTGGGGCTGCCCGGATGGTGCGCGTGCCGCCAGATGAGTGCCTTCTCCAGCACGAAGAACGCCAGGATGCCGACCAGCACCGTCAGCATGATGTGCTCCGCACTGCGCGCGCGCGGGTGTTCGAGCGCGTGCGGCAGGAGTTCGAGGAACGTCACGCCCAGCAGGGTGCCGGTCGCGAAACTGATCATGTGCGACAGCGACCGGTTGCGCCACGTGCAGGGCAGCAGGAGATAGCCGGCACCGGCCGCGAGACTCAGCACGCAGGCGAGCGTGCAGAACGCGAGGATGAGGGTCAATGTCGGGAGCTCGGCAACGGCGGGCACGAAGTCAGGTCCTGGGTGCGCGGGCAGTCTGTCACGATACGGATTGTTATTATGTAACAGTTCTACCCGGTTCCGCGACCATGGCACGCGGCCGCGCCGCGTACCGCGCCCCGTTGACGCCGACCGCGACGCGCCGGAGACTGCGGGCGCGTATCCCCGATACGCCGAGCCCCCGGCCTCGCACGCTTCCCGGGCGGCACCCCACGCATGAAGACACGTTCCCTGTGGTTCGGCCTCGCGCTCGCCTGCGCGCCGGACGCGCACGCCAATTTCCTGGACGGCAACGAGCTGCGCGATCGCTGCGAATCGGAGCGCCCGGAGGCCGTCAATACCTGCCTCGGTTACCTCACCGGGGTGGCGGACGCGGAAGACGCGGCGCCATCCTGGAAACTGCAGAAGTCACTGTTCTGCCTGCCGCGCGGCGTGAGCGGCAACCAGCTGCGCGCGGTGGTCGTGGACTACTTCCGCGCGCACCCGGAAGAAGAGGACTTCAATGCCGCGATAGTCGTCGGCAACGCGTTCCTGGAGGCGTTTCCCTGCGACTGACGCGCGGCGCGCACAGGGCGCCGCGCATCGCTCAGGCCGCCGCGCGGGACCTGCCCTGCCGTGCGCAGCCGTGCCGCAGCAGTTCCCCGGAGAACGTGTTCGTCTGCGCATCGTCCTCGATGGTGACCTGCCCGTTGATGAGGATGTAGCGATAGCCGCGCGCGCGCTGGATGCGGCGCCACTCGCCTCCGGGCAGATCGTGCGCGATTTCGGGCGGCAGGATTGCCAGGCGATCGAAATCGTAGACCACGATGTCGGCCGGTTGCCCGACGCGCAGGGTGCCGCGATCGTCGCAGCCCGCGAGCTGGGCGGGCAGCGCGGACAGCCGCCAGTGCGCATCCTCGAGGCTCAGCCAGCCATGTTCGCGCACGATTTTCGTCAGCGTCTCGGTCGGGTACCGCCCCGCGGTCAGGAACTTGGTGTGTGCGCCGCCGTCCGACACGCCGAACAGGATGTAGGGGTTGTCGACGATCTCCTTCAGGAGATCGGGCCGTGTGTTCGGCGGCATCGAGAAGAACTCGGTTTCCAGGCGATCCGCGACCACGATGTCGAGCATCGCGTCGACGGGGTGCTTGCCGGTCTTCTCCGCGACGAGCCCCACCGTGTGATCCAGCCACTGCTGCGTGGCAGGCGACCTGGGGCCGGTGACCACGATGTTCTCGAACGGCCCCAGCACGAAGCCGGGCACCTTGGCCTTGAGCCCTGGCCGGCGCGCCGGATCGGCGAGCTTGGCCAGCCGTTCCTCGCGCGTTCCCACCGTCGCCTCGCGCCACGCCGGGCATTCGTCGAACAGGTTCCAGTCCTCGAACGTGAACGAGTACCCCGCATCGGTCGTCAGCCCCTGGCCATAGACTCGGATGCCCTGCGCGCGACAACGCTCGAGCCACTCGATCACCTTGCGGTGCACGTGCGGCGCGTTGTCCTGCGCCTGCACCACGTTGAACACGAGCGGCCGTCCGCTGACCGCGGCGAGTTCCGCCATGTGCGCCTGGTCGGCCTTCGGATCGCCGGAGAACATCGTCGTCTGCATGTGACCGGCGTTGCGCCGGCGCAGGACCCTGGCGAATTCGAGCGCGGTTTCGTTGTTCATCATGTCGGTCGGCATCGCCGTGCCGTCGTAGTCCAGCTGCGCGCCGGCGGGACCCGTCGGCGGCATGCGCTGGGCCGACCATCCGCAGCCGCCGGCATCGAGCGCCTCGTCCAGCAGGCGGCACATCTCGGCGTGCTCGGCGGCCGTCGGCATGCGGCCGGACTTCGCATCGTCGAGGCCGAGCACCTTCACCAGAATGGGACCCACCGGCACGTACGGCACGATGTTCATCGCCTTCGGCGTGCGTTCGACGCTGTCGAGGTACTCCGGAAACGTCTCCCAGTCCCACGGCATGCCGGCCTTCATCGACGCCAGCGGAATTGCCTCCACGCGCGTCATCGTCAGCATCGCGCGTTCGCGCGCCTCGGGTGCCACGGGCGCGAAGCCGAAGCCGCAGTTGCCGATCACGACCGTGGTGATGCCGTGCCAGCTCGATATCGAGCAGTACGGATCCCAGAAGACCTGCGCGTCGTAGTGCGTGTGCAGATCCACGAAACCGGGCGCCGCGACGAGGCCGCCGGCGTCGATCACGCGCCGCGCACGATGCGCCTCCACGTGACCGATCTCGGCGATCACACCGTGCCGGATGGCGATGTCCGCGCGATAGCGTGGCGAGCGCGTGCCGTCCACCACCATCCCGCCCCTGATGACCGTGTCGAATTCCGCCATGTCGGCCTGCCCCTGCTTGTCGTGATGCCCGGAACATAGTCGCCCGCGAAAAACCGGTCAAACGATGGCGCTGTCGGATTCCTGGAAGCCCGGGCACGCCACGCCCGGGCGCGCCGCCGTACGCATCGCAACATCACGACGCGCGGCTTTGCAAAGGGCGATCCCGCGCATACGATGCCCCCGTCGTGCCGCGCGCATTCCGCTGCCGGCAACCCGCGCAGGAGCCTTCCCCGCCATGAGCAATTTCACGTTTTCCCGCCCGACGGACCCGAACCCGGTGCAGGCCCGCGAGCCGGTTGCCGGCACCTGCGAGGCGTGTGGCGCCGACGCGCTGAAGCGCTACCCGGTACTCTCCGAAGGTGGCTGGTACATGGCCGTCAAGTGCCAGTCCTGTCTTCATTCGCAGCAGCGTGAGAAATGGACCCGGCTCGGGTACGTCACCTTGATGACCGATTCAATCGCCTGAAACAACTCGAGGACCTGTTACCCATGATGGCAGTCGATGTCGGCGGCACGTTCACGGACGTCGTCGCGGTCAAGCAAGGGCGGATCCTGACCGCCAAGGTTTCCACCAATGTCCGGGAAGTCGAACTCAGCGTGATCGAAGGCGCCGCCGAACTGGGCGCCGAAGGCTCACCCGTGTTCAACCACGCGAGCACGCACGGTCTGAATGCAATCATCACGCGCTCGCTGCCGAAGATCGGCTTCCTGACCACGGCGGGCCATCGCGATATTCTCGATATCGGCCGGACGTGGCGTCCGGTCTCCGCGCTGACCGATCCGAGCTGGCGACGCTCGTTCGGGGATGCGGCGCGACCGCTGGTGCCGCGCTACCTGCGGCGCGGGATCGTGGAACGACTCAAGGCGGACGGCAGCGTGTTCACTCCGCTCGACGAAACGCAGGCGCGCGAGGAACTGCGCGTCCTGAAGCGCTGCAATGTCGAAGGTGTCGCCATCTGCCTGCTGCATGCCTACACCAACGGCGTGCACGAGCTCCGGCTCCGCGAGCTGGTACGCGAAGAGCTCGGCGACATTCCCTGTTCCGTGTCGAGCGAAATCTCGCCGCTCGCGAAGGAGTACGCGCGGGCATCGACGACCTTGATCGACGTCTTCATGAAGATCATCTACGAAGCCTACACGCAGCGGCTCGACGCGGGCCTGCGCGGCGTCGGCTTCACGGGACAGCTCAACTTCGCGGACTGCACCGCCAACCTGATCCCCGCCAAGGACGCGATGGAGGCGCCGTTCCGCGTGGTGTTCGCGGGTCCGGCCGCGGGCACCGTGGGCAGCGCGCACTTCGGCGCAGTGATCGGGGAACCGAACCTGCTCTGCGCGGATGTCGGCGGCACCTCGTGCGACATCAGCCTCGTGACCGCCGGCAGCCCGTTCGTGAACACCACGTTCGAACTCGAACACGATCTCATCGTCAACGCGCTGTCCAACGACATCTCGAGCATCGGGGCGGGCGGCGGCAGTCTCGTGATGATTACCCCGAGCGGTGACATCAAGGTCGGCCCGGAAAGCGCCGGGGCGATGCCCGGCCCGGCCTGCTACGGCCGCGGCGGCACGCAACCGACGATGACCGACATCAACCTGCTCGCGGGCATCCTCGATCCGGACGGCTTCGCCGGCGGCAAGATGAAGCTCGACGTGCGCCTTTCGCGCAAGGCGTTCGAACAGCTCGAGACGCCGCTGCCGTTCGAGAGCCGGGTGCGCTACGCGTACGACATCGGTCTCAACAACATCGCGGAAGGCATCTTCAACATCGCCATCAAGCAGGGCATCGACCCGCGCGATTACTCGCTGATGGCGTTCGGCGCGGCGGGACCGCTGGTGCTGCCGGCGCTGGCTGATCTCGTGCACGTGAAGAGCGTGATCGTACCGCCGCATCCCGGGCTTTTCTCGGCGCTTGGCCTGCTGTCGGCCGACCAGGTGTACGCGATGAGCCAGAGCGCGTACCAGGTTCTGACGCCGGACGCGGCGCCTGCCATCGCCGCCATGTACGCACGCATGGAGGAGAAGCTGCGCGCGCGACTCGCGCAGCACGGCGACATCGAGATCCTGCGCGCGTTCGACGGCCAGCTGGTCGGCCAGACCTGGGAGACCCCGTTCGTGCCGGTGCCGTCAGGAACGATCACGGCGGACACCATCGCCGAGATGATCCGCAACTTCCACGCCGCGTACGAGGCCCGTAACGGCAACCGCTTCGAGGCGATCCCGGTGCAGGGCGTGACCTACCGGCTGCGCGCCGTGGTCAGGACCGAGAAGGTCACGTACCCCGAGCTGCCGGGCCGCGATGACGCCACGCCACTGAAGCCGATCGGCACCTCGGTGCTGCGCTTCGTCGCCGATGCGGAACAGCTCGCCCAGATCTATCGCCGCGAGGATCTCCGTGCGGGCGACGAGATCCGCGGCCCCGCGATCGTCCGCGAGGCGCTCTCGACGACCTACATCACGCAGAAGCAGGTCGCGCGGGTCGGCCGTTTCGGCGAACTCCACATCACGCGCACCGCCTGAAAGGGACAGTCCGATGAGCACTCAACCGAACACCTCCGGCCGCGTGGATCCCAATCGCCCGGCGCGCCTGCGCGACTGGACCGCCGAACAGTTCCGCGACACCTACCAGTGCGATCGCTTCACCGCGATGGTGCTGTCCAACCGGCTGCGCTACACCGTGCAGCACATGTCGACGGGGCTGATGTTCAGCGCGTTCTCGCCGATCATCCGTGACTGGTATGACTTCGCGATCACGATCTCCGGACCGCCGGACATGGATTACCCGATGCCGGCCGTATCCAGCTCACTGCTGGTGTTCC
>JBFWUN010000047.1:0-32942 GCA_050247235.1 Gammaproteobacteria bacterium
GCCTCGCTGCGCTACGACAACCTCTGGCAGCGCGAGCACAGTGCCGGGGTCTCCTACCAGGTGGCGCCGCAGGACCGTAATGAAGTGGAAGTCTTTGTCGGCAATTATCTCTACCGGTTCGAGGATTCGCCGCATCTCCTCGCGCTGTACGCGGTGAGTACGAACACGGATGTCGCGACCATCGGCACGCTCGGGGTGCTCGGGTCCGGCACGATCGTCGGCGCGCGTTACACGATTCCGCTGCGCACGCTCGGGCCCTATGTCCACAGCCTCAATCTCGGACTGGATTACAAGGATTTCGACGAGCAGATCGGGTTCCAGGATGCGGACGACATCGCCACTCCCATCTCGTACACGATGTTCAGCGCGAATTACGGCGGCACCTGGTTCGGCGAGAAGTCCGTGAGCCATCTGAACATCACGTTGAGCGGCGCGCCGCGCGGGCTCGGCAACACGCAGAAGGAGTTCGAGCGCAAGCGCTTCAAGGCGTACCCGAACTTCTTCATCGTGCGCGCGGTGGCCGATCACCTGCAGCCGCTGTGGCGGGATTTCGGGCTGTTCGGACGGCTCGACCTGCAGGCGGCCGACACGCCGCTCGTGAACAACGAATCGTTCACCGGTGGCGGGGTGGACAATGCGCGCGGCTACATCGAGGCCGAGGCGCTGGGCGATGACGCGGTGGCGCTGTCGACCGAGCTGCGCTCCCCGGAGCTGCGGCCGGCCGAAGCCGGCTGGCTGAACACGCTGAGAGTGCTGACGTTCACGGACACCGTGCTGCTGAACACCAAGAGCCCGCTGCCGGGAACGGATCCCTCCACGCTGTTGTGGAGCGCGGGCATCGGGCTCCGGGCGACCGCGTTCGACAGCCTGCAGGCAACGGTCTTCTGGGCGTATCCGCTGCTGGACGGCGGCCGCACCGAGGCCGGCGAGGAACGCTTCCACTTCGCGGTGGGCTACGAGTTCTGAGGACGGCCTGTCATCCGGGAAGGGCGCGGATCGGGCACCCGTCGCGGGTGCGGTGACCCGCATGAAATTAATAAGCATGTAATAAACACCCTCACATAATGCGCCCGCTTCAACGCCCATGCCGATGGAATCCTGCTGACATGTCACGTGGACTCTTCTTCATTGTCCTGTCGTTCGTGCTGGTCGCGCAGGACGCGAGCGCGTGGTGGAACGCCGAGTGGACTTCGCGCAAGACCGTGAAGATCGACACCACCGCCACCGGCCTCAACCTGACCACCGAGGTCAAGGACGTGCCGGTGCTGCTCAGGCTCCACGCCGGCAACTTTCCGCAGTTCCTGAACGTGCTGGACGGCGGCGCCGACTTCCGGCTGATCGCCGGGGACGACCTGACCCCGCTCAAGTACCACGTGGAGAAATTCGACGCCGCGTCGCAGATCGCGTTCGTCTGGGTGAGAGTGCCGAGCCTCGTGCCCCAATCCAAGGACAACACGATCTATCTCTACTTCGGCCACGCGACGGCGCCGAAGGGCGACGACGCGGCGAACACGTTCGACGTGGACACTGCCGCCGCGTTCCACTTCGGTGACCCCACGGGACTGCTGACCGACGCCACCGCGTACGCCACGCCGACCACCGGCCAGGTGATCGCCAATCCCGCGTCGCTGATCGGCAGCGGTGGCACGCTCGGCGGTGACGCCGCCGTGCAGATCCAGGATGCCCCACAGCTGCGGCTGATGCCGGACAAGGGCTGGGCGGTGGCGTTGTGGGTGAAGTTCGATGCATTGCCGACGGATCCGGTCTACGTGCTCGACCGCAGCGACGGCAGCGAGCGACTCAGCCTGGTGGTCGCGAACGGCCAGTTCGTTGCCCGGCTCGGCGACATGGAAGCGGCGTCCGTGAACGGGGTGACCCCCGGCAAGTGGGCGCACGTGGCAATCGCGATCGTCAGCGGCCAGCTCGAGCTGTTCGTGGACGGGGTGTCCGCCGGCAAGGTGCCGGTGGGTGTCGCCGAGATGGGCGGTGCGATCAGCCTCGGTGGCGGGATTGGTGGCGAGGGACTCGCGGCGATGCAGGTGGACGAACTGCGCTTCTTCTCCGCCGCGCGCACCGCGGATTTCTTCCAGGCCCAGTTCAGGCTCGAAGGCGAAGGCAACGACGCGGCGATCACCTATGGTGCCGATGAAACGCCCGATACCGCGGGCGGGGACGGGGCCGAAGGCGGTGCGTCACACAGTCATTTCGGGACGATCATCCAGTTCGTGTTCGGCAGCAAGGAAGCGATCGTCGAGCAGATCGTGATCGGCGTTTGCATCCTGATGGCGGCAATCGCGTTCCTCGTGATGTTCCTGAAAGCCGTCTACCTCGGCCGCGCGCGCCGCGCGACCCAGCGCTTCCTGAATGCGTATCGCACGCAGGTAACCCCCGAGACGTTGGATGCACTCACCAAGGGCGAACGCACGTTCGGCGATTCGCCGCTGTTCACGGTGTACAGGCAAGGTCTCGATGAAGTGCGCAGCCGCCTGTCGCCGAGCGTCGGTGCCGCGAGCGCGGGCCTCGAGGAGAAATCCCTGAACGCGATCCGCGCGACGCTCGATGCGACGATGGTGCGTGAAGGGCAGAAGGTCAACGGCCTGCTGGTGCTGCTGACGATCGCGATTTCCGGCGGCCCGTTTATCGGCCTGCTCGGCACCGTGGTCGGCGTGATGGTGACATTCGCGACGATCGCGGCGACCGGTGACGTGAACATCTCGTCCATCGCGCCCGGCATGGCCGCCGCACTGCTCGCGACGGTCGCCGGTCTCGGCGTCGCGATCCCGGCCTTGTTCGGTTACAACTACCTCAGCGCCAAGGCCAAGGAACTCATCGCGGACATGCACGTGTTCGCCGACGAGTTCGTCGCCCGCCTGAACGAAGTCCACGGCGTCTGAGGAAGCGACGATGGCCGCGGAAGTCAAGGGCGATTCCGAACCGTACGACGACATCAACATCACGCCGATGGTGGATCTCACCTTCGTGCTGCTGCTGATCTTCATCATCATGACCACCGCCTCGGTGCAGGGCATCCAGGTCAACCTGCCGCAGGCGAGCAACGCACCGTCGCTCGCGGAGCCCAAGACCAAGGCCGTGACGATCACGGCCGAAGGCAGCATCTACCTCGATACGTACCCGGTCACGTTGCAGGAACTGGAGTCACGGCTCGCGTCGTTCTACGCGGCGGATCCGGAGCTGCCGGTCGTGATCAAGGGCGACGCGACGGTGCAGTACCAGCTCGTGATGGACGTGCTCGACCTGGTGGGACGTGTGGGCATCACGCAGATCGGCCTGGTCACACAGAAGATCGTGAAGTAGCGCGAACGGCGAGCGCTCGCGCATGAAGTTCGAAGAGGAGCAGGAGCAGTCGTTCTGGCGCCGGCAGGCGCCCTTGCTCGGCGGGATCGCCCTGCTCGTGCTGCTCGGGATCGGTGGTTATTTCGCGGTGAAAGGGCTCGGGGGCACGGGTGTTCCGGAACCCCCGAAGGTGCAGGAGATTTCACTCGTGCAGCCGCCGCCGCCCCCCCCGCCGCCGCCCAAGCTCGAGGAACCGCCGCCCCCCGAGGAACAGGTGGAGGTGCCGGAGCCCGAGCCGGAGCCCGTGCCGAAGGATGCGCCGGCCGACGAGCCACCGCCGGGTGAAGATCTCGGGCTCGACGCGGAAGGCGTCGCGGGTTCGGATGGTTTCGGGCTGAAGGCGAAGAAAGGCGGGCGCGGGATCATCGGCGGCGGCGATCGCAATCGCTGGTACGCCGGGCAGATCCAGCGCGCGCTGCAGCTTTCGCTGTCCGATGACGAAGACGCGCGAGGCCGCAAGTACTCGGTGATCGTCAAGCTCTGGATTGCGCCGGACGGCCGCGTGGAGCGCTTCGAGATCAGCGATCCGACGGGCTCCGCGGAAAGCGACGAGGCACTCAGGCGGACGATCTCCGGACTGCGGCTCGACGAGCCGCCGCCCGCGGACATGCCGCAACCCGTGAAACTGCGCGTCGTTGCGCGCTGAACCTCAATGCCCGGATTGGATCGAAGGTGAGAACGACAACGAAAATCCTCCTCGCGTGGAGCCTTGCCTGGTCGCTGGTCGGCCCGACGCACGCGGACGAACGCCAGGAACTGCTGACCCTGAAGGCCACGGTCGTGAACCTCGTCGATGCGCTCGTGGCCCAGGGCGTGCTCGAGGAAGGCGCCGCGAAGGCACTGATCGCAAAGGCGGAGAAGGATGCGCAGATGGCAGCTGCGAACGCCGCGCCGCCGACGGACACCGCCGACGGCGGTGCCGCGCCGGCGAACGGCAAAGTCGTCCGCGTGCCTTACGTGCCGGAGTTCGTGAAGCAGGAAATCCGCGAGCAGGTGCGCGCGGAGCTGCGCGAAGATGTGCTCGCGGATGTCGCCACCAAGGCGAAGCAGGAGCGCTGGGGTACACCGGACGCACTGCCCGACTGGCTGAGCCGGATCACGTTGTATGGCGATGCGCGCGTGCGCCACCAGTCCGATCTCTTCGGCGACGGGAACGCGGACACGTTGAGCGCCGACAACCTGTATCTCAACCTGCGGGCAATCAACGCGGCCGGCGGCATCACCGCGGCGGGCACCGATGCGTTCCAGAACACGTCGACTGATCAGCACCGCTGGCGCCTGCGCCTGCGACCCGGTCTGCGCGCGCGCCTCAGCGAACACTGGCTGGTGGACGCCCGCCTGTCCACCGGTAACCTGCAGAATCCCGTGTCCTCCAACGAGACGCTGGGAGACTTCGGCAGGCGCGCCGACATCGCGATCGACCGTGCGTACATCCAGTACCACGCGGAGAACGAAGCCGGCCTGACGTGGCTGTCGCTGAGTCTCGGCCGTATGCCGAATCCCTTCTTCTTCACGCCGCTGGTGTGGGACGAGGATCTCAACTTCGATGGCCTGGCGGGCAGCTGGGTGCACTACTTCGGCGACCGCGCGCTCGGCGACTTCGGCACCCGGCGGCGATCGCTCGGCGTCACGGCCGGGATGTTCCCGGTCGCGCAGGTCGAGTTCACCACCGAGGACAAGTGGCTCGCCGGCGGCCAGGTGCACGGCATCTGGGAATTCGACAACCAGACGACGGTCCAGCTCGCGACCGCGTTCTACGAGTACATCCACGAAGCCGGCAAGCGCAACGCGCTCGGCGCGACCTTGACCAACACCACGGCCCCGCGCTTCCTGCAGAAGGGCAACCTGATGTTCAACATCGCGAACGATCCGAACCTGAATGGCGGTCTGAACGATCAGGTCTTCGCGCTCGCGTCGGAATACCGCCTGCTGAACATCACCGGCGCGGTGGACCTCGCGTTCCTGGCGCCGTACCACGTGCTGCTGTCGACCGACGTCGTCAAGAACTTCGGGTTCGACGAGGACGACATCCTGCGCCGCACGGGGGGCGTGACGTACCTGTACCCCATCAAGGATCGCACGCTCGGCTGGCAGTTCGAGGCGGCGGTGGGCAAGCCACGGGTGGGGCGCTTCGCGGTGTGGCAGGGCGCGCACGCGGGCGACTGGCAGGTTGGTGCGACGTATCGTTACCTGCAGCGCGACGCGGTGCTGGATGCGTTCGCGGATTCGATCTTCCACCTCGGCGGCACGGACGCGAAGGGCTACGTGCTGCACGCGATGTACGGGCTGGCGAAGAACGTGTGGCTGCGCGGGCAGTATTTCTCCACGACCGAAATCGACGGGCCGCCGTTCGCGATCGATTCGCTGCAGTTCGACCTCAACGCGGCGTTCTGAGGCAGGTCATGCGCGATAGTTGCCGATTCATCGGGTTGCTCCTCGGCGCGATGCTGGTGCTGACCGGCGGGTCGGCGCTGGCGGCCGATCCGCAGCAGGCGCTGTTGAAGGCCCAGGGCCTGCTGAAGCAGGTTGCGCAGCAGAAAGCGGCGGCGGAAGCGGAGCTCGCAAAGCTGCGCGGCGAACTCGCCGGCAAGGAACGTACGCTCACGCGGCTTGAGGAGGAGACGAGAACCCAGTCCGCGACGCTCGCCGAGCGTGAAGCGGGGCTCGCGCGCGCGACGGCCCAGGGGGAGGCACTGTCGGCGCGTCTCGCGAAGACGGAGACCCGCCTCGAACAGACCACCGCGAAGCTCCGCGAAGTGGCCGGCATGTACAAGGACACGCGCCGCGAACTCGCGGAGACCGTCGCTGCGCGCGATACGCTGACGGCGGAGCTCGCGGCCGTACGCAAGGAACTCGCCGACGCCGAGAAGAAGAACCGCGCACTCTATGAAGTGAACGCGGAACTGCTCGCGGAGTACCGCGGCAAGTCGGCGTGGGACGCGCTACGGCAGGCCGAACCGTTCAGCGGAATCGGCGGCGTGGCGGTGGAGAACCGGATCCAGGACTACGAAGACCGGATGGCCGAGCAGCTCCGCGACGTCAACGTGGAGGCGGCAGAGCGCTGAGCCACCGAGGCCGGAGTGAAGCCGTGAAACCGGGGACAGACCCCTATTTCGCAGCATCGCGAAATAGGGGTCTGTCCCCGGTTTCACCCGTCGGTTCAGCCGATGTTTTCCGTCATATTTTCGTCATGGACGCGACGCACACTCGAAACCATGCTGGGCAACGCGTGAGAACACCCATGTCAGGAACGATCGCCCCTCGACTCCTCCCGATGAACAGGCTGTCTGCAGAGTCGCGTGACGCGCTGATCGAGGAGAACAGCAAGCGCATCGTGTCGCTCCGGATGAACACGTCCGACTACGGGCGTGTCAAGGCCATTGCGCGCCGGTTCCGGGTGCGGGACTCCGAGGTGCTGCGGATGCTGCTGAAAGTAGGACTGGACGAACTGGATTCGCTTTACCAGCAGGACGTGGAGACGCCGGCCCTCGCCGGCCAGATGGCCGCCCACGGCGCCACGCTGGTCGAACATCTCGCGCTGTCGGCGCGACGCCTCGACGAGGCGCTGAATGCCGGCCGGGTGCCGGCGGCCCGGATCGCGCCCGAAGACCTGGAACTGGTGGTGCTCGCCGCGGGATCGCCGGCGGTGCTCGCGGGCCGGCTGCAGGCGCTGACCGGCACTTCCGTGACGGCGGGAGACGCGCTCGTCGCGCTGCAGGACTACTTTCTCCGCAAGTACGCGCCGGGGTCGGCGGAAGCCTGAGTCGGCCGCTCAGCCGGCGGCGGCACCGAAGAACGCCACCAGGGTCAGGTCTTCCTCGATATTGAAGAAGGAATGCTCGGTGGTCGCGCGTACGAACAGGATCTTGCCCGGGGTCACTTCGTGCTGCTGCCCGTCCACTTCGAGCTTGGCGCGTCCGCTCACCACCAGGTAGATCTCGTCCTCGAGATGCGGGGCCTGCATGTCCCGCGCGCCCGCCGGCAGGTGGTAGATGCCGCAGCTCAGGCCCGCGGTGCGCAGGAACTCGATGAAGCGAGCGTCCTTGCCTTGCACCTTGCGCGTCAAGTCGTCGAGCGAGAAAACGCTCCAGTTTCCGTTACTCATGTTCGACTCGCGCGCGGCGGACGGCGTGGGATCTCGTGGCGCGCTCAGAACGCACGGACGTACTGCCAGTCGTTCCCGACCATCAGCAGGCGATGCCGCGGGCCGGGTGCGTCCAGGGACAGGGTTTCGTAGCCCGCGTCTTCCTGGTAGAGCGTGCAGCGGCCGCCTTCGATCGGCGCCAGGCGCGGCAGGAAGCGTTGAACAGTGATATCCCGCAGCCGGGCGGCCAGTGCGCCCACGTTCGCGAGATCGCGAAAGCCGAGCAGGGTCACGTAGGTCGGTGCGGGCAACGTGAGTTCGCCGGCCGCGTGCAGCGCGAGCGCCGCGGCGGGAGTCACCCACTGGTAATCCACGATCTCGGAGTTGTCGACACGGACTTCGGCCGCCTCCGTCACGGGCGTCGCGAAGAACCAGGTGGCGAATCGCTTCGGCAGGTCGACTGGTGTGGTCCAGTGTGCGAATGGCCACATCGTGTCCTCGGTGAGTGCGAGGCCGGTTTCCTCGTGAGCCTCGCGCACGGCCGCGCGGCGGGCAGTGGCGAGTTCGGGCTCATCGGCGCGCGCGCGATCCGCGTCGTCCACGCGACCGCCGGGGAATACCCACGCGCCGCCGTGAAACGCCACCTGTTCGTTCCGCCGCAGCAGCAGGATCTCGATGGCCGCAGCGCCGTCGCGCGCGACGACGACCGACGCGGAAGGTCTGGCGGGAGCGGGCTGGGCGGTCATGGCCGTGAGTATAGCGCCATCCCCTGTCGCGCCGCGCGGGGTCGGGCAGGGACGCGGGCTGCCGGCACTACCCGTTGACGCCGAGGTCCGCCAGCGGGTGCTCCGCAGGCGCCCACGGGTTGCGGAAAAACCCGTCCAGCCAGGCGTCCGTGACATCGTCCGGCGTGGCCGGCTGCCATCCGGGTTGCCGGTCCTTGTCGATCAGCAGCGCGCGGATCCCTTCGGCGAGATCGGGGCGCGCGGCGCAGGTCAGCGACGCCGTGAGCTCCGCGCGGAACACCTCGGCGAGCGACGCATGCACGAGTCGACGCTGCAGCGCGATCGACAGCCCGGCGGTCGACGGCGAACCCGCGGCAAGCGTCTCCACGGCACGCGCAAGCCAGGGATCCGAGTGCGGCAGGGACGAGATCGCGCGCACGACATCCCGCCAGCGCGGACGGCGGCATGCGGCGTCGACCAGGTCGAAATGCCGGCGCAGCGGACCGGGTTCGCGTTCGGGTTCGACGAATCGATCGAGCAGCGCCGCGAGCGCCGCGTCGTCCTCGACGCGGTCCCCTGTCCAGGCGTGCGCGGCAAGACCCGCGAGGATTTCGGGTTTGCCTGCATGCGGAATCCGGCGATCCGCGAGGCCCGCGAAGATCGCGTCGCCCGCGCCAAGCTGCGCGGCGGTCAGCGCGAGGAAGACCCCGCAGCGCCCCGGCGCGCGCGCCAGGAACCAGCTGCCGCCGACGTCGGCATACAGACCGATATTGATCTCCGGCATCGCGATCCGCACCGCCTCGGTGACCACCCGGTGGCTGGCGCCTACCATGAGTCCCATGCCGCCGCCCATCACGACGCCGTGGCCCCAGCACAGCACCGGCTTCGGGAACGTGTGAATCGCGTAGTCGAGCCGGTACTCCCGCGTGAAGAAATCGCGCGCGTAATCGTTGGCCCGGATGTCGTCACGCCGATCGGATGCCTGGTGCGCCCGGATCGATGCGTACAGCCGATGCAGATCGGCGCCGGCGCAGAACGCGCGTTCGCCCGCGGCTTCCAGCAGCACGAGCGCGATGCCGGGGTCCGTTGCCCAGGCGCGCATCTGCGCGGCCAGCAGGTCGATCATCTCGAGCGTCAGCGCGTTCAGGGTCTTCTCGGCATTCAGGCGGGCGACACCGTAGCGGTGACCGCTCGCGGTGGGGCGTTCTTCGAACAGGACGGGAGCTTCGGTTGTCATGCATGCGTGTTCCAGTCAGGGAGTGGGGCATTCTAGTGAGGCGCAGACCCAATCGGGGAAATCGGCGAAATCGGGCGTCACCACGCGGGCTCTTCGATGAGCTCGATGCGCCGCCAGGCGCCGCCGCGGAAGCGCCAGTACAGCACCCCTGCGAGCACACCGAGGTAGAGCAGCAGCCAGAGGACGGTACTGCGCTCGGCGCCGTCGAAGTAGCGCACAGTGATCCAGCTGCCGGGCAGGAACACCCCCCACGCCAGTACCCCGCGGGCCCACATCGTGAACGTGGTGTCGCCGGCGGCGCGCAGCGCCTCGCTGAGCGTGATCCCGGCCGCGTCGAACAGCTGCCAGAACGCGGACAGGAACAGCATCTGGACACCGACCACCAGGAACACGGGGCCGGCCTCGCCCGCCGGCGCGAAGGGCTGCAGCAGCAGGTCCGGTGCACCCATGTAGGCAAGGCCCACGATCCCCATCCACGCCGCGGTGATCAGGAACGTCATGCGCAGGATGCCGGGCACGCTGTCGCGATCACCCGCGCCGATCGACTGGCCGACCAGGATCGCGCCCGCCGACCCGAGCCCGAACGCCGGCATGAACGATACCGAGTTGATCTGCATGACCGCCATCATCGCCGCCAGGCTGACGGTGCCGAGCCCCGCGACCACGATGTTCACGAACGCGATGAACGCGAAGAATTCGAATGACCAGTTGAGCCCGGCCGGCACCCCGAAGCGGAGCAGCCGCATGAACTCGTGGAGGGTCAGGCGCGCGCGCGGCAGGCCACGACCGTCCAGGATGAAGATCACGGCGAACAGTGCGAACGCGAGCGATGTCGCCGTCACGCTCGCCCATGCCGCGCCGGCGACACCCAGCGCCGGGAAGCCCAGGTGGCCGTCGATCAGCAGCCAGTTGAACGCGACATTGAGCAGCATCGCGGTGACGTTGATCTTCATCGGCAGGCTCGTGTTGCCGCAGCCGCCGTAGTAGTTCGCGAGCGCTTCGATGCCGACCGCGGCACCGGTGGACAGCAGCCGGATCCCGAGGTACCCGTTCATCAGCCCTTCCACTTCCGGCGTGTAGTCGAACGCGGAGAGCAGCCACGGGAGACCCGGGAGCAGGGCAAGGGTCACGGCCTGCGCGACCAGCGCCAGCGCGAACCCGTACCAGCCGAATCGCCGTGCGCCGACGGCATCGTCGCGTCCGGTGAGCTGCGCGCTGAAGCTCGCGATCACGAATGCGATGCCCATCGGGAAGATGAACCCCGCGAACGCGTTCAAGCCACCCGTGGTGGTAGCCGCCAGTGCGCTTTCGCCGAGATGCGCGATCATCAGCGCGTCCGCGAGACCCACGACCACCTGCGTCGATCGCGACACGATCACGGGCCAGGCCAGGGTGAGCAGGGTACGTGGCGTGGCGATCGGATGCGTCATGGCGGCTACCAGCGGGGCGCTGAATGGTACCTGACCGGACCGCGTTCGTGGGGCCCGCGCGCGCGTTCGACGCAGAATCCGCCGGGATTCCCGCGCGCTCTGGTACGATAACGTCCATCAATCCACGACCTCGTGAGAGGAATTCCATGCAACGACTTCATCGGATCGTGCTGATGGTGGCGCTGATGATCGCCGCCGGCGCGGCGGCCGCGGCGCCGGAAATGCGTTGCCGGCTCAACGGCGCGTACATCAAGGTCTACGGCAAGAACGACGCGGAGATGCGCGAGGTGTGTGAACGGCAGGGCGGCGAGTTCACGCGCTACACCCCGAGCGCGGGGAGCAACGGTCCGCAGAACCTGCGCCGCCAGGCGATGGACTCCATCTTCGGCCAGCGCCCGCGCGTCGGGATTCGCTGATTTTCCCGGTGCGCCGATCGGCGCACCGCGTTTCATCCACGCCGCGCGATCACTTGCGCGATCACCCGCCACCGCAGGACGCGGTCACGCCAGGCTCGAGTCCTCCACGATTTCCCCCCGCTCTGCGTCGGTGAGCGGTTCCTGCCGCGCGAGCTGACGCAGCAGCACGGCCTCGTCCGCTTCCGACGGATCCCCCCCGGCCGCGCGCCGTCGTCGGATCCGGTCGCGGAGCGTCGCGGCGGGGGCCTCGCAGGCGAGGATCCCGAACGGCACTTCCAGCGCGCGCGCCAGCGCGCGGAATGCGGCGCGATCGGCGGCGCGCAGGAACGTGGCATCGACGATCACCGTGCAGCGCGCGCGCAGCAGCGCGGCGGCCAGGGTATGCAGGCGCTGGTAGGTTGCCGCGTTGCCCGCCGCGTCGTACAGCCCTGCGCCGGGCGCGCTGTGGCTCGCGGCGCCGGGTGCCAGCCCCGCGAGGCGACGGCGCTCGATGTCCGAGCGCAAATGGATGTATCCGTGAGTCTCCGCGAGCCGGGCGCTGCGCCACGACTTGCCGCTGCCGGACAGACCGTGCGTGACGAGCAGACGCGGCACGGGTGTCGGCGCGAGGTAGCGTGCGGCGAGCCGGACGTGGCACATGGCGCGCGCGAGTGCGTCCGCGCGTGCCGCGGCATGCAACGAGCGGCTGCCGATCCAGGCGACCTTCGCGCGCACCATCGACCGGTACGCGCAGTACAGCCGCAGCAGGTGCAGGTGACCGTAATCCCCGCAGGTGGCTAGGTAGTGATTGAGCAGCGTATGTGCGTAGCCGGCATGTCCGCGGAACTCGAGATCCATTTTCAGGAACGCGAAATCCGACAACGTGTCGATGAAGCGCAGCTCGTCGCTGAACTCGATGCAGTCGAATGCACACGGCTGCCCGTCGATGACGACGAGATTGGAGAGATGGAGGTCGCCGTGACAGTCACGCACGAATCCCTCCGCCTTGCGGGCGGCGAGCGACGGCAGCGCGTCCGCCACCGCCGCGCGGTACGTCGCGAGCACCGCCGGCACGTCGTCGCCGAGCGCGCCGAGCGGATCCAGGTCGGCGAGCATCTGGGCCGACGACAGCGCGGCCGCGCCGTACACGGAGTCCGGGGCCGCACGCGGGGCGCCGGCGTGCATCGACCCGAGCACCTCGCCGAGCGTGACGAACAGCGCGCGGTCGGCCAGGCCCGCTTCCACGCGCCGGTCGAGCCGCGCCGCGTCCGGGAAGCGGCGCATCCACACCGCGTAGTCCGTCACCTCGCCCGCGAGATCGAACCCGGGGCCATCGGGACTCTCCACGAGCGCGCGGACGCCGCGGTAGAGCGCGGGTGCATAGCGCTGGTTGAGCGCGACCTCGCGTTCGCAGAAGCGTCGGCGCGCGTCCAATGTGGAGAAGTCGAGAAAGCCCAGGTTCACCGGCTTCTTGAACTTGTAGGCATCGTCGCCGGCCAGCAGCACGATCGAGATGTGGGTTTCGAAGCGCGCGAAGTCCGCGTGGACGCGCGCGAGCCGGTCCTGCAGGCGATCGATCGGCGTCGCCGCCGCGCTCATCGCGGGTCGTTCGTCCACGCGGCCGCGAGCAGGCGCCGGACGTCGGCGTCTTCCACCTGGGTGAAGTCCGCGTAGAAGCGGCCGACGGCGCCGAACGGCTCCGGCGTCACCAGGCAGTGCACCTCGTCCGCTTCCGCGCGCAGCACCGCGGCGGTGTCCGGCGGCGCCACCGGTACCGCGACGATCAGCCGCGCCGGGTGCGCGGTCCGCAGCGCCGCGATGCCCGCACGCATCGTGGCGCCGGTCGCGATGCCGTCGTCCACGAGGATCAGCGTGCGCCCGGCGAGGGTGGGCGGCGGCCGCTCGCCGCGGTAGGCCACGTCCCGTCGTGCGAGCTCCTGCCGTTCACGCGCCGTCGCCTGCGCGATGAACGCGTCCGACACACCGAGCCCCGCGACGATCTCCGTGTTCAGCACGCGCACGCCGCCGCTCGCGATCGCACCGATCGCAAGCTCGGGATTGGACGGCGCACCGAGCTTGCGCACGATGAGCAGGTCGAGCGCGGCGTGCAGCGCGCGCGCCACCTCCGCGCCCACCGGCACCCCGCCGCGTGGCAGCGCGAGCACCAGCACGTCGGGCGTGTTCCGCCAGCGGGACAGGGCCTGCGCGAGCGCCCGGCCGGCCGCTGCGCGATCCGCGAACGGCAATGATACGGCTGACATCCGGTGATCTCCCCCGTGCATCGGCGCGGTGCCTCCAGTCAAAGTTAGCAGCGCGCGGGCCCGCGCGGCGTGATCGCGATCAGGGGCAGGCTTGCGTGCGCCGGTGACGTTGGGCGAAGCTTCCGCGCTGCGCCGCCCCGGCCCGGCACGATTTCGTGAGGCAATCGAATCCCATGAACATGAGCTCCGCCACCAACCTGCTGTCCCTGGTCGTGACCGTGCTGGGGTACTGGATGCCAGGCGCCGCCGGTGATCTCGTGTTCAGCATCGGCATCTTCGCGCTGTCCGGTGCGGTCACGAACTGGCTCGCGATCCACATGCTGTTCGAACGGGTCCCCGGGCTCTACGGGTCCGGTGTGATCCCGCTGCGCTTCGAGGAATTCAAGCGCGGCATCAAGCATCTCATCGTGCAGGAATTCTTCACGCGTGAGCACATCGAGCGGTTCTTCCAGGGCAACGGCGCGGCGTCCGCCGAGGGCATCAGTGCGAATATCGATTTCGACCGTGTGTTCGAGCACCTGACCGACGCAATCGCGGAATCCCCGATGGGCGGCATGCTGAACATGCTGGGGGGACGCAAGGCGCTCGAACCGCTGAAGGAACCCGTCATCGCGAAACTGCAGGGTGTCATCGCGGAACTCGCCGGGCAGGCCGGCACCGGTGAGCAGGGCGCCGGGTTCGTGGACGCCCTCGTCGCGCAGGTGGAACAGATCATCGACCGCCGTCTCGCCGAACTCACACCCGCCAAGGTCAAGGAGATCGTGGAGTCGATGATCCGCCAGCACCTCGGCTGGCTCGTTGTGTGGGGTGGCGTGTTCGGCGGACTGATCGGCGGCGTCGCGTACCTGCTCCAGCGCCTCTGAACGCGCGTCAGTATCCGGGCGGCGGCGGCGTGCCCGGCGGCGGATAGGCGGCTGCCGGAGGCGCGGAGACCGGCGGTGTCACCGCCGGCGCGGCGGCGCGCTGCGCGGCGACGCTGGCCGGCACCGGCACCTGGTGACCTTTCGCGTACATGCACTGGATGTACGCGTTGTCATAGCGTTCCTGCTGGGTGTACCCGCCGAGCGCGTACGACTCCGCGCCGGCGGCGCTGCCCACGAGGAGCCCGCTGCCGGCACCAATCGCAGCCCCCGCACCCGCATCGCCGGAGGCCGCGCCGATCATCGCACCCGCGGCCGCACCCACCGCGGTGCCCACGACGGCGGTATTCACGCCGCTCGCGGAGGCGGCCTGCTGCGGCGACTGACCACCGGTCAGTTGCGCGGCGTAGCCCTGGCACACGAAGTCATCCGCGCGGAACTGCTCGAACGTTGCCCCCGTGCCTGGCAGTGCCAGCATGCTCGGACCGCTCGGAAAGCTCGCGCAACCGGCCAGCAGGGCAGCCGCGAGCGGCGCCATCCTGTGCAACCTGGTCATCGGCATCGGCGGAATCCTCACTGGGGCGCGACGGGCGGCGGCGGGACGCTGCGCGGATCCACCGGTACCCAGGCCTGGGTGCAGTTCGGCACGTGCGGGTAGTAGCCCGCCGGATTCGGGCAGTAGTACCAGAGCTGCGTCGCCTGTGCCTGTGCCTGCGGTGGCGGCACGTCCTGGCGCTGGATATACACGGAGGGTTCGCGCTCGATGATCACCGTGCGCGGCGGGTAGTAGTAATCGGGATACCACGGGCGGTAGTAGGAGGGTCCCCAGAACAGCGGCGCTCCCAGGTAGAGACCGAAGTGGCTGTGCCGGCCGTGGTGCCGGTGGCCGCGCCACGCCGCGGCCGGCTCCGCCACGCCCAGCACGCCGGCCAGCATGCAGGCAACGACGACAATCCCGCGTTTCATGGATGACCTCCCGGCGGTTCGCATCACCATGCCGGCGATGCTGAGCGCGGGCGCTTGAACGCGTCCTGAATCGTCGGGTCACGCCCCGGGCAGGATATTCCGCGCAGGGTAACGCGGCGGCACGGGCGCCTTCCCGGTGTTCGCGATCGCAGCGCGGTCAGTGACCCAGCATCCACGGGCGCCCGTGTGCGTGACCGCTCGCGCAGGTGGTGGCGTGGACGTGCGCAGGCGCGGACGACATCTCCGCCCGTGACACGCGCCGCGGTTCGTGGGCACTGCGTTCGTTGCGCGCGTGCGCGCGACGCTGCGTGGCCGACAGCACGGCGAGGCGCGGTGCGGCGAGCGCGCGCGCGGCGGATGTCCCGCAGTGTGCGCAACTCGCGGGCGCGTCACGCTCGGCCATCGGGCGCAGCAGGTCGAAGCGATGGCCGGTGCGGCATTCGTACGGATAAAGCGGCATGTCGGTACTCCCGGTGCAAAAAAAGCCCGGGCCCGCGCCGTCCCGCCGCGCACGGACCCGGGGGTCATCAAGAAGCGATCGCGAGATCGGACCCGGTGGGCACCTTGCGGCTCGGCCCGTCGGGCGTGATCCGGATGTCGAAATCGAAGATCCCGGTCGGCAGCCACAACGTCGCGCACGCGTTCGGGATGTCCACGATCCCGCTGATGTGGCCTTCCACCGGCGCGGTGCCGAGGATGGCGTAGGCCTGTTCCCCGGTGTAGCCGAATTTCTTCAGGTACTCGATCGCGTTCAGGCAGGCACGGCGGTACGCGACGTGGGCGTCCAGGTAGTGCTGGGTGCCGCCCTCGTCGACCGAGATCCCCTCGAAGATCAGGTAATCGTTGTAGCGGGGTTCGAGCGGGCTCGGTTTGAAGATCGGGTTGGTCACGCCGTACTTCGCCATGCCGCCCTTGATGATGTCGACATGGAGTTCGATCCAGCCGGCCATCTCGATCGCGCCGCAGAACGTGATCTCGCCGTCGCCCTGTGAGAAATGGAGGTCGCCCATCGAGAGCCCGCCGCCCTTGACGTACACGGGGAAGTACACCGTGGATCCGCGCGAGAGGTTCTTGATATCGCAGTTGCCGCCGTGTTCGCGCGGCGGCACCGTGCGCGCGCCGTGCTTCGCTGCCTCGGCGGCGGCACCGCCCGTCAGTCTGCCCATCAGTGCGGTGTCCGCGAACGGCAGCGCCGCCAGCGGCGGTACGCGGTCCGGATCGGTGGCGACGAGCGCTGCCTCGCGCGTGTTCCAGGTCTTCAGCAGGTCGGCCGACGGCAGGCAGCCGATCAGCCCGGGATGCATGATGCCGGCGAAGCGGCAGCCGGGAATGTGGCGCGACTTCGCGTAGATTCCTTCGAAGTCCCACACGGCCTTGCGCGCGTCGGGGAAGTGCTCGGTCAGGAAACCACCGCCGTTGTTCCGGGCGAAGATGCCGGTGAAACCCCAGTCGGAGGCCGCGAGGGTGCCGATGTCCAGGATGTTGACGACGAGCAGGTCGCCGGGCTCGGCGCCCTCCACCGCGATCGGCCCGCTCAGGTAGTGCACCTTCGTCAGGTCCACGTCGCGCACGTCGTTGGCGGAGTCGTCGGCGAAGATCTGGCCGCCGGTCCAGTCCACGCATTCCACGCGGAACGTCGCGCCGGGTTTCACGGTGGCAACCATCGGTATGTCGGGATGCCAGCGGTTGTGCAGCACGCCGCCCTGGGCGGCGGGGGCCTTCGTCGGGTCGACGGATATCAGGGTCTCGAGCATGTCGGGTTCTCCTCTGCTGGGGTGCGATGGGGATTGATCTCGGGTGCGCGAATCGCGTCACACCGACAGGTAACGTCCGAGCGTCGCGGCGTCGGCGCTGTCGCGGGTCATCTCCTCGACGATGCGCCCGCGATCGAGCACCAGCAGGCGATCAGCGACGTCGAGCGCGAAGCTCAGCACCTGCTCGGACACGACGATGGTCAGTCCGCGCAGTTTCTTGATCTCGACGAGCAGTCGCGCGAGATCCTTGATGATCGAGGGCTGGATTCCCTCCGTCGGCTCGTCGAGCAGCAGCACCTTCGGATTCGTCACCAGCGCGCGCGCGATCACGAGCTGCTGCTGCTGGCCGCCCGAGAGGTTGCCCGCCTTGCGGCGCTGCATCTCCGCGAGCACCGGGAACAGCGCGTAGATCTCGTCGGGCACCACCATCGCGCGCCGATTGCGGATGCCGCTCAGGATGTTCTCGAGCACCGTGAGGTTCGGAAACACCATCCGCCCCTGCGGGACGTACGCGAGACCCTGGTGCACGCGCCGATGGCTTGGCAGCCCGGCGAGTTCACTGCCGCCGATCTTCAGCGAGCCGCTGCGCGCCGGCAGGATCCCGATCAGGGACTTGAACAAGGTGCTCTTGCCCATCCCGTTGCGACCCATGACGGCGACGATCTCGCTCGCGTCGGCCCGGAAGCCGACCCCGTGCACGACTTCGCTCTGCCCGTAACTGACGGTGTAATCGCTGACTTCCAGCATGTGCGGCCTCCGGGAGGTTCAGTGACCGAGATAGACTTCGACGACGCGCGGATCCGCCTGCACGTGTTCCATGCTGCCCTCCGCGAGCATGCGGCCCTGGTGCAGCACGGTGACGCGGTGTGCGATCCGCTTCACGAATTCCATGTCGTGTTCAATCACGATGACCGAGCGGTTGGCGCAGATGCGGGTCAGCAGTTCGGCGGTCTTCTCGCGCTCGCTGACGCTCATGCCCGCGACCGGTTCGTCCAGCATCAGCAGCTCCGGGTCCTGCATCAGGAGCATGCCGATCTCGAGCCACTGCTTCTGGCCGTGGCTGAGCAGGTCCGCCATGTCGTCGAGCCGGTCGCCGAGATGGATCAGGTCCGCCACTTCGCGCACCCGCTGCGTCACCGCATCGTCGCGCCGGAACACCAGGCTGCCGAACACCGTACGGCCTCGCGGGAACGACACCTCGAGGTTCTCGAACACCGTGAGGCTCTCGTAGATGGACGGGGTCTGGAACTTGCGGCCAATGCCCCGGCGCACACGTTCGTGCTCCGGCAGGCGGGTCAGCTCCACGTCGTTGAAGCGGATGCTGCCGCTGGTCGCGCGCGTGCGGCCGCAGATGAGGTCCAGCAGGGTGGTCTTGCCCGCGCCGTTCGGGCCGATCACGACGCGCAGTTCGTTCTTTTCGACGTAGAGATTGAGATCGTTGACGGCCTTGAAGCCGTCGAACGACACCGACAGGTTCTCCACGGCGAGTGCGATGGGATTGGACATCAGCGGTGACCTCCGGCAGTGGCGGTGTTCGGCGCGGGCGCGATCTCCGGCGCAGAGGCCGGCGTGACCGACGCCACCGCGTGCAATGGCGCATTGCGCGGGGGCGCACGGCGGCTGGTCCGCCACGTGCGCCACTGATCGGCGAGCCCGGCCAACCCGTTCGGGAACAGCATCACCACCGCGATGAAGAGCCCGCCCATCAGGAACAGCCACAGCTCCGGAAAGGTTTCCGAGAAGTAGGACTTCCCGTAGTTCACGAGCAGGCTGCCGTACACCGCGCCGACCAGCGACAGCCGCCCGCCGACGGCGGTGAAGATCACCATCTCGATCGACGGCACGATGCCGACGAAGGACGGCGACATGAAGCCGACCTGCAACGTGAACATTGCGCCACCGATCGCCGAGATCATCGCGGCCAGGGTGAAGATGAAGACCTTGAAGTTCGCGACGTCGTAGCCCGAGAAGCGCACCCGCTCCTCCTTGTCGCGCAGCGCGAGCAGCAGCTTGCCGAACTTGCTCGCGAGCAGCCGGCGGCCCAGCAGCAGCACGCCGATGAGCAGCGCGCCGTTGACGAAGTACAGCAGGGTTTTCGCCTCGTCGGTGCGGATATCCCAGCCGCGCAGGGTCCTGAGGTCCGTGATGCCGTTCACGCCGCCCGTGTAGCCCTGCTGGCCGATGATGAGGATCGCCAGGATCGCCGCGAAGGCCTGCGTCATGATCGCGAAATACACACCGCCCACGCGGCGCTTGAACATCGCGAGCCCGATCACGAGCGCGAGCAGGCCGGGCACCAGCGGGATCGCGATCAGAGTGAACGCCAGGCTGTGGAACGGCTCCCAGAAGCCGGGCAGCGCAGTCAGCTGGTTCCAGTCCATGAAGTCCGGGATACCGGGTGTCGACTGGATCTTCGTGCTCTCCGGATCGGAGGCTTCCAGCTTCAGGAACATTGCCATGCAGTAGCCGCCGAGCCCGAAGAACACGCCCTGGCCGAGACTGAGGATCCCGCCGTAGCCCCAGCACAGCACCAGCCCGATCGCGACGAACGCGTAGGTCAGGTACTTGCCGACGAGGTTCAGCCGGAAGAGGTCCAGCGACAGTGGCAGCACGAGGAAGATCACGCCGGCGAGCACCAGCACCGTGCCGTAGTCTTTCCACAGCCGGTCGGCGATTGACTTGATTGCCGTGTTCATGGGGCGTCTCCAGGTTGGGATGCGATGACGGGCGGGCCTACCGGCGCACCCGGCTGCGGAACAGCCCTTCGGGCCGCAACATCAGGATCCCGATGATCGTCAGCAAGGTGAGCACCTTTGCCATCGAACCGGTCATGAAGAATTCGAGCGTGGACTGTGCCTGCGCGATGGAGAACGCGGAGGCGATCGTGCCGAGCAGGCTCTGCGCGCCGCCGAACACCACCACGAGGAAGGTGTCCACGATGTAGAGCGATCCGCTGGTCGGCCCGGTGGAGCCGATCGTCGTGAACGCCGCGCCAGCCACGCCGGCGATGCCGCACCCGAGCGCGAACGTGAGACGGTCGACCTTCGCGGTGTCGATGCCGACGGCGCCGGCCATCGCGCGGTTCTGGGTGGTCGCGCGGACGTGCAACCCCCAGCGCGAGCGGAACATCAGCAGGGCCACGCCAAGCGTGAGCAGCAAGGTCAGTGCCATCACGAACAGCCCGTTGAGCGGAATGTCGATGCCCTCGGTCGGCTGGTACGAGCCCATCAGCCAGTCGGGCAGGGTGGCGCTGACTTCCTTGGGGCCGAACGTCGAGCGGAAGGCCTGCTGCATGATCAGCGACAGCCCCCAGGTCGCCAGCAGGGAGTCCAGTGCCCGACGGTACAGGTGACGGATCATCAGCCACTCGACGACGTAGCCGAGGAGGAACGCCACCGCGAACGCCACCAGGATCGCGGCGATGAAGTAGTAGTTCATGAACCACGGCGCATGCTCGGTCGCGACCACGGACAGCAGGTACGTCGTGTAGGCGCCGATCGTCAGGAACTCGCCGTGCGCCATGTTGATCACGCCCATCTGGCCGAAGATGATGGCGAGGCCAAGGGCCATCAGGAGCAGCACGCTGAAGAAGCTCAGGCCGTTGAAGCCCTGCATCACCAGCACCGATCCAAGTTCCGACAGCGACAATCCGTCCATCGCGATTCTCCCGGGGATTCGACCGTTGCGCAGAAGCCCCGCGCGTCACGCGCGGGGCACTTGGCTTACTGGTAGCCTTTCGGGAACGGATCCGGCTCGATCAGATCCGATTCGTAGATCACCTTGTACTGGCCGTCGGCCTGGGCTTCGCCGATGCGCAGCTTGCTCCACAGGTGATGGTTCTCGTGGACCTTCACGTAGCCTTCGGGCGCGGTCGTGAGCTCGATGCCCGGGGACGCCGCGGCAATCTTGTCGATGTCGAAGCTGTTCGCCTTCTCCACCGCGGCCTTCCACAGCCAGGGGCCGAGGTAGGCGGCCTGGGTCACGTCGCCGATGACCGCGTCCTTGCCGTACTCGGCCTTGAACGCCTCGACGAATTTCCTGTTGTTCTCGTTGTCGAGGCTCTGGAAGTACTTCATCGCGGCGAAGAAGCCGACCATGTTCTCGCCGCCGATGCCGAGGATCTCGTCTTCGGTCACCGAGATGGTGAGGATGGTCTGCTTGTCGGACGTGACGCCGGCCGCCTTCAGCTGCTTCCACCAGGCCACGTTGCTGCCGCCGACGATGATGCTGTAGACCGCATCGGGCTTCTTCAGCTTGATCTTGTTGATGAGCGATCCGAACTGGGTGTGTCCGAGCGGGAAGTAGTCTTCACCGACCACCTCTCCCTTCAGCACGTTCTCGATATGCTTGCGCGCGATCTTGTTGGAGGTGCGCGGCCAGATGTAATCGGAACCGACCAGGTAGAATTTCTTGGCGCCCTTCGTCTTGGCGAGCCAGTCGAGCCCCGCGATGATCTGCTGGGTGGCCTCCTGGCCGGTGTAGATCACGTTCTTCGACTGCTCGAGCCCCTCGTAGAACGTCGGGTAGTAGAGCATGCCGTTCTCCTTCTCGAAGACCGGCAGCACCGCCTTGCGCGACGCCGACGTCCAGCAGCCGAAAACCGAGGCCACCTTGTCGTTCACCAGCAGCTTGCGGGCCTTCTCGGCGAACGTCGGCCAGTCGCTCGCGCCGTCTTCCTGGATGATCTCGATCTTGCGGCCGAGCACGCCGCCCATTTCATTGATCTGCTTGATCGCGAGCCGTTCCGCCTGGATCGAGCCCGTTTCGCTGATCGCCATCGTGCCGGTGGCGGAGTGCAGCTGCCCCACGGTGACCGTGGTGTCCGTCACCGCGAGGCCGGTGGTGTTCACCTCGGAGGTCGCGGGCCCCGCCGCGAAGACCAGCGCGGGGGTGCACGCTGCCGCGCCGATCAGCAGCTGCCGCAGGTGGTGGCCGAGCGTGCGCAACGCACTCGCGTGGCCGGTAGGGTGACGGGGACGATCTCGTGTCATGGTGCAATCTCCTCACGTTGGATGGTTCTGGCCCGGCGGCGAAGCACGGTGCGTGAGGCGATTACACGAGTCGTACGCTGCGCTGCACAATACGCAGTTTGTCGTACGTCACGCGGAGTGATCGCAGCGAACGATCAAAGCGGTGCGCGCGCGCACGGCGCGGCACTCATCGAGTGCACGCCGCGCATCGTGCCGCGCGCGGGGCGGCGGTTTTCCGCGCGCTGATCGCTGGCACGCCGCTTGCTCGATTGCAGGCGAACAGCGCGATCGCGCGCATCGCGCGCGAGCGGAAGGAGCGCCCGTCACGGCGCCGACAGGAAATCCAGCGTGTCCGCGGCGACCCAACGAATCATCCGAGTGCGCCGCGACTACAACACCTGGGTTGCGGACGAGACGCTCGAGGACTACGCGCTGCGATTCGCGCCGCGCAGCTTCCGCAAGTGGTCGGAGGCGCGCGTGGCCGCCACCGCGCTCGGCGCGGTGTCCTTCCTCGCACTGGAGGCGATCGGCGGGGCGGTGATGGTGAGCTACGGCTTCACCAACGCGGTGGCGGCCATTCTCGCGGTCGCCGCCGTGATCTTCCTGACCGGGCTGCCAATCAGCTACTACGCGGCGCGCTACAACGTGGATCTCGATCTGCTCGCGCGCGGCGCGGGCTTCGGTTACCTGGGTTCCACGATCACGTCGCTCATCTACGCCTCGTTCACGTTCATCTTCTTCGCGATCGAGGCGGCGATCATGGCGCTGATGTTCGAGCTCAGCTTCGGGCTGCCGCTGCCCGTCGGCTACCTCGTCAGCGCGCTCGTGGTAATCCCGTTCGTGCTCCACGGCATCACGCGGATCAGCAAGCTGCAGATCTGGACGTTCATCCCGTGGGCGTTCCTCGCCGTGCTGCCGTTCGCGTACGTCGCGTGGGAGTCCCCGGCGCTGTTCCGCGAGTGGACCACGTTCGGCGGCTTCTCGCCGGGTGGCACCGCGTTCGACCCGCTGCTGTTCGGCGCCGCGACCACGGTATGCTTCTCGCTGATCGCGCAGATCGGCGAACAGGTCGATTTCCTGCGCTTCCTGCCGGAACAGACGCCGGCCACGCGCGGACGCTGGTGGGCGGCGCTGCTTGCCGCGGGGCCGGGCTGGATCGTCCCCGGCGTGGTCAAGCAGCTGGCGGGCGCATTCCTTGCGTTCCTCGTGATCCAGCACCAGTTCGCGCCCCACCGCGCCGACGATCCGACCCTGATGTACGTGGTCGGTTTCGGCTACGTGTTCGACGACCAGGCGATCGCGCTGGCGGCGGCCACCGTGTTCGTGGTGCTCTCTCAGATCAAGATCAACGTCACCAACGCGTATGCCGGGTCGCTCGCGTGGAGCAACTTCTTCTCACGTCTGACCCACAGCCATCCGGGGCGGGTGGTGTGGCTGCTGTTCAATGTCGCAATCGCGCTGCTGCTGATGGAAGTCGGCCTGTTCCAGGCGCTGGAGCAGGTGCTGAGTGTCTACTCGTGCATCGCGATCGCGTGGATCGGGGCGCTCGTAGCCGACCTCGTCGTCAACAAGCCGCTCGGGCTCAGCCCGCCGTACATCGAGTTCAAGCGCGCCCACCTCCACAACATCAACCCGGTCGGCGTGGGCGCCACCCTGATCGCGTCCGTGGTGTCCATCGCGGCGTTCACCGGGATGTTCGGGCCGTGGGCGGCCGCGTTCGCGTCGTTCATCGCGCTCGGCACCGCGTTTGCGCTCGCCCCGTTGATCGCGTGGGCCACCGGCGGTCGTTACTACATCGCGCGGCCGGCGCAGGACGCGCTGCTCGGGGACGCGCCGTACGTCTGCTGCATCTGCAACAACCCGTTCGAACGCGAGGACATGGCTTACTGCCCGGCCTACGCCGGACGCATCTGCTCGCTGTGCTGCTCGCTCGATGCGCGCTGCGACGACCTGTGCAAGCGGCCAGGCGCGGCGGCACCGCGGGCGGCCGGTGGCCGCCGGCTGTCTCCCGCGGTGGCGCGGCGCGCGCGCGAGTTCACGATCACGTTCCTGCTGCTGACCGCTGGTGTCACCGCGCTGCTCGCGACGATCTATTTCCACGTGTACATGGAGGGCCTGCCGACCGGTGCCAGGGGGCATTTCGACCTGACGGGCAGCTCGCTGTTCAAGGCGTGGTGCGTGCTGCTCGTCGCCGTCGGGATCATCGCCTGGTGGCTGGTGCTCACCCGCGAGAGCCGTCGGGTCGCGCAGGAGGAATCCGCGCGCCAGACGACCTTGCTGCTGCAGGAGATCGCCGAACACCGCAAGACCGACGAGGCGCTCCAGCAGGCGAAGGAAGTCGCCGAATCGGCGAGCCTCGCCAAGAACCGCTTCCTGACGGACATGAGTCACGAGCTGCGCGCACCGCTGAACAGCATCATCGGCTACAGCCGGATGGCGGAGCGCGATGGCGAGGTGCCGCAGCGGCTGCGGAACCAGCTCGAGATCATCCGCAAGAGCGGCGAGCACCTGCTGACGCTCGCGGACGACATCCTCGACATCGCGCGCATCGAGGCCGGCAAGTTCCGGCTGGAGCCGCGCGAGGTGGATCTCCCGGCGCTGCTGACCCAGCTCGTGAACATGTTCCGTCCGCAGGCGGACGACAAGGCGATCGGCTTCGAGTACATCGTCAAGGGTGAACTCGCGCGCGACGTGCGGATCGACGGCAAGCGCCTGTCGCAGATCCTGATCAACCTCCTCGGCAATGCCGTGAAGTTCACGCAGGCGGGCCGGGTCGTATTCGCCGTGGACTGTACCCGGGAGACCACCACGTTCGTGGTGCGCGATACCGGACCCGGGATCTCCACGGCCGACATCGAACGCATCTTCCAGCCGTTCCAGCGGACCAACCCCGGGATCATCGGAACCGGGCTCGGGCTCACCATCGCGCGGCTGCTCGCCGAGCTGATGGGGGGTGAACTCAGCGTCCGCAGCACCCCTGGGGAAGGCAGCGCGTTCCAGCTGCGCGTGCTGCTGCCCGAGGTGCGCGAACCGCGCGCGCGCACGACGCCGCCAGGAGACGCCATCGGGTACCGCGGGGCGCGCCGGCGGATCCTGGTGGCCGATGACGAAGACGCGCACCGCGCGCTGATCGTGGACCTGCTGGCGCCGCTCGGCTTCGTGCTGGCGGAAGCCGACTCCGGGGAAGCGACGCTCGCGGCCGTCGGGACATTCAATCCGGATCTCCTGCTGCTCGATCTCGTGATGGGGGGCATCGACGGCCTCACGGTCGCCCGCACCCTGCGCGCCCGCGGCTGGGAACGGCCCATCGTGATGGTGTCCGCCAACGCGTTCGACGAAACGCGCGCGCGGAGCCTCACTGCCGGCTGCAATGTCTACCTGCCGAAGCCGGTCGCGCGTGACGCGCTGTGCGCCGCGCTGCAGGACCAGCTTGCGCTCGACTGGCTGCGCGCCGCCGGTGCGTCCGCCGCCATCGCACGCATGCCGCAGCCGCCCCCGGCGCTGCGTGCGCAGGTGATCCAGGCGGCACGGATCGGGCACATGAAGTCGCTGCAGGTCGCGATCGACGAGATCGACCGGCGCGATCCGGCATGCCGGCCCTACGTGGACGAACTGCGCCGGCTGGCGCGCGAGTTCAGGCTGAGCGAAATCCTCGCGTTCGTCGGGCCAGGCCATGACTGAGCAGCGCGACACGGTGCTGATCGTCGACGACACGCCGGCCAACCTCGCGTTCCTGTCCGAGGCGCTCGACTGCGCCGGGTACGAGGTGCTGGTCGCGCCGAGCGGGTTCGCGGCGCTGCGCCAGCTCGACCTCGTGCGACCCGATGTCATCCTGCTGGACGCGGTGATGCCTGGTATCGACGGTTTCGAGACGTGCCGCCGCCTTAAGGCACGCCCGGATACCCGCGACATCCCGGTGGTGTTCATGACCGCGCTGACAGCGACCGAGGACGTGGTGCGCGGGCTCGGCGAAGGGGCAGTGGACTACGTGACCAAGCCGGCGCGCGAGGAAGAGGTCCTGGCGCGCATCGCGACGCATCTCGCCCGCGCCCGACACCTGCGCCGCGCGCAATCCACGGTGGAAGCGCTGCCGCGCCCGACCATGCGCGTGACGCGCGACGGCACGATCACCTGGCATAGCGTCCGTGCGCGGGACCTGCTGGCCGGGCCCGGACCTGCGCGGCTGCCGCCGAGTGCGGCCGAATGGCTGGCGCGCTGCCGCGCTGGCGACGACACGACCGCGCGGTCCGCGGTGTTCGAGCTGTCCGGGCAGCGCTGCGTGTTCGAGTACTGCGGCGAGGTCGAGGGAGACGAGGTGCTGCTGTTCTGCGAACGCGCGGAGACCGTGGCGGTGGCGCCGCTCGCCCGGGCGCTCGGACTGACCCCCCGCGAGGCCGAAGTCCTGCGCTGGGTGGCGGCCGGCAAGACCAACCGCGACATCGGGGCAATTCTCGGCATGAGCCCCCGCACCGTGACGAAGCACCTGGAACACGTGTTCACCAAGCTCGGCGTGGAGACCCGCACGGCGGCGGCCAGCCGCGCGCTGGCCGTGCTCGGCCCGGGAGACCCGGTCGCCGGCGGCTGACCCGCCGGGTTCAGGGGGGTGTTCCCGTCACCCGCAGACGCGGCGACCCGGCATTCGGGCGGTCTTCCTGGCGATCCGCTCCTCAAGAAAGATCCGCTCGAACCGCTACAGGAGACATTACCGACGCAACCGCCTGTCTCGCGAGGACCCCGCATGACCCCCGACCTCGTTCCGCCCAAGGCCTACCTGACTTCCACCGAAGTTGCCAACCTGCTGATGGTGGCGCCCGTGACGGTGCGTTCCTGGGCCCAGAAGGGTCTGCTGCGCGCGCGCTCGACACCGGGCGGCCATCGCCGCTACCTGCGGCACGACGTGGAACGTTTTGCCGCGGCTCACCGCCTGCGCCTCTACACCACCACCTTGGAAGACATCGCCACGCGCGTGCTGGTGGTGGACGACGACGTCGCGTTCGCCGGCTATCTCGCCACCCTGCTGGCGCTGCACGGCGCGGTGACCGAAACCGCGTCCAACGGTTTTTCGGCGGGACGCGCGCTGCTCGTGTTCCAGCCGGACGTAGTGCTGCTCGATGTCCGCATGCCGGGCATGGACGGGGTGGAAGTGTGCGAGGCGATCAAGGGGGATCCGATCACCCGCGACGTGCGCGTGATCGGTCTCACCGGGCTGGCGAGCCCGGAGAACGTGGCACGCCTGCTCGCCGCCGGCGCCGAGCGCTGTCTCGCCAAGCCCGTGCCGGAAGCGGAACTGCTCGCCCTGCTGGGCCTGCCGCAGACGCCGCCCGCGCCCGCGCCGGGTCCGGTCGTCGCCGAGGGATCCGAGGTGATCCCCGCCTCCGCCCATGTCCGCTGACGGCGCCTTGCGCACGCTGGCACGCACGGCGGTGCGCGGGTCGTTGCGTCATTCGATCCTGGGCGTTGTCCTGGTGTCGGCGCTCCTCGCGAGCGTACTGCAGTTACACCTGGAGACCGGCGCGCGGACGGACGAACTGCAGGCGATCGCGGCGCGGCTCGACGTGACGCCGGTTGCGTTGCGCGCGGAACTTGCGCACGTGCGCGGACGTGCGTTGGGTCATTTCGCGTGGAACGTGGGCCTGTTCTCGCTGATCGGAATCGCCGTCTGGCTGCTGCTCGACCGGCTGGTGGTGCGGCGCATCGACGGGCTGCTCGACGTGGCGCGTGAAGTCGGACGCGGCAACTACGCCGCCCGTGCGCAGTGCGACGGGCGCGACGAGATCGCGGTCCTGGCGGGCGCAATCAACCAGTCGCTGGCAAGGCTCGAGGACGATCACGCGCTGCTCGTGTCGCGCACCCGTGCGCTGACCGAGCGCAATGCCCAGCTGCTGTCGCTGCGCCACGCGATCGATGCGCACGCCATCGTGTCGGTCACGGACCTCAAGGGCAACATTCTGTTCGCGAACGACAAGTTCTGCGAAGTCAGCGGCTACTCCCGGGCAGAACTCCGCGGACGCAATCACCGCATCCTGAACTCGCGGGCGCATCCGCCGGCGATGTTCGCTGAACTGTGGTCGACGATCCGGCGCGGCGACGCCTGGCACGGCGTGCTGCAGAACCGTGCCAAGGACGGGCGGCCCTACTGGGTCCAGTCCAGCATCCTGCCCATCCTCGGCGAGGACGGACATCCGCGGCAGTACATCTCCATCCGCACCGACGTCTCGGTGCAGGAACGCCTGCGGGTGGGGCTGGAGATCATCGCGGACGCCGGGCACGACGGCGACGTGTTCCAGGCCATCGCGCGCGGTCTCGCCGTCGGACTCGATGTCCGGTGGTGCGGGGTCGGCGTGCTGCAGTCCGACGGGACGGTACTGTCTCTCGCGGGATTCTGGAACGACGGCGAGCCCGGCGGGAACTTCTCGTACGGGGTGGCCGGCACGCCGTGCGAAGAAACGCTGCGGTTGCCTGCGGAAGAGAGCTACACGGCGGAGGGTGATGCGCTGCTGCAGCGCCGGCTGTTCGAGCCGGGGCGCGCGGCCGGGATGAACCGCTATCATGGCCGCTGCCTGCGTGACGCCGCGGGGGTCGCCATCGGCGTGATTTTCATCGCCGACGACAAGCCCACCGCGAATGCGGGTCAGGAATGCGCGGTGCTGAACACTGCGGCGCGGCGCGCCGAGACTGCGCTCATGATCGAGGCTGACGTGCACGAACTCCGCGCGCAGCAGCATCACGTGGCGCTGCTGATCCAGGCCGCCAACCTCGGCACGTGGGAGTGGGACATCACCGCCGGGCGCTGCGAGATCATTCTTCCGGCACTGGGTGCCAACCAGATCGACGAGCGTTGGCAGTTCCAGGGAGACGAGTATCTGGAATTCGTCGCGCCGGAGGATCGCTCACGGCTCCGGACGGCGTTGGCCGAACACCTGGCCGGACGCTCGGGGTTCTTCTCGTGTGAGATCCGCGTGATCATGAACGGGGAAACGCGTTACTACCTGGACCGCGGCCAGGTGGTCGCGCGCGATGCGGAAGGGCGCGCCACGCGCATGCTCGGCGTGCTGGTGGACATGACCGAGCGCCGGCAGGCGGAGGCCGCGCTGTCGCTGGAACGGTCGCGGCTCGCGCTCGCGGTGGACGGCGCCAAGCTCGCCACGTGGGACTGGTGCATTGCCACCGGGCAGGTGGACAAGAACGCGTACTGGGCCACGATGCTGGGGTATACGAGCGACGAGATCGCGCCCCACGTCGAGTCCTGGCGTCAGGCCGTGCATCCCGACGATCGCGAGGAAGTTGAAGCAGCCATCGCGGCGCACCTCGCCGGCACCACGGAGGTCTACCTCAGCGAGCACCGCCTGCGCACCCGCGACGGCGGCTGGCTGTGGGTGCTGGACACCGGCCGGGTGACCGCGCGTGACGCGGCCGGCAGACCGGTCCGAATGGCCGGTATCCACCTCGACATCACCGAGCGCAAGCTCGCGGAAGTAAAGCTGCTGGAGCGGGACCGCAAGCTGCAGCTGGTGGTGCAGGCCGGCCGGATGGGATTCTGGGACTGGAACATCGACACCGACGAGCTGGACCTGCACGAAGACATCTTCGATACCTTCGAAGTCACCGGCCCGATGCACTGCAAGGCGCGTGACTGGGCGTGGAGGGTCCATCCCGAGGATCGCGAGGCGCTGGTACAGGCACAGAACGCGCACCTCAAGGGACTGACCGAGTATTTCGATATCGAGGCACGCTTTCAGACGTCCCGCCGAGGTGTTCTGCATGTCCTGACGCGCGGGCAGGTGGTGGAACGCGATACTGCAGGCCGCGCGCGCCGGATGGTCGGCGTGCACATCGACGTCACTCAGCAGCGCGAAGCCGAGGCCGCACTGCGCCGGCAGTCGCGCGACTACAGCTTTATCGTCGAAGCCGCGAATATCGACGTGTGGGACTGGCACATCGCGTCGGACCGGCTGACCACGAACGCGCAGCTGATGACGATGCTGGGTTATCCGGCGGACGCCGGCGAGACGGGTGTGAAGCTCCCGGCGCTGCTGCATCCGGAGGACCGCGCGCGGGTGCTGGGCTCGCTGCTGGCCCACCTGAAGGGCGATGCCCCGGTCTACGAGGCGGAGATCCGCTATCGTGCCGCGGACGGCAGCTGGCGCTGGGTCCAGTCGTTCGGACAGGTCGTCGCGCGCGATCCGCAGGGCCGCGCGACGCGCATGGTCGGCATCCACGTCGACATCCACGAGCGCAAGACCGGCGAGGCAACCCGCGAGCGCCTGGAACGCCAGCTGCAGCAGGCCCAGAAGATGGAAGCCATCGGGCAGCTGACCGGCGGGATCGCGCACGATTTCAACAATATCCTTGCGAGCGTGCTGGGGTACGCCGCGCTCGCCCGCGAACGGTTCGGCGGCGACGGGCAGGGCAAGCTCGCCGAGTATCTCGACGCGGTGCTGGCCGCGAGCGAACGCGCGCGCGAACTCGTCGCCAAGATGCTCGCCTACAGCCGCAGCACGCCGCGCGAGGACCTGTCGCCGGTGCTGCCTTCCCCGATCGTGCGCGAAGCGGTGGGGATGCTCGCCGCGATGATCCCGTCGACGATCGAGATCGATTGCGTGACCGTGGACGAAGAGACGCCCATCGTCGCGGATCCGACCGAACTCAACCAGGTGGTGATCAATCTCGCCGTCAATGCGCGCGACGCGATGAACGGACACGGGCGCCTGTCGATCCAGATTGCCGAACCGCGCCACGTGGACGGGACCTGCACTTCCTGTCGCGAGGAGTTCGACGGGGAATTCGTCGAGATCACGATCCGCGACACCGGTGACGGCATCCCGCCGGAGCACCTGTCGCGGATCTTCGATCCGTTCTTCACCACCAAGGAAGTCGGCAAGGGCAGCGGACTGGGACTGTCCGTGGTGCACGGCATCCTGCATCGTGGGCGCGGTCACGTGGTGGTCGACTCGCGGCCCGGGCACGGCACGTGCGTGCGTCTCTATTTCCGGCGCGCCGCCGCGGCACCCGTGGTGCACGCGCTCCCGCGCCCCGCGCGCAGCGTGGTGCCGCACGGCACGCGGCTGCTGATCGTGGAGGACGAGATCGCGCTCGCCGGCTACCTGAAGGAGCTGTTCGAAGCGCACGAGTACGCGGTGGACGTGGCGCACGACGGCGCGGAGGCATTGGCGCAGGTGCGCGCCGCACCAGCACGTTACGCGGTGATCGTCACCGACCAGACGATGCCGCACATGACGGGGCTCGAACTCGCGCGCGAGCTGAGATCCGTGGCGCCCGCGGTTCCGATCCTGCTCTGCACCGGCTACGGAGATCTCATCGACGATGCACTCGGCCGGCGCCTGGGTATTCAGCGCGTCCTGCTGAAGCCCGTGCCGGCAGACGACCTGCTGCAGGCGGTGGCCGCGCTGCTGCCGGTCCCGACCGACAGCGGCGGTCTGCGGGTCGGTCGGACCTGACGGGGTCGGCGCCGCGGGGCGCGGCGCTTGTCGATCCCGGTCGGATCCGTCACTGTGCACGCAGGTTTCTCCGCATGGATTCCACGATGATCGCTTTCCGCGTACCAATGCTGGCCGCGTTCGCGCTGCTGATCTGCGTGGGCCCTGCCGCGGCCGAGCCCGGCGCCCAATCGCCGGTGGATCGCTGGGCCACGATGCTCGCCCCCCATCATTTCCCGGGCGTCACCTTCCAGGACGGCGCCGGGATTCTCGAACTCGTCACGCCCTATCGCGCGGAGGACGCGGCGGTGATGCCGCTGCGCGTGAAGGCCCTGATCCCCCAGACTCCCGAACGCTACATCGCGACAATGTTCCTGTTCGTCGATCAGAACCCGGAGCCGCTCGTCGGTCGCTTCGAGTTCACGCCGGCGCTCGAGCGCGCGGATCTCGCGCTGCGGGTGCGGGTGGACCGGTACACGGACGTCCGCGCAGTGGCAGTGCTGAACGACGGCACGCACGTGATGGTGAAGAATTTCGTCAAGGCCGCGGGGGGCTGCACCGCGCCGATCGCGACCGATTACCAGGCGGCACTGAAGTCCTTGGGACAGATCAACCTGCGTACGCTCGGCGACGCCGACGAGCGGGTCGCGCAGCTGCGCATTCGGCATCCCAACACCACGGGAATGCAGATGGACTACAAGATCTACGCGATCCGGCCCGCGCACTACGTCAAGACATTGCGCGTGCTGCTGGACGGCACGCCGGTGATGACCGCCGAGACCGGCATTTCGATCAGCGAGGATCCGAGTTTCCGGTTCTTCCTGCCGCGTACCCGCGGCGTACTCACCGCGGAGATAGCCGATTCCCAGGGCAAGCGCTGGTCGGAAACGCTCGATCTCGCGGCCCAGGCGCCCTGACCCGGGCGCGCGCGAGGCGAGCGTTCAGCGGGTGAGCGTGCCGATCGTCGCGCACACTTCGTCCGCGAGATCCGACTTGTGGAGCACGCGTCCGATGCCGAGTGCCGCGGCGCGCTGCTGGAGCTCCGGTGTGACGTAACCGGAGACCAGCGCGATTGGCAGGTCCTGGCGCAGCGCGCGCACGCGCGCGGCGAGTTCGAGCCCGGACAGCCGCGGCATGTTGAAATCGCTCACCAGCACATCGAAGTCCGCCGGCCGCGTGGTGAACGTCGCCAGCGCGTCGAGCGGGTCCACGCAACCCGTGACCAGGTGTCCGGCGGCGCTGAGCAGCTCGGTGACCAGGGTCACGATCTGCGGTTCATCGTCCACGAACAGCACCCGCGCCGGGGGGACCGGCGGCGGCGACTGCTCGCCGGTGACGTCTGCCGGCAACACGCCCCCTTCCTGCAGCGGAAAATACGCGCGCAACGTGGTGCCGGCGCCGGGCGTGCTGTCCACCGTGATGGCGCCCCCGTGCGCCGCGACGATCCCGTGCACCACTGCGAGCCCGAG
>JBFWUN010000048.1:0-26784 GCA_050247235.1 Gammaproteobacteria bacterium
CCTTCCGGCAGTCCGTCCAGCAGTCTGCGCTTCAGCAGCCAGTCGATGCAGATCTGCGTCGCCTGGCCCAGCTGTTCGCGCTGGCCCAGGTAGTAGTGGTTGGCGCCCGCGATCACGTGACGTTCCTTTTCGCCCCCGAGGCTGTCGAAGATGCGATCGGTGTGGCTCGGCGGGCAGGCATCGTCGGCCTCGTTGGCAATCACCAGCGCCGGGATCGTGACCTGCCGGCCCTGCTTCTCCGTACTGGCGTTGGAATCATCCAGGCTCCATTGCGACAGCCAGCTGCGCAACGTGGAGAACCGGGCGAGTCCCACGGGCCCGTTGTTCACCGTGGCCGGGTCGCCCAGGTAACAGCGGCCGGGCACGCGCGCATTCGGATCGAGCGCGGGATCCAGCCAGCGCGGATCGGCCATCGTGCCGTGCGTCACGAAGCAGCGTTCCCGGTCGGGGCCGGCGCGGCGCGCGAGCGTGTCCAGCATCTCCCGCGCCCACGCCGTGATGCGGCGATTCCGCGCGACCTGCGCGGCGCGGTAGCGCGCGACGAATTCCGCGGGGTACGGCGCCTTGGGACCTGTCGGCGCGTAGAGATCGAACGTGGGGTCACGGTCGCCCGGATCCAGCTCGTGGCGGATCGAGGCATCCATCGATTCGGTCATGATGCTCGCGCGCGAAACGTGCGCCGCGAGCTGCAAGAGGCCATCCGCACGCGGCAGGCCGGCCAGATCCACCGGCTCGCCCGCAGGGGTCGCGGTGACCGTGGGTCGTTCCGCCTGCGCCTGGTAGTACACGGACAGCGACGCCCCGCCGCTCCAGCCGGCCAGGATCACGTGCCTGTAACCGAGCACTTCACGCGCATGGCGGATGTACTGACCGAGATCGATCAGCACCTTCTCCATGATGAGCGTGGTGTCGTTGTGCGGATACCGGCTGCCGCACGCGAGCACCGGCACACCGCGGCGCGCGAACTCGCGCGGCATCGGCAACGTGTTGACGGTCGCGGTGGGATGCATGAACACGAGCACGGTGTCCTTCGAAGCATCGGGCCGCCGCATGTGCATGCCTTCCAGCAGCACCAGGTCGTGGCCGCCGCCGTAGGTCTCCTTGAAGCTGGACGCCGCGTTGAACGTCAGCAGCACGGGGAGGTTGTCGAACTTGACCTTGTCGCGGGCCATCGCGGATCTCCTTTACGGTGTTCGGCCAGCTCAGGGGGCCACGTCGACCTTCAACGGACGCCGGGTCTCCACCATGATGATCTCCCATTCCATGCGGCTGTGCTGCGTCCATTCCTCCTCCGCGCGCCGTCGGATCTTCTCGCCGAATCCATGGTGCAACCCCTGCGGCTCGTGCGTGATGACGCCGGTAGGCATCGCCCGGCCCATCGCCTTGCCGCCGTGGATCAGCACCACTTCGTCGTAATCCGCGTTGCGATGGAACCAGGGCAGGCGCTCCACGCCGCGCACGGTCTCCGCGGGGCGCGGCAGCAGGTTGATGAGATTGACCCCGGGCGCGGTCAGGAAGCAGTGCATCGTCGGCGGCAGGTGCAGGGTATCGGACATCACCACGTTCCAGTCGCGGACGTTGAACGCGAACGGGAACAGGTCACCTTTCCAGCCGAGCACTTCGCAGGGGTGATCGCGGTAGAACAGCGCGGAGTCCTCGCCGTCGTACTTCACGCGCACCTCGTACTCGGCGGCCTGCAGCAGGCCGGGCGCCGGCGCCGGGATCCGCACGACATCGCTGTCGAACGGCGCATAGCGCCCGAGCCCCGCGTACGTCGGCGCGCGCAGTTCGCCCACCGTTTCGCAGCCGAACAGGAACGCATCGGGGCCCGCCATCACCCAGCGGTGGGTCACGGCCTTCGGGAGCACCACGTAGTCGCCGGGTTCGAAGCACAGCGGACCGAACTCGGTCTCCACCACGCCCTTGCCACGATGCACGAACCAGCATTCATCGCCGTCCACGTTGCGCCGGTAGAACGGCATCGATTCCGCGCGGCGCGACAGCCACAGGCTGCAGTCGTCATTGTGGAAGAGCCGCTGCGCGTTGCCGCGCGGATCGTCGCGATCCGTCGGCACCAGGTCATTGCCCTGCAGGAGCGTCGTGCGGAAGCGTCCCGTGGCGCGCGCCTGGGTGGGATCCTTCGCGCGGTACAGCAGCGCGGAGCGTCCATCGAACCCGTCACGGCTGAGTTCGTCCTCGAACGCGCCGTCGAGGTCGCGATGGGCCTGGCGCGGCACCTTGCCGCGGGCGTGCTGGATCAGCGTGCGCATGGTCACCTCCTGGATGAAGCGATGCCGACGCGCGTACCGGGTTCCGGAAGGCTCCGACAACCCGCGCCGCGCATCAGGTCCGGGCGCGAGCTTAGCGGATGTCACGACGGACCGCGCCCGCAACGTGGCGCGCTGCGGCGCAGGAAAGACGATCGGACCCCCGCTGTGGCACGCTCGCGGTACCGGCGGCGCAGCGCCCGCGTGCATGCGCCGGTGTGGCAGTCTGCCCGGCGATCCACAGGAGAGCACGCATGAGCGAACAGGACCACCTCGCCCCCGCCGCTTCGCCGGCCCGGCGCCGGGAACCCGCGCCCCCGCTGCTGCCGCCCATTCACCGGATTCCGTTCGCGGCCCCGTTCCGCTGGCTCCGCCTCGGGTGGGCGGATTTCCAGGCCGCAGGCCTCGCCAGCGTGTTCTACGGCCTGATGTTCGCCGGCATGGGGCGCACCCTGGTGTGGGTGTTCCGGCATGCGTATGCGTACGTGTGGGCGCTGACCACCGGGTTCCTGCTGGTCGGGCCGTTCATGGCGATCGGCCTGTACGAATTGTCGCGGCGTCGCCAGCGCGGCGAGGCGCCCATCCTCAAGCCCACGCTCCTCGCCTGGCGGCCCAATGTCGCGTCGATCGGGATGTTCGCGCTGGTGCTCGGCGTGCTGCTGCTGCTGTGGTCGCGGGCGTCACTGGTGGTGATGGCGGTGTCGTTCCCCGACCGGATGCCGACGATGGAAGACTTCCTCACGCATCTCTTCGACGATGCTCACCTCGTGTTCCTGGTCGTCTACTGCGCGGTGGGCGCGTTCTTCGCGTCACTCGTGTTCGGCATTTCAGTGGTGGCGGTGCCGATGATGCTGGATCGCAATACCGACGGGATCGTCGCCGCGCTGACGAGCCTGCGCACCTGCCAGGAGAACTTCGCCGTGATGGTGTTGTGGGGCGCGCTGATCACCGTGCTGACCGCGGCCGGCTTCATCACGTTCTACCTCGGGCTTGTCGTCGTGGTGCCGGTGATTGGACACGCCACGTGGCATGCCTACCGTGAGATCGTCGGCCATCCGCCGGGCCGCGTGCCCGTTCAGTAGAAGAAGTACACGGCCAGTTCGAGCACGTGGTAGTTCTCGTCGTCGCCGATCGCCTCGATCGCGCCGTCGCGCGGAAACATCACCGCGTAGGCGCCGGTCACGAACACCTGCGGCGTCGGCCACCAGTCCGCGTACACGTTGAATTCGTCGCTGAACGCACGGTCCGCCACCGGGGTTCCCAGGTAGTTCGACTCCACCAGCTCGAACGTGCCGCCGATCATGCCCACCACCAGGTTGTCGCGCGGCGTTGCCGCGAGATGCACGAGGTGGTTGCGCTGGTTGCTGTTGAACAGCAGCCAGCCACCCGTCACTTCGCCCTGGAACCACGTGCCCCAGCTGCGCAGGTCGAACCCGTAGAACAGCGGATCGTAGTCGCGGCGGACACTGTCGGCGGGGTTCGCGTCACCGGAGAAGTACGCGTAGCGGTAACTGAGGCGCGGTGCCCACGGAAGATCGAAGTGATAGATGGTCTCCGCGTACCACGCGCTTGAATCGAACGCGCCGAAGCGGCCCTCGCCGCGCTGCTGGGCCGCTTCACCCCACAGCGCAACCTGCGGGGCGAACGGCAGGCGGTAGTCGTTCACGCGCACGGTACTGACGTCCATGCCATGGCGCGCGAGGAACGTCGTCGGGGCGTCGGCATCCAGGATGTGGAAGTACAGCAGTCCCAGGTGTCCCTGGCCCGCGAAGCGGTACTCGAGGTTGGCACCGGCGAAGGCCGGTTCGTTGTTGTCGGGATCGGCCTCCAGGAAGAAGAGATCCGCGTGCGCGGCGCGGTAGTCGATCCGCGCAAGCAGCGATCGCTGGAAGGCCTGGCGCGGCACCAGCCACACGCCGCCGTCATCGCCGGCATCGAAGTTGCCGTCGTCGATCACGAAGCCATCGCCGATGTTCAGCGTCTGGCGGCCGGCGGAGATGTCGATCACGGGACGTGATTCATCGTCAGCCGGATCGCCCGAACGCCAGCCGATGAACAGGGTCTCCACGTCCCAGCGGCCGTCGCCGCCGGTCGTGAACCCGGTGGGATCGCCGTCGCCGAACGTGATGGCGCCGACCGCCGAGACTTCGCCATACCAGCGGCCCGCGGTGCCGCTCACGATGGGCTGCAGGAACATCTCGCCCCACGTGGGGTCGCCGTCGAATCCGCCGGTGTCCGGATTCACGCGGCCACGCCCGAGGTTGGCGCCTTCCATCGTGACCCCCACCGCCGCGGCGTTGACCCTGGCCGTGATCTCGCCGCCGGCGCGCGGCGCGTGGCGCCATTCGGCCTCCGCGCAAGGGAACACCACCGCGCCGGTCAGCGCGACACAAAGGGAACGGACATCAAGCATGCGTCAGCGGCTCCTGTCTCAATCGCACGGGCACAGCTCCACGCGGGCATCGAACGCATCGCTGCCGAGACCCCAGGTTGACAGGCCGTCGGGTGTCAGCGCGTTGGCGGAAGAACCATTCAGGCTGTTCCGCGGCCACCAGTTGAACGGCAGGCTGACCAGCCCGCGCGGCAGCGATGCATCGATCGCCGCGAAGACTTCCACCGCGCCGCGCGCATTGAACAGGCGCACGGGGCACCCGTCCGAGATCCCGCGCGCCGCGGCGTCTTCGGGGTGGACGCCGGCGACCGGACGTGCGTCTTCGTTACCGCGATGCCGCAGGTTCACGTACTCGGAGTTCAGGAAATGCGCATGCTTCGCGGTCATCAGCCGCAGCGGGTAGCGTGCCGCGTCGTCGCCTTCGGCCGGCGGTTCGTGACCCGGCAGCGGATCCAGGCCGCGCTGCGCAAGCGTGTCCGAGTAGAACTCCAGCTTGCCGCTCGGCGTCGGAAAGCGTCCGCCTGCGAGCGGCCGCCAGTCGTCCGGCAGGTTCAGCCGCGCCCAGCCCGTGTCCCGCAGGCGTTCGAGCGTGATGCCGTCCAGCAGCGGGCTGCCACTCGCCAGCAGGCCGCGCACCATGTCCTCATCTTCCTGGTGCAGGATCGGATCGTCGAAGCCCATCGCACGCGCGAGCCGGCGGAACAGTTCGGTGTTCGGGATCGCCTCGCCCTGCGGCGCGATCGCCGGCAGGTTCAATGCAAGGTACGGCTGCCCCCAGGATGGCATCAGGTCCAGGTGTTCGAGCTGGGTGGTCGCCGGCAGCACGTAGTCGGCGAAACTGGCCGTGTCCGTCAGGAACTGCTCGTGCACGACGGTGAACAGGTCTTCGCGCGCGAGTCCGCTGCGGACCAGGTCCTGGTGCGGCGCAGTCACTGCCGGATTCGAGTTGTAGATCATCAGCCAGCGGATGGGCGGATCCATCGCCGGATCGGTCAGCGCGCGGCCGAGCTGCGCGAGGTGCACGCTGCGTGACGGCGCGGGGAACGTTTTCGGCGCCGCGACCGCCGCGTAGTTCAGCGCGCCGCGGAACAATGCCGACGTGAACTGGCAGATGCCACCGCCGCGCTCTTTCCATCCGTTGACGAGTCCCGGCAGGCACGCCACCGCACGCATCATTGCACCGCCGTTCGCATGGCGCTCCATGCCCACGGAGAGCCGGATCGCGGCCGGGCGCGTGGTCGCGTAGTCACGGGCGAGCGCTTCGATCGTCGCCGCCGGCACGCCGGTCAACGCGGCCGCGACGTCCGGCGGATACTCCCGGAGTCGCGCCTCCAGCGCCGGGAAGCCCACGGTGTGCGCCTCGATGAAGGCGCGATCGTGCAACCCGTCCCGCACGATCACGTGCATCATGCCGAGTGCGAGCGCCGCGTCCGTCCCGGGCAGCGGCTGCACGTGCGCATCCGCCTGGGCGGCGGTCTCGGTGCGCAGCGGATCGATCACGATCACCCGGGTGCCGGCCGCGCGCGCGTGCCGGAGCACGCTGCTCCAGAGATGGAGGTTGGTCGCCACCGGGTTGGTGCCCCACACGAGGACGAGGCGGCTGTGCGCGAGGTCTTCCGGCAGCACACCGTCCACGAGCCCGATCGTTGCCGCCACGCCGCTGTAGGCCACTGTCCCGCAGATGTCGCGCACCAAGCCCGTGGCCCCCAGGCGCGCGAAGAACGGTTCACCAGCCGTGCGCTGCAGGAGGCCGATGGTGCCCGCGAAGCTGTACGGCATCGCGGCGAGCGGCCCGTCGCGTGCAACGACTTCGCGCAGGCGTGCCGTGATTTCCGCCAGCGCCGTGTCCCAGCTCACCCGGGTGAATTGTCCGCTGCCCTTGGGGCCCGCGCGGCGCAAGGGATGCAGCACGCGCTCCGGGCTGTAGACTCTCGCGGGAAACCGCTTGAGCTTGGAGCAGAGCGCGCCGCGCGTGAACGGATGCGCCGGATCCCCGCGCACCCGCAGCGCGCGGCCGTCCTGCACGTCCACCAGCCACGCGCAGGTGTCCGGGCAGTCGTGTGGGCAGGCGCCGCGGACCGTGGCTGCTCCCGTCACGGACATCACGCCGTCGCGTGCGGCAGGTTGAGCGTGGTCACGCGGCGCAGATCGCGCCGCTGCGTCGTATCGGCGAACGGGCGCGCCCGGTGCATCGTCGCCAGGTTGTCCCAGATCACGAGATCTCCGGCGCGCCACACGTGGCGATACACGTATTTCGGCTGCGTGGCGTGCTCCATCAAGTCCTGCAGCAGCAACCGGCCGTCCGGCACCGGCCAGTCGACGATCCGCGATGCGTGCGAGGCGAGGTACAGCGATTTGCGCCCCGTCACCGGGTTCACGCGGACCAGCGGCTGGATCACGCCTTTGAGACGTTCGGCCTCGTCGGCCGAGAACTCGAAGCCCAGCACCTGGCGCGAGTACGCAATGGAATGATGCGCGTGCAGCGGCGCGATCCGCGCCTGCATGTCGGCCGGCAGGTCGTCGTACGCCGCCCGCATGTCCGCGAACTCGGTGTCCGCCCCGGCCGCGGGCACGGTGCGTGCGGACAGCAGTGAATACCGCCCGGCGGGTTCCACGAAGGACGCATCCGTGTGCCACAGCCGGTTCGCCAGGCCGTACTGTCGCCGGCGATCGTCCGCCGGCAGGATCTCGCCGCGCTCGTCCAGGTTGGAGATGTCGGCGAGCGCCTCGTTGCCGAAGCGGTTGCCGCCGAGCGCCGCCGAGCCCGTCTTGGCGTGCAGCGTGCCGTCCAGGCGCTCCGCGAACGCGAGCTGCGAGGCATCATCGAAGCGCTGGTCGCGGAACACCAGCACGCCGAAGCGGTGCATGCCGTGGCGGATCTCCGCGAGCACGGCGGGGTCATCCGTCGTCACGAGATCGAGCGGGTCGACCTCCGCGACGAACAGCGGATGCAGGGGGTGGAACGTCAGGGCCATGCGAGGTTCACCACGGTTGCCGGATAGGGCGAGCATAGAAGCTCGCCGCACGGGCGAAAAGGGGCGTCCGCGCGGCGCACCCTTCCCGCCGGCGCGAATACGGTCACGCCGGCGGCGTGGCGACTGCGCCCCGAGGCGCGTCACTGCATCGGCGTGCCCCCTGTGATCGTGCTAGCCTCCCGCTTCCGCATCACGGGAGTACGGGCATGCAGATCGGCGTCGTCATCTTTCCCACCGACACGGCCATCCAGCCGGTCGAACTCGCGCGGGAGGTCGAAGCCCGCGGCTTCGAGTCCCTGTGGTTTCCCGAGCACAGTCACATCCCGACGAGTCGCGAGACGCCGTGGGGCGGACGCAAGAACGCGCCGCCGCTGCCGGAGATGTACTGGCGCTCGCATGATCAGTTCGTCGCGCTCGCGGCGGCTGCCGCGGTCACGAGCCGGATCCGGCTCGGGACCGGCATCACCTTGGTCGCCCAGCGGGATCCCATCTGGCTCGCGAAGGAAGTCGCGAGTCTCGACATGATCTCCGGCGGCCGCTTCGATCTCGGCATCGGCTACGGCTGGTGCGTGGAGGAGATGCGCAACCACGGGCTGAAATATTCGCAGCGCCGCGAGATCCTGCGCGAGAAGATCCTGCTCATGAAGGAACTCTGGACCAAGGAAGAAGCCGAGTTTCACGGCGAGCACATCCGCTTCGAGAAGAGCTGGGCGTGGCCCAAACCGGTTCAGCGGCCGCATCCGCCCATCATCCTGGGCGGTGCGATCGGTCCCGGCACCGCGGCGCATATCGCCGAGTTCTGTGACGGCTGGATGCCCATCAGTGGCCGTTACAGCATCGACGACGGACTCGGGATGATCCGCGCGGCCTGCCGGGAACGGGGCCGTGATCCGGCCGCGGTGCGCCTGGAGATGTTCTATCTCGGTGCCGTCAGTGCGGACGACCTGAAGGCGGCCGCGGATCGCGGCGCCCGCCGCGCAATCCTGCCGTTGCCGTCCAAGGGGCGCGACGCGGTGCTGCCGGTGCTCGACGAGTACGCGAAGCTGCTCACCTGAGCGCGACCGGGCGCGCGCGCGATCGTGCGGCGCGGGTATCGCACACCCGCGCTGGTCAGCGCGGCAGCGCCTCCACCCGCGCGACGAAGTCGCGCCACTGCGGCATCTTGTGGAACTCGTAACCGGGACTGTATTCCCACAGGTCGATCATGACGTCGCGCGCGGGTTGTGTGCGCTCAGCGAGTTCGCGCACGCGGTACAGGTATACGAATGCCGAGGCGCGTGACCCGGCGTAGCAGTGCACCAGCACCCGGCGCCCCGCGTACTCGGTCATCGCCGCCTCGAAGCGCCGCCAGTCCGCGACGCTTGGCTTTTCCCAGTCAACCGGGATGTGCGTGTACGGCAGGCCAAGCCCGCGCACGATGTCGCCTTCGTCGGCAAGTGATGCCGGGTCGGTCACGGGCGCGAGGTTCACGATCGCCTCGACACCCGCGGCCTTGATCGCGGGAAACTGGTCGCGGGTCGGTTGACCAGAGGACAGCAGCCGGGGTGAGTACTCGTGGTAGTTCACGAGTTCGAGCAACCCGACGACCATCGATTCGGCGTGCACGGTGGCGAGGGCAGACAGGGCGACGAGGACGAAGGCGGCACGCAGCATCAGGGTTCTCCGGTGCGGGTGATGGAAATCTCGGTGACCCTGCGACGGCAGGATACCGTCGATCACCTTGGCACAAGCAGTCGTCCGCGAACAGCCCGTGGAACCACCCGGTCACCCGTGTTTTCGGCGAACGGGGGCTGCAGATCCGACCGCGCGGGTGATGAGGCGTACCGCTTCGTCACGCACACGGGGAGCGGAATCCCCGCTTCGTCATTCCCGCGCACGCGGGAATCCGGACGCACCCGCCCGCGCAATGACGCGGGTCACCGCGCGCGTCGTATCGCCGAATGTCGGCAGCCAGCATGAATGCCGCCCGAAACCACCGACCACGACGATCAGCAGGTCCTCGGGCGCCTTCACGATCGGCTTCATCTCCTCCGCCGGAAAGCGGTCCGGGAACATGCCGGCCATCCCGCCGCGTTCCCATTGCGCGCGCGGGATCCGCACCTGTTCGAACACGAAGCGGCGGATGTCGTCCTTGCTCCAGCCGTCGGCGGCGAGGATCGCGGCGTGCTCAGGTCCGAACGCGATCGTCGGCTGCCCGTAGAGATACGCATTGTTGCAGCCCATGTCGTTCATCGCGCCGGCAAGCGTCGCGAGAATGCCCTCCGCGCGCTGGCTGACGTGATCGTTCAGGTTGTGCGGGCCCTCGGCAGCCGTCACGGTGACGGTGGAGTCCTGCGCGGCGAATCCACGCTCGACATGCAACGGTGCCCACGGGCTCTCGGCCTCGTTCTCGGCCACGCAGAATGAGAACTTGGCGGGCTGACCCTGGGTCGCGCGATCGAGGATTCCCGGCGCCGCGCCGCCCACGTTCAGCAGGATGAGTCGCACGGCGCGGCCGATGGTCGCGTTCGCGCGCACCCCGGGACCGAACGCACCGTAACGCGCGTTGAGACCGATCTCACGCGCGATCGGGCCGTTGACGATTACGCACGGCGTGCACGGGTGCGTGGTGGCCTGCACCGCGAAGAGATTGAATGCGGGGTCGAGCATCGCGTCGACCGTCGCGAGCACGACGGGAAAATACTCCGGGCGACAGCCAGCCATCACGGCGTTGACTGCCAGGATCTCCGGCGTGACGAGGCCCTGGCGCGGCGGCATCGTGCCCAGCTCCGCGTCCCGCGGAAGGTCGCAGCCGGCGAGCATCGCGGCCACGCGCGCAGGCGTCGGGGCGACCACCGGCAGCCCGTCGCTCCAGCCCCGGGCGTCGAACTCGTCATCCAGCCGCTCGGAATCGATGTGCAGCGTATTCATGTGGACGATGCGCCGAGCGATGGATCGACCGCGCAGACGTCGTCCACGCACACCGCGCCCCCTTCGAGCCGACGCTCCGTCAGCGCGAGGAACGTATGCCGATGGCGGGCTTCGACCTCGGCGGCGGGCGAGGTCAGCGCGCGCCACGCCGCGTCGGCAACCGCGCACGCCTTTGCGCGCACGCGCGCCGCGTCGTTGCCTGCCAGTGGATGGGGAATCGGCACCAGTGGCAGTGCCCCCAGGCCGAGCACCTGCGCTTCGGCGCGCCCCAGCGGGCCGAACTCGTCGCTGCAGAGAACGGCGGTCGGGATCCCCGTCCGCTCCAGCGTCACCGCGTCATGGACACTCCACGACGTACAGGAGCCTCAGTCGGCGATCGCCAGCACCACGGCGTCGCAGGTCCGCAGGTGTTGCATCACCTCGTCAGGCGCCGCAGCGGTGGCGTTCTTCGCGCTCCACACGGATTCGAACACGCGCCCGGCCAACCGCCACGCGGTTTCCACTTCACGCAGCAGCAGCCCGGCATTGGCCTTGCGATTGTCCAGCCAGCCGATGCGCAGGCCCGCCGTCGCGGCCGGCCGCATTGCCAGCGGATGGTCAGTCACGCGTGGCGTCGCCACGGGCACGCACACTTCGATCATCGGCATGAACGGTTCCTCGCGCGGGGTTTCCGCAGCATTCTCGGTCACGCGCCGCGCGCTGCCAACCGGGGCGCGCGATGCCCAGCACTCAGGCGCGCATCACGCGCGCGAGCTTGGCACTCTCCACCAGCACCACCGCCGACACCACGAGCGTGATCCCGAACAGCTGGCGCGGCCCGAGGTGCTGGCCGAGCAGCAGGAAGCCGAACAGCACGCTCGCGGCCGGCTCGATGTTCATGAACAGCGATGCCTTCACCGGCCCGATCTCGGCGAGCACCACGAACAGCGTGATGATGCCGAACGAATAGAACGCGATGGCTCCCGCGAACGCGGCCCATGCCGCGGGGGTGTGCGGCAGGGACACCCCGCCGTGGACGATGGCGACGAGCGAGAACACCGCGACCGCCGTGCCCAGCATGTGCAAGGTCACGGGGCGCGAGTCGCCCTCGCCGCGGACCCGGCCGCTGAACGTCATGACCACCGTGACGGCGAGCGCGCCGTACATGCACAGCACGATGCCGAAGCGGTTGAACCGCGGTTCGAAGACATCCAGCGCGAACAGGATCCCGACGAATGCGATCAGCAGCGCGAGCGCGGTGCGGCCGCTGAACGGCTGGCGGCCGCTCCACCACTCGATGACCGCAACGAGCAGCGGAAACGTGTAGAACGTCGCGACCACCAGTCCCACCGGCAGCAGCTTGATCGCGACCAGCACACCGTAGGAATAGCTCGCGAACACGCAGCCCAGCAGCAGCGCGCCGCGGCGGCGTGCCGGCGGCAGGCGGCGCGGCACGCCCTGGAGCCCGAGCAGGCCGTACAACAGGCCGAATGCGATCGATGAGCGCGCAAGCAGCACCGCGAGCGGCGTGGCGCCCCCCTGGTACGAATACGCGGCGAGGCTGGTGTTGCTGGCGAATGCGACGCCGACCGCCAACGCCATCGCGATTCCGCGCCACGGCGTCCCGGCCGACGCAGTGACATGCGGGACCTTCATGGGCGGAGGATAGCGGCTCCACGGAGAGGGCAACAGCGGCGCCGGTCGCCGCGGGCCCCTCGCCGTGACCGGCCGTCGGAGTGCGCCGACCCGGTGCCGCCGGAACCGCCGCGTTGCCGGCACGCGCGCGGTAGACTGCGCGCGACGTCCGTGAGCCGCGCGCCGTGCGGGTTCCCCCGTGGCGTCACCCACACCCCCTGGAGCAGTTCGATGCTTGAAGCCACTCTCCTGCCGGACGCGCGCGGTCCTTACCCGGTCATCTCCGCCGACTGTCACGTCAACGAACCCGCGAACCTGTGGGCCACGCGCATCGACCGCCGGTATCGCGATCGCATCCCGAGAGTCGAGGTCGACGCCCAGGGGCAGAAGTGGTCGGTGGCGGAAGGTCTGCGCCCGGTACGCGTGAAGGAGTTTCCGAAATCGTTAAGCGCCGGGCAGGCGTTCGCGCTCGAAAGCCAGGATCTCGATCTTGCGGACGTCGGCAGCCCCGATCCGGCGAAGCGCCTGCGGCACCATGCCGACGACGGCGTCGACGGCGAGGTGATCTACCCGAACAAGGGACTGCTGATGTGGACGTCCCCGGACCACGCGCTGGCCGCCGCGATGTGCCGCGTGTGGAACGACTGGGTGCGCGAGACGTTCGGGGCGGCCACCCCGCGCCAGGTCCCGGTGGCGGCGGTGGCGCCGGGCGATGTCGCAGGTGCCGTCGCGGAAGTGCAGCGCGTCGCGACGCTTGGATTCCGCACCGTGTTTCTTCCCGTGCAGGTGACCGGTCAGCCGTACAACCAGCCTATCTACGATCCGCTGTGGGCCGTGTTGCAGGAGACCGGACTGCCGATCTCCTTCCATGTCGGTACGGGCCGCGATCCGCGCGAGGCCACCGGTCACGGCGGCGCCGTGATCAACTACGTGCAGGCGCTGTCGAGCGCGATCCTGCCCATCACCCAGCTCTGCGCCTCCGGGATCTGCGAACGTTTCCCCGGGCTGCGTTTCGTCACCGTCGAGTGCGGCATCGGCTGGCTCGCGTGGGCGCTGCACGCGATGGACGAATCCTACGTGAAGCACGATCACTGGGTCGCGCCGAAACTGCCCATGAAGCCGAGCGACTACTTCCGCCGGCAGGGCTGGTGCACGTTCAGCGATGATCCGATGGGACTGGAGACCCGCCACTGGATCGGCACCGACCGCCTGCTGTTCGGCAACGACTATCCGCATCACGAAGGTTCCTGGCCGCGTACCCGCGAGGTGGTCGCCCGCACGATGCGGGGGCTGAGCGACGAGGAACGGCGGATGGTGCTCGGCGGCAACGCCGCGCGGCTCTACGGGTTCGACCTGCCCGCCGCCTGAGCGGGGCGGTCACGGCAGGACCGCGGACTCCGGGGTGTCACCCGCCACGTGCAGGGTGCGCGTCGGAAACGCGATCTCCGCGCCGTGCCGCGCGACGATCGCCGCGATCCGGAGCAGCACATCCTGCTTCACCGCGTGGTAGTGCACCCATTCGCGCGTCTTCGTGAACGTGTAGACCAGGATGTCGAGCGAGGATTCGGCGAACTGGTTGAAGTTGACGATCAGCGTCTCCGTCGTGTCGATCTCGGGATGGGTCCGCAGCATGGATTTCACATCGTCGACGATGGTCGCGAGTTTCGGCAGGTCCTCGTAGCGGATTCCGACCGTTTCGTTGATGCGCCGATGGCTCATCCGCGAGGGATTCTCGACGATGATCGTGGTGAACAGGGCGTTCGGGACGTAGATCGGGTTCTTGTTGAATGCCCGGATCCGCGTGTGCCGCCAGCTGATTGCTTCCACGGTGCCTTCGATGTCCTTGTCCGGGGAGCGAATCCATTCCCCCACCGAGAACGGCCGATCGAGATAGATCGTCAGCCCGCCAAAGAAGTTTGCGAGCAGGTCCTTTGCGGCGAAGCCGATCGCGATGCCGCCGATGCCTCCTGCCGCGAGCACCCCCGACACCGAGAACCCGAGCGTCTGCATGATCACGAGCGCGATCACGATGAACGCGGTCATCGTGCCGAGCTTGGCGACGGCATCCACGGTGGTCGCATCGACCTCGAGCCCGAGCCGCGCGCGTGCCGCGATGTAGCGATCGCGCGCGATGCGGATGAGCCGGATCACGAACCAGCCCAGGCAGGCCACCACGCCGACGTCACGCAGCGGTTCCAGCACGCGTGCGAAGCCGCGTTCCGGCGCCTGGTCGAGGAGCCCGCCCGCGAACGAGATACCGATCACCCAGACGAGGGCCGGCAGAGGTCTGCGCGCGGCGTCGAGCAGCGGATGGGGTTCGGCGGCCGGGTCGCCGGCGCGTGCGCGGCGGGCGCGGCGCAGCACGCGCTCGAGCACCAGGTTCGCGAGCACCGTGGCCAGGATGACGAGCGCCGCCTGCAGGAACCAGGGTTCCACCAGCACGGTGAACCCGAATTGCTCCGCGAGTCTGTTCATCATGGTGACCTCCATCTGTTCGAGGTGTCGACCCGGCACAGTGTAACGGACGCGTTCCCGCCACTCCGGCACACACCGCCGCCATCGCCGTGCATGCCGTCGCTTCGAATCCTTCAGCAGGCGCTGTCCGTGGCGTGAGGTTCGCGCGCCGTCGCGCGCAAATTGCCCCGGGTGGCGTTCACGGTTAACGTGTGCGGGTGACCACTCGCGAGCGTTCATGATGTCCGCCCCGATATCCGCCTCGTCATTCGACTTCCACGATCACTGGTACGAAGGTTCTGACGGCCTGCGTCTCTACGCCCGCGATTATCCCCACGCCGCCCCGCGGGCGACCGTGCTGTGCATGCACGGACTGACGCGCAACTCGGCGGATTTCGCCGAACTGTGCACCGCGCTGTCGGCGGATTACCGCGTGATCGCGGTGGACCAGCGCGGCCGCGGACGTTCGGCGTACGCGGATCCGGCCACCTACAACCCGCTCGTCTACGTGCAGGACATGTTCAGGCTGCTGGACGGCCTGGATCTCGCGCGCGTGGCGCTGGTCGGCACCTCGATGGGCGGGCTCATGAGTCTCGTGATGGCATCGCTGCAGCCGCAGCGCTTCACCGGCGTGGTGCTCAATGACATCGGGCCGGTGATCGACCCCGTCGGGCTGGATCGGATCCGCCGCTATGTCGGCCGTATTCCACCGGTCAACTCGTGGGAGGACGCGGTCGCGCAGGTGAAGGCGATCAACGCGCCGGTGTTCCCGGACTGGACAGCGGACGACTGGACGCGTTTCACGCACAAGCTCTATCGCGATGAAGGCGGCCGCCCGGTGCTCGCCCACGACCCGGCCATCGCCGAATCGATCAGGGCGACGCCCGAGACGCCACCGATTGATCTGTGGCCCGCCTTCGCCGCGCTCGCGAAGATCCCGACGCTCGTGATCCGCGGCGAGACCTCCGACATCCTCGCCCGGGACTGCGTGGACGAGATGAAGCGCCGCAAACCGGATCTCGTGGCAGTGGAAGTCCCGCGCCGCGGTCATGCGCCGATGCTGGACGAACCGGTCGCGCGCGCGGCCATCGTGAGATTTCTCGCCGGGCTGCCTTCCGCCTGACGGGACCTGCCGCGCCGCACGGCAGGCGCGTCCCGTTCAAACCGGTAGTTCTCCGCGGTAAGCGACCGCGATTCGCGCTACGCTGCCCGGACCACACGATCAGGGAGGAACACCCATGTCGCATCGCATCCCCGCCGCGGCCGCGCTGTTCGCGCTCGCCACGTCCACCCAGGCACTCACCTTGACGGCCGGCAGCCAGGATGGTTTCGATTCCACCCCGGACGCGGCTTCGCCGAGCGCCGCGCTCGTCGCCAGCTTCGCCACCGCGGGCGGCGAATTCGCCGGCGGCGTGCAGGATTTCGACCTGACCGGCGGCATCAATGGCGGTGCCCCGGACCGCCAGGTCGCGCACACCTTCAGCGGCTGGTCCACCGGCCTCGCGGGTGCGTCGCTCACCCTGCGCGTGCAGGGCGGGAGTGACGCTTTCGTGGCAACGGATGGGCTCGCGCTGTCGTTCGTGACCAATGGCGCCGCGAGCTATCCCTCGCAGGTGGTGTACGCGCGGGCGTTCGGCAGTGGCAGCGGCGGCGGCTCGGTGCTGTTCTCCGCGAGCGATCCGGGCCTGCTCACGGACTTTGCGTGGGCCACCGGCAGCGACGTGGAATTCACGCTCGATCTCGCGGCGCTGCCGCTCGTCGGCGGTGGCACGCTCAACCTGCTGGGGCTGATGGGTGCCAACGGTTTCCTGGACGTGAACGTGTCGGATGACACGGCCGTCGATTTCATGATCCTCGAAGTGACGCCGGTCCCGTTGCCGCCCGCCGTGCTCCCGCTCCTGTCGGGCCTGGCGGTGCTCGGACTGCGCCGGATTCGCCCGCGCGGCTGACGCGCGTATCGCCGCGCCGGCTGCCGCGGGAGACCCCGCGGGCGGCGCGGCGGTGTCAGCGTTCCGCGACCCGCGGCAGGTCCTTCAGCGCGGCGTCGATCGCCGCCTGCGGATGGTCGTAGCGCTGCAGTTTTCCCTGCAGGAACGCGTCGTACGACATCATGTCGAAATTTCCGTGCCCGGAGAGGTTGAACAGGATCACCTTCCGTTCACCCGTGTCGATGCACTTGCGCGCTTCCACGATCGCGGCGTGCACCGCGTGGTTCGATTCCGGCGCCGGCAGCACGCCTTCGGCGCGTCCGAACAGCACGCCACTCTCGAAGATGTCCACCTGGTCGTAGGCCTGCGCCTCGATGTGGCCGCCCGCGAGCAGCGCGGAGACCTGCGGCGCCATGCCGTGGTAACGCAGGCCGCCGGCATGGATCCCGGGTGGCACGAATCCATGGCCCAGCGTGTAGATCTTGCAGATCGGCGCGATCCCGGCCGCATCCGCCCAGTCCCACGTGTAGGTCCCGCGCGTCAGGGTGGGGCAGGCTGCCGGTTCCACGGCAACGATCCGCGTGCGCCGGCCGTGCCGGAAATTCTCGCGCAGGAACGGGAACGCGATGCCCGCGAAGTTCGAACCGCCGCCGGCACACCCGATCACCACGTCCGGGTACTCGTCCGCCATCGCCATCTGCTTCAGGCATTCCTCGCCGATCACCGTCTGGTGCAGCAGCACGTGCGGCAGGAACGACCCGAGCGAGTACTTCTTGGCACCGCCGCTCGTCGCCGCGGCCTCGATGCCTTCGGAGATCGCCATGCCGAGCGAACCCGGGTGCTCGGGGTCGATGGCCAGGAACTTGCGGCCGGATGCGGTGCGATCCGAGGGACTCGCGAACACCTGCGCGCCGTAGCTTTCCATCACGAAGCGCCGGAACGGCTTCTGGTTGTACGAGATGCGGACCATGTAGATCTCGCAGCCGAGCCCGAAGAAATTACAGCCCATGGACAGTGCCGATCCCCATTGCCCGGCACCGGTCTCGGTGGTGAACGCCTTGCCGCCGTCGTCCTTCAGGTAGAACGCCTGCGCGACCGCGGTGTTCGCCTTGTGCGACCCCACCGGCGAGACGCCCTCGTACTTGTAATAAATGTGCGCCGGCGTGCCGAGCGCCTGCTCCAGCCGATACGCGCGCAGCAGCGGCGTGGGCCGCCACAGCTTGTAGAGGTCGCGGACCGGGGTCGGGATCTCGATCTCGGGTTCGGTCGCGACGTCCTGCGCGATCAGCCCGCGCGGGCTGATCGTCGACATGAACTCGACATCCACCGGCTGTTGCGTGACCGGGTGCAGCGGCGGCGGCAGCGGCGTCGGCAGATCGGCGTTGATGTTGTACCACGTGCGCGGCAGTTCGGCTTCGGACAGATCGAAACGGGTCTGGCCCATCATGCCCCCTTCCAGTCGAGGAAATTGCGGAGCAGCTGCAGCCCTGCTGCCGCGCTCTTCTCCGGGTGGAATTGCGTCGCGAACACGCGCCCGCTCGCGAGCGCGGAGACGAACGATTCGATGTAATCGGTGCGGCCCATCGTCACCGCCGGATCTTCCGGCACCACGTAATAGCTGTGCACGAAATAGAACCGGGTGCCGCTGGGCACGCCGTGCACCACCGGGTGATCCTTGGCCCACGTCACCTGGTTCCAGCCCATGTGCGGGATCTTGCGCGGCGTGCCGTCCGGGTTGGGACCGGCGCCGGTGCGGAAACGGCGCACGTGGCCCGGGAACGCGTCGAGGCAGGGTACGCCGCCATCCTCGTCGCTGTCGGTCATCAGGGACTGCAGTCCGAGGCAGATCCCGAAGAACGGGCGCGTGACCACGCACTCGCGCAGGGCCGTCACGAGCCCGTGCGCCTGGAGCCCGCGCATGCAGTCGCCGATGGCGCCTTGCCCCGGGAACACCACCCGGTCGGCATTCAGCAGCGACTCCGCACGATCGGTGACGATCACCTCGTGGCGGCCCTCCGCCACGTGCTCCACGGCTTTCGCGACGGAGCGAAGGTTGCTGCCGCCGTAATCGACGACGGCCACGCGTTGCATCGCCATGGAATACGCCCTCAGCCCGTCAGCGAACCCTTCGTGGACGGCATCGCGCCGGCCTGGCGCGGATCCGGCTCGCAGGCCATGCGGAGCGCGCGTCCGAACGCCTTGAAGATCGTCTCGATGATGTGGTGCGCGTTGTGGCCGCGCAGGCAGTCGACGTGGAGCGTCATCTGGGCGTGGTTGACGACACCCTGGAAGAACTCGCGGAACAGGTCCACGTCGAAATCGCCCACCCGCGCGCGCGGGAACTGCACGTGGTACTCCAGCCCGGGCCGGCCGGACAGGTCCACGACCACCCGTGACAACGCCTCGTCGAGCGGCACGTACGCGTGGCCGTACCGGCGCACGCCGCGCTTGTCGCCCCACGCCTGCGCGAGCGCCTGGCCGAGCGTGATCCCGAGATCCTCCACCGTGTGGTGGGCGTCGATCTGCAGATCCCCGTCCGCGGTTATCGCGAGGTCGACCAGCCCGTGCCGGCAGACCTGGTCGAGCATGTGTTCGAGGAACGGCAGACCGGTCTGGAATGTTCCGGCACCGCTGCCGTCGAGATCGACGCTGACGGTGATCCGGGTCTCCTTGGTGTTGCGCTCCACGCGCGCGCGGCGTTCGGTCATCGGAACGGGATCGTCGGGTGATGAGGGCGGACAAGATACCACGCAGCCAGCCACGGCAGGCACGGAACCTGCAGCCTGAAGGGAAAACCGCGAAAGGCTTGCGATGCTGCCGACGCTGCAAGGCCGCTGGACCCGCGACTGGATCCGCGTCCCGCCCGCACCCCCCGACGCCTCGACGACGGTGACGTGGCTGCAGGCCGCGCGCCTGTACTGCGACCTGCGCGTGCCGCCCGGACGCCCTGCGTTCGACGGCTGCACCTGCCTCGCGGACTGCGGGGAACGGGATCTCGACTGGCTCGCCAGCCAGGAGGCGTTCGCGGGCCACCTCGAAACTGCCGCCGACCTCTGTGTCTGGCATCGCCATGTCGATTTCCGCCCGCCCGGCCCGCTGCCCGATGCCGGCGTGCTGCGCGACGTGGGCGATTGCGTGCTGGAAACCGGCGTGTTCGCCGCCTACGAGGAATGCTGGCGCTGCACGCCCACCCCGGGCCCGGCGTTCGCCGCCAAGCTCTTCGTGCGCGGCGGCCTCCGGCCGGTGCGCCACGGCGTGCTCGTCGTGCTGGGCGCGTGGTTCGCGTTCGGGCTCGAACGCGACCTCGCGCCGCAGGAGGCACCTGGGCTGTTCGCGGCCGCGTTCGACGACGGTTCACGTGCGGCGCGTCTGCGCGTGCTCGATTGCGAGATCTCGCTCGGCGCCCGTGCCGGCGGCGCGGTGCCGTGGGAGGTGCAGCACTCCACGCTGCCGTACCTGGAGGGACGCGCGCTGTTCGCTTCACCTGGTGCGCGCACCGGATTGATCCCGCCAACCCCTGATCGTGCTTCATTGAGGAACGCGCGCTGCGACTGGCGGATCGACCAGGCGAGCCCGGATTTCACGTGGTGCAGCTGATGCGGGCGGCCGGACGTGAATCCGGTGGCGCGCCGTGCTTGGCACGATCCCTGCTCGACCACGGAGACCACGCGGACGATGCGCGTCCGCGGCTGTCGAACCCGCGAGGTCCCCGATGAACGCCCCCGAAGCGACCCTGGCCACGAGCGCGCTGCACGCAGAACTTGCCGCGCATGGCGTGAAGTACCTGCTGCCGAGCTATGTCGACCTGCACGGCGTGTCGAAGTCCAAGATGGTGCCGCTGCATCACCTCGATCGCATGCTGCGCGGATCTGAGCTGTGCACCGGTGCCGCGCTCGAAGGCATCCCCCAGGCGGTGAGCGATGAGGAAGTCGCCGCGTATCCGGATCCCGCTTCCTGCCGCGTATTGCCGTGGAATCCCGAGGTGGCGTGGTTTGCATCGGATCTCTGGTGCCGCGGCGCGCCGTTCGACGCGTGCAGCCGCAACATCCTGAAGCGCGCCGTCGCGAAGGCGACAGACATGGGATTCGCGATGAAGCTCGGCATCGAGGCCGAGTTCTTCGTCCTGCGCGATCTCCCGGACGGCAGCTACGCGCCGCTGTCCACGCGCCATCACCTGGACAAGCCCGCGTACGACGTCGCGCGGCTGCTGGACAACTATCCCTGGATCTCCTCGCTCGTGAACGCGATGAACGCGCTCGACTGGGGTGTCTACTCGTTCGATCACGAGGACGGCATCGGCCAGTTCGAGATCGACTTCAACTACTTCGACGTGCTCACGATGGCGGATCACTACGTGTTCTTCCGCTGGATGGCGCACGAGATTGCGCGCGCCCACGGCGGGTTCGCGACGTTCATGCCCAAGCCCTTCGGTGATCGCGCGGGCAGCGGCGCGCACTTCAATGTCTCGCTGGCGGATCCCGCGACCGGCGCGAACCTGTTCGCGGCGACGGACGACCCGCGCGGCTGCGGCCTGACGCCGCTGGGTTACCAGTTCATCGCGGGTGTGCTGAAGCACCTGCCGGCGATCTGCGCGGTGGTCGCGCCGACCGTCAACAGTTACAAGCGACTGGTGCTTCGCGGCAGCATGTCGGGCTTCACGTGGGCGCCGGTATTCTGCTGCTACGGCAACAACAACCGCACCAACACGATCCGCATTCCGCTCGGCGGTGGCCGCATGGAGCTGCGCGCGGCAGACAGCTCGTGCAATCCGTACCTCGGCGGTGCGATGGTGCTGATGGCAGGACTCGAAGGGATCGAGCAAGGACTGGATCCGGGCGATCCGCATCTCGACAACATGTACCTGAAATCGCCGGCCGAGCTCTCGGCACTCGGCATCCGCACTTTGCCGCGCAGCCTGGAGGAGGCGCTGGACGCCTTTGCGGCCGACCCGCTGTCCCGCCAGGTGTTCGGTGCGGACATGCACCAGTCCTGGCTCGAGTACAAGTGGGACGAGTGGACGCGTTACGCGTGCCACGTGACGGACTGGGAGAAGTCGCGCTACCTCAAGATGTTCTGAGACGAGGGGCGCCGGGAGGCCAGGCCGCGCGCCTCAGGCGCGCGCAGCCTCGTCCCGCATCAGGTGCATCACGTGGCGTTCGAGCGCGCGGTACCCGGGCCGGTCGTAGAGCGCTTCCTTGCGCATCACACGCTCGCCACGCTTGAACTCGGGTTCGAAGATCTCGCGCACCCGGCCCGGGTGGCGCGACAGGAACACGATGCGATCCCCGAGGAACAGCGCCTCGTCGATATCGTGCGTGACAATCAGCACCGTCATCCGTTCACGCGTGGCGACCTCCAGCAGCAGTTCCTGCATCTGCCAGCGGGTCTCGGCGTCGAGCGCGCCGAATGGTTCATCCATCAGCAGCAGTCGCGGGTAGGTGGCGAGCGCGCGTGCCAGCGCCACGCGCTGGCGCATCCCGCCGGAGAGCTGGTCCGGGTACGCATCGCGGAACCGGGCGAGACCGACGCGTTCGATGAAATAGTCGGCCGTGCCTTCCTTGAGCGCCAGCGTCTCGCCGTGCAGCCTGAGTCCATACTCGACGTTCTGCTGCACCGTCAGCCACGGGAACGAGGTGTAACTCTGGAACACCATGCCGCGATCGCGACCGGTGTCCTCCACCCGCACGCCGTCGAGCAGGATCTCGCCAGCGGACGGATGATCGAGCCCCGCCACCATCCTGAGCAAGGTCGACTTGCCACACCCCGAAGGTCCCAGCAGCACGCCCACCGCGCGCGCCGGCAACGTGAACGACACGTCCGCCAGCGCCGTCAGCGGAGTGCGACCGGCGCGCGGGTAGGTCTTCGACACGCCGGAGAGAATTAAAAGGCCGGCGTCCGCGGAGGACACGGAGCCGGCAACGAACAGCTGTGTGGGGAGAGGTCTCACAGCGTCATCTGGAACTATTGTGTCGCGCCGGTGGTGGCCTGGAGCGGCGCGAGATCGATCCCGGCCGATGGCGGCAGGGTTTTCTTCATGAGTCCGAACTTGACCCACCATTCGTTGGTGAGTTTCCAGTGGTCCTCGATGCCATTGGCGCTGCCGATCGGCGGTGGATCCTGTTTCACCCGCATGAACCGCGCGGCCTCGTCCAGATCGAACACCCAGATCCCGCCGTCGAGCGGCCGGCCGTCACGGCCGATCACGAGTTCCACGTCCGGTACGCTGAACTTCAGTCCCTTCGCAATGATCGCGTTGCCTTCGGCCGGGTGCTTCTTCCAGTAGTCCACGGCCAGGAAGTACGCCTTCATCGTGGCCGCGGCGAGTGCGGGCTTGTCCTTCAGGAACGCCGCCGTCATGTACATGCCGTCGCCGAGCAGCGCGGTCTGCTTCCAGTATGGTTCCGCCGAAGTGGTGACCACCGTTGCGCCCGCGAGATTCTCGAGCACCTTGCTGCCGAACGGCTCCCACAACTCGCCGGCCGCCACCTGCCCGCTGACCATCGCGCCCACCGCGTCGTCCATGATGACGTTGACGTACTCCACCTCGTCGAACTTCACCCCGTGGTTCTCCAGCCAGATACCCATGTAGATCTGGGTCAGGCCGCCTTCGAGCACCGCGACTTTGCGGCCCTTCAGCGCCTGGGCATCCGCAATGCCCGGGGCGAGAATGATCTTGTCGGTCCCGATGGACGGGTTGGTGTACGTCACGAACTTCACCGGCACCTGCTGCTCGGCCGCAATGGGACCGTACTCGACGGTGCTGCTCGTCACGTCGAGCTGGCCGGCCGCCATCGCGCCGAAACTCTGGTAGGGGTCTTCGATGATTTGGATGTCCAGTGCGATCTCCGGCACCAGGTTCTTCTCCTTCGCGATGAACCAGAACCCGTAGCCCGGCCATGAGAACAGCGATACGCGCACCGTCTCCGCGGCGACGCTCGCGAGCGCGGTACCGCACAGGACCGCGGCGATAAAGAGGTGTCGCGCCGACCAGGACCGGCGCACGGCATGGGGAGAGTTGCGGAAGCGGATCATCCGAGCTGCCTCGCGAGATAACGGTGAATGTGCAGGATGGGTTCCTCGAGCGGACTCAGCGCACCGCGCGTGTAGCCCCGCGCACGGAAGCCGCGCTGCATCGCGTTGCAGATCGCCATGTCCTCGAGGTGGAACGCGATCGCGTCCTGCTCGGCACGCGCGCGCAGCGCGGCGTAGCCGGGCGCATCGCATGCGCCCGGCGGGACGAGCAGGGTGGTCAGCAGGCTGCAGGTCTCGGGCCCGGTGGGCAGCAGGCGGTACCAGAACGCGCGATCGGGCGCGAGGAACAGCAGGAACGTCGGGTATGCGAGTGTCACCCACCAGTCCAGGTGATCCTGCGGCGCGAGCCCCGCGAACGACGTGAAACCGGGCTCCGACGTGCCGCCTGCCGCGAGCCGGGCGCGGATGTCCGCGTGCAGCGGCAGGCGCACGGCGAGGAAATCGTCGTTGCTCGCCGGCTCGGTCGCGCAGTGTTTCGCGGGCAGGAACGGCTGCAGGGTGGTGCGATGGGCGCCGAGGTGGTGGTACGGCTCCATGAAGTTCTCGGCGAGCACCTTCCAGTTGAAGTCGCACGCCCAGTGCTGCTGCCACACCAGCTCCGCGCGGGCCAGGTCGAACTTCGCCAGGTAACTGTCGGCGACCGCGCCGAGACTCTCGGCGAGCGGGCGTGCCGCGCGATCGAACGTGACGAACACGAAGCCCGCGTAGATCTCGCTGCGGAACTCCGGCAGCGCGACCCGGTCGTGCGCGTGGCACACCGAGCCTTCCATCTCCGGCGCGGCGACGAGACGACCCGCCAGGTCGTACTTCCACAGGTGATACGGGCATTTCAGCGCCGGGACGTGCCCCGTGCCATCCGCGCGCGTGGCGCCGGGCGGGACGATATCGAGCCCGCGATGCTGGCACACGCGCGACAGCACGCGGATGCGATCATCGCGCCCGCGCACGACGATCAGTGGTTCGTCGATGAGGTCCAGGGTGACGAAATCGCCGGGCGCACGCAGCTGCGAGACATGCGCCACCGCCTGCCAGGCGCGATCGAAGATGCGCGTGCGCTCGAGCGCGTGGAAAGCGGGATCCAGGTAGCACCCGGCGGGCAGCGCGCGGGCCTCGGTGGGCGCGCAGCGCGCCGCCGCGCGCACAGCTTCCACGAGCGCATCGCAGCCGGTACGAGGTTGCAGGACGCTGGCCACCGGTCAGGCTCCGCGCGAGTGATTCAGGTAAGGGAAGGCCCATGCGTGCAACGCACGGAACAGGCCGTCGAACGCCAGGCCGAGCATCCCGATGACGAGAATGCCGGCCATGATCTCGTCCACGTGCACGAAGCGTTTCGCGCGCATCATCATCGCGCCGATGCCATCCGTGGTCGCGACAATCTCCGCCACCACCAGGTAGGTCCAGCTCACTGCCAGCATCTGGCGCAGGGTGTCGACGTACGCGGGCAGGCTCGCCCGCCAGATCACGGTGCGCAGGATCTGGCGCCGGCTCGCGCCGAGCGTGCGCGCGGTCTCCACGAGTTCCGTGCGGACCGCCCGGGTGTTGTCCGCGAGCAGCGTGATCAGAAAGAACACGACGCCGACGAACAGCAGCGCGAGCTTCTGCGCCTCTCCCGCCCCGAGCCACATCAGGAACAGCGGAATGAACGCCGTGGCGGGCAGGTAGCGGAACGACGCCACCACCGGATTCAGGATTGCCGCGACCGGCGCGAACGCGCCCATCATCAGACCGAGCGGCAACGCGATGGCGGTGGCGAGTGCGAAGCTGAGGCCGACGCGCGCGAGGCTCGCAAGCACGTCCGCGCCGAAATGATGGTGGGCGAAGAGATCGACCAGCGCCCGTGCAACGTCCGTGGGCGCGGGAAAGAGGGCGCGCGGCCAGACCCCGCTCACTGCGAGGCCCTGCCACGCAAGCAGGAATGCGCACGCGCCGGCGGTCCCGAGCAAGGTCCGGGTGGACGTCGGCAACACCTGCAGGAAGCGCAACCGGTGACGCGGCACCCGCCGGGTCGGCGGCATGAGGGTTTCCAGCAACGATGAGGCGAGGCTCGGGTGGTACATCACGAATCCTTTCGCTGTTCAGCGTCGCAAGGTCCGTGCCACGCGTGCCGCATTGCGACACGCGCACGCTAACTGTCTGAGCGTGCGCGGATCGGCGTCTCGTGCACCATTGATTGCGCCTTGTGATCCGCGGGCTAAGATGCACCGAAACTGTCCCGTCGCGCGCACCGCAGCGCTTCAACGGGGCGTCCTTCGATCCGCAACCGAGCGCCTCGTCAATGTCCGACCCGACCGATCACGATCCCGATCTCGACGCCGTCAGAACCTACCTGCTCGCGCTGCAGGACCGCATCTGCGCTGCACTGGCCGCGGCCGATCGGCGCGCGACATTCCATGAAGATGCATGGACGCGACCCGCGGGCGGCGGGGGTCGCACGCGCGTGCTCACGGAAGGCGGTGTGTTCGAACAGGCGGGCGTGAACTTCTCGGACGTGTCGGGGCCGGCGCTGCCACCGGCGGCCACCGCGAAGCGGCCCGAGCTCGCGGGCCGCGCCTTCCGCGCGATGGGGGTGTCACTGGTGGTGCACCCGGCGAGCCCGATGGTGCCGACCTCGCACGCGAACGTGCGGTGCTTCGTCGCCACGCGCGAGGGTGCGGCACCGGTGTTCTGGTTCGGCGGCGGGTTCGATCTCACGCCGTATTACGGCTTCGACGAGGACGCGTCCCATTGGCACCGTACGGCGCAAGCCGCCTGCGCCCCGTTCGGGCCCGAGGTCCATGCGCGCTACAAGCAGTGGTGCGACGAATACTTCTACATCCGGCACCGCGACGAACACCGCGGCATCGGCGGCCTGTTCTTCGACGATCTGAACGAGTGGGGCTTCGCGCGGAGCTTCGCGTTCATGCGCAGCGTGGGCGATCACTACCTGCCGGCCTACCTGCCGATCGTCGACCGCCGGCGGGATCTGCCCTACGGCGAACGCGAGCGCGATTTCCAGCTGTACCGCCGCGGCCGTTACGTGGAATTCAACCTCGTCTACGACCGGGGCACGTTGTTCGGGCTGCAGACCGGCGGGCGTACCGAATCCATCCTGATGTCACTGCCTCCCAACGTGCGCTTCCGCTACAACTGGCGACCTGAAGCCGGGTCGCGCGAGGAGATGCTGTACACGCGCTACCTCAAGCCGCGCGACTGGTTGGGCTGAACGGGAACCG
>JBFWUN010000048.1:26884-31986 GCA_050247235.1 Gammaproteobacteria bacterium
ACCGTCCCCGCGTCCGCGTGTCAACGGTAGCGCGGCATCACCTCGGCCGCGAACAGCCGCAGCGAATCGAGCACTCTTTCCTGCGCGAGTCCCGGCAGGATCGTCACCAGCGACAGCTCCGTGATCCCGGTGTCGATGATCTGCGCCATCATGTCGTGCAGTCTCGCCGGATCACCGATCATCAGGCGGCCGTCGTAGAGCATGTCGAAGTTCTTCAGGCCGAGCACCTTCTGCGCGAGGCCCTGGTAGCCGGCGTAGTCCTTGGACCAGCGATCGCCGGCCACCGCATCGGCGAAGTACTGCACGTAGCGCAGCATCGGTTCGCGCGCGACGGCCTTCGCCTCGGCCTCCGTCGGCGCGACATACAGGTGGAACGTCGCCTGCACATGGTGATCCTCCACGCGGTGGCCGGCTTCGCGCAGCGCCTCGTGGTAGATCTGGATGCTCTGACGGACCCCCGCCAGCGACACCGCGTACGGGATCACCATCAGGTCGAAGCCGTTGAGCCCCGCGTAACGCGCCGATTCCGGGCTCAGCACCGTGCCGACGACGATCCGCGGCCGGCGCTGGAGCGGCCGCGGCCGCAGCATCACGTTGTCGAACCGGTTGAACTGGCCGTGATAGCTGAAGCGCTCGTTCGCCCAGGTGCCGAGCAGGATGTCGACTGCCTCGTTGAAGCGTTCGCGCGATTCCCCCATGTCCACCTGCAGCGCCTCGAACTCGAAGTCGAGGAACGCGCGCACGACGCCGATGTCGAGCCGGCCACCGCAGAGCGCATCGACCATCGCGAGCTGTTCGGCGACGTTCAGTGCACGGTTCAAGGTCAGGGCGACGCCGGCGGTGCCGAGCCGGATCCGCCGCGTGCGCTGGGCGAGCGCGGCGAGCAGCAGCGGCGGATTGGGGATGTCGCCCCCGTATGGCGTGAAGTGGTGCTCGGCGAGCCACACCGCGTCGTAGCCGAGCGTTTCGGCCAGTTCGACCTGTTCGAAGATCTGCTGGTAGAGGCCGGCAGAGTCGCCGTGCGTGGCCGCGTCGAAGGTCGGCAGGTACAGGAGTCCGAAGCGCATGGGTCGTCCTTGCATCAGGTAATGGGTATCAGCGTGGCATGGGCAGGGCGCAGGCGGCGGCATCACCGACCTGTTCGAACGTACCGCGATCCAGGTCGGTGCGGAACGTGGCGTGCATGCGGTTGATGAACGCCGCGAAGCTCACCGTCAGCGCGAGGTCCACGATCTCCTCGCGCGCGAAGCGTTGCGCAAGCGCCGCGTACAGCGTGTCATCCACGCGGTTCTCGCGGGTCAGGATTTCCGCGTACCGGATGACGAGGCGGTCCGTCGCGTCGAACGTGGCGCAATTCTCCGCGTCGTTCATCATCGCCATCTCCGCCTTCGTCAACCCGACACTCAGACCGAGCATCACGTGGGTCGGAATTCAGTAATGGCAGGAATTCACCTGCGATGCGCGCAGGTACGCGAGTTCGCGATAACGCGGTGACACGCGCGGCGCGTGGTACAGCGCGCGCATCACGTGCACGAAGCCGCGGAACGCTTCCGCGTTGTGCGCGAGCATCTTCATCACGTTGAAGACGGGGAAGCCCATCGCTTCGATCTCGGCGTAGGACTCGCGCACCTCGGGTGGCGCAGCGGCAGGTTCGATCAGCGGAATGCGGGACATTATCGGCTGCTCCGGGCGCCTCGCGGCGATGGGCTGAGCCTATAATGTTTCCCCCCGTGCCACAACCGCGCAGATGCCCTTGACCCCATGACCGCGACGCACGTGAATGTTCCGAGCATCGATCGCCTGCTGCGGGACCCGCTGGCCGTGCGGCTCGTCGCGGCACATGGTCATGCGCCGGTGGTCGCGGCGCTGCGCGAGGCGGCCGCGATCCTGCGTGCGCAACAGCTCGCGGGCAGCGCGGTGACGGATCCCGCGGCCACCCTGCTGACCACTGCCGAGGCGACGCTGGCGCAGGCGTCCGCCGCCAGCCTCCGGCCGGTCTTCAACCTGACGGGCACCGTGCTGCATACCAACCTTGGGCGCGCGCCGCTGCCGCCCGCGGCGATCGAGGCGATTGCTGCCGTGGCCGGCGGTGCGACGAACCTGGAGTTCGATCTCGCCAGCGGCCGCCGCGGCGACCGCGACGTGCACGTCGAGCCCCGGCTGATCGCGCTGACGGGCGCCGAGGCCGCGACGGTGGTGAACAACAACGCCGCCGCGGTGATGCTGGTGCTCAACGCGCTCGCCCGCGGTCGCGAGGTGCTCGTCTCGCGTGGAGAGCTCGTGGAGATCGGCGGATCGTTCCGGGTGCCCGACGTCATGAAGGCGGCCGGCGTGAAGCTCCGCGAAGTGGGTACCACGAACCGCGTGCACCTGCGCGATTTCGCCGAGGCGCTCGGGCCGCGCACGGCGCTGGTGATGAAGATCCACCCGTCCAACTACCGCATCGAAGGTTTCACGGCGAGCGTGGCGGAAGCGGAGCTCGCCGCGCTGGCGCGTGCCCACGGGGTGCCGTTCGTGGTCGATCTCGGCAGCGGCACCCTGCTGGATTTCGCGCGCTGCGGGCTGCCGCCCGAGCCCACCGTGCAGGGCACGCTCGCCGCCGGCGCAGACCTCGTGACGTTCAGCGGGGACAAGCTGCTGGGGGGACCCCAGGCAGGGCTCATCGTCGGCCGCCGCGATCTCGTCACCCGTGTGAAGAAGAACCCGATGACCCGCGCGCTGCGCGTGGACAAGCTCATCCTCGCCGCGCTCGACGCGGTGCTGCGTCTCTCGGGGGACCTGGAGCGCGCACGCGCCCACCTGCCGGCGTTGCGCCTGCTCACCCGGCCGCAGGCGGAGATCGAGATCCTGGCGCGCGCGCTGCAGCCGCAGCTCACGGAGATCCTGGAAGACATCGCCGACGTGGACGTGGTGCCGTGTGCGAGCCAGATCGGCAGCGGTGCGCTGCCCGTCGAGACGCTGCCGAGTGCGGGTCTCGCGCTGCGGCCCCGCGCGGGTCAGGGCGGCGCACAGGCGCTCGCGGCGCGCCTGCGCGCATTGCCGCAACCCGTGATCGGGCGCGTGCACCAGGGTGCGGTGATCCTCGATTTGCGCTGCCTCGAAACACCCGACGCGTTCGTCGCCGGGTTCACCGCATTGCGCACCGCGCCGCCCGCAAGATGATCATCGCGACGGCCGGCCACGTCGATCACGGCAAGACCTCGCTGGTGCGCGCGCTGACCGGCGTCGACACCGATCGATTGCCCGAGGAGCGCGCGCGCGGCATGACGATCGATCTCGGGTTCGCCTACCTGGCACTGCCGGGGAGCGACGACGTGGTCGGCTTCGTCGACGTGCCGGGTCATGAGCGCTTCGTCCGCAACATGCTGGCCGGCGTTGCCGGCATCGACTTCGCGCTGCTGGTGGTGGCCGCGGACGACGGCCCGATGCCGCAGACGCGTGAACACCTGGCCATCCTCGACCTGCTCGGCATCCCCCGCGGCGCGGTTGCCCTGACCAAGATCGATCGCGTGCCGCCGACACGCCTGGACGCCGTTGCCGGCGAGGTATCCGCACTGCTCGCCCCGACGCGGCTCGCGGGCAGCCCGGTGGTGCCGGTGTGCGCGCTCGACGGCAGCGGCATCGCGGAATTGCGCGACCTGCTGGGCGCGGCGGCGCGCGCCTGTGCCGAGCGCGCCGCCGACGGTCGTTTCCGGCTCGCGATCGATCGCAGCTTCGTGCTTGAAGGGGCCGGAAGAGTGGTCACGGGCACCGTGCATGCCGGCACGGCGAACATCGGCGAACGGCTTCTCATTGCACCCGCGGGCATCGAAGTACGCGTGCGCTCGATTCATGCGCAGAACCGCGCGGCGGACACCGCGCGTGCCGGGCAGCGCTGCGGCATCAACCTCGCGGGGCTCGATCTCCGGCGGCACGCGATCCATCGCGGTGACTGGCTGGTCGATCCGGCGCTCGCGACGTCGGCGACGCGACTCGGCGTGCGCCTGACGCTCGCGGCCGGCGAGGAAAAGGCACTGAAGGACCGTACGCCCGTGCACGTCCATCTCGGCGCCGCGGACATCGGCGGGCGCGTGCTGCTGCTCGCCGATCGCGCACTCGCGCCCGGGGAGTCCTGCCTGGCGATCCTGGCGCTGGACGCGCCGGTCATCGCGGTGCGCGGGGATCGCGTGGTGCTGCGCGACCAGTCCGCCACCCGGACGCTCGGGGGCGCGGAGGTCCTGGAAGCGCTGCCCTATCCCCGCGCACTGACGCGTACGCGCCGGCCGCCGGTGCTGGCGGCACTCGCGGCAGCGGCCCCGGCGGAGGCGCTGCGTGCGCTGCTGGCGGCGCTGCCCGACGGGGTGGACGCCGCGTGGTTCGCGCGTGTGATCGATCTGCACGAGGACACGCTCGCGAAAGCTTGCGCGACGGCCAACGCTACCGCGATCGATCTGCCGAAAGGCGAGCGGCTGCTGCTGGATGTCGCGGCATGGCAGGCTGCGCGGGACGCGGTGGAGGGCGCCGTGCGTCGGCATCACGCCGCGGAGCCGGCACAAACCGGCCTGCCCGAGGCCGAACTGACGCGCGCCGTGGCCGCGGTGCTGCCGAAACGCCTGCTGCGCGTCGCCCTGGAGACATTGGTGCGCGACGGTCGCCTGGTGCGCCGGGCCGGGCAACTTGCTGCGCCGGATCACGCGGCGCGGCTCGCCCCGGGCGAAGCCGCGCTGCTGAAACGCGTGGAAGCGGAATTGCGGCGGCACGGCCTGCAGGCGCCCGCGCTGCACGACCTGTCCGATCCACTGAAGATGAAGATCGAGGTGCTGCGTCCATTCATGGAACGAATGGGGCATCTCGGGCGCCTGGTGCACGTGGCGAAGTACCGCTACTACCTGCCCTCCACGTTGCACGCGCTGGCGGTGAAGGTGGAGGAACTCGCGCGCGCCGCGGAGGGCGGCCGCTTCACGGCGGCCGAGTTCCGTACCCACACCGGCATCGGCCGCAACGTGACGATCGAGGTGCTGGAGTACTTCGACCGGGTAGGCCTGACCCAGCGTTACGGCGAGAAGCGCGTGCTGCGCCGGCCCGCCGCCGAGGTGTTCGGTCCGCCACCGTGACCGCGCGGC
>JBFWUN010000049.1:0-13421 GCA_050247235.1 Gammaproteobacteria bacterium
CGCCGAAATACTTCAGGAACTTGCGTCGGTTGCGGAAGCGTTCCTCGTCACCGACATCGAGACCGAACGCGGCCATGGTGTCGCGGATGAGCGCATAGGAATTGACGAGGAACCCGTCGAAGTCGAGTACCAGCAACAGTCGCTTCTTCATGGTCCGGCCTCCGCCCGTCGGGGCATCGTCCGGGTCGGCGCGAGTCACGTCCGACCACGCCGTACAGCATGTCTGCGGGATGTGACGCCGCCGCGACGCTTCGATGACGATCCCGTGACGCAGGTTGCGCGGGGAGTGGTCAGATCATCCGCAGCACGGCCCGCTTGGCGGCGAGTGTCTGGCGCGCCTGTTCGATCCACAGGTGCGGCACGTCGCCGTCCATCCCGCATGCGTTGTCGGCCAGCATTTCTTCCAGTTCCGCGATCTGGCGCACGAGCGCCCAGCGGGCAAGCGTGTCGGGGGAGACACGCCCCACGGTTCTGCGCGCGGCATGCGAAGGACAGTTCTCAGTGTGGGTGGTCATGGACAGCTTCCTCGTTCGATGCGCACAGCATCGCACCGGAACGTGAAGAGCCCGTGACGATTGCCGCGAATTACGCGAGCGGCAGCCGCCTGACCGGCTGGCCGCGCGCGGCGCGCAGCGCGTTCGCGACCGCTGGCGCGATCGGCGGCACCCCGGGTTCGCCCACGCCGCTCGGCGGCGCTGTCGACGGCAGGATGTGCACTTCCACTGCCGGCATCTCGTCGATCCGCAGCGGACGATAGCGATCGAAGTTGGTCTCCACCACCGCGCCGTCCACCAGGGTCACTGCCTCGTGCAGCGCCGCGCCGAGCCCCATCGCGATTCCGCCTTCCATCTGCGCGCGCACGATGTCGGGATTGATCGCGAGGCCGCAGTCGACCGCGCAGACCACGCGGTCGACGCGCAGGCGGCCATCTTCGGCCACGGTCACGTCGGCGACCTGCGCGACGCAGGATCCGAAGGATTCGTGCACGGCGACGCCGCGGCCCCGGCTGGCGCCTTGCGGTGCAGGACCGGCATGCGTGACTGCAAGTTCGAGCACGGCCGCATGGCGCGGATGATCCGCGAGCAGCGCGCGACGCCAGGCCACCGCGTCACGGTCGGCAGCGGCGGCGACTTCGTCGAAGAAGGCTTCCGTTGCGAACCCGTTGAACGAATGCCCGACCGACCGCCACCACAAGGTCGGGACACCGACTTCCGCGAGGTGGAGTTCCACCCGGCAGTTCGGCACGCGGTACGGCAGGCCGCGCGCGCCTTCGACCGCCGTCCGGTCCACGCCATCCCTGATTGCGCCTTCGAACCGCGTGCCCTTCAGGAACGACTGCGTGACGATGCGGTGCTGCCAGGCGAGCAGCTGGCCGTCGGTATCGAGCGCCGCGCGCAGCCAGTGATACGCCATTGGCCGGAAGCGGCCGCTTTGCGTGTCGTCCTCGCGGGTCCACTGGAGTTTCACCGGCGCGCGGCCGCCGATCGCCCGCGCGATCATCGCGGCTTCCGCGACGTAGTCGGAGTCCGGCACCGCGCGACGGCCGAAACTGCCGCCGGCGAACAGCGTGTGGATGACGACCTGCGCCGGCTCGAGACCCGTGATCCGGGCCACCGTCTCCTGGTCAGTGGTCTGCGACTGCGACCCGGTCCAGATCTCGCAGACGTCGGCGCGCAGTTCGCATACCGCGTTCAACGGTTCCATCGCCGCGTGCGCGAGATACGGAAACTCGTAGGTGGCCTCGACGATCTTCGCGGCGCCCGCGAAAGCGGCATCGACGTCGCCATCGTCGCGGGCACGCGCGCCGGGCTGTGCCGCCAGATCGCGATACACCTGCCACAGCGCGTCCGATCCGCGCCGTTCGGCGTGACGCTCATCCCACTCGACCTTCAGTGCATCGCGGCCGCGGCGTGCGCTCCAGGAATCCCGGGCAAGTACTGCCACCCCGCGCGGGATCTGCACGACGTCGACGACCCCGGGTACCGCGCGGGCGGCGGTCGCATCGAAGCCCTGTACCGTTGCGCCGAAGCGTGGCGGATGCGCGACGACGGCGTGGAGCATTCCGGGGCGCTGCACGTCGATCGTGTACTGCGCGCGGCCCGCCGTTTTCTCCGCGCTGTCGATGCGCGGCAGCGGGTGACCGATCAGCGTGTAGCGTGCGGGCGACTTGAACACGAGTTCCGTGGGCGGCGTGCGCCGCGCGGCCGCGGCGGCGAGTTGGCCGAACGTCGCGCGGCGGCCGGAGGGATGGGTCAGCACGCCGCCCGCGACGGAGATCTCAGTGGCAGGCACCTGCCAGGCGGCCGCGGCTTCCGCCACCAGCATCGCCCGGGCGCCGGCACCGGCCGCGCGCAGCTGCTCCCACGAGTTCGCGATCGACGACGACCCGCCGGTGCCCTGGAACGGACCCCACTTGAGATTGTTGTAGCGGGAGGCGTCAGCCGGTGCGAACTCCCAGCGCATCTGGTCCCACGCGGCGTCGAGCTCCTCCGCGACGATCGTCGTCAGTCCGGTCGTGACACCCTGCCCCTTGTCGAGATGCTTGATGACGACGGTCACCGTGTCGTCCGCGTTCACGCGCACGAAATGGCCGAACACGTGCGTGGCGTCGGGCGTCGACTGCCCGGCAGCATGCACGGGCCAGCCGATGCAGAACCCTGCACTCCCGAGCCCGACCACGCGCAGGAAGCCCCGGCGACCGAGCGCGACCGGCGTCTCTGCAGGGCTCATGCGGGATCCCCTGCGAGCTCGGCGGCCGCGTGGTGAATGGCGGCGCGGATGCGCTGGTAGGTCGCACAGCGGCACAGGTTGCCGCGCATCGCGGCGTCGATTGCCGCGTCGTCGGGCCGCGGGGTGCGCGCGAGCAGCGCCGCCGCGCTCATGATCTGCCCGGACTGGCAGTAGCCGCATTGCACGACATCGAGCACCTGCCAGGCGGTTTGTGTCGCACGGCCGACGCGATCCGCGAGTCCCTCGATGGTCGTGACGTCAGCGCCCGCGAGCGCCGACAGCGGCGTCACGCAGGCACGCGTGGGGACCCCGTTCACGTGGACGGTGCACGCGCCGCACTGCGCGATACCGCAGCCGTACTTCGTGCCGGTGAGTCCCGCGTGGTCGCGCAGGTACCAGAGAAGCGGCATCGCGGCATCCACGTCCGCGGTCACCGCCTCGCCATTGAGCCTGAACGCGATGCTGTCCACGCAGGGTTCCGGCCGGTCAGACCCGGTCGCGGGTGACGACCGGGATTTCGCGCGTGGTCTTCTCGAGGTAGCGGCGCATGTGATCCGCCATCCGGTCGGGCTGCTCCTCGGGGATTCTCACGTTCGACATCCTGCGTCTCCCTGGGGTGGTGTGCCTGGGCGGTGTCGCGCGCCCGCCCGCGGACATCATTCGCCCTTGCGGCTCGCGAGCTGCTGGCGCACATCCTCGAGTGCGACGTGCCGGACGTCCTTGCCCTCGACGAGGAAGATCGCGTTCTCGCAGATGTTGTCCGCGTGATCGCCGATGCGTTCGAACGCGCGTGCGGCGAGCACCGCGTCCAGCACGCCGCGAATGCTGCGCGGGTCTTCCATCATGTAGGTGATGAGCTGGCGCATCACGGCTTCCAGCTCCTTGTCGACTTCCGGATCCTCCTGCGCCACCTCGAGCGCGGCATGCGAATCCATCCGCGCGAACGCGTCCAGTGCGGCACGCAGCATGCGGCGGACGTGGTACCCCATCGCGAGCACGCCCACGTAGTACGTACGCGGGCTGCCCGTATTCGCGATGTTGGTGACGATGCGGGCAACCTTCTTCACCTCGTCGCCCACGCGTTCGAGATCCGTGATGATCTTGCTGACCGCGAGCACGAGGCGCAGGTCACTCGCGGCGGGCTGCCGGCGCAGCAGGATGGCGGTGCACTCGCCGTCGATCTCCACTTCCATGTCGTTGACCTTGTAGTCGCTTCCCGCCACCTGCTCGGCGAGTTCGAGGTCGGTCTTGGAGAGCGCATCCAGCACCTGGCTGAGCAGGTCCTCCACGAGGCCGCCCATTGCGAGCACCTTGGAACGGATGTCCTCGAGTTCCTTGTCGAACTGCTGCGAAATGTGATGCGTGCGGGACATGACCATCGTGCGGTCTCCTCGGCTAGCCGTAGCGGCCGGTGATGTAGTCTTCGGTCTGCTTCTGACGGGGCGTGGTGAAGAGCGTCTTGGTTTCGCCGAACTCGATCAGGTCACCCATGTACATGAACGCGGTGTAATCCGACACCCGCGCGGCCTGTTGCATGTTGTGGGTGACGATCACGATCGTGAAGTTCTGCTTGAGCTCGTAGACCAGCTCCTCGATCTTGAGCGTGGAGATCGGGTCGAGCGCAGACGCGGGCTCGTCGAGCAGCAGCACCTCGGGTTCGATGGCGATGGCGCGCGCGATCACCAGCCGCTGCTGCTGACCGCCCGAGAGTCTGAGCGCGCTCTCGTGCACCCGGTCGCGGACTTCGTCCCACAGCGCGGACGCCCGCAGTGCATTCTCCACGGCCCGGTCGAGCACCCGCCGGTTCCGGATGCCCTGGATGCGCAGCCCGTAGGCCACGTTCTCGTAGATGGACTTCGGAAACGGGTTCGGCTTCTGGAACACCATGCCAACGCGGCGCCGCAGGTTGGCGACGTTCACGCGCGGATCCAGGATGTCCTCGCCCCGCAGGCGGATGGTGCCTTCGGTGCGCACGCCGGAGATGAGTTCGTTCAGGCGGTTGAAGCAGCGCAGCAGCGTGGACTTGCCGCAGCCGCTCGGACCGATGAACGCGGTGACCCGCTTTTCCGGGATCACCATGTTGATGTCGTTCAGCGCGCGCTTCTCACCGTAATAGAGCGAGAGATCGTCCACCCGCAGGCATTCCTGGGGAGACATCGCCGCCGGCGCCTCGGGCGTGTCGCTGCGGACCGCGCGGATGTCCACGCCATGCGTGGGGATCGATGACATCGCTGCCTCACTCTGCGCTGCTTCGGGCTCTTTAATGGTCTGCTGCATTGTACTTCTCGCGCAAGCGGTTGCGGATTTGGATCGCCGCCAGGTTGAGGGCCATGATGATGATGACGAGCAGCAGGGCCGTGGCGTACACCAGGGGCCGCGCCGCTTCCACGTTCGGGCTCTGGAAACCGACGTCGTAGATATGGAAGCCGAGGTGCATGAACTTCCGATCCAGGTGCAGGAACGGAAACTCGCCGTCGAGCGGGAGGCTCGGCGCGAGCTTCACGACACCCACCATCATCAGCGGCGCCACTTCACCGGCCGCGCGCGCCACCGCCAGGATGAGTCCCGTCATCATCGCCGGCGTCGCCATCGGCAGCACCGTCCGCCAGAGCGTCTCGGCCTTGGTGGCCCCGAGCGCGAGGCTGCCTTCGCGGATCGCGCGCGGGATGCGGGTCAATCCTTCCTCGGTGGCGACGATCACCACGGGCACCGTCAGCAGCGCGAGCGTCAGCGAAGACCACAGGAGTCCCGGCGTGCCGAAGGTCGGCGCCGGCAGCCGCTCGGCGAAGAACGCGCGATCCAGCGAGCCGCCGACGAAATACACGAAGAACCCGAAACCGAATACGCCGTAGACCACCGACGGCACGCCGGCGAGGTTGTTGACGGCAATCCGGATCGCGCTCGTCAGCGGACCCGGGCGGGCGTACTCCCGCAGGTAGACCGCCGCGATCACGCCGAAGGGTGTGGCAACGACGGACATCACGATGACCATCAGCACGGTGCCGAAGATCGCCGGGAACACGCCGCCTTCGGTGTTCGCCTCGCGCGGTTCGTCGGTGGTGAACTCGCCGACCTTGGTGACGTAGTGCCAGGCCTTGGCGCCCCATCCCATCTGGTTGGGGCGGAAGATACGCACGATGTTGGCGAGCGGGATGGTGCGTTCCTCCCCGCTGACGGTCTGCACGCGCAGCGCGTCGCGCGCGGCATCGGCGTGGAGCGTGGCGAGTCGCGCGCTCAGTGCGTTGAACTCCGCGTCCAGTTGGCTGCGCTGCGCCGCGAGTTCCGCCCGCGCGGAAGCGTCCGCCGGCGCCAGGCCGCGCTCCCGCAGGCGCAGGCGCTCCATCTGTGCGTTGACGTGGCCGATCTCGTCGCGCTCGAGGTGACGGATCTCGGCGTTCAGCGCCTCACTGCGCGCAAGCCGCGCGGCAAGTTCGTCCCACGGCGCCGTCACGTCGAGCGGCTTGCCGTCTTCCGCGAAGCCGGCCAGGAAACCGTAGAAATTCCCCCACTCCGTGCGCTCGGCCACGATCGCTTCCGCGGGATGGTCGATGCGTGTGATCTCTGGTTCCGCGATCCACACGAAGTCGTTGCCGCCGATATCCCGGTTGCCCACCTTCACGAGCAGGCGTCGGACCACCGTCGCGCCCTCCGGCACGGCGCCACCCGCCTCGCGAACGCGCGTCGCGGACACGATCTCGTCGTCCACGATCTCGCCGAGCAGCAGTTCCTCGGTGCCGTCGGGGCGCGTCAGCGCGATCTGCGCGACGTTCCCCGGCCAGAAATGGGCAAGGCCGTTGGCGGCGATCAGCACCAGCAGCCCGAAGACCATCACCAGGCTCAGGCTCACCGCGCCCGCGGTGAGCCACACCCAGGGGTTGCCGTCGGCCAGCCATTGCCGGAAGCTCGGCTTCATCACAGGTTTCCGTACTTGGCGCGCAGGCGCTGGCGGACGATCTCCGCCACGGTATTGAACAGGAACGTGACGCCGAACAGCACGAGCGCGGCGAGAAACAGCACGCGGTAATGCGTGCTGTTGACTTCCGACTCCGGCATCTCGACGGCGATATTGGCCGACAGCGCGCGAAAGCCCTGAAAGATGTTGAGATCCATGATGGGCGTGTTGCCGGTCGACATCAGCACGATCATCGTCTCGCCGACCGCCCGGCCGAGCCCGATCATGATGGCCGAGAAAATACCCGGACTCGCGGTCAGCAGCACCACGCGCGTGACGGTCTGCCAGGATGTCGCGCCGAGCGCGAGCGAGCCGGTGCTGAGCTGGCGCGGGACACCGAACACGGCGTCCTCGCTGATCGAGAAGATGTTCGGGATCACCGCGAAGCCCATCGCGATGCCGACCACCAGCGAGTTGCGCTGATCGTAGGTGATGCCGAGCTCCTGGCTCAGCCAGCGCGGCAGGTTGCCGTCGAACAGCAACTGCTCCAGCGGCTGGCTGACCGCCATCGTGACCCACAGCACCGCGCAGACCACCGGCACGATCAGCAGCACCTCGGTTCCTTCCGGGACCCGGTGGCGCAGGCCGTCCGGTGCACGCGACCAGCCCCAGGCGGCGACGAAAATCGCGACTGGCATGAGCGCAGTGGCGGTCAGGACGCCGATCAGATGGGTCTCGATCAGGGGCGCCAGCCACAGCCCGGCGAGAAAGCCCAGGATCACCGTGGGCAATGCCGCCATGATCTCGATCGAAGGCTTGACGATCGCCCGCATGCGCGGCTGCATGAAATATGCGGTGTACACCGCGCCGAACACGGCGATCGGGATCGCGAAGAGCATCGCGTAGACCGCTGCCTTGATCGTGCCGAAGGCGAGCGGGGTCAGGCTGAACTTGGGTTCGAAGTCACTGCTCGCCGACGACGACTGCCAGACGAACTCCGGAGCGCTGCGGCCTTCGTACCAGACCTTGCCCCACAGCGAGCCCCAGGACACCTCCGGGTGGCGGTTGCGGATCCGCAGCGTCGCGAGCGTCCCGTCGCCGTCGAGCGTGACCACGGCGTTGGCGTGCGGCGCCATCGCGCCGGCGATCGGCGCGCGCGGGAACAGCGCCTCCTGCACGAGCAACGTGCGCTCGGCAGTCGTATGGAACAGGCCGAACGTGCCCCGCGCATCGATTGCGACGAAGCCTTTGCGGAAGTACTCGGGAAGGATCATGTCGACCGGCGCGTCGAACGCGAAGAACTCGCGGACCCGGGTGAGCCGCAGGTTGTTCTCCGCGTCGCGCACCGGGAACCACTGCGTCACCTGGCCGCGGCTGTCGCCGATCAGCAGCGACGTACCTCCGCTCAGGAATTCCACTGCCGTGACCGTTACGCCGTCCGGTACCACCTGCAGCTCCTGGACCAGCCGCGGGGCTTCCTTGTCGCGGATGTCGAAGAATCGGACAGCGCCCTGCGGCGTGGCGAGGTAGAGCTCCTGCTGGTCGGTGTCCATCAGCAGGAACGTGAACGGCTCGGTGAGTTTCTCGACCTCCACCTGGGTGGATTCGAAAGTTGCCTCTTCCTCGAGCAGCGACTCGGTCTTCGTGAACGCGGTCAGGTACAGGGTGTGTGCCGCGGTGATCGCGGCAATCGTCGCGCCGTCATCGCCGGCCTCGGCGGCGAGCAGCGCAACGGTGTCACCGGCCGGGACGGCATCGACCGGATCGGCGCCGAGCGGGTGAACGATTGACGGCTCGGTTTCACGCCGTCCGTCGCGGAAGTGTTCCACGTAGGCGGGCTTGGCGAGCACCACGCCGCCGCCGGCGAGCCCGAGCGCGACGGTCCGGGGGGTACGGGTCGAGGCGTTGATGCGCTCGGCGGTCTCCCCGTCGGGCAGCAGCGACCCCTCGCTGACGAGGTCGCCATTGGCGGTCCTGACGAAGCGATAACGCCCGTCCGGGCTCACCGCGAACGCGAGGTCCGCATATTCGTTGAGTTCCAGCCGGACCGGCGCCGGCCCGTCGTAACGCGCGTTGGCACCGGTCTTGACGTGCGCCGCCTGGAACAGCGGGACCACGACATAGAGCAGGTAGAAGAAGATGGTGACGATGGCAACGATCACGGTGACCCCGCCGATCGCCATCGTCGCGCCGAACGCCTTGTCCTTGATCATCCGGAATCCGCGGTGGCGGAGTTCGGACTGCGCGAGCTCGGAAAGGACGGAATCTGTCACTGGGTGTCCGGCGTCTGGATGATTGGACGCGCGGCCGGCGCTGGTGCCGGTGCCACGCCCCGTGGTGCGGCGCGCATTATGACGAAGCAGCGGCTGAAAGGCAGCCGCGGCCCCGGTCCGGCGGTCCGCCCTGGCGGGGCGCGGCGGGGTTACTTGTCCCCGAGCACCGATTTCCGGTACTTGTCCGCGACCTTCGCCGGTAACGGAATGTAGCCGTCTTTTACGACAGTCATCTGACCGGTCTTGGACAACACCATCCTGAGGAACTCGGCCTCGAGCGGCGGCAGCGCTTCATTGGGCTTCCGGTTCACGTACACGAACAGGAATCGGGAGAGTGGGTACTTGCCTGACAACGCGTTCTCGGTGGTCGGTTCGATGAACGGCTTGCCCGGCTTCTTCGCGAGCGGAAGGATGCGGACCCCGGACGTGCGGTAGCCCTCGCCGGAATAGCCGATGCCGTTCAAGGACTTGGTAATCCCCTGCACGACGGACGCGGATCCCGGCTGTTCGTTCACGGTGTTCTTGAAATCGCCCTTGCAGAGCGCTGCTTCCTTGAAATAGCCGTAGGTGCCGGACACGGAGTTGCGGCCGAAGATCTGAATCGCCTGCGCGGCGAGTTCACCCTTGGCGCCAAGTTCCCCCCACGTCCTGATGTCGGTTTTGTGGCCGCACAGACGGGTGGCGGAGAAGATGGCATCGACCTCCGGGATGGAGAGTCCCGGGATGGGGTTGTCCTTGTGGACGAATACGGCCAGCGCGTCCACGGCGACCGGCACCGCCGTCGGCTTGTAGCCGTGCTTGCCTTCGAACGCCGCGACTTCTTCGCTTTTCATCTGCCGGCTCATCGGCCCCAGGTTGGCGGTGCCCTCGGTCAGCGCAGGCGGGGCGGTACTCGACCCGGCCGCCTGGATCTGCACGTTGACGTTCGGATACAGCTTCTTGAAATCCTCGGCCCACAGGGTCATCAGGTTGGCCAGCGTGTCCGAACCGATGCTCGAGAGGTTGCCGGAGACGCCACTGGCTTTCGTGTATTCCGGCAGGTTGGGATCGAGCGCATCGCCGGGGTTCGCGGCGAATGCCGCGGGCAGGTACAGCGCGATCCCCAACCACGCGCGCTTGAGGTTCAATCTGGACACATCGATCTCCTTCGCACCATGGCGACCCGCATGGGTCGCGCGCATTCTTCGGGGGTTTTATGACAAGTAGATGACGAATTTCACTTCAACGCGACCAGGTAGGCGATCCAGCCGGCATCCGCATCCGCGCTGTCAACCGGCTTGTAGTCGCCATCTCCGTCTTCCTGCTCCTCGTCCCAACCCTGCCAGTACACGATGGACCGGCTGAAGCCCGCCTCTTCCAGGGTTTCCCTGATCTCGGGCAAGGTCCACAGCCGCCAGTCGTAGGTGAACGCGTTGCGCAACCAGGAGCCGTCCGCCATCTGGTAATGAATGTGGCAGCGATAACGGCCGGTGACCGGGTCGTAGGCGGCCTGGTCCCAGATGTACGTGAAGCCGCGCAGCGGCCGCTTCTCCTTGAGTACGCGAAACGCGTCGTAACCGCCGAAGCAGTCCAGCATGAATGCGCCGTCGCCGGTCAGTGCCCGGTGCACCGTGCGGAAGTAATCGCGCAGCGCCGCGCGGGACTGGAAGATCCAGTAACTGAAATTCATCGCGAGCACGACGTCCTGGGGAGGAGTCCTGACCCGCATGACATCGGCGTTGAGCAGCGTGAGCCGTGGCCGCTGGGTGCGACTGAGCCTGGCCGCGTTGTGCGTCTCGCCCCACGCCAGCACCTCAGGGTCCAGGTCCACGCCGGTGGCCAGATTGTCACGATGCCGGCGGACCCACGTGGTGGCCACCTGCGCGGTGCCGCAGAAATCCTCCCGCAGCAGGCGCGCCGGGCGCTTGCGCAGGCGGCGGAACTCGCGGGCGACGAACTCGGCTTCGGCCTCCGCGTCCTGCACCGACCGCTCGTAGAGCTTGTGGCGATCGGCACGTGCAGCCTGTGTGCGGGGTTTATGACGGGAAGTGGCGCGGGCGCGGGCGCGGGCGTCGGACATGGACTGAAGCATCCTCATGTTAGGCTAGGCTGAAAGGGCCCGCATGTTATCAGGCCGCGTCGCGCCTGTAGCGACGGGCACTCCGCCGGAATCCCGAACATGGACGCCAAGACGCTCGACGCCACCGATCCGACGCTGTACATCAACCGCGAACTCTCGCTGCTCGAGTTCAACCGCCGTGTGCTCGAACAGGCGAAGGACGCAGGCAACCCGTTGCTCGAGCGGCTCCGCTTCCTGTGCATCGCGAGCAGCAACCTCGACGAATTCTTCGAAATCCGCGTCGCCGGGCTCAAGGAACAGGCTGCCTTCAAGACGGGCCCGTTGGGTCCCGACCAGATGTCAATCGGCGAACAGCTGAAGCGCATTGGTGAAATCACGCATGCGCTCGTCGACGAGCAATACCGCGTACTGAACGACGTGCTCACGCCACGGCTCGCCGACGCCGGCATCCGCTTCCTGAAGCGTGGCGAGTGGAATGCCCGGCAGTCGCAATGGGTGCGACGTTACTTCTACCGGGAGCTGCTGCCGGTGCTCAGTCCCATCGGTCTGGATCCCTCGCACCCGTTTCCCCGCATCCTCAACAAGAGCCTGAACTTCCTGGTATCGCTGGAAGGAAAGGACGCATTCGGCCGCAACAGCGTGATCGCGATCGTGCAGGCGCCGCGCGCGCTGCCGCGGATCATCAACATCCCGGCCGAGTTCGCCGTGGATCCGCACGAGTTCGTGTTCCTGTCATCGATCATCCACGCGCACGTGGACGATCTCTTTCCGGGTATGCGGGTCACGGGTTGCTACCAGTTCCGCGTGACCCGCAACAGCGAACTGTTCGTCGAGGACGAGGACGTCGAGGACCTGCTGCACGCGCTGGAAGGGGAGCTTCACCAGCGCCGCTTCGGCGACGCGGTGCGGCTCGAAGTCGCGGACGGCTGCCCGGACGAGATGGTGAGCCTGCTGCAGCACGAGTTCAACCTGACGGGCGATGACATCTATCGCTGCAACGGCCCCGTCAACCTGACGCGGCTGATGGCAGTACCGGACATGATCGAGCGACCGGACCTGAAGTTCCCGGCGTTCACTCCCAGCCGCCCGGCCCGCCTGCCGAGCGGCGGTGACGTGTTTGCCGCGATCCGGCGTGGCGACGTGCTGCTGCACCACCCGTTCGAGTCGTTCGCGCCGGTGATCGACCTGCTGCGCCAGGCGGCCGCGGATCCGGACGTGCTGGTGATCCGCCAGACGCTCTATCGCACCGGTCCGGATTCTCCGATCGCGAAAACCCTGGTGGACGCCGCACGCGCGGGCAAGGAAGTGACCGTCGTGGTCGAACTCAAGGCACGGTTCGACGAGGAAGCGAACATCGAACTCGCGACGCGTCTGCAGGAAGCCGGCGCCCACGTGGTCTACGGGGTGGTGGGTTTCAAGACCCACGCGAAGATGATCCTCATCCTGCGTCGCGAGGGCAAACAGCTTCGCCGCTACGTGCACCTGGCGACCGGCAACTATCATCCGCGTACGGCGCGACAGTACACGGATTTCGGGCTGTTCACCTGCGACAACTCGGTCGGCATGGACGTCCAGAAGATCTTCCACCAGCTCACTGCGCCGGGGCGCGCGATCAACCTGAAGAAGCTCTGGCAATCACCGTTCACGCTCCACTCGCGCGTGATCGAACTCATCGAACGCGAGATCGCGCATGCGCGCGCCGGACGCCATGCGCGCATCATCGCCAAGATGAACGCCCTGATCGAAGTCAACGTCATTTTCGCGCTCTACCAGGCCTCGCAGGCCGGTGTGCGGATCGATCTCATCGTGCGCGGGATCTGTGCGCTGCGGCCGGGCCTGCCCGGCGTATCGGACAACATCCGCGTGCGCTCGGTGGTCGGCCGCTTCCTCGAGCATTCACGCGTGTTCTACTTCGAGAACGGCGGTGACCGCGACGTCTATCTCTCCAGCGCCGACTGGATGGGCAGGAACTTCTTCAACCGCATCGAAGTATGTTTCCCGGTCGAGGACAGGCGGCTGCGCGACCGGGTGGTGCGGGAAGGTCTGGAAGCGTACCTGGAAGACGACACCCGCGCGTGGCTGCTCGCGAGCGACGGCAGCTACCATCGCGTGACACCCGGCGGAGCGGAACGCGCCAATGACGCGCAGCTCCGGCTGCTCGCCGAGCTCGGCGAATGAAGGTTCGCGAGGCCGAATAGCGGCGCGTGAGTGCGGAAGTTGCGCGTGGTGCCGACCCCGGCGGCGGTGCCGGATGCATCTTCCACGACCCGCTCGAGCGCTCCAGGCGCATCCGGCACCGCCGCCCAGCCTCAGTGTCCATTGATTGCGCGATATCGCGCGCCGCGAATCAGCGGTACTTGAAGCGCAGGCCCACCGCTTTCAGGTAACTCGCCTCCTGTTCGAGGTCGGCGGCAACGAGTGCGTGTTCGTCGAGCCAGCCCTTGGCCAGGGTGAGCCGCAGCGTTGC
>JBFWUN010000049.1:13521-30840 GCA_050247235.1 Gammaproteobacteria bacterium
CCGCGAATCAGCGGTACTTGAAGCGCAGGCCCACCGCTTTCAGGTAACTCGCCTCCTGTTCGAGGTCGGCGGCAACGAGTGCGTGTTCGTCGAGCCAGCCCTTGGCCAGGGTGAGCCGCAGCGTTGCGCCGTCGACTTCGAGCGTGTGCGCGGGCAACGGGGTCGCGCGCCGCGCGCGATGCAGTACCACTGCGAGCCGCAGCAGCACGCACAGCCAGCGGCAAGCCTGCTGGTCGGGTTCCGGCAGCACCCCGAGTTCCGCCAGCGGGAACTTGCGACGGTGCCCACGCACCAGGAACGCGAGCTGGCGCTGCTCGCCGCGTGAGAAGCCGGGCATGTCCAGGTGCTGCAGCAGGTATGCCCCGTGCTTGTGATACTGCGAATGGGATACCGTCATGCCGATCTCGTGCAGCGATGCTGCCCACTGCAGGAGCCGGCCGCATTCCGCACCATCGATGTTCCACGCCACCGCCACCTGCGCGAGCAGTCCGCGCGCGGTGGCGGCCACGCGCGCGACATGCGGGCGCTCGACGTGGAATCGCTGCATCAGGGTGCCGACGGTATGCTCACGGACGTCCTCGTGCTGGATGCGTCCCATCAGGTCGTACAGCACACCTTCGCGCAGCGCGCTGTTCGACACCTGCATGTGCTCGATGCCGAGTTCCTCGAACGCGCCGAGCGCGATGGCGCAACCGCCCGCGAAAACCGGGCACCGGTCCTCGCGCACGCCGAAGCGTTCCAGGGCGTCCACGCGGCCGACGTCCACCAGCGCCGCGCGCAGCTTCTGCAGCCCGGTGCGGGTGATACCGCCGTCGCTGCTCCAGCCATGCGCGGCGAGCGCGTCGGCGATCGCGAGCAGGCTGCCCGAAGCGCCGATCGCGGTGTGCCAGCCCTGCGCGCGGAACGCTTCCTCGATCGGCTCGAGTTCCTGGCGGGCCGCGATTTCCGCCGCCCGCAGGCGCCGCGCGTCGATGCGACCATCGCCGAAGTAGCGCTCGGTCATGCTGACGCAGCCCATGTGCAGGCTTTCCATCGAAATGGGTTCGTAGCGCTGACCGATGATGAGCTCGGTGCTGCCGCCCCCGATGTCCATCACGAGGCGCAACCCGCTGTCTTCGGCGAGCCCGTGCGAGACGCCGAGGTAGATGAGCCGTGCTTCCTCGATGCCGGACACCACGTCGATGGGATGCCCGAGCACCGTTTCGGCGCGGCGGAGGAAGGCCTGCGAATTGCGCGCCCGGCGCAGCGCATTGGTGCCCACCGCCCGCACCGCGCCGTGCGGCAGGTGGCGCACCCGCTCGCCGAACCGGGCGATGCAGGCGAGCGCGCGCTCCATCGCGGCCTCGGTCAGGCAGCCGTCCTGGTCGAGCCCGGAGGCAAGTCGGATGACTTCGCGCAACCGGTCGAGCACCTGGAAGTGCCCGTAGTGGGGTTCGGCGACCACCAGGTGGAAGCTGTTGGAGCCGAAATCGATGGCCGCGATGGACGGTGTCTGGGGCATCGGGTGCAGTCTGTCATGAACGGGGGACGCCCGCGGGCGGCGCCGCGGATTATAGCGGCGGGTCCGTGCGCCCGGCACAGTCACGGGCAGACGGTGCCCACGCGTCCTGCCGGTCGGGGACGCGCGCTCGCGCAGCCGAATCCTCGCGTGTTTCGTGCCCCCAGGTGCGTATAATGGCGCCCCTTTCCGCGTCGGACCCCTCCCCGTGATCCAGAACCTCCGCAATATCGCCATCATCGCGCACGTCGATCATGGCAAGACCACGCTCGTCGACCAGCTGCTGCGCCAGTCCGGCACGTTGAACGCCCGCAAGGACACCGGCGAGCGGATCATGGACAGCAACGACCTCGAGCGGGAACGCGGGATCACCATCCTCGCCAAGAACACGGCGATCACGTGGGGGGACTATCACATCAACATCGTCGACACGCCCGGCCACGCCGATTTCGGCGGCGAGGTGGAACGCATCCTGTCGATGGTGGATTCCGTGCTGCTGCTGGTCGACGCGGTGGAAGGTCCGATGCCGCAGACGCGTTTCGTGACCCACAAGGCATTCCTGCAGGGACTGCGGCCAATCGTCGTCATCAACAAGATCGATCGTCCGGGCGCGCGCCCGGACTGGGTGCTCGACCAGACGTTCGATCTCTTCGATCGGCTCGGTGCGACCGAGGAGCAGCTCGACTTCCCGGTGATCTACACGTCGGCGACGCAGGGCTACGCACGGCGGCGCCCGGACGGGCCGGAGACGGACATGAACGTGCTGTTCGAGACCGTCGTCGAACATGTGCCGGCGCCTGACGTGGACATCGATGGCCCGTTCCAGATGCAGGTTTCGTCGCTCGACTACTCGAGCTACGTCGGCGCGATCTGCATCGGACGCATCAAGCGCGGCGTCGTGCGCCCGAACACGCAAATCACCGTGATCGATGCGACGGGGGTCACGCGCCCGGCGCGCATCCTCGAAGTGCTGGGCTTCCATGGCCTCACGCGTGAACCGCGTGAGGAGGCGCGCGCGGGAGATATCGTCGCGCTGACCGGGATCGAGGCGCCGCGCATCTCGGACACGCTGTGCCTGCCCACCGCGGTGGAAGCGCTGCCGCCGCTGAAGGTGGACGAGCCGACCGTCAGCATGAGCTTCGAAGTGTCGGATTCGCCGTTCGTCGGTCGTGAGGGGCAGTTCGTGACGAGCCGGCAGCTCGGCGAGCGCCTGCAGCGCGAGCTGATCCACAACGTCGCGCTGCGCGTCGAGCCGACGTCCGATCCCAAGGTGTTCAACGTATCGGGCCGCGGCGAGCTCCATCTCGCGATCCTGATCGAGAACATGCGACGCGAAGGCTACGAGCTGTCGGTCGGCCGGCCGCAGGTGATCCTGAAGGAGGTCGACGGCACCCAGTGCGAACCGTACGAGCAGCTGACGGTCGACGTGCCGGCGGATGCGCAGGGAGCGGTCATGGAGAAGCTCGGCTCGCGCAAGGGCGCGCTGATCGACATGGTCCCCGACGGCAAAGGCCGCGTGCGGCTGGACTATTCCATCCCGTCACGCGGGCTCATCGGCTTCCGCACAGAGTTCATGACGGCGACGTCCGGTGAAGGCCTGCTCTACCACACGTTCGAGAAGTACGCGCCGGTCAAACCCGGCGTGGTGGGTGCGCGTGTCAACGGCGTGCTGATCTCCAACGCCGAGGGCAAGGCGCTCGCGTATGCGCTGTTCAGCCTGCAGGAGCGCGGGCGGCTGTTCGTCGGTCACGGCGACGAAGTGTACGAAGGGATGATCATCGGGCTGCACTCGCGCGACAACGATCTCGTCGTCAACCCGCTGAAGGCGAAGCAGCTCACCAACATCCGTGCCGCGGGCTCCGACGAGAACCTGCTGCTGACCCCGCCGATCCGCTTCGATCTGGAACAGGCGCTGGAATTCATCGCCGACGACGAGCTCGTCGAGGTGACTCCCGGCGCGATCCGCATCCGCAAGCGCATGCTGAAGGAGACGGATCGGAAACGGGAGCAGCGCCAGAAGTCGGCGTGAGTCGAGTTCGCGTGACGTGATCGCGCTGCTGCAGCGGGTCACCCATGCCGCGGTCACCGTCGCGGGCGCGGAGGTGGGTGCGATCGGTCGCGGACTGCTGGTGTTCGTTGGCGTGCAACCCGAGGATGGCCCTGCCAATGCGACGCGGATCGTCGAACGGATCCTGGGCTACCGGGTGTTCCCGGACGCGCACGGCCGCATGAACCGCTCGCTTGCCGACATCGCCGGCGGACTGCTGCTGGTGCCGCAGTTCACGCTTGCGGCGGACACGCGCAAGGGCACCCGCGCGAGCTTCACGAGCGCGGCCCCGCCGGCACTCGGGGAGGCGCTGTTCGACACCTGTGTGCGCGAAGCGCGGCAGCGGCACCCGCACGTGGCCACTGGCCGCTTCGGCGCGGACATGCAGGTGGCCCTCGTCAACGACGGCCCGGTCACATTCTGGCTGACGGCCTGAGCTGGGACGTCGCAGGAGGACATCATGGATCGCACCATCACCGGCTTCATGCAGGATGCGCAGGGCGACTGGATCGCGCGACTGGACTGCGCGCATCGCGTGCATATGCGCCATGCGCCACCGTTCGTCGAACGGGACTGGGTCACCTCCGCGGCCGGTCGCGCCGCGCACGTCGGCCGGACCCTGGACTGCATACGTTGCGCGCGCCAGGAATGGCCGGACGACGTGGTGTCCTACAAGCGTACGCCGGAGTTCAGCGCGACGACCATCCCTGCAGGTCTGCTGAGGGACCATTCGACAAAGCGCGGCGTCTGGGCGCGGATCCACGTGCTGGACGGTACGCTCGAATACCGCGTCCCATCGCTCGACCTGACGACGGTGCTCGATCCGGCGCATCCCGGCACGGTGCTGCCCGAAGTCCTGCACTCGGTCGCACCGCGCGGGGACGTTCGTTTCTTCGTCGAGTTTCATCGGGCGCCCGACGGCGCACCGGACGGCGATCCGCATCGGACCTGACCCCGCGCGCCGTCACGCCCGGCCCCGCATCTGCACGGCTTGCCCGCCGCGGCGCGTCCCTACTATGCTCGGACGCACCGTGGCACGGCACATCATCGCCCGTCACGGTCCCGCTTGCGGGGCGTTGCAGAGATGAAGATCCCGATTCATTCCGCCGCACCGGAAAGGCCGATACCAGGTGAAGATCGCCGACAGTTTCGAGGTGCCGCAACCGCGCGAAGCCGTCTGGGCGCTGTTCCAGGACGTGCCCGGCGTCGCGCGCTGCATTCCCGGCACGGAGATCACGGCTGATCTCGGCGAGGGACGCTACCAGGGTCGCGTACAGGTCAGGCTCGGACCGATCGCGACGGCCTTCGAGGGTGACGCCTCGCACCTCGTGAACGCGCTCGACTTCGCCGGGACGATCACCGGCAACGGCCGCGATCGCGGCACCGGCAGCCGCGCGAAGTTCACCACCACCTACCGCCTGAGCGCCACCCCTGCGGGCACGCGCGTGGACGTCGAATCGGACGTCTCGCTCGCCGGTGCGGTGGCACAGTTCGGGCGGACCGGGCTGATGCAGGAAGTGACGTCGCGGATGCTCGCCCAGTTCGTCGCCAACCTGGAGACACGGCTGGCGAGTACGGCCGCGTCGACCACGCCGCCGGTGCCGCAGCCTGCCCCGCCCGTGCGGCCCGCCGAAGTCGGCGGCATCCTGTGGTCCAGCCTGTGGGCGTGGCTGCGTTCGTGGGTCCGGCGGCTGTTGGGACAACAGGTGACGCGAGGGTGACGGCAAGCCCCTCGCGCGTGCACGGTCGCGGGGCCGTCCCCGGGTCGTGATAAAGGAGGGAAGGCGCGAATGGCATTCATAGGCAAGGACGTTCCGGGTCAGAACAGCCCGGCGCTCGTCGCGGGCGCGGGACTCTACACCGGGGACGTCAAACTCGATCGGATGACGTACGCGCACGTCGTGCGCAGCCCCTACGCCGCTGCGCGCATTCTCGCGATCGATCCGGCCGCTGCGCTGGCGCTGCCCGGCGTGCTGTGCGTGGTCACCGGCGCGGAGCTGCGGGCGCGCGGCTTCGCAATGCCGGTGGAAGGGTTCGGCGAGGGTGCCGCCCTGAAACCATTCGACCTCTATCCCCTGGCCTGCGACAAGGTGCGCTACGCGGGAGAAGGCGTCGCGGCCGTCGTCGCCGAGGATCCGTATACCGCGAAGCAGGCCGCGCTGCTCGTGGAGGTCGACTACGAGGAATTGCCGCCGGTGGTCGACGCCGCGCGCGGCCTCGCGGCCGATGCGCCACGGGTCGAACCCGCGTGGGGCAGCAACGTCGCGTTCCAGGGTCGCATGCAGGCCGGGGACGCCGAGGGCGTGATCGCGCGCGCGAACCGCACCGTCGGCGGCGAACTGCACCATCACCGCTACACGGGTGCCGCGATGGAGCCCCGCGCCTACGTCGCGGACTACGACCCGCATCGCCGGACCTTGTCGTTCTGGGCCTCCACGCAGTGCCCGCACCCGATGCGCACCCTGCTCGCGCAGACCCTGCAGCTGCCGGAGAACAATGTGCGCGTGACGCAGCCGAACGTCGGCGGCGCGTTCGGACTCAAGATCCCGTACTTCCAGGAAGAGCCGCTGATCGCCGCGCTGTCGCTGCTGTGCGGCCGACCGGTGCGCTGGATTGCCGAGCGCCGCGAGGATCTGCTCGCCGGCGGTCACGCACGGGAAGGCCACTTTACCTGGCGGGCGGCTTTCACCGATGAAGGCCTGGTCACGGCGCTCAAGGTGCGCTACGTCGCGGACGTCGGCGCGCCTTCGGGACTTGCCGGCTGGGGCCAGGCCTACGTCACGGGCTTTGCACTGCCCACCTGCTACCGGATCCGCGATACCGACGTCGAAGTGATCGCGGTGGCAACCAACAAGTGCCCGTGGAATGCGTACCGCGGATTCGGCAAGGAATCCGCATCGTGGCTGATGGACCGCGTGATGGACGCGGTGGCGCGCGAGGCCGGGCTCGACCGCACGGCCGTGCGCCTGCGCAACTTCATCCCGCCCGAGGAGTTTCCGTACGCGCAGAACGGCGGCGCGGTGATCGACAGCGGCAACTATCCGCAGGCACTGCGCAGCGTGATGGCGATGATCGGGTACGACGATTTTCCGCGGCTGCAGGCGGCGGCGCGCAAGGAGGGACGCTACCTCGGGCTCGGGCTCGGCCAGGAACTCACCCCCGAGGGCTGCAGCATCGCGGGATCCGCGCGGTTCAACGGCTGGGACGGCGCCACGGTGCGCATCGGCCCCACCGGTGAGGTTACCGTGCTGACGGGTGTGACCTCGCCGGGGACGGGTAACGAAACCGCGCTCGCACAGATCGCGGCCGACCAGCTCGGCGTGGACGTGCGCGACGTCCGCGTCATCCAGGGAGACACCGCGATCTGTCCGTACGGGCTCGGCAACTTCAGTTCGCGCGGCGTGATCATGGGCGGGTCCGCGGTGCACATCGCGGCCGGCGAGCTGCGTGAGAAGCTCCTCAAGGTCGCCGGACACCGCCTGGAGGTGAGCCCGGGCGATCTCGAAGTGGGCGACGGCCGGATCATGCTCAAGGGCGCGCCGTTCCGGTACGTGGAGATCCGGGACATCGTGCAGACGATCTACAACGATTGCCACGGCGCCGCCGCGTGCGGCGTGGAGCCGGGACTCGAGGCGACGCGCTACTTCCGCCACGAGAACGTCTATCACCAGCCGGAGACCCAGGGCCGTTACAGCGCGTATCCCTCGTGGGCAAACCAGGCCACCGCGCTGATCGCCGAGGTCGATCCGGAAACCGGGATGATCCGCATCCTGCGCTACTGCGCGGTGCACGACTCGGGAAAGATCATCAACCCGCTGACCGCCGAGGGCAACGTGCACGGCGGCACTGCGCAGGGCATAGGCGGCGCGCTGTTCGAGCACCTGGTCTACGACGACGAGGGTCAGCTGACGACGACCACGTTCATGGACTACACCTTGCCCACCGCGATGGAGATCCCGTCCATCGAGCTCGCACACCAGGAAACGTTGTCGCCGTTCTCGCCGCTCGGCACCAAGGGTGTGGGCGAGTCCGGCGTGACGAGCCCGCTCGGCGCGCTGTGCGGCGCAGTGGAGGATGCGCTGTCGGAATTCGATGTGCGCATCGATCGCCTGCCGCTGACGCCCGAAACCGTGTGGAACGCGGTGCAGGCGCGCGGAGAGGCCGCATGATCGCCGCGGCGTTCGACTACTTCGCGCCGAAGACGCTGGACGAGACGCTCGCGCTGCTCGACACGCACGGCAGCGCGTGCAAGGTGCTCGCCGGCGGCATGACCCTGGTGCCCGTGATGACGCTGGGGCTCGTGCAGCCGGGCGCGGTGGTCAGCCTGAACCACGTGGCGGGGCTGGACGCGATCGAGGACGCGGGTGATGTGCTGCGGCTCGGCGCGATGGTGCGTCATGCAACCCTCGCGCGCCACCCGCTGGTGCGGCAGTACACGCCGCTGCTGGCGGCGGCTGCGGGCGGCATCGGCGATGTCCAGGTGCGACATCGCGGCACGCTCGGAGGCAGCCTGTCGCACGCCGAGCCGGCGGCGGACTATCTCTGCGCATGCGCGGCGCTCGGTGCCCGCTTCTGCCTGCGCAGCCGGCACGGCGAACGCTGGCTGGACGTGGAGACGTTCTTCTGCGACGTGATGACCACGGCACTCGCGCCGGAAGAACTGCTGACGATGATCGAGATCCCGAAGCAGCCGGTCGGCAGCGGCATCGCGCATCTCACGTTGCGGCGGGTCGAAGGTGCGTTTCCTGTCGTGCTCGCCTCGGCCGCCGTGGCCCCGGGATTCGTCACGGCGCGGCTCGGTCTCGGGGGCATCGGGCCGCGTCCGGTCGCGCTGGACATCACGGATGCACTCCGCGGCGGGCTCTCGGACCGCGCGCTGCCAGTGATTGGCGAGCGGGCGTTCGCCGCCGCGGCGCACGCGCTGTCCGACCTGAACGGAAGCAGCCGCTATCGTCGCGAGATGGCGCGCGTGTACGCGCGCCGCGCCGTGCAGGCGGCGGTTGCACACCTCGAGTCCGGAGCCCGCGCATGAAGACGCTTCTCAAGTTCACGCTCAATGGCCAGGTGCGCGAGCTCGCGGTGGACACCCGCGCGAAGCTCGCGGAGATGATCCGTGATGACCTGCGGCTCACCGGCACGCACATCGGCTGCGGCACCGGCAGCTGCGGCGCCTGCACCGTCGTGCTGGACGGCGTCACCGTGAAGTCGTGCTGCGTGCTCGCCGCCGACGTGCAGGGGCAGGACGTCATGACCATCGAAGGCCTGAGCCCCCCGGGCGAACTGTCAGCACTGCAGCAGAGCTTCGTCGATCATCACGGCCTGCAGTGCGGGTACTGCACCCCCGGAATGATTCTCTCCGCACACCAGCTGCTGCAGGACAACCCGCGTCCCACTGAGGCCGAGATCCGCAAGGCGATCGCCGGCAATCTCTGCCGCTGCACGGGATACCAGAACATCGTCAAGGCGATCCAGGCGGCGAGCGCACGGGCGGATTCCGGCGCGTCATCGGCGGCATAAGTGACGCACGCGAACGGCGGGCTGGCCCGAACGCGTGGGGCAGGGTCAGTCCGTATCCGGCGGCGGGAACAACGCGCAGCGCTCGCTCAGCACTCCAGCCCCAGCCGCCGATGCCACTCCGCGATCGCCTCCTTGGGATACCCGTCGTAGCGCTGGTCCTTGCGACCGAACGCCGGCTGGACCCACCCGGCCTTCGATCCCAGCATCAGGTGCACCTTCTCCGGCGGCACCGGCAGCGGGGTGTCCACCGCGGACGCGAAGGGATGGATCAGCTCCGGCCAGCGCGGATCCCACACCCACAGCGCGCTCCCGCAATGACGACAGAAATGCCGGCGCGCCGGGCTCTTGCGGCGGCGGCCCCCGGCGCCCGGCATCAGCGCCTGGTACACCGCGACATGCGCCTCGCCCTTCACTTTCATCGACTCGGCGTCCCCGCCGAGGTTGATCGCGAAGCCGCCGCCACCGGCGGTCTTCCGGCAGATGGCGCAGTAGCAGAGGTTGAACGGGTACGGGTGCTCCGATTCCAGCGCGAACCGCACCTTGCCGCAGTGGCAGGCGCCTTTTAATCTCATGTTAATTCTCCGTTTAGCTTAAGAACTTTCTGAATAGACTAATATTTGTGAATCGACAAGAATGCGAAACGGGGGCCCCGGGAGGCACCCCTGACCTGGTGTTTCCGTTCCGGGAGGTGCCCGTGGCGCACGCGACCCTGGTACAGCCCGCACACCGTGCGGCCTGCGCCGGACTGTTCTGCACAATCCTGACCGCTTCCGCGGCACCCGTCCTCACCGAAGGCCCTCGCCCCTATGGCCGGCTTTTCCGCAGCCTCGCCGGGGACACGCTCGAGAAGGACCATGGCATCGGCGTGGTGGGCTTCGCGCACGTCACCGCCGCGTTCGCCCACAATGACATCGCCACCACCCGCCTCGCGCAGGGCCGCGGGCGCAACGTGCAGCCCCAGGGCGGGCTCGTGCAGGACGAAGGGGTCAACCTCAACCAGCTCGGGCTCATCGTCTGCAAGGGCGCCGGCTGCCCGCCGTTCCGGCTGTTCCAGCCGAACCGCAACGTGCTGAGCCGCATCACCCCGCTGCCGGGGCCGCGCGGGAACCACGTGATCGTGGACTGGGCAGTCTCCGCGGTGTACGGCGAGGACGCGGTGTTCTGGAAGACCAAGGGCATGGACGACTGGAAGTGGGACGCGGACGACCGCGAGCGCCTGGCGATCACGCAGTGGTTCCTCGACATCTACCTGCCGGTGGGCGCCGGCGCGTCCGTGATCGTCGGCAGCTGGCATTCGCCGCTGGCGCACGAGATCGGTTACCCGTTCAACCCGCCGAACTGGTTCTCCAGCCGCACGTACGCGTTCGCGGTGGGCCCGGCAAAGCACGTGGGTGCACTTTCGCAGTTCAAGCTGCCGCTCGAGCCGGCACTCGGCCACGCGAGCGTCGGCTTCGGCGTCGTCACGGACTGGAATGCGATCGACTTCGGTTCCGGCGGTCACGACCCGAACTTCCTGTTCGAGGCGCGCTGGCGCAGCCCCGACATGCAGACCTGGATCGATCTGGAAGTCATCCACGGCAACGGCGAGGACGACTTCGGTGACGTCACCGTCCGCAACGGCACGGCGTTTCCCCGCGGTGGCGGCACGCAGTTTCTCGCCGTGAGTTCCACCAGCGAATACCTCTCCCGGACGTTCGGCTACCTGACGTTCATGCATCATTTCAACGATTCGGTCAGCGCAGTGCTGGAAACCGTCTACGGCTTCCAGGAAGGCGGCGATCTCGCGCCGCTGCCGTTCGCCGTCACGCAGGACTCGGCGATGTTCGGCGCCAACCTCGGCGTGCGTTACCGGCTGACCGAACACCTGCACACCGCGATCCGCGCGGAATGGCTGCGCGATGAGAACGCTGCCAATTTCCTGTGGGGCGCCGTGGGCGCGCGCGGGGGCGATGTCTACGCGCTGACCGCGAACGTCGCGTGGGAAGTGATCCCCCACCTGCTGGTGCGGCCCGAACTGAAGTACGACGTCTATGCGGGTGACGGTCACCTGTTCGCGGTGGGCGCGAACGGACTCGCCCGCGAGGACGACCAGCTGCTCGGCGTGCTGAATCTCGAGTTCCGGTTCTGACGCGGGCGCGTCGGCGTCAGCGCGGCGTCAGCCCCGGCAGATCCGCACAGAAGCGGATCAGGTCGGAGACGCGTTCGGCTTCCAGCTTCAGCATCACGCGCGCCTTGTAGACCTCCACGGTGCGCGGACTGATGCCGAGGGCGGTACCGATCTCGCGATTCTGCATGCCGGACAGCACCGCCCGCAGCACATCCCGTTCGCGTGGCGTCAGGCGCTCGACCCGGCGCGCCACTGCTTCTTCCCGCGCGGCGCGCGCGATGTCCTCCTGCGCACGCGCGAGCGCCTGTTCGATCACGTCGAGCAGCAGTGCTGAATCCACCGGCTTCTCGATGAAATCGAGCGCGCCCGCCTTCAGCGCCTGGCGGGTGGTGGCCACGTCGCCATGTGCCGACAGGATGATCACGGGGACCTGCCAGCCGCGCCTCACCATCTCCGACTGGACTTCCAGCCCGGTCATCGACGGCATCCGGTAGTCGAGCAGCACGCAGGCCGGGATCCCCGGCTCGAACCGTTCGAAAAACTGCTCGGGCACGGCGCAACTCTCGCTCCGAATGCCACGCAGTTCGAGCAGCAGCGCGAGCGAATCCCGACAGGCGGGATCGTCGTCGACGATGTAGACCTTGGGCTCAGACATCGGGACCCTGCCCTCGCGGCTGGCCGCCGTTGGCGCTCTCCGGTTCCTGCGCCGCGCCTTCCATCGGCAGCAGGAGGCGGAAACGCGCGCCGCCAAGCGGACTCCGGTCCAATCCGAGCGACCCGCCATGCGCCTCGATGAAGGTACGACAGATGGCGAGACCGAGACCAAGCCCGGATTCCTTGGTCGTCAGGAACGGTTCGAACAGCCGCATCTCCACGTGGGGCGCAACGCCGGGTCCGGAATCCTCGACGACGATCTCGAGCTGCGCCCCGTCGGGTTGCGCGGCCACACGCACCAGCCGCGCGTGACTCGCGGACTCCGCCACGGACTCGATTGCATTCGCCAGCAGGTTGTGGAGCACCGTCTCGATCTGCACCTGGTCGATGTCGGCGGTTGCGGCCGACTCCGCCAGATCGGCCTCGACGCGGATGCCGTGTGCAACCGCGCGTTCGCGCGCCGCATCGGCCACGCGCGCGATCAGCGGGGCAATCGCGGTGCGTTCGCGCGTGAGGCGGCCGCCGCGGAAAAAATCCCGCAATCGCTGCAGCACCTGCACCGCGCGCTCGGCTTCAGTCCTCAGCTTGCGCAAGGTCGCGCGCAGCCGGGGCGCGTCGACCGCCAGTTGCCCGGCCAGTATCTCGCAGGCATGCGCGTAATTGCCGAGCGCCGACAGCGGCTGCGTCAGTTCGTGCGTGATCGTGCTGGCGAGTTCGCCTGCCGCCGCCTGCCGCAACGACCGCTGGATGCTGCTCCGCTGGAGCGCGAGATTGCGCTCGAGGTTCTTGCGGGCACTGACATCGCGCGCGATTGCCACGTCGAATTCGCGGTTCGAAGTCTTCGCGCGGCGCAACGAAAGTTCCACGTCGAAGAGTGCTCCGTCCGCGCGTCGACCCTGCGCTTCCGCGTGCGACGCACCCTGCGCAGACATCGAGGGCGGCTGCGGAAACAGTGACCAGAAACGCTTCTCGGCGAGATCCGCCGCGGTGACGCCGAACATCTGCGCTGCCGCGTGGTTCGCGCTCAGGATCCGGCCGGTCGGGTCGACTGTGAAGATCGCATCCGGGGCACTGAGAAGCACCGTGCGGAGTTCCGCCTCCCGCTCCAGCAGCGCGTTGCGCATGCCGCGGCGTTCGGACACGGCCTGCCCCAGGTAGAGACCGCTGATCGTCAGTGCGAGCATCCGCCACTGGATGGTCAACCGCGTGTCACCGGCGGGATCCTGCAGGAACAGGCCCAGCAGCAGCAGCACCTGGCACAGCGCCACGACCACGGTGGCGCCCGCAATGCCGTAGCGCGTGGACACCCAGATGAGCGGCACGTAGGCGAGGTAGAAATATTGCGTCACGTTCAGCGGCGCCGCGCCGAGGATGAGCCAGAGCACCACCAGCAGCGCGACGGCCTGCCAGAGGAGTTCGAGCGACCACCAGAATTCGGCGGTGACGTACGCGTAGTCGCGTGCGGTATGCACCATCACCAGCGGCGCGACGATCAGCATCCCCATCAGTTCCGCGAGCCACACGTGCGCGAGGCCATCGAATCCGGCGGAGAATACCGGCAAGCCGGCCGGCGCCATGAGGTAAGTCAGTGCGAGCGCCGCCGGCACGGCGGCGGCGCCCGCGGCGGCAAGAAACCACGACACATCGCGCAGCGCGACAGGCTCGCCGCGAAACGCGCGCGTCCTGACATAAAGGCCGCTCGCCAGCGCGAAGCACGCGGTGACCAGCAGGGCCACACCGACAACCAGCGGCTCCGCCACGCCCGGAGGGCGCAGCAGCAGGAACTCGCCGATAAAGAGGCCCGCGACGAGCGGCGCGAAGCGCACGCCGTAACGGAGCAGGAAGCCGAAGGCGAGGCCATGATGGGCCTGCCACACCGGGGCTGACGATGTCCCGATCACGAGCGCGTGACAACCCACCGCGACCAGTCCGTAGACCGGCAGCAAGGCGAGTGAGGGCGCGTGGCGTCTCAGCGTGTGGGGCACCGGCGGAATCTTCGGCAACACGAACGACAGGCTCAACCCTATAGCAACGCGCGACGGCTGTCAGGGCTGGCGACTGGTTCACAAGGCGTGAGCGCGCGTCATCCTGTGCGATGCCCTTTCGCATACGGGTTTTCCCTTAGGGGCGTGCCCGGATCCCGACGGGCTCTGTGCGGTCCCAGGTTCGCGCACCGGCGAAGTCCGCGCTGACGCGCCGCCGACGGCGTGCCTGCTACGACAGGTCGTAAAGGAAACGATCGATCTCCCGGGCCACCGCGGGGGCGCCGCTGCCGAGGATGATCGAGTAGTGATTGGTGTCCGGGATTTCCACGTGGCGGAGATTCGGCAACCGTGCACACTTGGCATCGACGAGCGACGCGGGGAGCAGCGGCTTGGGCTGGTTGAGGATTCCGCGTGGCGCCGTCAGCAGCAGCATCGGCACGCGGATCGAATCGATCAAGGTGGGCATCGCGGGATCCACCGGGCCGTAGGAGTCCACGCGCACCGCCTCCGGATTCGTGCGTGACCGCAGGCCGCCGCCCGTCGCGGCGGCCAGGTCGTAATCCACGTAATCCTCGACGATCGCGTTCCATGCGCCCGCATCCTGGAACGCGGGATGTTCGCGCCACGCACGGTGCGCGGCGGCGCGATCCGCGTAGTGTTGCTCCAGTCGCTTCAGCACGGATTCCAGCACGCCCTGGATCACCTGTTCGGGGGTCGACCCTTCCCGCAGCGGCAGCGCGAGACCACCATCCACCAGCACGAGACCGCGTACCCGTGCCGGCGCCGCGGCCGCAAGTTCGAGCGCGATGTAGGCACCGAGTGAATGACCGGCGACCACGCAGTCCGCAACCCCATGGTAGTCCAGCACCGCGAGCAGGTCCGCGACGTGCACCTTCAATCCATACGGGGGAGGCAGCCCTGCACTGGCGCCGCGTCCGCGCAGGTCCGGCGCCAGCACTGCACAGCGTGACACCATCGCATCGACCACGCCTGGCCACGCACAGTGCGATGCCGTGATGCCATGCACCGCAAGCAGCGGCATGCCTTCGCCCGGCCAGCGCGCCACGGTGCAGTCGCCGCCGGCGACTGCGATGGTTTCGATGATCCGGCTGCGCATCGGGCTCCTCCCAGGACTTCAGCGTCGACTCGATGGATTCACGGCGGCGTGCCACGGCACACCGGGGGTCACGCGGCTGCACGGCGCACGGGATCGACAGGACCCGGCGTCCATTCATTCATCCCGGAACCCGCGACCGCGCACTACACTGGACAGCAGCTTTCCACCTCCTCCGCGATTGAATCATGCGCAAGTGCCTCCTCATCGTCTATCACTCCGCCAGCGGCGGAACGCGCGCGATGCTGGATGCCGTGGTTGCGGGGGCCACGGATCCCGTAATCACGGATCTGGAGGTCCGCGTGCAGACCGCGTTCGAGACCGGGGCGGACGACGTCCGGCGCGCACACGGCCTGCTGCTCGGCACGCCGGAGAATTTCGGGTACATGTCCGGCGCGCTGAAGGATTTCTTCGACCGCATCTACTATCCCTGCCTCGACCACACCCAGGGTCTGCCGTACGGCGTGTTCATCCGCGCCGACAACGACGGGCGCGGTGCCCTCGGGGCGATCGAGCGGATAACGACCGGCCTGCGCTGGCGGGCGGTTTTGCCGGCGGTCATCGCGCGCGGGGAGCTCACGCCGGCGCATTGCGCGGAATGTACCGAACTGGGTCAGACGTTCGCGGCGGCCCTGGAAGCCGGCGTCATCTGAACGGCGCCGACGGGGACGTCGTTCGCGGCCGGCGCCGTTGCGAGACGCGCGGCGTACGGTTTGGGCGTCGGGTCAGGTCGGAGCGACGCGCCAGAGAGCTTGGCGTCGCCCGTGACGTGGGCGACACGTGAGGATCAGTCCGGAGAGCAGCAACCACCCGCCGGCTGGCAGCGGGACCGGTGCCGGAGTGTAGTCATGACCACTTTCGACGTCCAGGAACACCGCGCCGTCGGTCGCCTGGACGTAGAAGTGTCCGGTATTCGCGTAATCGGACACCGCGAATCGCGTGCCCTCGGTCTGCCCGGACGTGGATACAGTGGCATCCACGCGCAGCGAGTATTCGATCGCATAGCGCTCGCCGACGAGTGCGTGTATCACGCCGGAGGTCGTGCCCCCGATGCCATCGAAACCGCCGGAGAGCGACAGGGAGATTCCCTTCGGGATGCCCAACGGACCGCCGTTGAACGTCGCACGCTGTTCGACGAGGTAGCTTGAATCGAACCGGCCGTTGCCACCCACCACGAGATCGAACACCAGGTCGACGGGCGTCCCGGCCGCGAGGCTGTCGGAACGCACCCGGAACGTGTCGAACAGCGTGGCGCCCGCCGCCGCCGAGGCACCGTTGTTGAACGGCGACGCCGGCAGTATCCGGCTGCCGGTGGACTCGGCGATCGCGAACGCGGAGATCCGCCCGAACTGGCTCGTGACCGTGGCGCTCGACATGAGCCCGAGCACCGGCTCGACTTCGGACGGCAGCGTCCGCTGAAAGAAGTGGCTCGCGGTGCGCGGAGCGTCACTGGCACGTGCAGTCCCGGCGAACGTCTCGCCGTCGAGCAGCGACGTGGTCGTGCCGATCAGCGTGAGAAAGCCGGCCGCCGCCTCGGCATTGCCGCGCATGCTGGCTGCGGTTACCTCTGTCGCGGGTCCCAGGGAGGCCGCCAATGCCAGCACGACACTCGTCAACGTGGTTCGGCACCGCGGAGTCGCGTCCGAGTTCTTCATACTGCCTCCGGCGGATTCGCATTTTTTTCCAGCGTAACCCGCGCGGGAGGTCGTGGAATCGGACAATCGTCCGATGCAGAGTCTGCGTGCGGCGCCTCGGGCGTGCCCGTGCCGCAGCAGCCTGCCCGGGGTCGCGCCGGTGCACACGCCGTCTCCGCGGGCCGACCCTCGGCGAGCACCCCGCGATCGACGAAGCCCGACACCTTCGCCGGCAGGCAGGACAGGCGATAGTGGGCTTTCTCGAGGCTCAGGACCTGGTTGTCGCGCACGAAGTTCGTCAGGAACTCGGTCGTGTAAGGTCCGATCGTCACGAACTTGGTGTGCGCGCCACCGTCGGATACACCCGGCACATCGCGCCGACGGCACGACGCTTGACTGAAACGCCCCGGACTCTGGCCCGGATCGCGACACTCGAAGAAAGCTTCCGTGCACCTCTGCAGCCGAATCATGCGCAAGAGCCGCCTCATCGTCGATCACTCCGCGAGCGGCGGCACGCGCGCGCTGCTGGACGCGGTGGTGGCCGGCGCCACGGATCCCGCGATCACGGCGCTGGAGGTGCGCGTGCAGACCGCGTTCGAGACCACCGCGGAGGATGTCCGCGGCACCCTCGGCGCCATCGAGCGGATCACGACCGGCCTGCGCTGGCGGCTACCGTTCCCGGCGGTGATCGCACGCGGGGACCCCGCGCCGGCACAGCTGGCCGAATGTACGGAGCTGGGGCAGACCTTCGCAGCGGCGCTCG
>JBFWUN010000050.1:0-2585 GCA_050247235.1 Gammaproteobacteria bacterium
GCGCCCTGCCCGCGCAGGGATTGCGCGGAGCCCTTGCCCACGTCACCGTAACCGGCGACCACCGCCACCTTGCCGGAGAGCATCACGTCGGTCGCGCGGTTGATCGCGTCCACCAGCGAATGCCGGCAGCCGTAAAGGTTGTCGAACTTCGACTTTGTCACCGCATCATTGACGTTCATCGCCGGGAACAGCAGTTCGCCGCGTTCGTGCATCTGGTAGAGCCGGTGCACGCCAGTGGTCGTCTCCTCGGTAACGCCGAGGATTTCCGGTGCGATGCGATGGAAGCGATCCGGATCCCGCTTCAGGGACTTCCGAAGCTGCGCGTAGAGCGCCGCTTCCTCGGGGTTCGTGGGGTTGCCGAGCACCTTTGGATTCTTCTCTGCCTTGTACCCGAGATGTACGAACAGCGTGGCGTCACCACCGTCGTCCAGGATCATGTTGGGTCCCCGGCCGTTGCCCCAGTCCAGGATGCGATCCGTGTACTCCCAGTACTCCTCGAGCGACTCGCCCTTGTGCGCGAACACCGGCGTACCCGCTTTCGCGATCGCCGCCGCGGCATGATCCTGCGTCGAGAAGATATTGCAGCTTGCCCAGCGCACGTTCGCACCGAGGTGCTGCAGGGTCTCGATCAGCACCGCGGTCTGAATGGTCATGTGCAGCGAGCCCGTGATCATCGCGCCGCGCAGCGGTTTCGATTTGCCGTACTCGTCGCGCATCGCCATCAGGCCTGGCATCTCCTGCTCGGCGAGTTCGATCTCCGTGCGGCCGAAATCCGCGAGCCCGATGTCCTTCACCACGTAGTCGTTGAACTTGGCCGATCTGGCCGACTTCGGCGCAGCCCCGCGACGCGCCGCCGCGCGACCGTTGCCGTGATGGCGCGCGCCGCCCTTTGCATCAAATGCCATGTGTGCTCTCCCAGCAGTCCGTATGAATGGAGGGCGCGGCGCTCAGCCGACGGCCCGGCGCAGCGCATCGACGAGATCGGTGCGCTCCCAAGAGAATCCGCCGTCGGCTTCAGCCTTGCGACCGAAATGACCGTAAGCGGAGGTCCGCGCGTAGATCGGCCGGTTCAGACCGAGGTGCGTGCGGATGCCGCGCGGCGTGAGGTTCATCACGTTCGACAGCGCGGTTTCGAGCTTCGCCGGGTCAACCTGTCCCGTCCCGTGCAGGTCGACGTACAGCGACAGCGGCTTGGCGACGCCGATCGCATACGAAAGCTGGATCGTGCAGCGCTCCGCGAGCCCGGCGGCAACAACGTTCTTGGCGAGATAGCGTGCCGCGTAGGCGGCCGAACGATCGACCTTGGACGGGTCCTTGCCCGAGAACGCACCGCCGCCGTGCGGCGCGGCGCCGCCATACGTGTCCACGATGATCTTGCGGCCGGTCAGGCCGCAGTCGCCGTCCGGGCCACCGATCACGAACGCCCCGGTGGGGTTCACGTGCCACGCGGTGTCCTGGCCGATCCACCCGTCGGGCAGCGCCTGGCGGACGTACGGCTCGACGATCGAGCGCACATCGTGCGACGTCATCTTGCTGTCCATATGCTGCGTGGAGACGACGATCTGGGTGGCGCCGACCGGGCGGCCGTCCTCGTAGCGGACGGTGACCTGGCTCTTGGCGTCGGGACCCAGCAGGCGCGTTTCCCCCGACTTGCGGGCCTGCGCGAGCAGCTGGAGGATGCGGTGGGAGTAATACAGCGGCGCCGGCATCAGGTCTTCGGTCTCGGTGCACGCGTAGCCGAACATGATGCCCTGGTCGCCCGCGCCCTCATCCTTCTCGCCGCCGGCGTCCACGCCCTGCGCGATATCCGCCGACTGCGCGTGGAGCAGCACTTCCACCCGCGCGCGTTCCCAGTGGAAACCGTCCTGTTCGTAGCCGATGTCCTTGATGGCGAGCCGCGCGAGATGCGTGACCAGTTCGGGCGTGACGGTATTCGGTCCGCGCGTCTCGCCCGCGATCACGACGCGGTTCGTCGTGGCGAGCGTTTCGCACGCCACGCGCACCTGGGCCGTGTCCATGCCCACGGCGGCGGCCTCCCGGAAGTACGCATCGACGACTTCGTCGGAAATACGATCACAGACCTTGTCGGGATGGCCTTCCGACACCGATTCGCTGGTAAACAAGTAGGACGCTCGCACGCGCGGGTTCCTCCGTGGGATGGTTGACTAGGGGGCCCGGCGAGCGGGCGCCGGGGAATAACGCGGGATTATGCCGCAGAACCGCGCCGGATACTCCCTCGAGTTCCCGGCCACGTCGCGGCACCCGCTCGGCTCAGGTCACGGTCAGGACGATCTTGCCCATGTGGACGCTCGACTCCATCAGCGCGTGCGCGGCCGCCGCCTCGGCGAGCGGGTAGGTGCGGAAGATGCTCGTACGCACGCGCCCGGCAATGATCAGCGGCCATACCGCGGCCTCCACGCCACGCGCGATCGCGGCTTTCTGTGCGACCGACTGCGGTCGCAAGGTCGAGCCGGTGAGGGTCAGGCGACGGGTCAGCAGCGGCGCGAAGTTGACCTCGGCCTTGGGGCCCTTCAGGAACGCGATCATCGCGTAGCGTCCGTCTGCAGCGAGCAGACCGAGGTTCC
>JBFWUN010000050.1:2685-30562 GCA_050247235.1 Gammaproteobacteria bacterium
TCGATCACTTGCATGCGGTCTGGCGGGGTCATCGCGGTGTACTCCTCATCGGGTCGCGCGTCGCGACGCGGCACGGCGCGGCATTGTGGGGGGCACCGGGGACTTTTGCTACACTCGCGCGCCCCGGGCCTCCCCTGAAAGTGATCACCGCCATGTCTGCCAGCCGTCACGCGCGCCTGCTCATCCTCGGTTCCGGTCCGGCCGGCTACACCGCCGCGGTCTACGCCGCACGCGCCGCGCTCTCGCCGGTACTCATCACCGGGCTCGAGGTGGGCGGGCAGATGACAACCACCACCGAGGTCGACAACTGGCCCGGCGACGACCAGGGCGTCCTCGGCCCGGACCTGATGCTGCGCATGCAGCGCCATGCGGAGCGCTTCGGCACCGAGATGCTGAACGATCACATCCACACGGCCCACCTGGGCGAACGCCCGTTCCGGCTGCAGGGTGACCAGGGTGACTACACCTGCGATGCGCTGATCATCGCCACCGGCGCCTCGGCCAGGTATCTCGGTCTGCCGTCCGAACAGGCGTACAAAGGCAGGGGCGTGTCGGCCTGCGCCACCTGCGACGGCTTCTTCTACCGCAACAAGCCGGTGGCGGTCGTCGGGGGTGGCAACACGGCGGTCGAGGAAGCGCTGTACCTGTCCAACATCGCGTCGCACGTCACCGTGGTGCATCGTCGCGATGCGTTCCGCGCGGAGAAGATCATGAGCCAGAGACTGTTCGAGAAGGCCGACCTGGGGAAGGTCTCGATCGCCTGGAACCACACGCTGGACGAAGTGCTGGGCGACAGCGCCGGCGTCACCGGAATGCGCATCCGCGACGTCGGCGACGGAGCGACCCGCGAGATCCCGTTGCACGGCGTGTTCATCGCGATCGGACACCAGCCGAACACGGGCATCTTCGAAGGCCAGCTCGACATGCACGGCGGCTACCTGCGGGTGCGCAGCGGCACCGAGGGCTTCGCCACCGCGACCAGCGTGCCCGGGGTGTTCGCCGCCGGCGATTGCGCGGATCCCATCTATCGCCAGGCGGTCACGTCCGCGGGCTCTGGCTGCATGGCCGCGCTGGACGCCGACCGCTACCTCGAATCAGCCAGGTAGACTGTCCCCGGGGTAACGCGCGGCGAGGGCACGGTAGACGTCGTCGCGGAATGTCGGGGACGCGCTGTCGAGGGCCGCGAGCACGTCCACGAGGTGCGCGTTGTCCTCGCGCCCGCCCCATGTCTTCACGTAGCGCCCCTCGCGGTAGCCGTGATCCTGGCGGAAAAAATTCAGCACGTTCTTGCCGATGTAGTTCCGGTAGAGATCGTCGAAATCCCGCCCGATGTCTGCGAGCAGGGTCGGCACCGCGCTGACCAGCAGGTCACGCTGCGTCAGCGCGTGCGCCGCGAGCGCCTCCACGTCGCGCAGGAATCCCTGGCTGGGCAACGGGCGCACCCACTCGGCCACGATGGCCGCGGCGGCGCGGGCATGGTCGCGATCGGCACGGATCCGCACGCTCAGTCCGAAGTGCCAGATGTCGACGATCTCGAGCAGGACCTGCGCGACGTCGCGCTCGCTCGCCTTCCACCACTTCCAGCCGCCGTAGTGGTCCATCAGCTCCGCGCATTCGATCCAGATCGCGCGATACCACTCGCGTCCGCGCGCCAGCCAGTCCGGATCCACGCGGGCATTCATCTCGTCCTGCAGCGCGAGCATTGCGCCCGTCCGGGTGACGAGCGCCTCGGTGGTCGCCGCGCTCACTCGGCGGTGAACGTGAAGTGATTGCCCTTCGCGCGCACGCGCACCGCGTGCGGCGGCGGGAAGTGGGCCGGCATCAGCAGCGCGTTCTGCTCAGCGCAATGTTCCATCAGCGCGCGGCGGGTCTTCGCTGACTGTTCCGGGAGCACGCAGAAGCCGCTGTTCCACTCGGGTCGCAGCACCTGCACGGCGTGGTGAAGCGTGTCCCCGGCGAACAGCGCGCGTTCTCCTTTCGATTCCAGCTTGAGCACGATGCTGCCATAGGTGTGACCCGGGGCCGGTTCGATGATGAGCCGGTCCTCCAGCGCGTGGACGCCTTCGATCATCTGCGCCTGGCCGGCCTCGATCACCGGCAGCACGCTGTCCTCGAACACGTTCTGGTTGATGTCGGCTTTCGGGAAACGGGTGTCGGCCGGGTTCCACTGGTCATATTCCGCGCGCGAGAAGACGTACTTCGCCTTCGGGAACGTCGGGACCCAGCGGCCGTTCTTCAGTTGCGTGTTCCAGCCGCAATGATCCACGTGGAGGTGCGTGCACATCACGAAGTCGACTTCCTCCGGCCGCACGCCGGCGGCGGCGAGCCGTTCAAGGTAGGGCAGGTTCAGCTGGTGCGCGAGTTCGAACGCCGGCCGGTCCTTGTGGTTGCCACAGCAGGTGTCGATCAGGATCGTGTGATGGGCGGTTTTGACGATCCACGTGTGGATGCTGAGCTTGAGACCGTTCGTGACCGGGTTGATGCAGAACGGCACCAGCAGGTCCTTGTGCTCGTCGACGACCTCCTGCTGCAGCGAGGGCACCAGCACCTCGGCCGGGAACCCGTCGTCGATGGACATCTCGGCCGCGAGGTCGACCACGATGTCGCCAATCTTTCGCTTGCTCATGAACTCCCCTCTTCGTCGTATTGATGAACGGTCGCGGCATCTTAGCCACGCCCGCCGGATTCGGGAACGTACGGCCGTGATCAGGACGCCGCGAAGAAGGCCGCCACGTCGCGGAGTTCGCGGGTCTGTGGCAGCGGCGGCAACGCACGCAGGAATGTCCGGCCGTACCCGCGCGTGCGCAGGCGCGGGTCGCACAGCACCAGCACCCCGCGATCCTCGACCGCCCGGATCAGGCGACCCGCGCCCTGCTTGAGCATCAGTGCGGCCACCGGCAGCTGGTATTCCCGGAACGGATCGCTGCCGGCCGCCTCGAGCCGGCGCGCGCGCGCGCGAAACACGGGGTCGTCCGGCGGCGCGAACGGCAGCTTGTCGATCACGACGCACGACAGCGCGTCTCCCCGCACGTCCACGCCTTCCCAGAATGTCGCGGTTCCGATCAGCACCGCGTTGCCCAGGCGCTTGAACTCGGCGAGCAGCGCGGCGCGCGGGGCCTCGCCCTGCACGAGCACCGGGTACGGCAGGCGCGTCCGCAGCGGCCCCGCGTAGAAGCCGAGCGCGCGATGACTCGTGCACAACAGGAACGCACGGCCGCGACTCAGCATGATCACTTCGCATGCCACTGCGCAGACCGCGGCCAGGTAGGCGTCGTCGCCCGGGTTGCACGGCATCGGCGGGAGGTAGCACAGCGCCTGGCGCGCATAGTCGAACGGGCTGTCCCAGTGTGCGGTTGCGGCCTGTTCCAGGCCGAGTTCCCGCTGGAAGTGCCCGAAGTCGCCGTCGAGCGCGAGGGTCGCCGAGCAGTACACCCAGGTCGCACCGTAGCGGGTCCGCCGGCCCTGGAACTGCGCAGACACGTCGAGCGGCGTCGCGTGCAGCGCGAAGCCGCGCGGGTTCGCCTCGAGCCAGCGCACCCAGTCCGTGCCGTCGCGGTCCATGAACTGTCCGAGCCGGCTCGCGAGATCGGCGGCCCGCCGCGCGCACGCCTCCAGCTCGGGTCCGCGCGCGGCGGTGTCATCCAATCCCGCGGCGAGCCATCCCAGGGTGGCGGCAAGCGTGTCGAGCGGCGCGTGGGCGTCGGCATCGCCCGCGTGCGCGCCGAACTCGTGGCGGCCCGGCACACGGGCGAACCGGAGCTGGACCTGCTGGACCGCCGCTTCCAGGCGTCGCGCGCCGTCGCGCAGTCCCGGGGTATCCGGCGCTTCACGCAACATCGCGGCGTGCGTGTCACGCGCGAGTTCCCGGAGCTGACGGCCCGACACGGCCTGGCCGAACGCCTGGGTGGCGAGTTCGGGCAGCTGGTGGGCTTCGTCCACGATCACCAGGCCGGCAGTCGGCAGCAGCTCGCCGAAGCCCTCTTCGCGCAGCGCCATGTCGGCAAACAGCAGGTGGTGATTGACCACGACGATGTCCGCGGCCACCGCGCGCCGGCGCGCTTGCACGACGAAACAGGCCTCGAACTGCGGACAGCCCTGGCCGAGGCAGTTGTCCGACGTGGAAGTGACGAGCGGCCAGATCGGCGCGTCTTCCGGCAGTTCGTGCAGTTCGGCGATGTCCCCGGCCACGGTGCCGCGCGCCCAGTCCGTGACGCGCACGAGGCGCGCCTGGTCGGCGGGCAGCAGTTCGGGTTGCCCTTCCGCCTGGGCAAGGCGATGCAGACACAGGTAGTTCGCGCGTCCTTTCAGCAGCGCGATACTGCCCGGATGGCCGAGCGCGCGGGTCACCAGCGGCAGGTCCTGCGTGAACAGCTGGTCCTGCAGGGTGCGCGTGGCGGTGCTGATCAGCGTGCGGGTCCCGGCGAGCAGCGCGGGGACGAGGTACGCGAACGTCTTCCCCGTCCCGGTCCCGGCCTCGATCAGCAGGTCGCCGTGCGTCGGGATGGCCTCCGCCACCGCGTCCGCCATGGCCTGCTGTGCGGCGCGTGCGCGGAACCCGGGCAGCAGCGTCGCGAACGGCCCCTCGGGGCCGAGCACCTCGGAGGGCTGCATCGTGGCAGGGGTGGAAATCAGGCGTCGACCGCGCGGGTTTCAGGCCCGGCCGCATCCGCCGGCCACACCCGGCGGCCGATGATCTTCACGCGCGGCACGCTGAGCGTCCCCTTGCGGCCCGCGGCGCCGTCGGCCAGCGCAGCCGCCACCCCGTCACGCGGGACCGCGTAGATCTCCACGGTTTCGTAGTCGGCATTCATCAGCACAACGAGCAGCGTGTCCCAGGGGCGCTCGAGCTTCAACTCGCCCAGGCGGTGCGCACCCTTCTGCTCGTCGAACACCACGCGGGCCTTGATCAGGAAGCGCTCGCACTGGTCGCCCTCGCCGCGCGAGGCATCAAAGCCCGCGTCCGGCGCGGTTGCCACCGCGAGTCCCAGCAGCCGTGCGGCATCGCTGACGGCGATCTCGCCGCTCAAGGGGAGTGTCTTGCCGGTGACGCGGCGGTACTCCGCGGCCAACCGCCGTGCTTCCGCCATCAGCTTGTCCACCGCGTAGATGTTCATCGCACCAAGGTCCCGTTGACAGTCTGCGGAAGCATTGCGAAAAAAATTATAACTTGATGAATTTGTGTCACAACGGGCAATCACTCCGGGCCGTTGCGGCGCATAATGTCGGTCGTCTTCCAGGTTGGATGGAGAAGCGCCCGCTCATGAGCCGCTCGCACAGAAGGAGACGTACGCACAAGTCGCGCTGGCGCTACTGGCTCGGAGGGGGAATCCTCGCCGGGCTGATTGCACTCGCGGTCATCCTCTCACGCGGCAGCGATGCGCCCGATGCCGAGGCCCAGTTCGCCGCCGGCGAACGCGCCCGCGAGGCGCGGGCCTACAGCGCCGCGATCATTCACTACAAGAACACGTTGCTGGCCAACCCCGAGTTCATCGAGGCGCGCTGGCGACTCGGCCAGACCTACCTTGCGCTGAACCGGATCCCGGACGCGCTCTCCGAACTGGAGTCGGCCCGGGCACTCGCGGACCGCGAGCCTGCGCTGTGGCTCGATCTCGCGCAGGCACAGGTGGAAAGCGGTCGCTTCGCGGACAGCCTGCGGTCACTCGAGCGTTATACCGGTCCGGCCGCCTCGCAGGCGGAGGCGCTGAAGGCGCGGGCCAAGCTCGGCCTCGGCGAGACTGCAGCGGCGAAGGAAGTGCTGAATGCCGCGACCGCGCGCGACCCGAATGCCGCGAGCCTGCACCTCGCCACGGCGCGGCTGGCGCTGTCCGAGCGCGACGTCGCGGGCGCCGAGACCGCGGTCAACAAGGCCCTGGAGGCCGCGCCGGACGATCCCGCGGCGCTGCGCGTTGCAGGCCGCCTGCACCTGCTGCAGCACCGGACGGCAGAAGCCGTCAAGACGTTGCGGCGCGCGACGGAGCTCCAGCCGGAGGATCTGGAGGGCTTGTCGAGCCTCGCCGAAGCGCTGCTCGCCGACGGCCAGATCGACGCCGCGGCCGAAGTCTCCGGACAGTTGAGCAAGCTGGCGCCGGGAACCGTTGCGGCCGAGTTCATCGCCGGCTGGGTGGCCTACGCGCGCGAAGACCTGGGCCGGGTGGAGCAGCACCTGCTTGGCGTCGTGAAGATCGCGCCACGTCATCCGCAGTCCCTGCTGATGCTCGGCGATGCGCTGCTGAAGCTCGGCAAGTACAACCAGGCCGAGGCCCACCTGAAAGCATTCGACGAGGCCTACCCGCGCTACCCGGCGGCCCGCAAACTGCTTGCCTCCGTCTACCTGCGACAGCACCGCCCGGCCGACGCGATCACGGCATTGACCCCGCTCGCCGACGCCGAGCCGGCGGATGCCGGTGTACTGACGCTGCTGAGCTACGCGCACTATTCCAACGGCGACCCGGCGCAGGGCAAGGAATACCTCGCGCGCGCGCAGACCATCGTGCCGGATTCGCCGCTGCTGAAAACGCAGGAGGCGCTCGGCCAGATCGCCGAGGGCAACGAAAGCGGCGGCCTGCAGGAACTGGAGGCGCTGGCCGCGGAGCCGGGTGGCGGCGCGTCGCGCCAGGCGCTCACGTATTACCACCTGTTGCGGGGCAACCGCGACGCCGCGCTGGAATCCGCCGAGGCGCTGCGCGCGCTGAACGACGAGGACCCGATGGCGCACAACCTGCTCGGCGTCGCGCATGCGTCGCGCGGAGCGTCCGCCGAGGCGCGCAAGGCATTCGAAGCAGCGCTCGCGCGGGACGCCAAGTTTGCCCCGGCGCTCGCGAATCTCGGTCTGCTCGCGCTGGGGGAGAACCGTACCAAGGACGGCGAAGCGCTGCTGAAGCGTGCGCTTGCCGCCGACCGCGCGTACACCGCGGCGTCGCTCGCGCTCGCGACGCTCGCCGAACAACGGGGCGAGCAGGCCGAAGTCGATCGTCTGCTCGCCGATGCCGCCGCCGCCCAGCCGCGCGCGGCCCAACCGCGCTGGCGTCTCGCGGAGCGCAAACTGCGGGCGGGCGCCACGGCCGAGGCACTGAAACTCGCCGAAGAAGCCTACGGCGCGATGCCCAAGCTGGCCCAGTCCCGGCTGATGTGGGGTGTGTTCCTGCTGCGCGCCGGGCGCGCGGCCGAAGCCGTGGACGTACTCGCCAAGCTGCATGCCGACGTGCCCGGGCTGCTGCCCGCGGCCGCGGCGCTCGGTGACGCGGCCCGCGCAACCGGCCAGTGGGATCTGGCGCGCAGCAGCTACCGCAAGGTGCTCAACCACGCGCCGAGCCGCAAGGTCGTCCTGTGGGGGCTGTTCTCCGTGGAGCTTGCGGCGCGCGATTTCGTCGAGGCGGAAAACCTCATCCGCGAGATGGAAGGGCTGGACGATCCACTGGAAGCCGAACGTGCCCGGGGTGAACTCGCACTCGCGCAGGGTCGCCACGGCGAGGCGGTGACGGCCTTCGCGTCGCTCCAGCAGCGCGCCCCATCAAGCGCCAACCTGCTGCGACTGGCCGATGTACTGGAGATCAAGGGGGACATTGCGGAACTGAATCGCGTGCTGTCCGCCTGGCTGCTGAATGCTCCCAAGGACACCGCGGTCCGCCTCCGGCTCGGGACCATCGAACTGGTGTCCGGCAGGACACGGGAGGCCAAGGCGACGTTCGAGACCGCGCTGGAGCACGCGCCGGACAATCCGATCGCGCTGAACAACCTCGCGTGGCTGTATCACCAGGATGGAGACGAGCGCGCACTGGGACTCGCCGAGCGCGCGTACAAGGCGCTGCCCGACAGCGCCGAGACCACGGACACGCTCGCGTGGATCATGGTGGATCGCAACGATGCGCAGAAGGCCTTGCCGCTGTTCGAGCGCGCGCTGCAGCTCGCGCCGGACGAGCCGAACATCCAGTACCACCATGCCTACACGCTGGCGGAGCTCGGCAACCAGGCCAAGGCACGCAGCCTGCTCGAAGGACTGCTCGAGAAGCACGGGAAGTTCCAGTCCGAAAACGACGCACGCGCGCTGCTGCGGCGCTTGACCAAGGCCGACCGCCCGAACGAGGGATTTTCCGGCATGCGCCCCTGAGTCGCCGGGCGCAACGCCGCGCCGCGCGGGCCCTCAGTCCATCGCGCGCCGGGACGCGAACCCGATGACCTCCGCGAGGTCGTGCGCCCCGAGCATCAGCAGCAGGAGACGATCGATCCCGAGCGCAACGCCCGCACACGCCGGCATGCCGGCGGCGAGTGCGGCGAGCAGCCGCGCATCGATCGGGATCTGCGGAAGGCCCGCGGCCTGCCGGCGTGCATTCTCGCGCGCATGGCGCGCGTGCTGCTCCTCGGCCGACGTAACCTCGTGGAAACCGTTCGCGAGTTCGACGTCGCCGCACACCAGTTCGAAGCGCTCGGCGACGGGCGGCGTGCCGTCCCGCACGCGCGCATACGCGGCCTGCTCGACCGGGAAATCATGGACGAGGACCGCCGCGTCACGCGGCAGGCAAGGCATCACCGCGCAACCGAACAGCCAGTCGAGCAGCAGCGCGCGGTCCGCACGGTCCCGGGGTGCGAACACGGCCCCGCGCGCCTGCGCGCACGCCGCGAGATCCGCCGTGGACGCCGTGTGCGGATCGAGTCCCACGTGCGTCCGGCACAGTGCCGCATAGGTCTGTCGCCGCACCGGCCACGGAAAACCCACCGCCGCGAGCAGTGCGGTCACGTCGTCCATCAGGCCGTGGTGATCCCGCCCGACGCGGTACCACTCCAGCAGCGTGAACTCCTCCTGGTGCAGCCGGCTGCCTTCCTCGCGCCTGAACGCATGGCAGACCTGGTAGATGTCGCCGCTGCCTGCGGCCAGCAGCCGCTTCATCGCGAATTCGGGAGAGGTCTGCAGGTAACGGACTCCGCCGGCGGAACCCGTTACGGTGAAGCTCGCGAGTGCCGGGTCGGTGGCGCCGTGGCGATCGAGCAGCGGGGTATCGACTTCGAGCGCGGCAGTCCCGTGAAAGTAGCCGCGCACGTCCTGCAGCAGCGCCGCCCGGCGGCGCAACGCGGACAGTGCGGCGGTCGGGCGCCAGTCGGCGGCGGAATCGTGTGAGCCGGACGGCGTGACCACGAACCGGAGCGGGTCCTATTCTTCCTTTGCGCGCGACACGTATTCGCCGGTACGCGTGTCGATCTTCAGCAGCGAACCTTCCTCGATGAACAGCGGGACCTTGACCACCGCGCCGGTCTCCATGACGGCCGGCTTGGTCCCGCCGGTCGCGGTGTCACCGCGGATGCCGGGATCCGTCTGCGTGATCTTGAGGATTACGAAATTGGGCGGGGTCACTCCGATCGGCTCACCGTTCCATAGCATCACGCTGCACGTCTCCTGCCCCTTCAGCCACTGACCGGCGTCACCGACGGTCGCGTTTGACGCCTGGATCTGTTCGAAGCTCGTCGGGTTCATGAAATGCCAGTTCTCGCCGTCCGCGTAGAGGTACTGCATTTCCGCTTCGACGATGTCGGCGGCCTCCACGGAATCACCCGACTTGAAGGTCCGTTCGATCACCTTGCCGCTGCGCAGGTTGCGCACCTTGACACGGTTGAACGCCTGTCCCTTGCCCGGCTTCACCATTTCATTCTCGACGATGTTGTACGGATCGCCGTCGAGCATGATTTTCAGACCGGGCTTGAATTGGTTCGTGCTGTAGGAGGCCATTAGAATGAGGCTCGTGTCAAAAAAGGCGCCGTATGATAGCGCGAAGCCCCCGAAAAGCAGAGCAGCCGGCGTGGCTGGACGAACTCCGCGCAGCCTATCGTGACCCGCTCGAACTGCTGCGCGATCTCGGGCTCTCCCCCGCCGCCACGGGCTATGCGCCGGGCGCGGCGCAACGTTTCGCGTTCCGCGTGCCCCGCCCGTTCGCCGCGCGCATGCGGCATGGCGATCCGCACGATCCGCTGCTGCGCCAGGTGCTGCCCCTCGGCGACGAGCTTCGCGAAGCCGACGGCTACGCGGTTGACCCGGTGGGTGACCTGGCCGCGAGTCCGCTGCCTGGCCTGCTCCACAAGTACCAGGGCCGCGCCCTGCTGCTGCTCGCCGGCGCCTGTGCGGTCAATTGCCGCTACTGCTTCCGACGCGAGTTCCCGTACCAGGACGCGGTGGGCTCGCCACGTCTCGACGCCGCGCTCGCGCATATCGCCGCGGACGCGAGCCTGCGCGAGATCATCCTGAGCGGCGGCGATCCGCTGATCCTCGACGACACGCGTCTCGCCGCGCTGGTGCAGGCGCTCGCAAAGATTCCGCACGTGGTGCGCCTGCGCATCCATACCCGCCTGCCGGTGGTGCTGCCCTCGCGCGCCACGCCGGCGCTGTGCGCGCTGCTCGGCGATACCCGTCTGCGCACCGTGGTCGTGGTGCATGCCAACCATCCCCGCGAGATTGACCCGGACGTGGCGGCGGCGCTGCGTGCCTTCGGTGCCGCGGGCATCGCCTGCCTCAACCAGTCCGTCCTGCTCCACGGCGTCAACGACGATCTCGACACCTTGGTGGCACTGTCCGAGTCCCTGTTCGCGTGCGGCGTGCTGCCCTACTACCTGCACCTGCTCGACCGGGTGCGCGGTGCTGCGCACTTCGACGTGGCGCCGCACACCGCCCGCTCCCTGCAGGCCGGACTGCAGGCCCGCCTTCCGGGGTATCTCGTGCCGCGCGTCGTGCAGGAAGTCGCCGGGGCCCCCGCGAAGGTGCCGCTGGTCTGAGCTGCCGGGCGCGGCCACGTGTTCTGTACCGCGCAGCCACGCGGTTGCGCGCGTCAGTGTCGCGCTGGCGCAGGCGCGCGCTGCAGGGGGCACGCGCGCGCAGTACACTTCGGCGTTCACGGCCCTTCCGCGCCCGACGCGCGCGGTGGCCGGAATCCGCGCCCGGTTCGCCGCCCGTGAAGCCCCCACGCGCGTCGGACCCGGACTGTCGTTCAGTTCCAAGGAGTTTCCATGAACACGCACCGCACGCTGACCCTCACACTCTCGCTGCTCGCCGCGCAGGCCGCGTTGGCGCAGGCCCCTCCTCCGGCGGCGCCGCTGCCCTACGGTCCGGCGATTTCACTCGCCGATGCGCGTGCCTGCGCGGCGGCCGTCGAGGCCGAGGCGGCCAAGAACCAGTGGTACATGGTGGTCACGGTGGTGGACAGCGGCGGACACACGGTGCTGACCGAACGCATGGACAACACGATGCACGGCTCCGTGCAGCCGGCGCTCGACAAGGCCAAGGGTGCCGTGGCGTTCCGCCGGCCGACGAAGGTCTTCGAAGACATGATCGCGCAAGGCGGCTCCGCACTGCGGCTCCTGACCTTGCCCGGGGTGCTGCCGATCGACGGCGGCCTGCCGATCGTGCGTGACGGCAGGATAATCGGTGGTGTCGGCACGTCGGGTGGCACCTCCACGCAGGATGGCATCGCTGCCGCCGCCTGCCAGGGCGCGATCTCGAAATAGGCTCAGGCGCCCAGGGTGTCGTGCATGAGCTTCGCGATCAGCGCCACCACGACGCCCAGGAATACGCGGCGGACGAACCGACTGCCGTGGCGAAGCGCGAGGTGGCTGCCGCCCACCGCACCCGCCACGTTGCAGACGGCCATCCACACGGCGGTGGACCACAGCACCCAGCCATGCGGCAGGAAGAAGCCGAGCGCTGCGGCGTTGGTGGCGACATTCAGCACCTTTGCGTAAGCCGAAGCGTGCAGGAAATCGAAGCCGAGCAGGCGGACCAGCAGGAACACGAGAAAGGCCCCGGTCCCGGGGCCGAAGAAACCATCGTAGAAGCCGATGCCGAGCGCCATCGCGGTGAGTACCGCGCCTGCGGTGCGCGGCGCGAGGCGTGGTGCGTGTCGCGTACCGAGATCCGGGTGCATCGCCGTGTAGGCGGCCACCCCGACGAGCAGCACGAGCACGAGCGGGCGCATCACCTCGGCAGGCAGCGCCGTGACGGCACGGGCGCCGGTCCAGGCCCCGATGAGCGCGGCGATGACCGCAGGCACGAGCAGCGCCGGCTCGAAGGTCACGCGTCGCGCGTAGCGCGTGGCCGCGGCGAGCGTGCCCCAGATCGCCGCGAGCTTGTTGGTGCCGAACACCGTGGCGGGCGCCTCGCCGGGCCGCAGGATGAGCAGCGCGGGCAGCTGCAGCAGTCCACCGCCGCCCGCCACGGCATCGACGAAACCGGCCGCGCACGCCGCGACCCCGAGCAGCCAGAACGTTGCCTCCATGTCCGCACGTTACCAGAACCACGCGAATCCGCCGGAGATTGTCCCCGATGAGTCAACGGTTCCTTGCCCTGCTGTGCACCTGGCTGTGCGTGCTCGCGCCGACCGCGCGCGCTGACGCACCGCTCGCGACGGTCGACACGCTCGATGTCGCGCGCTACGTCGGCACCTGGCACCAGGTCGCGCACTTTCCGAACCGATTCCAGGCCCGTTGCGTGGACGAGACCACCGCTGAGTACACCGCGCTCGCGGCGGGACGGCTCGCGGTGCGCAACCGTTGCCGAATCGCGGACGGAACCTTTATCGAAGCGCGAGGCGTCGCGCGCCGCAATGCCGCGTACGATCGCCCCGGCATCCTCCAGGTGCGCTTTGCGCCGGCGTGGCTGGGGTGGCTGCCGTTCGTGTGGGGCGATTACTGGATCATGGCGCTCGCGGATGACTACGGCGCGGTGCTGGTCGGCACGCCGGATCGCGAGTACCTGTGGATCCTGGCGCGCACGCCGACGTTGCCTGACGCGCAGCTCGCCATGTTCCGACGGCACGCGGCCGCCGCCGGATTCGACGTCGACCGGCTGGTCGCGCGCTGACGCGCGAGCGCATCAGGCGCGCGGATGACGGTGCCGGCGCGCCCGCCCCGTTACACGATGCGCGACTTCTTGTCGCCCCAGTAGCGATCGCGCAGCACGCGCTTGTAGAGCTTGCCGGTCGGCAGCCGCGGCAGCTCCGCCTCGAAGTCGATGGAGCGCGGGCACTTCTGCCGCGACAGGTGCTGCTGGCAGAACGCGATCAGCTCGGCCTCGAGCAGAGCATCCGTCGCGACCCCCGGCATGGCCTGGACGACCGCCTTCACTTCTTCGCCGAGGTCCTCGTTGGGCACGCCGAACACCGCGGCATCCGCCACTTTCGGGTGCGTGATCAGCAGGTTCTCGCACTCCTGCGGATAGATGTTCACACCGCCGGAAATGATCATGTAGGTCTTGCGATCGGTCAGGTACAGGTACCCGTCCGCGTCCACGTAGCCAACGTCTCCGACCGTGCTCATCGTGCCGTCGGGGGAACGTGCCTCGGCGGTGCGCCGGGCGTCGTTGTAGTACTCGAACGGCGTCGCGGTCTTGAACCACACGGTGCCGGCCTCCCCGACCGGACACTCGCGCCCGTCCTCGTCGAGGATGTGCAGTTCCCCGAGCAGCACACGCCCGACGGTGCCCGGGTGCGCGAGCCATTCCTCCGGGGTGCAGGCGGTGAACCCGAGTCCCTCGGTCGCCCCGTAGTACTCGTGTACGATGGGTCCCCACCATTGCATGATGGCGTGCTTGACCTGCTCGGGGCACGGCGCCGCCGCGTGGACGGCCATCTCGAGCGACGACACGTCGTATTTCAGGCGCACGTCGTCCGGCAGCTTGAGCATCCGGCTGAACATCGTCGGCACCAGCTGGCTGTGCGTGACCCGGTAGCGCTCGACGTGCGCGAGGTACTGCTCGGGGTCGAACTTCTCCATGATGATCGCGGTGGCACCGTTGCGGATCGCCATGCCGACGGCGGCCTGCGGCGCGGAGTGGTACAACGGCGCGGGAGACAGGTAGACCATGTCGTGGCGATAGCGCCACAGCGTGTTCACGAACTGGTAGAGCGGCAGCCAGGTCGACGGCGGCACGTCCGCAAGCGGGCGCAGGATGCCCTTGGGCCGGCCGGTCGTGCCCGAGGAGTACAGCATCGCGCAGCCGAGCTGCTCGTCCGGGATCGGCGTCGCCGGAAACGGCGCGACCGCCTTCGCGTAATCGACGAACCCGTCCACCTCGTCGGCATCGTCGACCACGAGCGTCAGTTCGAGATTCGGGCACTGTCTGACCGCCTCCCGCGCGACCTCGCGTCGCGCCCGTGACGTCACGAGCACCCGGGACTGGCTGTCGTTGATGATGAACGCGAGTTCCTCGGCGGTCAGGTAGGAGTTCACGCAGGTGTAGTACACGCCGCTGCGTTCGCCGGCGCTGCAGATTTCCAGGTAGCGCGCGTTGTTCTCCATGAAGATGGCGAGGTGGTCGAGCCGTCGCAGGCCATGGTGGCGGAGCAGGTGCGCGCAACGGTTCGCCCGCGCCTCGAACTCCCGGTAGGTGACCGTCTCGCCGGTCCCGGCCATGATGAAGCACGGCTTGTCGGGGTGCTGGATGGCGTGGACTCCGGGGTACATGGCGAACTCCTGTCGTGATCGATGAAGCGCGAGCGTAGCCAACTCGGCGTGCCATGAGAACTGCCGGGCTTGTCGCGACCCGACGCGCGTGGGAAGGTGATCCTCCTCCAGGACAAGGGATCGGCATGGAACTCTACAACTGCGACGTCCAGACCCTCGCCGGCGAGCGCACGACCCTGCGGCCCTGGGCCGGCCAGGTTCTCCTGATCGTGAACGTCGCGAGCCAGTGCGGATTCACGCCGCAGTACGCCGGGCTCGAAGCCCTGTGGCAGCGTTTCAGTGCGCGTGGTTTCGCGGTGCTGGGCTTTCCGTGCAACCAGTTCGGCCACCAGGAGCCGGGCGACGCGGCCGCCATCCGGGCCTTCTGCGATACGCGTTACGGGGTCACGTTCCCGCTGTTCTCGAAGATCGAGGTCAACGGCGCGGCGGCCCATCCGCTGTACCGGCATCTGAAGGACTCGGCACCCGGGGTGCTCGGCACCCGCGCAGTGAAATGGAACTTCACGAAGTTCCTCGTCGATCGCGCCGGCAGGGTCGTGCGGCGCTACGGCAGCACGGCAACGCCCGCCGCCATCGCGCCGGACATCGAACGCCTGCTTTAGGCGCTGAGGCGCCGCCGATGCGTTTCGTCGCGCCGCCACGCCACGCCGTGCCCCCCGCGCACTTCGCGCACCCGGCGTACCGGGACCTCCCCTGTCCGTCGTTCCTGACATCCGCGGCGTGGCCGTCGTGCGATACGTTGAACGCGGCGCTCGGCGCGGCCCGTCACGCCTTCAGCGACGTGCCACTGCAGTTCGTCGCGCAGTCGTGCGCACTGCTCGCCGACGGCCTGCATTACGAGACACGCATCCACGACTCAGGGGCGATCGCCACCCGGGAACGCAACTGGCACGATCTCTTCAATGCACTGGTCTGGCTGGCGCAGCCGCGTCTGAAGAGCGCGCTCAATGCCGCGTACGTGCAGGATGGCCCGGGTGCGCGCCGCACGCGCCGGCAGTGCGCGCTGACGCATTTCGACGAGGCGGGCGCGGTGCTCCTGCTGCGCGATCCGTCACTCCTCGTGCACTGGGACCGCCACGACTGGCCCGCACTGCTGCACACCCAGCGTGCCGCCTGGGCCGCCGGCGCCAGGCTCGTGCTGGCGGGGCACGCGCTGCTGGAGCTGCTGCTCGACGAATCGCGGGTGCCGACCGCGAAATGCGTGGTGTGCCGGACGTCCCTGCCGACAGCGGAGGCGCTCGCGCGCCTCGCGCACCGGATTGCCAGCGGCACGTGCCTGCGTGACCCGACCGAATTGCGTCCGTTGCCGCTCGCGGGGCTGCCGGGATGGGATGATTCGCGGCCGCGAGCGTTCTATGTCGACTCGCCGTGGTTCCGACCGTTGCGACCGGGGCGCCGCTATCCGCCCCCGCTGTGCCTGGACTGAGGCTCGGACAGCCGCGCCCGGGAGCGCACGACGGGAGCGGTTCAGCGCGGCCCGGACTTGCCGATACCCGGGAAAGCATTCCCGGCGCCCTCGGAACATCCAATGCACTCGCGGTTGCAGACCCTGCCCTTCAAGGTTGGCGTGCTGATGCTGTTGCTGGTGGCCGTGCACGGCGCCGTGCAGTACTACGTCCACGCACGCATCCTCTATCCGAGCTTCGTGCAGCTCGAGAGCGACGAAGCTCGCCGGAACACCGACCGCGCGATCAACGCGCTCCGCCGTGATCTCGAACTGCTGGACCCGAGCGTCGCGGACTGGGCCGTCTGGGACAGCGCGTACGACTACATGGGCACGGGCGATCCGACGTTCGAAACCGAGACGTTCAACCTGGGCGCCGTGCAGCCGCTGCGCGTGAACTACCTGGCGCTGCTGCGCGAGGACGGCCGCGTGGTGCGCGAGTTCGCGCTCGACCTCGTCACCGGCGAAGCGCTGTCCGCGGCCGCGCTCGGGCTGGATCGCATCGGCGGTGCCTACCGGGAATCCCTGCTGCGGAAACCCTACCGCGGTGCCCGGCTCGGCCTCGCGCGCGGACCCCGCGGTCCCCTGCTCGTCGCGGCACATCCGATCGTGCGCAGCGACGGCACCGGTCCCGCGCGCGGCGTCGCGGTGATGGCCCGGCTGCTGGACACTGCGGCCGTGGCGGAAATCGCGGCGCGCGCGCAGGTGGACCTCGTGTTCGAGCCCGCCGCCGACGCGCGCGCGGACGCACCCCCGGTCATCGCCGGGATCGCCCGCGCACCGTTCGTGCACCGCACGGGTGCCGCCCGCGTCGCGAGCAGCAGCCTGCTCTTCGACCTGGCTGGGCAACCGGCTTACCGGCTGGTCGTACGCACCCCGCGCAGCATCACGGCGCAGGGCCGCAACAGCCTGCAGTACGCGCAGTTCTCACTGGCCGCCGCCGGCTGCGTGACCCTGCTCGCGGTGCTGGTCGCGCTCCGCCGCCTCGTCTTCGTCCCGATTGCACACCTGACCCGGCATGCCATGGAGATCGGGCAGTCCGATAACCTCGCGCGGCGCATCGCGCTGCCACGCGCGGACGAGATCGGGTTGCTTGCCGGCGAGTTCGATCGCATGGTCGAGCGTCTCGCCGAATCACGCAGCCGCCTGCTCGAACAGTCGTACCTGTCCGGCGTCGCCGAGATGGCGAGCGGCGTCCTGCACAACATCGGCAACGCGGTGACCCCGCTGGGCGTGAAGCTGTCGACATTGCGGCAGCGGCTCGGCGAAGCCCCGACTGCCGAAGTCGCGCAGGCCGCCACGGAACTCGCGGATCCCGCCACGCCGCATGCCCGCCGCGCGGACCTGGAAGCGTTCATGCCGCTGGCGGCGGCCGAACTGGGCACATGCGTCACGCACACCGAGCGCACGCTTGCCAACGCGCATGCGCATGTCGATCAGATCCAGCTCATCCTGGCCGAGCAGCAGCGCTTCGCCCGCGCCGAACGCGTGCTCGAACCGCTGCGGCTCGACCGTCTCGTGGCGGGATGCCTGGAAGTCCTGCCGGCATTCGGTCCGCCCGGCATCCGCATCGATCTCGATCCGTCGCTGGCGACCGCCCCCTCCGTGCAGGCGTCGCGCGGCGCCCTGACCCAGGTGCTGGGCAACCTGCTGCTGAATGCCGTCGAGTCGATCACGGCCGGCGCGCGCGGCGGGCACATCCGGATCGCGGTGCGCCCGCACCCGGCGCAGACGCATCTCGAGCTCGTGGTCGCGGACGACGGCGTCGGCATCGACCCTGCGCTGCTGCCGCGGCTCTTCGAGGCCGGGGTCTCGACCAAGTCGCGCGGCTCGGGGCTGGGGCTGCACTGGTGCGCGAACACGCTTGCCGCCATGGGCGGCGCGCTGCGGGCCGAGAGCGACGGACCCGGTCTCGGCGCCCGCTTCCGGCTGACCTTGCCGCTGGCTTCACCCGCGCAGCCCACGGAGATCGCTGCATGACCCGACCCGAAGCCACCGTTCCCGCGGTCGTCCGCGTCCTCGCGGTCGACGATGACCCCGGGGTGCGGGACGCCTATCGACAGATCCTCGGCCAGCCCGCCGCTGCGCAGAATCCCGGCGGATCGCTCGCGGACGCGCGCCGCCGGCTGTTCGGCACGCGTGCCGCACCGACCGCCGAGCAGGTGTTCGAACTCGATCTCTGCGCCGACGCCCAGGCGGCCGTGGACGCGGTGGCCGCGGCACAGCGCGAGTGCCGGCCGTATGCCGCCGTCTTCCTCGACATGCGCATGCCGCCAGGCCACGACGGCCTGTGGGCCGCGCAGCGCATCCGCGAAACCGATCCGCGCCTGGACATCGTGATCGCGACGGCCTACTCGGACATCGCCCCGGAGGCGCTCGCGGCACAGGTACCTCCCCACGGTAACCTGTTCTACCTGCAGAAGCCGTTTCATCCGCACGAAGTCAGGCAGCTCGCGGTGGCGCTGGGACGCAAGCGCCACGCCGAGGACGCGATGCGCCGGATCGCGTATTACGACAGCGTGACCGGGCTGCCGAACCGCGTGTACTTCCAGCAGCACCTGCGCGGCGCGCTGGATCTCGCGACGCGCCACGACCGCAAGCTCGCGCTGCTGTTCATCGACCTGGACAACTTCAAGCAGGTCAACGACACGCTCGGTCACGCCGCCGGCGACGTGCTGCTGAACGAAGTGGCGCGGCGCCTGTCCGCCAACGTGCGCGTCAGCGACGATATCGGGCGCACGGGGGAGCAGGGCCCCCAGGGAGAACTGGCACGCCTCGGGGGTGACGAGTTCACGGTGCTGCTGTCGGAGATCGCCTGCAACGAGGACGCCGGCCGCGTCGCGAGCCGCCTGATGGGCGTGCTCACCCACCCGGTTGCGATCGCCGGCCATTCGCTGGTGGTGAGCGCGAGCATCGGCATCGCGGTGTTCCCCGAGGACGGCACCGATATCGACACCTTGATGAAGAACGCGGACCTCGCGATGTACTTCGCAAAGCGTGATGGACGCAACCTGTACCGCTACTACACCGCCGAGATGAACGAGTCCGCGCTGCGGCGCATGACCTTGGAGAAGGGCCTCCGCTCGGCGCTGGCCAACGGCGAGCTGTCCCTGCAGTACCAGCCGCTCGTGAAAGTCGGTTCACAGCAGGTCTGCGGGGTCGAGGCCCTGCTGCGCTGGCAAAACGCGGAACTCGGCGTGATCGCGCCCCATGATTTCATTCCGATCGCGGAAGAGACCGGCCTCATCGTGCCGATCGGCGAATGGGTGCTGCGCACCGCGTGCCGCCAGGGGCGGCGCTGGCAGGACTCCCGCGCCGACGGCCCTGTGCGGATCGCCGTCAACGTGTCGGCACGCCAGTTCATGCAGCGGGACTTCGTGGCGCGCGTGCGCGAGATCCTCGCCGATACGGGGCTGGGCGCCGACCTGCTCGAACTCGAGATCACCGAGTCCGTGCTGATGAAGGACAGCGAGACGTCACTGGCGGTCCTGCACGAACTGCGCGCGCTGGGCGTGCGGCTCGCGATCGATGACTTCGGCACCGGCTACTCGAGCCTCGCGTACCTGCGGAAGTTCCCGATCAACCGCCTGAAGATCGATCGCTCGTTCATCTCCAGCCTGATGCAGGACGCCACGCAGGGCAGCATCGCCGCATCGATCATCGCGCTTGCCGCCAGCCTCGGGCTCGACGTGACGGCGGAGGGCGTCGAAGCGGAAGACCAGCTCCAGTTCCTGCGCACGCACGTGTGCGATGAATTCCAGGGCCACCTGTTCAGCGCTGCCGTGTCGGACGAGCAGATCGCGCGCTACCTCGACCCCGACTGATCCGCGCCGTACACGCCGAAGGTAATGCCGTCCGACGGCACGGCGTTCGCTGCATTGCAGCGCATTGCCGCTCGCGCCGGCGCTCGCTTGTCGCCCCGGAACGGAAGCTGAATAATCGGGCGGTCGCCGGACTTGACCGGCCTGTCGGAGCACTGCCCATGAAAATCGCCTGTTTCCACCTGATGCCCTACCGTGATCTCGAACCGGATTTCGAGAAGAAGTACAAATCCTCGTGGTTCTCGCTGCCGTTCGACAAGGTCGCTGACCGCCACAAGGTCTCGCAGTACTTCAACTGGACGCTCGACGAACTCGAATTCGCGGCGAAGATGGGGTTCGACGGCGTGTGCACCAACGAGCACCATCAGAATGCGTACGGCTTCATGGTGAACCCGAACATGATGGGCGCAGCACTCGCGCGCGCCACTCGCGGCACCAAGACCGCGATCATCCAGATGGGCGAGACCGCGGTGTTCCTGAACCCGCCGATCCGCGTCGCCGAGGAATACGCGATGCTCGATTCGATCTCCGAAGGACGGCTCGTCGCGGGCTTCCCGGTCGGGCTCGGCGGCGACTTCTCGTACAGCTACGGCATGGCACCGATCGAGCAGCGCCAGCGCTACTACGAGGCCCACGATCTCATCAGGCGCGCATGGGCCGCGACGGAGCAGTTCGCCTTCAACGGCAAGTTCTGGCAGCTGCCGATGGTCAACATCTGGCCGAAGCCCGTGCAGCGCCCGCATCCGCCGATCTGGGTGCCTGGCAATGCGAGCCCGAGCACGTGGGACTTCGTCGCGAAGAACGATTACTCGTACTGCTACCTGACCTATTTCGGCGCCAAGGGCGCGCACCACATGGTCAACGGCTTCTGGGAGAAAGTGGAGGAATACGGCCGCGACCGCAATCCGTACCGGATGGGCTTCCTGATCCCGGTCGGCGTGTCGGATACCGACGAGAAGGCCGCGCAGGAATATGGTCCTGCCGCGGAGTATTTCTATCACAAGGGACTGCACCTGCCCGAACAGTTCCTGATCCCGCCGGGGCACATGACCCATCAGAGCCTGACGCACCTGCTGACCAAGCGGCCATTCCCGCCGTACGAGGAACTCAAGAAGATGAACTTCCCGACGTTCAACGAGCGCGAGTTCGTCGTCGTCGGATCGGCGAAGACCGTGACCGAACGCCTGATCAACATCGTCAAGACGTTGCGCGTCGGACACCTGATGATCCTGCCGCAGTTCGGCTCGCTGTCGCACCAGAAGACGATGGAGAACATCGAGCGGATCTCGAAGGGCGTGCTGCCTCACCTGCGTCCCCTGTGGGAGAGCGAGGGCTGGGTGGATCACTGGTGGCCGGAAGTCTGCGCCACCGAACAGCGCGCGGCTGCCTGAAGGGAGCGACACGCATGAAGAAGCCACGCAAGAAGATCGTGCCCGTCCTGGGCGGCGCGCTCGAGATCACGGTCAACGTCGCCGGCAAGGGCAAGCCCGTGCTGTACCTGCACTCGGCAGGCGGCTACTACTGGGACGATTTCCTCGACAGCCTCGCGGACCACTACAAGGTCTACGTGCCGCATTTTCCGGGGACGGCCCCGGGAAGGCCGAACGACATCGACAAGGTGGACAGCCTGTGGGATGCGGTCATCGCGTACGAGGACCTGCTCGACGGGCTGGGCCTGAAGAAGTTCCGCCTGATCGGACACTCGTTCGGCGGCATGCTCGCAGCGGAACTCGCCGCGCAGCGTCCGAAGGCAGTGGAGAACCTCGTGCTGATCGCACCGGTCGGCCTGTGGCGCGAGGATGCGCCTTACACCTGTGCCGACTGGTGCGCGCTGACGCCGGAGGAGATCATGCAGGTGCTGTTCTATGACCGGCATCACCCGCGCGTGGTCCGGCGCATGACCCCGCCGAGCGGCAAGGACGCGGAAGCGCTGTGGACCGTGAATTTCATCTGGACCTTGGGCTGCACCGGCAAGGTCATCTGGCCGATTCCGGACAAGGGGCTCAGGAAGCGCATCCACCGGATCAGCGCACCGACCCTGATCGCGTGGGGCGAGAACGACCGGCTGATTCCGCCCGTGTACGCGGAGGAGTTCCGCAAATCGCTCGCGAACGCCGAGGTGGCGATGCTGCCACAGTGCGGTCACGAGCCGCCGCTCGAGCAGTGCGAAGCGTTGCTCGGCAGGGTCCGGACCTTCTTTGGCGCCTGAGCCCGCGACACCCCCGGGGCGCATGACGCCCCGGCGACGCCGGGGGGAGTGACCTCCGCGTGCCGCTGTCCGCCCACATCCTCGGCGCCACGTCGCGCCCCTTCCGGCATACGCTGGAGGCCCGCCGCCTGATGGCTTACGCGGCCGGGGTCGACTACGCGAACCCGCGCTGCTTCGACACCACGGGCGCGCTGCGCGCCCACCCGCTGTTCCCCGTGTGCCTGGAGTGGGATCCGATTCTCGAGGTACGACATGGTCCCGGCACCGAGCACATGACACCCGCGGAACAGGCGCGCGCGGTGCACGGCGAGCACGATCTTCACCTGCACCGCCCCCTGCTCCCGGGCCTGGAACTGACGACCGTGGCAACCGCCATCGCGGTGGCCGCCCGCCCGCCGGGCGCCACCCTCATCAAGCGGATCGATACCGTCGACGCACAGAACCGCCTGGTCTGCCGGACCTACCAGAGCACGCTGTATCGCGGCGTCCGGCTCGAGGGTCCGGCAGGCGCGCTGGATACCGTCCCGGCCTGGCCCGCGATGCTGGGCGATCCCGCGCGCTACCTGCCGTTGTCGATTCCGCGCGGCGCCGCCCACGTGTACACGGAGTGTGCGCAGATCTGGAACCCGATTCACACCGACATCGCGCACGCGCGTGCGGCGGGACTGCCGGACATCATCCTGCACGGCACGGCGACCCTCGCGCGCGCGGTCTCGCTGCTGCTCGATCGCTGCCTGGACGGTGCGCCGGAGCGCGCCACGCGGATCGGATGCCGGTTCAGTGGCATGGTGCGGATGCCGGCCGCGCTGGTCGTGCGTATCGACGGGATCCGTGCGGCGCTCATCACGTTCTCCGTGCTCGATGGCCTCGGGGCGGAGGTTGTGAGCCGGGGCTTCATCGAAACCGTCCCCGCAGAGGAGCGGCCATGACGAACCGGCATACCCCGCGCAACCCCGCGTACGTCGCGCGCGTACACGCAAGCCTCGCGAGCCAGCCGTTCATGGATCGGCTCATCGACGCACACGCAATCCGCGTGGAACCCGGGTTCGTCGAAGTCGCGGCGATGCTTCGACCGGACCTGCTGCAGCCGGGCGGGCACGCGCATGGGACCGTGCTCGCCGCCCTCGGTGACAGCGCGGCCGGGTATGCCGCGCAGACCCTGGTCACGGCGGCATTCGACATCGTGACGGTCGAATTCAAGATCAATTTCCTGGCGCCCGCGTTCGGTCCACGCGTGGCTGCGCGCGGCCGGGTGCTGCGCGCCGGCCGCACCTTGTCGGCCTGCGCGGCAGAGCTGGTGTCGATCGCGGATGACGGCGCGGAAACCGCAGTGGCATACCTGGTGACGACGATGATGGCCGTGCCGGTGCATGACTGACGCCGCCGCTGCGCTCAGCGGTCCCGTGCCCTGGCGCACCGATGCGCGCGTGATCGGCGTGGTCGGTCTCGCGCACCTGACCAGTCACTTCTTCCAGCTCGTGATCGCACCGCTGTTCCCGTGGCTGAAGGTGGAGTTCGGTGTCAGCTACGCTGCGCTCGGCTTCGTGATGAGCGTGATTTTCGTGGTCTCTGCCGGCAGCCAGGCCATCGCTGGGTTCGTCGTCGATCGGTTCGGGGCCGGTATCACCCTGCTCAGCGGCCTGGGCTGCCTGGCGCTCGGCACCCTGGCATTCGCGTTGAGCACCACCTACCCGATGCTGCTCGGCGCCGCGGTGTTCATCGGCCTCGGCAACGGCGTGTTCCACCCCGTCGACTATTCGCTGATCAACGCACACGTCAGCGTGCCCCGTCTCGGCCCGGCGTATTCCGTGCACGGCGTGACGGGCAGCCTCGGCTGGGCGCTTGCGCCGGTGTTCCTGGTGGGCATCGCACAGCATGCCGGCTGGCGCGCGAGCCTGTTCGCGGCTGCGTGCCTGCCGCTGGTCGTCATCGCGCTGTGCGTATCGCAGCGCGACGTGTGGCGCCGGAAACCGCCGCCGCAGGCCCATGACACCACCCGGGGCTTCGGATTCCTGTGCCTGCCCGCAGTGTGGTGGTGCTTCGCGTTCTTCTTCATCATCGCGGTCGCGGCAGGGGGTATCCAGAACTTCGCCCCGACCGTCTTCACGCATCTCTACGCGGTGCCCGCCGCAACGGCGGCGCTGAGCGTGACGGTGTTCATGTGTGCGAGCGCAGGCGGGATGCTCACCGGGGGCTGGCTGGCGACGCGCGACGCACCGCTCGAACGCAATATCTCGCTCGCCTTCGCGTGTGCCGCGGGCGCTGCGCTGCTGCTCGGGCTCGGACTCGACGTGGTGCCCGTCCCGGCGGCCTGGGCGCTGGTGGCGCTGATGGGGTTCGGCAGCGGTCTGTCGGGACCGTCCCGCGATCTGCTGATCCGCGCAACCGCACCGGCTGGCGCGACCGGCCGCGTGTACGGCGTGGTCTACTCGGGACTCGATATCGGGATCGCGGCCGGCCCCGTCATGTTCGGGCGCATGCTCGACCACGGACTCGCGGCGCAGGTGCTCGCCGGCATCGCGGCGTGCTGGGCGCTGGCGCTGCTGACGGCGTGGCGCGTGGCGGGCCTGGCCCGCGCGGATTCAGCGGCCTGAGCCGCGGCGTCGCCGCTCCATTTCGTCCGGCAGTCCGACCACCGCCGCGCCCTCGGGCACATCCGGCGCCAGGCTCAGCGTGAAGGAGTCGTCCGGCTCCTCCGCGTCCACAACGGCGGGCGCGACCGGCGGCACGGTCTCGCTCGTCGGATCAACCTTCTCCCGACGCCGCTTCGCGCCCTCCGCGCGCAGCGAGCGCATGTCGTGCACCTTGTCGCCGTACAGGCCGGTCTGCACGCGATCGCGCGCGATGTCGGCGATCAGCAGCGCGTCGATCTCCGTCTTGGCGTCGGCATACGCATACACCAGTGCGAGTTCACACAGGGTGTTGATCACGCGCGGCACCCCGCCGCTGTTCCAGTAGATGAGCCGCAGCGCGTTCTTGTGGAAGATGCCGGGGTCCCCGCCCGCGGCCTCCATCCGGTGACGCACGTAGGCCGCCGTCTCGCGCTCGTCGAGCGGTTCGAGCCTGGCGAACACGCTGATCCGTTGCGCGAGCTGACGCAGCTCGTGTCGCTTGAGGATCTCGTGGAGTTCCGGCTGGCCCACCAGCAGGAGCTGGAGAACCAGGTGATCGTCGGCGTTCACGTTGGTCAGCAGGCGAAGCTCCTCGAGGATCTCCGCGTCCAAGTTCTGCGCTTCGTCCACGATCAGCAGGGTTCGCTTGCCGGCCGCGTACTGGGCGCACAGGAATTCGACGAACTCCTGGTAGAGCTGCACCTTGTCCTTGCCCTGGTAGGGCAGTCCGTACGCCAGCGCGACCCACTGCATCAGGTTGCCGAACGCGCGGTGCGTGTTCGAAATGAGGCCCACCGTGAACGATTCACCGAGGTTGTTCATCAGCTGGCGGATCAGGGTGGTCTTGCCGCAGCCCACTTCCCCGCTGATTACCGACAACGCCAGCTGGTTGCGGATGGCATATTCCAGCATCGACAGCGCCAGCTGGTGCTTGCGGCTCTGGAACAGGTATGCGGGGTCCGGGAGCAGGCTGAACGGGGCGGCGCGCAGGCCGAAGTGTTGCTCGTACATGGGCATCCATCTTCCGTGGAATTGTGCAGCACCCCAAGGGTACTCCGTTCGACGCCCGGGTTCACCCCACGCTGGGCAGCGGGTTCACCGGCGCCGTTTCCGGCGGATGGACCAGCCAGCGCCAGACCACCCGGCTCAGCGCATCGCGTCCGAGCGGCTTGACGAGGTAATCGTCCATGCCCGCGCGCCGGCAGGCGAGTTCATCGGCGAGCAGCGCGTACGCAGTCAGCGCGACGATCGGGACACGCGGGCGGCCGAGCGCGCGTTCGCGCAGCCGCCAGCGCCGCGTGGTCTCGATCCCGTCGACGTTCACCAGGCGCCAGTCCATCAGCACCAGGTCGTACTCGGTCGCCTCCAGCAGCGCGAGCGCGTCCTCACCCGACTCGGCTTCGTCGATCACGAGCCGGTAGCCGTCGAGAAGCTGGCGGACGACCTGGCGGTTCACGGCGGTGTCTTCCACGAGCAGCACCCGCCGGCCCTGCAGGTCCGGCAGCGTTCCGCGCCCGCCTTCGACGACTGTCTTGCGTGAGAGCCGGGCATCGAGCGCAGCGACCGAAGACTGCAGCTGGTACCACCGCAGCGGCTTCACGACGGCGATCTCGTCGTCACGTGCCGGCACCGGCGGGGTACCGATCGCACGCAGACGGATCGCGGGCAGATTCACATACGGGACCGGCGGCACCGCGAGTTCCGTTTCATCGAACACCGCGAAGTCCGCTTCGACGGGCGACTGGCTCGCTGCATCCGCCGGGTCGACCGTGTGCACTGCCACGCCCATCGCCCGCAGGTATTCGGCCGCAACGACACACCCGCTGTCCTGCGCCGAGATCACGACCGCGCGTCGCGCGAGCCGAGGTGGGGCAAGTCCCGCCACCGGCCCAGGCTCCGCGATCTTCAGCCACAGCGTCACCCGGAACCGGCTTCCGGCGCCTGGCGTCGAATCGACATCTATCACGCCGCCCATCTGGGTGACGATCTGGCGACAGATCGACAGGCCGATCCCCGCACCCTGCGCGCGCTCGCCTGCGCCGGGCGCCGGCTGGAACAACGATGCCCGTTGTCCGGCCGCGATTCCCCTGCCGGTATCTGACACGCTCAGCTCGATGCCTTCGCTCTCCGCGGTCGCCGCGGTGCGTGACACGCGCACGCTCACGAGCCCCGAGTCGGTGAACTTGAGCGCGTTGCTGAGCAGGTTCGCGAGCACCTGCCGAAGCCGATGCTGATCGCCGCGGTGGCGGCGCGCGAGCAACGGATCCACGCAGCATCCGAGACTCAGGCCCCGCTGATGTGCGCGTGACGCAAACAGCACGGTGGTGTCCTCGACCAGCTGCCGCAGGTCGAAATCGACGTCCTGAAGCATCAGCGCGCCGGCGTCGACCCGTGAGAAATCGAGCAGATCGTTCATCAGGCCGAGCAGGCCGTGGGCCGAGCGGTAGGCGGTTTCGATCCGCTCCCGTTGACCGGGCGAGAGATCGTCCTCGAGCGCGAGCTCGAGCATGGCCAGGATACCGTTGAACGGCGTGCGGACCTCGTGGCTCATCGTCGCCAGGAACTCGCCCTTGAGGCGGCTGGCGACGAGCGCGGCGTCGCGCGCGTCGCGCACGTCGCGCTGGGACTCGAGCTCGGCGAGCATCGCGTTCACCGAACGCCCGAGCCGTTCGACTTCGTCGAATTCCGGCGATTCCGGAATGCGCTGACCGAAATGACCACCCTTCGCGATCGCGTCAACCGCCTGATCCAATGACGCCAGGCGCAGCAGCAGTCTTCGCTCGATCACCACGAAGTAGAACGCGCCTGCAAGCACGCTGAGGAGCAGGATCGAACCAAGCAGGTAGACCTGCAGCTGGCGCGCCTGCGCGCGACCGCTGCGCGTCACCACGACGCGTGCAAGCGCGGCGCCCGCGCCCGGCCCGGCACTCACTGACAATGGCGCGTACCCGGCGATGCGGGTGTCGTCCAGTGGGATCGCGTGTGTCTGCACATCGCCAGTGAATGCGGCGAACGCGGCGCGCACGTCATCGGCAAGGAACGGGGCTTCGGCGTCGTACAGTTCGACGTCGACCCCGAGGATCCCGCTGACCTGGCGCATGAACGACGCATCGAGGTAGCGGGCGAACACGAGCACCCCGGCACTGGCACCGGGGTCCCGCGGGCTGCTGCGATGAATGGGCTGCGCGGAATACGCGATCAGACCATCGGACGTGGACAGGAGGCCGCTGCGCGCGCGGTCCGCCGCATGGACCGCCAGCCACTCGCCGCCCGGCGCGAGCGCATGGGAGACCTGCGACGGCAGCGGCCTCGTTGCGCCGGTGCCGCGATCGATGCTCTCCACGTAGCGCGGCGT